>CACCPY010000033.1 GCA_902547955.1 uncultured Alphaproteobacteria bacterium | reverse complement strand
AAGGGTAAGAAAAGATGAAAAAAATATTAATAGATGCAGAAAAAAATGATGAAGTAAGAGTTGCAATTGTTGAAGGGGAAGGATTAATTGACTATGAAGCGGAAAGAGTAAAAAATGACAGAACTAAAGGAAATATCTACCTTGCAAAAATTATTAGAGTTGAACCTTCGTTACAGGCAGCTTTTGTAGATTATGGAGGAAATAAACACGGTTTTTTAGCTTACAATGAAATTCATCCAGATTATTTTAAAATACCGACAGCTGATAAAAAAAAACTTTTGGAACAAGAATTGGAGGAATCAAAGCAAATCAACCTAAATGATGACGAAGAGTTATATGATGATAACAATTTTCTAGAAACAGACAGTTCAAGTAAAAAGAAAAGTTTAGATGTTCAAAAAGGATTTTTGTCTAAAGTATTTGATTTTTTTAATTACAAACCACTAGATGATTTTTCTACTTCAAAAATAAAAAAAAGAAAAAATTTTAAAAATCATAATAAAAATAAAAATATAATTTTTCATAGAAAATACAGTATTCAGGAAGTTATTAAAAGTAATCAAGTTATATTGATTCAAGTTGTAAAGGAGGAAAGAGGTAATAAAGGTGCAGCTGTAACAACACGATTATCATTAGCTGGAAAATATTGTGTATTGATGCCTAATACTAATAAAGGTGGGGGAATATCAAGGAAAATTATTGATTTTAAACTTAGAAAAAAACTTAAAGAAATTGTTGGCAAACTTAGTATCAATAAAGGTATGGGAGTGATAATAAGAACTGCTGGTCAAACGATGGGGTTGAAAGATATAAAAAGAGACTATAGTTCTTTAATTAAACTTTGGAAAGAAATCACAACAAAAACAATTAAATCTAACGCACCATGTTTGATTCATGAGGAAGATAATTTAATAAAAAGATGCCTAAGAGATTATTTTGATTCAACTTACGATGAAGTTTTAATCAATAATAAAAGAACATATCTGAAGTGCAAAGAAATTGTAAAACAGTACATGCCACAATCCTTGAAATTTTTAAAAGAGTTCAAAGATAAAAAACCATTATTTTTTAAGTTTGGAATTGAAAAGAAAATTATAGATATCAACAATCCAGTCGTTAATTTGCGGTCTGGGGGTTACCTCGTCATAAACCAAACGGAAGCATTGGTAGCCATAGATATAAACTCTGGTAAATTTACTAAACAAAGAAATATTGAGGATACTGCCTTCAAAACTAATTTAGAGGCGGCAGAGGAAATTAGTAGACAGCTAAGAATTAGGGATCTTGCTGGACTAATTGTAATAGATTTTATTGATATGTTAGATAGGAATCATAATTTCAAAGTAGAAAAAAAACTTAAAGATTGTATTAAAGATGATAGAGCTAGGATACAAATAGGAAAAATTAGTAATTTTGGTCTATTAGAGCTATCAAGACAAAGATTAAAAGTAACTGAAGATCAAAAAATATCAGTCAAATGTAGTCACTGTAACGGTTATGGAAGTGTTCTATCAAGTGAGTTTTTAATTAATCAAATTTTAAGAACATTTTCAGAAATTAAATTTGATCGACCAAAAGATGAAATTTTTTTATTATGTAATAGTGCATTAAACGAAAAGCTTAATGAGATCAGAAATGAACAAAAAGCGAATGGGAAACTTTTAAAAATGAGAGTTTTTGATAAACTCAGCAACCAAGAATTTATTATATGTAAAGATAATGAAGTAATAATTAAAAACTGTCACTTTAATATTGAAATTGAAACAATTAATCAAATTTTGAGAGAAAAAGGCTCAAACACAAAAAATGAAAAAAGTATTAAAAAATCTCCAGTTCTTAAAGAATCTGACAAAGAAAAAGAATTAGCAATTAGTGAGAAAATCCATAATATTAAAAATGAGGTCGAAAAAAGAAAAAGCTACAGAGCCAAAGCTAAAGATTATAATAAAACAAAAATTAAAATGGGGGTAAACAAATCATTGAAATCTTCAACCAAAATTTCAACGAAAAATCAAAATATAAAACTTCTTGAAAAACAGGAAAAAGTTGAAAAGCGACAAGGCTGGTGGAATCACTGATCATTAAACCACTTAACTAATTTCTTAATTCCTTTTACAATTTTTTCTTTTTT
>CACCPY010000032.1 GCA_902547955.1 uncultured Alphaproteobacteria bacterium | reverse complement strand
TTCCTTCTGACATCAACATACAAATAGATTTCAAATGGTCGGAAATTATCTTAAATGAAACTAGATTTTTACTTTCTTGTTTAATTTTGCATTTTTCTTCTATTTCTTTGAAAAGAAACTGGAATAAATCAGTATC
This sequence comes from uncultured Alphaproteobacteria bacterium, assembly GCA_902547955.1. Classification (GTDB taxonomy): domain Bacteria; phylum Pseudomonadota; class Alphaproteobacteria; order Methylaequorales; family Methylaequoraceae; genus MED-G10. The sequence goes on along the minus strand of CACCPY010000032.1, from coordinate 2,014 downwards.
ATAATTGTCAGCAGTTCCGGAAATCAATGCAGTAATTCGTTCTAACCCCATTCCTGTATCAACACATTTTGTTCTAAGTTTTTGCAATTCTCCATCTATTTTTTCGTATTGCATGAAAACTAAGTTCCATATTTCTACATACCTATCTCCATCTTGTTCAGGAGTTCCTGGCAAACCGCCTTTGTATTTATCACCGTTGTCAAAAAAAATTTCACTGCAAGGACCACATGGACCGGTTTCACCCATAGACCAAAAGTTATCGTTTGAGCTTATTCTTATAATTTTATTTGCATCAAAACTGGTAACCTTTTTCCAGAGATTCTCTGACTCATCATCTTCGTTAAAAATTGTAATAATAAGTCTATTTTTCTCTATCCCTAACTCCTTAGTCAAATACTCCCAAGCCATTGAAATTGCTTTTTCTTTAAAATAACCACCAAATGAAAAGTTTCCTAACATTTCAAAAAAAGTATGATGTCTTGGAGTATACCCAACATTTTCAAGATCATTATGTTTACCACCGGCCCTTATGCACTTTTGAATTGTGACTATATTTTTGTCATTGGGTTTTATTTTTCCTGTAAAGAAGTTTTTAAATTGTACCATTCCAGAATTTGTGAAAAGTAACGAAGGATCATCGTCAGGAATTAATGATGAGGAAGGAATTTCTACATGAGAATTTTTTTTAAAAAAACTAGTAAAACTTCTTCTTATATCATTTGATATGTCTTTTGACTTAAGCATTCTAATTTAATAATTTAGAATAATTATAATGAAGTTTGTACTAATTAATCAATATAGTTTATTCAGTGGTTTGAGTTTCCTCTAAAACACTGTTTTGATTCTCTTCCTCAGCAACAAATTCCTTTTGACTTGAAGCTCTTATTGAATCTTCTATTTGACTAGCAATTTCTGGGTTCTCTTTTAGAAAAGTTTTAGCGTTTTCTCGACCTTGTCCAATTCTATCGCCATTATAAGAATACCATGCACCGGATTTTTCTACGGTACCATCTTTACTAGCAAGATCTAAAATTTCTCCTGTTTTAGAAATGCCTTCACCGTACATAATATCAAATTCTACTGTTTTAAAAGGAGGAGCTAATTTATTTTTTACAATCTTCACTCGTGTTTGATTTCCTATTACTTCGTCCCTGTCTTTGATTGCTCCAATTCTTCTAATATCCATCCTCACAGAAGCATAAAATTTGAGTGCATTTCCTCCCGTAGTTGTTTCAGGGTTACCAAACATTACCCCAATTTTTTGCCTTATCTGGTTTATAAAAATTACAAGTGATTGTGACCTCGAAATTGAACCAGTTAATTTTCTTAATGCCTGACTCATTAATCTTGCGTGTAATCCCATATGAGAATCTCCCATATCACCTTCAATTTCTGCTCTGGGAACAAGAGCTGCAACAGAATCTATGACTAACACATCAATTGCATTAGAATTAACTAATGTGTCAGCAATTTCCAAAGCCTGCTCGCCATTGTCTGGTTGTGAAATCAGCATATCGTCAGTATTGACTCCTAATTTTTTGGCATATACTGGATCGAGCGCATGTTCAGCATCAATAAATGCACAAGTTCCATTTTTCTTTTGAGCTTCAGCAATTACATGCAATGCTAATGTAGTTTTTCCAGAACTTTCAGGTCCATATATTTCAACTATTCTACCTTTTGGTAACCCCCCAATTCCTAGAGCAACATCTAGGCTAAGCGAGCCTGAAGAAATAGCGTCTATTTCAACAACTTCTCTTTCGCCTAGTCTCATCACGGAGCCTTTACCAAAACTTCTTTCAATTTGACTAATAGTAGTTTCTAATGATTTAAGTTTGTCCATAAATGTTCTATTAATGTTCTATTTAATATATCACTGTAAAATTACAAATCAACAAATAATTTAATATTCTTTTTCTTTATAAATCTTTTCAAATTTCTCATGCATCTCCTGAGCTTCTATAGATAAAGTTGCTATGGGTCTAGCTTTAAGTCTGGCGATAGATATAGGTTT
>CACCPY010000031.1 GCA_902547955.1 uncultured Alphaproteobacteria bacterium | reverse complement strand
AAGAAGTGTAATTAAAAGTTTAAACAGTTTAATTTCTAATAAAAAAAAAGATGACTCAAGAAAAAGTTTCTTAGCATTGGAATCTGAGCTATCTAAGGCAGTCTCCAAGGGTGTTTATAAGAAAAATACGGCTTCCAGAATTGTCTCGAGATTGTCTCAAAAACTGAAATTGCTAGTAAAGTAATTTTTTTTTTGTTTTTATTGATTCAATTTTTCTAATTAGTTACTCTAATAAGCTGTAGGAAATTATATGGATTTAGATTATGCCGGGGATTTAACCCCTGAACAAGCTTGGACTTTACTTAAGGAGGATAAAAACAGTCAACTTGTTGACTGTAGATCCTCTGCAGAATGGTCGTTAGTAGGTGTCCCTGAGTTAGAGTCAATAGAAAAGCTTCCCCTTTTTATTGAGTGGCAAACATTTCCGATGATGGAGAAAAACCAAAGATTTCTTCAAGAGATATCAGAAAATATTACCGATAAATCAACAAAAATTATCTTTCTATGTAGATCTGGTGCTCGCTCGAGGTCTGCAGCAGAATTTTTGACAGCACAAGGCTTTAATAAGTGTTATAATTGTACTGAGGGATTTGAAGGTAATCATAATGAGCTAGGTCAGAGGAGTACTATTAATGGATGGAAATTTTCAGGTTTACCATGGAAGCAGGGTTAGGAAATGGTGACCAAAAACTCAGATAACTTGTCAGAGATTCAAGCTCAATGGGTCACTGTGAGGGGTAAAATTCGTCGGAAGATAGGCGATGCACAATTTGCAAGTTGGATTAAGTTATTAACCTTGGAGGACTATAGTGATCAGAAAGTAACATTAAGTGTACCTAGTAGCTTTATAAGGACAAGAATAATTGAACAGTATTTAGACATTATTAAAAGTTATTGGTACGTGCAAAATCTTAAAATAAACGACATAAAAATTGTAGTAACTAAAAAAGATGAAATTTCATCTGCAAGTTTACAAAAAAAAGAACTTAACAATCTAGATACAATTAACCCACAAGATGTGTTTAAAACTATTAGTTCTGACCTAGATAGTAGATTCACATTTTCAAACTTCATTGTTGGTAAACCCAATGAACTTGCTTTTGCAGCAGCAAGAAGAGTTTCCGAAGCAGATGATGTACCCTTTAATCCTCTTTTCTTGTATGGTGGTGTCGGTCTTGGTAAGACGCATCTTATGCACGCTATTGCTCATGAAATAAAAAAAAGGAATCCGCTTCGTCGAGTAATTTATATGTCTGCGGAAAAGTTTATGTACCACTTTATAAAAGCTCTTAGGTTTAAAAATACTGTTGCCTTTAAGGAACAGTTTAGAAATGTTGATGTTTTAATGATCGATGATGTACAGTTTATTTCTGGTAAAGATTCAACACAAGAGGAGTTTTTTCACACCTTTAATTCTTTGATTGATCAAAGAAAACAGCTTATAATTTCTGCAGATAAATCTCCACAGGATCTGGAGGGAATTGAAGAAAGAATGAGATCAAGGCTCGGATGGGGACTCGTTGCAGATATTCATCCTTTAACATATGAGTTGAGACTTGGGATTCTCCAGGCTAAAGAGGAAAAATTATCCTCAAGAATTTCATCAAACATATTAGAGTTTTTAGCACATAAGATTACAACTAATGTAAGAGAACTCGAAGGTGCCTTAAACAGGCTTTCGGCCTTTTCATCTTTGGTTGGCAGAGAAATCAGTCATGACATGGTTCAAGATTTACTAAAAGATTTATTAAAATCTTCGCAACGAAAAGTTAATATTGAAGAGATCCAAAAAAAAGTTTCTCAACACTTTAATATAAAAGTTTCAGATATGAGTTCTGCTAGAAGATCCAGGACCGTTGCTAGACCGAGGCAAGTTGCAATGTATCTATCTAAAAACTTAACCTCCAGATCTTTACCAGAAATAGGCAGAAGATTCGGTAATAGAGATCATACAACCGTGATTCATGCTGTAAGAAAAGTAGAGGAATTGAGAGATAAAGATGTAAGTTTTGATGAAGATGTTCAGTTACTTATTAGGATGTTGGAATCCTAGATATGGAATTTTCGATAAAGCAGAAAATACTCTTGGAGTGTCTTGCACATTTCCAAAGTGTAGTGGAGAAAAGAAATACAATTCCAATACTTTCAAACATTAAAAT
>CACCPY010000030.1 GCA_902547955.1 uncultured Alphaproteobacteria bacterium | reverse complement strand
CTTGCTTCTTCAAGTTTGACAAGAATAAAATTATTCAAGAAATTTTTTAAGAACTTCGAAATAAAAAAACATCTTGTAAATGAAAAACTAGAAAAAAGCTTAATGGCACACTTAACGGCAAAAGATTTAGCAAAACATCTTGCTAGAAAGAAGGCTGAATCAGTTTGTAGTCGTTCTAATGACAAATATATAATAGGGTGTGATCAAGTCTTAGAGTGTAATGGAAAGTTAATAAGTAAAGCCCAAAACTTAGTTGAGGCAAAAGAAAATCTTGCATATTTAACAGGAAAAAAACATCAGCTTTTCACTTGTTTATACGTTCTTAAAAACGCAGAAGAATATTTAGTAGAAGAGACAATATCGCAACTATATTTTAAAAAGATTAGTGAAATAACAATCGAAACGTATATAAATGAAAACAAAAAGACAGCTCTAAGTTGTGTTGGTTCCTATAAGATTGAAGACAACGACAAGTATAATTTTTTGGAAGTATTAGAAGGAAGTGAAGAGGCAATTATAGGCTTTCCCTTAAAAAACTTTATAAAAAAACTGAGAAGTAATTAATTATGAAAATTTATGTAATTGGAAAACCGATTAAACATTCAATGTCACCTATTATCCATAACTATTGGCTTAAGAAATATTCAAAGTCACATGTATATGAAAAAAAAGAGGTTTGTAAAGACTCTCTAAAAAAGATAATTGAACAAATAAAAACTAAAAAAATTGTTGGTGTTAATGTAACAATTCCCTACAAAAAAGATTTTTATAACTTATTAGAAAACTTAAGTTCAAATGCAAAAAAAAGTAAAGCGGTTAACACTCTGTACTTAAAGGATGAAAACGTATATGGAGAGAACACTGACGGAATAGGATACTGCGAAGCTTTAAGGCAAGAGATGAATTATGAAGTAAAGGGCAAAAACATATTAGTTTTAGGTTCAGGTGGAGCCTCATTTGGAATCATATCAGAATTGATAAATAGAAAAGCATCAAAGATAATTGTTTCGAATAGAACAAAAATAAGGTGTCATCAACTAATAGAAAACTTCAGAAATAACAAAACAAAACTTGATAAAATGGAGTGGCAAAAAATTGAGCCAAGTAGAGAAATCGATTTAATTATAAACACAACCTCGATTGGAATGAAAGAAAATGAACAAATCAATATAAACACGAAATATCTAGAAAAAAAGACTATTTATAGTGATATTATTTACAACCCAACGAAAACCAGGACAATGAAAAATTTTGAAGAAAAGGGATTTTTAACTCAAAATGGATTAGGCATGCTAATCTTTCAAGCCGCTGAAGCTTTTAAATTATGGTTTGGTATAAATTTAACAAAGCAAGATATTAATGAAGCAAAAAGGATATGTGAAACAACCAATTAATGTTGCAATTACCGGAAAAATTGGTACTGGTAAAACAACAGTTTGCAGCCTCTTAAGAAAAGAAGGGTTTCAGGTTTTTGAATCAGACAAGGAAATAAATAAGCTTTTTAGGAAAAAAAAAGTTAATGCTCAAATTGTAAATTCATTTTCAAAAAAGGTTAAAGGTTTATTAAATGTTGATGGAGATATTAATAAAAACGTTTTAGGGAAATTCGTTTTTTCAGATAAAAAAGAGTTAAAAAAACTTGAGCAAATTTTGTACCCTTTATTAGAAATACAGAAGGAAAAATTTAAAAAAAAGAATTCATCAAAAACAATCATTTTTTTTGATGTGCCACTTGTGTTTGAAAAAAAAATACACGCCACATTTGATAAAATAATTTTGTTGAAAGTTAATAAGGAGATTCAAAAAGAAAGGGTTTTAAAAAGAAAAGAAATGGATGAGATTAAATTTAAAAAAATTTTACTAAATCAGAGATACAATTTAAGTTTTTTCAGGAGGTTTATTTCTTTAGAAATAGATACGTCAAAAGAAAAAAAACAAATTCTTAAAGAATTGAAAACTTTTATAAAAACGCTTTAAATAACTTTTTTTAAATTGAGAATTTTCAGAAATAAAAAATACAAAGTAAATTTATTAGACTTAAAATTTTTTAAATAATATGACTGACAAATGTATAGCTTCCTTAAAAAATGGTTGATTTCTTTTTCTTCCCAGAGATCAACCTGCCTTGCAAAATCAGAAAGATATTTGAAAAAGATTGGAGGTCGTAATGCCTTTATAGCAAAACTTTTTTCATGCCCACGTTTAATTTTATCTTTCACTTCGAGGATTTTTAGCAAGTGATCAGAAAACGCATTAATTAATTTTATATTATCATTTTTAATATCCTTTGATTTAAAAAAATTTTTTAAGAAATTTAATTC
>CACCPY010000029.1 GCA_902547955.1 uncultured Alphaproteobacteria bacterium | reverse complement strand
TAATTCTTGTTAAAACTGTTCCGAGATCGTGGGAGATTCCTGTTAAAAAGTTTGTCCTTTGAGAAATATAATTATTTATTCTATTTCTCATTTTCATGAATGTTGCTCCTGCTTGTCTTATTTCCATAGCTCCCTCGGGTTTAAATTTTTTCACATTTTTACCTTCTCCAAATTCCTCTGCGGATTTTGCGAGTCTTTGAATTGCTCTAATTTGAATTCTTAGAAAAAGAAATGCAATTAGTGAAAGTATTAGTGATATTGAGATAATCCATAAAAATAATATTATTGGTGTTTCGCTCAATAAATATTTTTTGGGAAATTTTATTAACATATAATTTTCTTTATCTTTGTTAAATACATTAATAACGTTTTCACCAAAAATCAAAAATGTATCTTTACCAACCCTATTTTGAATATTTGTTTCAATTTTTTTTTTTAAAAAAGTATTTTTTTCTTTTATAAGTTCTTTTTCCTCAACTATAAGTAGTTCAATATTAAGCTTATTAGCGACTTCTTTCGCTCTCTCTAGACCGTTGATTTTATACTCATTTTTGATTAAATTTATTTGATTTATAGCAATATTAGAAAACCTCGTGATTATTTTTTCCCAATGTCTATCATAAAAAAAGAAAACTAATAAACATTGGGTAAAAATGAGGGGTAACAAGAAAATTAATAGTAGTCTTGGAAGAATTTTTTTAGGTAAATATTTTTTTAACACTTTATTCATATTCACTGATTAACATGTAACCTTTTCCTCTGATCGTTTTTAAAAATGATGTATTTCCGCTCGATGTAATTTTTTTTCTTAATCTGTTAACTAAAACATCAATGGAGCGTAGGTTTGAATCAAGTTTAAGTTTTTGAATTACAAACTCTCTAGATACCTCTTTGTTTATATTGTTAACTAAAATTTCAAGCAGATATTGTTCCGCTCCAGTCAATCCAATATGTTTCTCATTTTTTTTCAAAGATTTAGTATTTAAGTTATATTTAAACTCACCAAAAAAAAACTCACTTGATTTTTTTAATTTGTTAATTCTGGGATTCAAAAGTTTATTAATTCTCAGTACTAATTCAATTGGTTCAAAAGGTTTAATTAAGTAGTCATCACAACCGAAATTAAATGATTTTGTTTTTTTTTCTAGTTGACTATTAGCTGTTAGCATAATTATCGGAACACTAGTGTTTGTTTTCCTAAATTTGTTTAGAAACTCAATTCCACTTTTTTTTGGCATCATAATGTCAAGAACTATTAGATCAAATGAAAATAATTCTGAGGTTTTTTCTCCCTCAAATGCGTCTTTTGCTGTTGAAACGACAAAATTGTGCTTATTTAAAAATATTTCTAAAAGCTCTCTAATTTTATCATCATCATCTATACATAAAATATGCGATTTTTTTTCCATAAATACTATTCAATTTTTAGATCAATATGTTTATTTATGTTTAATAGTGATATAATACATAAATTTTAACTTATGAGATGAAATATGCAAATGATACCTTTTGATAAACGTGACGGATTTATTTGGATAAACGGTTCTTTCGAAGAATGGAATGAGGCAAAAGTTCACGTCTTGAATCATGGATTACATTATGGAAGTTGTGTCTTTGAAGGGATAAGAATTTATGATGGTAAAATTTTTAAATTAGATGAACACATCCAAAGACTATTTAAATCCGCAGATATACTTGATTTAAAAATTCCGTTTGAAATGGAGAAAATCTGTCTAAATGTTGAGGAGCTGGTAAAAAAACAAAATGTTATAAATGGTTATATAAGACCCGTTGTTTGGAGAGGAAGTGAAATGATGGCTATTTCTGCTAAAAAAGGATCAACCAATATCGCAATTGCTTGTTGGGAATGGCCTTCATACTTTTCTCCTGATAGACTTTTAGATGGAATAAATTTAACCGTTGCTAAGTGGGTTCGACCTTCGCCCAAATCAGCTCCAACTGATAGTAAAGCAGCTGGTTTGTATATGATTTGTTCGTTAAGTAAAAATGAAGCAGAAAATAAAGGATTTGATGATGCTTTAATGCTTGATTATAGAGGGTATATTGCTGAAGCAACTGGTGCAAATATTTTTTTTGTAAAAAACGGAGAGCTTTTCACACCTAAACCTGATTGTTTTTTAAATGGTATTACTAGACAAACTGTAATAAATCTTGCAAAGAAGCTTCAATTAAATGTAATTGAAGATCATTTTCAAATTGACTTCTTATCAACTTGTAGTGAAGCGTTCTTAACTGGGACTGCCGTAGAAATTACTCCAATAAGTTCTATAGATAATTATAAATTCAATGATAGAACAATTACCAGAAAGTTGATTAACGAGTTTAACAAAGAAGTTTTAGGTTGAAACTATTCATACTCTGGTTGGACCCAAGAGGAATGTGAGTGAAAGGTTTCTTTTTTCCAAAATGTTATTTCCTTTTTAAACCATTCAACGGATTTTTTTGTAAAAGTTAAACCATCCTTTCTATGTTCACTGGCAACTAAAACTAGAATTA
>CACCPY010000028.1 GCA_902547955.1 uncultured Alphaproteobacteria bacterium | reverse complement strand
TTAAATTCTTTATTGAGTTCTTTGACTTCATTTTGATCAAAATTCATGAAAATAATTAAAAATATATCTGTGAATTTGTCAATCTTTTATGTAAATTTATTTAATATACACAAAATTTATGTATTTTTATTTCTTTTTAAATAATTATTAATTTATTATGTACTCTAAAACTGATAATCCGAAAAAATATTGGATGGGACTAAATATTATCATGGTCGCCTCCATGGTTATAATTGGTGGAATTACGAGAATAACAAATTCTGGCTTGTCTATGACAGAATGGAATCTGATCGGTGGTATTATCCCGCCTCTTAACTTACAGGATTGGAACTTACTTTTTGATAAATATAAAGCGACTCCTGAATATGAATTTAAAAACTTTGACATCACACTATCCGAATTTAAATTTATATTTTTTTGGGAATACTTTCACAGAGTGTGGGGCCGTTTAATAGGTTTCACATTTATAATTCCTCTAATTTACTTTTGGATTGCAAAAAAGCTCTCATTCGTTGAAAAAAAATTTTTTATCATTTTAATTGGTATCGGATCTTTTCAGGCATTTATGGGATGGTTCATGGTTAAAAGCGGACTTATTGACCAACCGGATGTAAGTCATTTTAGACTTTCAGCTCATTTAACTACAGCATTCATTATTTACATTATGCTGGTGTTTTCATTTTGGAATTATTTAAGTAAAAATACCGCATTTGAAAGATCTGTTAGAAACTCACAATTAAAGGGGCATAGTAATAGAATAATTTTTTCAATTATAATTCTGATATTAACAATAGCCTCTGGTGCTTTTGTTTCTGGGACAAATGCTGGGTGGGCCTACAATAACTTTCCATTGATGGGTGAAAATTTTTTACCACCGATTATTTCAGAAGTAAACGAGTTAACTCTCCATGTTGCTTTTAATGACATTGGGTTCATTCAGTTTTTTCACAGAATATTAGCCACTCTTACCCTTCTTATAATTCTTTACACAGTCTATAAAGCAATTAATGATTCTGTATTTATAAAATTAAGGAAATATTTTTATTTTTTGGGAGTTTTTGTTATTTTACAGTATGTTTTGGGGGTAACAATCTTGAAGCTATATGTGCCGACATTGTTAGGTCTATTTCATCAATTTGGATCTTTAATCGTTTTGACTAACTTAGTAATTATATATGCTGAAACAAAAAACAGAGGAGCAAGATCTCGCCCCTCTGTTCAATAAAAAAGGAATTAAAAACTAGCTGATACGTAACCAACTACGTGTTGACCGCCAGCAGTAGTATCTGCATCTACACCACTTGCTGCGTATCCAGTTGTCGTAGTATACTCAATACCCCAATCTAAACCAAAGATTGAAGTGGTAGTACCAACTTTATAATCAGTGAAACCATAACCGGTAGTAGTGCTAGCTGTGTCGGAATCTGTGAAACCTACTCCACCATATAGTGTAAATGGTGTGCTCGGGACAGGTATTTCAGCACTTATGTTATGATAAGTGTAATCATAATTATTTGCAAAACCTGTTGGTGAGTAACCGAAGTAATATGAAATACCTAAATCAGCAGGTAAACCAGAGATGCCAACTGAACCATACCACTCTAAGAATTCCATGCCTCTTGTACCACTTCCACCAGTACCGTCTGTTCCATCACTCTCTTGAGATGAAGCACCTGGATAATCATAGTAAAGAATACCAATATCATAAGAAAGATAATCTTCAAGTGCAGGAATGGCTCCTGTAAAACCACCGTAATAGTCTAATTCCATACCAAATCCGTTCGTGTTTAGGTTCGCAGCCCAAGTACCAACGTAAGCATCAATGTAAGTATCTAATAATGTAACAGAGTAGTCAAAACCACCTTGAATAGCTAAACCGCCAGTTTGTTCTTCGCCTCTCCAAATGTAGTTGGTATAATAACTAACATTCGCAGAAAGCTCCCCAAATGGTGGTTTGTCTGGAAATTCAAAAGAATTAGCTCTGTCAGCCAATGTAAAAGGTGCTATTAAAGCTCCAACAAGTAAATATTTCTTGATCATTTTTCAATTCCTTTCAAGTTACATGCCTAAAATTTGTGCAATAAAAATTCTGTGCAATAATTAATCAATTAACTATAACTTACCAAAAAATTCCTAGCTTTCAAGAAAAAAAGAAAAAAATTTCACAAAACTGTAATAAAATAGTTTTTTGTTGTATTTTTACAACTTTGAGTGAGTCAATGCAGTATTTTGTGGAAATAGTAATATCAACAATCCCTTTTTTTACTTGGCTATACTTGCTTTTTTTTTATGCGAATAGAAAGCTTCAATTCAATGAACTATTCTGGAAAAGCAATGTAAAGATCGAAAATCAAAAAATTCATAGAGGCGTATTAAAACAAAATTTTTCTATATGTTTCATAATTCCCGCAAGAAATGAACAAAAATACATAGCACAAACTATAAAATCTATCCTGTCTCAAAGAATTAAAAAATTTGTTTTAATTGTTGATGACAACAGCTCAGATAATACAGAAAAAAAAGCAAAACAAACTTTTAGAAAGGCTAAATTTAGTCAATTTAAAATTCTCAAG
>CACCPY010000027.1 GCA_902547955.1 uncultured Alphaproteobacteria bacterium | reverse complement strand
ACAAACTATAATTATAAAAAGGGGATTGATGAATTAAAAAAAGCTTCGGTTTCATTTCCTAACGGATCAGGAGTTTATAAATTTATTGGAGTCTACAACGAACCTCTATACGTTGGAAAGGCCAAAAACCTCAAAAAAAGAATCTCTTCATATTTAGACGAAAATCGTCAAACAAGAAGAATTAAAACTTTAATTAGCTTAACCGATTCTTTAAGTTTTATCAAAACGCCTAACGAGATTGATTCTTTAATTTTAGAAAATAATTTAATAAAACAATTAAAGCCAAGATTTAACATTAGATTAATGGATGATAAAAGTTTCCCCTATATATCAATCAGCAAAAGTAGTTTGTGGCCCAGAATCAGAAAATATAGAGGACAACAAAATAAAAAAGATGTTTATTTTGGTCCCTTTGCAAATGTTAATGTTGTTGATCAGGTATTACATCAATTAGAAAGGGCTTTTTTATTAAGAAGTTGTTCTGACAATTTTTTTAATTCTAGAAAAAGACCGTGTATTTTATATCAGATAAAAAGATGCAGTGCTCCTTGTACAGAACTCATTAATTCTCATCAATACACTAAGTTAGTAAACCAAGCAATTAATTTTTTAAAAGGAAAAAATAAAACAATCAAGCAGGATCTTGTGTCACAAATGCAATTCGAAAGTTCCAAAGAGAACTTTGAAACAGCTGCCTCACTTAGAGACAGAGTCAAAGCAATATCAAAGATCTCTTTTGAAAAATATTCTGACCTTAACAGCGATGAGGATTTTGATATAATTTTTTATCACAAAAAATATGAACAAACATTTGTCCAAGTTTTTTTCTTTAGAGGAGGGAAAAACCTTGGTAATAAAGATTTTTTTTTATCAGATAATGATACAGAAGAAGTAAGTGTTGTAATGACTCAATTTTTAATTTTTTTTTATAAAAACAATAATCCTCCTAAAGAAATTTTGGTAAATTTTAGTCTAGATCAAATAAAAATTATTACATCTATTATATCAAAAAAGGCTGATAATTTAGTCACAATTAGAAACCCTCAAAGAGGAAAAAAACTTGAATTAATAAAAATGGTTAAAGAAAATGTTCAATCAAATCTTAACAATCATAAGATGAATGATCAAAATACTTTAAAACTAATTAAAAAAAGACTGAACTTATCTAACTTTCCATATAAGATAGAGGTTTATGATAATAGTCACTTAAACGGAACAAACCCTATTGGTTCTATGATAGTCTATCAAAATCTAAATTTTGCAAAAAGTCATTACAAGAAGTTCAATATAAAAAATAAATCTAATAAAACAAATGACGATTACTTCATGATGAAACAAGTATTGCAAAGAAGGTTTGATTTTTCTTCAGAGTGGAAAAAAGACCTTCCAAGTTTAATAATAATTGATGGGGGAAAAGGTCAACTGAATATCGCTTTAAAAGTGTTAGAAGAAAAAAAAATTTTCAATATTGACGTTATAAGCATCGCTAAGGGTAAAAATAGAAGTAAAGATACTGAAAAAATTTATAACTCAAAGGGAGAAATAAACTTTAAGGAAAATGAAAAAGAATTATTTCTTTTACAAAGATTAAGAGATGAGGCGCATAGATTTGCGGTAGCAAGTCAAAAAATAAGACGAAATATTGGTTACAAGAATTCGCTTTTTGATAATATTGATGGTATAGGAAAGAAATTGAAAATAAGTTTATTATCTTACTTTGGCTCCATAGACAATATTAAATCTGCTAGCTTATCAGATTTAAAAAAAACACCTGGAGTTGGAGAGCAAATGGCAAAAAAAATCTACAGGGAGTTTAATAAAATTGTTTAAACTTAACAATATACCAAATCTATTAACAATATTGAGAATTTTATTAATTCCAGGGATTATTATTTGTATAGAATTGGACCAACCAAAATATAGTTGGATTGCACTTTTCTTTTACGTATTTGCATGTTTTTCAGATTTTTTAGATGGATACATCGCTCGTAAGTTTGATATAGAGTCAAATTTTGGAAAATTTCTAGACCCAATAGCTGATAAAATTTTGATAGTAGCTTTATTAATTATTTTACTTGATAACAACAAAATCTCTGGAATTTTCGTATACCCAACTTTAATAATAATTTTAAGAGAAGTAATAGTCTCTGGACTTAGAGATTTCTTTTTGCATTCAAGTAAAAATCTTAGTGTAACAAATCTTTCAAAATGGAAAACAATGATTCAAATGACATCATTAGGTTTTTTAATAGTAGAAGACAATTTTGCGACTGATTTTATTTTATATTTTGGAAATATTGGTTTGACCATTGCATCTATTGTTACTATTTACACTGGATACATTTATTTTAAAAGAAATTTAAAGCTTTTTTAATGAATAAAATTTTTGGAATTGTTGGATGGAGTGGAAGTGGTAAAACAGATCTAATATGTAGACTAATTAATGCTTTTAAAAAATCAAATAAATTGGTTGGCTCAATCAAACATACTCACCATAAGTTTCAAATAGACAAAGAAGGTAAAGATAGTTTTAAACATATTTCATCAGGATCTGAAGAAGTAATCTTATACAATGAGAGAAAGTATGCGATGATAAGCGGATTACTGAGAGAAAAAATAGGTTTTAATGACATTTTACAAAAATTTTCTAAAAATATTGATTTGATATTAGTTGAAGGATTAAAGAGTTTAGAAATAAAAAAAATAGAGGTTTTTAGGTCAAGTTTAAACAAAGAATTATTGTGTTTGAATGATAAATTCATTAAAGGAATAGTCTGTGACCAAACAACTGAAGATATAATTAACTCAGGACTGCCTTACTTTAAATTTAATGACACAATGGAAATATTATCTTTTATAAATAAACAAATTGGTAATGATGAATAAAACGCCGAAGCTTACATTAGCTAATGATGCAAAAAAAAAGATGAAAGATAGTATAAATTTTTCTAACAAATCTGAAATTGTTGAAATAAACAAAGCTGAAAGTAGAATTTTATCTAAAGACATAATTGCGAAATTTAATATTCCTGAGGAAGACAACTCAGCAGTTGATGGATATGCTTTGAATTTTAAGAAAAATAATAAAATTTTTAAAGTTGTAGGACAATCTAGACCAAGTAGTCCCTACCTGAAAACTTTAAAAACTGATGAAGCTATTAAAATCTTCACTGGTTCGAATATTTTAAAAAAAAATAAAATAAATGCTGTTGTTATGTTAGAAGATTGTAAAATTCTGACAGATTCAATTAAAATTAGAAAAAAAATCAAAATAAATCAGAACATAAGAAAAAAAGGTGAAGATGTACAAAAAAATAAAGTAGTTTTTCTAAGAGGCAGAAAAATTAGGTCTGTAGATTTAGCACAACTTTCTTCAATGGGATTAAAAAAAGTTGATGTTTACAAAAAAATAAGAGTTGGAATTTTCTCTACTGGTAGTGAAATAAATCAAAATCTAAAAAGAAAAAAAAATTATATTTTTGATGCTAACAAAATTACCCTTATTTCAATGTTTAAAATAATTGGGTGTGAAGCATTTGATCTTGGTGTGATAAAGGATAACTTTAATGAAACTAAAAATAAAATTTTAAAAAATTCATCAAAATATGACTTATTAGTTTCCAGTGGTGGTATTTCTAACAGTGATACTGATATGATAGGGAGAATTCTTTCATCATATGGAAAAATTAATTTTTGGAAATTAGCAATTAAACCTGGAAGACCCTTTGCTTTTGGAGAAATAAATAAAACGCCTTTTATAGGGTTACCAGGTAACCCTGTTGCTGCAATTGTCACTTTCTTAATGCTAGTTGTTGATTATGTAAAAATACTGTCAGGAAATAGAAATATAAAAATTAAAAAGAATATGATTTCTTCTAATTTTTCAATGACTAAAAAACCAGGAAGGCGTGAATGGATCAGGGGATGGATTACAGAAAAAAATAACAAGCAATTCTTAGAAAAATTCAATACAACAGGATCAGGAATTATTTCATCAATCTCACAATCTGATGGTATAATTGATATAGATGAAGATGTTAAGTATATTAAGAAAGGTAAAAAATTAAATTTTATTAAATATGAGGATATATTAAATTGAAGATTTTATATTTTGCACAAATAAAAGAAAGCATAGGAAAAGATCAAGACATCATAGAGTTTAAATCAGAAATAAGCATAAATGAATTAATTGAAGAGCTTATTTCGAAAGGAGAAGAATATAAAAAAAGTTTTGATCAAATCAAAAACTTAAGATGTGCTGTAAATTGCGAATACACAACAAATTATAATAAAATTTTAAAAAATAAAGATGAGATTGCTTTTTTTCCTCCAGTTACCGGAGGATAATGAAAGTTTTTTTTCAAAAAAA
>CACCPY010000026.1 GCA_902547955.1 uncultured Alphaproteobacteria bacterium | reverse complement strand
TACCATCAAAGTCGTCGATAAAACCTTCCGATGCCGATGTCAAAACAAAAATAACTAAAAATATTACTCTCAAAATTCCATTAGTGTCAGCTGCAATGGACACAGTTACAGAGTCAAAATTAGCAATTAAAATTGCTCAAATGGGAGGACTAGGAATTGTTCATAAAAATATGACTTATGAACAGCAAGCTAATGAGGTTATGAGAGTAAAAAGATTTGAATCTGGAATGGTTGTTAATCCCGTGACGATTAATCCTGAAAATTCCTTAAATGAGGCATTGATAATAAAAGAAAAATTTAACATTTCTGGAATTCCAGTTGTACAAAGGAATACAAAAAAACTTGTAGGAATTCTTACAAACCGAGATATTCGATTTGCAAAAAAATTGTCACAACCAGTTGAAGCACTAATGACAAAAGAAAATTTAGTCACAGTAAAAGAAAATATAAGCATGAAAGATGCACAAAAGCTATTACACAAACATAGGATCGAAAAGTTACTTGTTGTCGATAAAAATTACAAATGTGTTGGATTAATAACTGTTAAAGATATAGAAAAGGCAGAAAAATTTCCATCAGCATCTAAGGACAAATTAGGTAGACTGATAGTTGGTGGAGCTATTGGAGTAGGGGAAAATGAAGGCCTTCAGAGGGCAAGTTTTTTAAATAAAGCTGGTGTTGATGTTTTTGTGGTTGATACTGCGCACGGACACTCTCAAAATGTTATTGATACTTTAAAAAATGTTAAAAAACAATTTCCTTCCGTTCCTGTTGTTGTTGGTAATATCGCAACTGCTAAAGCAGCAAAAGATTTGATTAAAGCTGGTGCAGATTCATTAAAAATAGGAATAGGTCCTGGGTCTATTTGCACAACAAGAATTGTAGCGGGGGTTGGTGTTCCCCAACTGCATGCTATTTCAGAAACGTATAAAGTTGCAAAAAAATTTAAAATACCAATTATATCCGATGGAGGAATAAAGTTCTCAGGCGATATTGCCAAGGCTATAGCTTTTGGTGCAAATGTAGTTATGGTAGGTTCACTTTTAGCAGGAACTGATGAGGCACCAGGAGAGGTTTTCCTATCTAGCGGCAGAACTTATAAATCTTACAGAGGAATGGGATCAATCGCTGCAATGGGCAGAGGTTCAGCTGATAGGTATTTTCAAGAGGAAGTATCAGGCGACAAATTTGTCCCAGAGGGCGTTGAGGGACGTGTTCCTTACCGAGGCCCAGTTGAAAAAGTTATCGAACAACTAATTGGAGGGTTAAAGGCGTCAATGGGATACACTGGTAATAAAGATCTAATAAATTTTCAAAAAAATACAAATTTTGTTAAGATAACTTCAGCGGGTTTGACAGAGAGCCATGTACATAGTATTTCCATCACAAGAGAATCGCCAAATTATCAATTAAACAAATGAAAAATACAATTTTGATTATTGATTTTGGATCCCAAGTAACAAAGTTGATAGCAAGAAGAATCAGGGAATTTGAGGTATTTAGTCAGATAATCCCCTATCATTTATTAAACAAAAGTATCCTTAAAAAAAGTTATGTAAAGGGAATAATTTTTTCAGGTGGCCCAAACTCAGTGGATGAAAAATACGCACCCGAGGTTCCAAAATATATATACAATTTAGGTATACCAATTCTAGGTATTTGTTATGGTTTACAATTAATATGTAAAAATTTTGGAGGAAATATTTCTCATTCAAAAGAAAGAGAGTTTGGTAAAACTTTTTTAAAAATAAAAAAAAAGTCGATGCTATTTGGAAGTACATTTAAAAATAATAAAACCTATCAGGTTTGGATGAGTCACAGTGATGCAATAAAAAAATTACCACTAGGTTTTGAAAGTATTGCATCAAGTGACAACTGTGAATCCGCAGCAGTCCAAAATACAAATAAAAAAATATATGGGGTACAATTTCACCCTGAAGTTATTCATACATTAAAGGGTAAAGTGATTCTAAAAAATTTTGTACAAATAATTTGTAGATGTAAAAAAGAATGGAACATGAAAAATTTTAAAAATGAAATTATAAAATCCATACAAAAAAATGTGGGAAAAAATAATGTTCTTTGTGGTTTATCAGGTGGTGTTGATTCTACTGTAACAGCAGTTCTCGTTCACCAAGCGATTGGTGATAAATTAAAATGTTTATTCGTTGATACTGGTTTAATGAGGATGAATGAAAAAGAGTCTATTAAAAAGTTGTTCAGGGAGAATTTTAATATCCAGTTAGATATAGTTAATTCTTCAAGAACATTTTTAAAAAAACTTTCAGGCGTAAAAGATCCGGAAAAAAAAAGAAAAATAATTGGCAAAGAATTTATCAATGTATTTGAGAAATATTCTAAAAAACAAAAAAATATAAAATTTCTAGCTCAGGGAACCCTTTATCCTGATGTGATTGAGTCATCTTCAAATATGGGAAAACATTCCGTAACAATTAAGTCGCACCATAATGTTGGTGGTCTTCCAAAAAATATTAAATTCAAACTTCTTGAACCATTAAGGGAATTATTTAAAGATGAAGTAAGAGATTTAGGAAAAGAACTAAATATACCAAATGAATTTGTCAATAGGCATCCTTTTCCTGGACCTGGACTTGGAATCAGAGTTTTAGGTAAGGTAACAAAACAAAATGTTGAGATACTCAGAAAAGCAGACGAAATTTTTATTAATAAAATCAAAGAAAAAGGCCTTTATAATAAAATTTGGCAAGCTTTTTGTGTTTTATTACCAGTGAAAACCGTTGGCGTGATGGGTGATAATAGAACTTATGAAAAAATATGTATATTAAGAGCAGTAACATCGGTAGATGGAATGACAGCTGAGACATTCAATTTTCCAGAAAAATTTCTTGAGTCTTGTGCAAATGAAATTGTAAATAATGTTAAAGGCATTAATAGAGTTTGCTATGACCTAACATCCAAACCACCAGGCACTATAGAATACGAGTAATAAAATCCAAACTTTGGATTACTTTTTAAGCTTAAAAACATACTCATCACAGGCGGTGCCAAAGAACCCTATTTGTTTTTTTACCTGGAAACTTCTGATCATCTTATAACCAAATTTATCCATTATTTTAGAAATTTCTTCAAAGGATATTGATTCATATGGATAACCTCCTAACCAGTCATGGACATCATGATAAAAGTCCATACCTCTTTTTTTTTTATAATCATTAATGTAATTAGAAAAATTCTTTCGTTTTAAAATCATTGCTAGCTTAAATAAAAAAATAAAAAGATTTTTAATAAAATTTTGTATCACTTTTGGAGAACTTTTATAAATATATTTTTCAATTTTCCAAAAGTTACAAAGTTTAGTCTTCTTGTAAAGAGCAAGAATTAACATTCCATTTTTTGAAACCATTTTAGTGCTCTTTTTTATGGCCTCTAACATATTTCCTGTATGATGTAACACTCCCCATGAATATACTATGTCAAATTTTTCTTTTTCATTAAGCGTAAAAAGATCTTTTTTTTCAACTTTAACTTTTTTGAATCTTGATTTTTGTAAAACTTTTTTTGTTGTTTTAATGGATTGTTCATCTTGGTCAATAGCATAGATTTTTTTACAATTTAATTGAATCGCCGCTAAGGAGGACAAACCAGAGCCACAACCAATATCAAGAAAACTTAAATTATTTAAACTTTTTTTATTGGTTAGTTTTTTTAGGGAAGTAACAGCCTCTTTTAATCTGTTGTTATCAATGAGGTTAGAAAAATTTTTCCAATTTTCACCAAATTTAAAATGTTTCATTTCTCTGCTCAATTGAAAATTTAATTATTTTTGAGGCTATCAAAAATAAAAGAAAAAAATAACTGCATTGCCACCAAGCTTGCCAGAATGAAAAATTAACAAGTGATGCACCCCAAAAATAACCGTTAAAAAAAATTAGAAATCCTCTTTCTTTAGTATTTGCTTTTAAGAAAATTTTATAATTAAGCACTATGATAAACATTATAAATGAGAGGGTACCTAATAAGCCTGTTTCTAATATTAATTCGATTAAAAAATTATGAGGATGACTGGGAATAAATTTCATTGTACCAGTAAACTTTGATCCTATAACTCTCTGACCGTCTTCAATGAAATTTGAAGTATCGGGCCCATATCCAAAAATTGGTTTTTCACGAAATTTTGACAAACTAAAGCCCCATATAAATTGTCTATGTGCATCAAGAACAGATATTGGGATTTTGAAATTATAATTATTTATTGAATTTTGATCAAAATTCTTTGGTAACTCTTTAATAAATAAACTAGCAATAATTGAAAAAAAAACTGCAAAAGAAAAAAAGAAAATTTTATTAAAATTTAATTTTTTTAGCATTTTAAATACAATTAAAGCAAAAGTACCAACTAACATTCCTAAAATTGGTGCACTTGAATTACTTAAATAAAGAGATGGTATTATTAGTATTAATGGTATTAGAAATAATTTTGATTTTTTTAAAAAAAAACAAAACTAAAGCTAATATTGAAAAGATATTTAATAGACCCTTGTATTTTTTAATACCAGAAATTTGTAGATCCCCGGTTAATAGGCCACTTTCATGAATATTGTAAACAAATATGATTAAGATATTTAAAATTGTGCTTGTTATAAAAATATTTATAAATTTTTCATAATAAGTTTCTTTGGTCACTAAGACATGAAATAAATTTAGACTCAATACTATAAATAAAACAAGATAAATAGTTACCAATATTGATCTCTCTGGTTTTATTGAA
>CACCPY010000025.1 GCA_902547955.1 uncultured Alphaproteobacteria bacterium | reverse complement strand
TTTATTTTATTATAACTAATTAACATTAAATTTGACAAAGTATAATTAAATGGAAATTGGTCACAAACTTAAAGATATAAAACTAATTATAGATGATAAAACAGTTTTAACTGAAAAAGACTTACTTGGAAAGAAAGTTATAATTTATTTTTATCCTAAAGACGACACGCCAGGATGTACCACAGAAGCAATTGATTTCACAAGTTTCAAAAATGAATTTGATAAACTTGATGTTAATGTGATCGGCGTTTCTAAGGACAGTGTTGAGAAGCACGCTAAGTTTATTCAAAAGCACAATCTTGAACTCAAACTAGCATCTGATGAGGATGGAGATATTTGTAGGACATTTAAAGTTTGGGTTGAAAAATCAATGTATGGAAAAAAATATATGGGAATAGAGCGGTCTACTTTTTTATTCGATGAAAATCTAATGCTTATACATTTATGGAAAAAAGTTAAGGTTAAAAATCACGTTCAAGAGGTTTTTGATTATATTTCCAATCTCTCTTAGGAAAATTTTGTGAGCTGACTTTCTAAAAACTTTTCTATATCGCCATCAAGAACAGAAGATACATCAGATACCTCTGTATTAGTTCTATGATCCTTAACCATTGTATAAGGTTGCATAACATATGACCTAATTTGATTTCCCCAGCTAATATCCCCTTTTTCAGATCTATTTTTTTTGTTTTCTTCCTCCTCTTTCTTTATTTCAATTTCGTAGAGTTTAGACTTTAGCATTTCCATTGCTAAAGTTTTATTTCGATGTTGCGATCTACTATTTTGACATTGGACTGAAATATTTGATGGTAAATGAGTAATCCTTACTGCACTATCTGTTTTATTAACGTGTTGACCTCCAGCTCCAGACGCCCTGTAAGTATCAATTCTTAAATCCTTTTCAGCAATATTTATACTAACAGAATTGTCGATCTCTGGATAACAAAAAACTGAGGCAAAACTTGTATGTCTTCTTGATTGAGAGTCAAATGGAGATATACGGACTAACCTGTGAACCCCAGTTTCAAGTTTTAACCAACCATAGGCATTTTCTCCTTCAATTTTTAGTGTAACTGCTTTTAAACCAGCTTCCTCTCCCATACTCTGATCAATTAATATTAAAGAAAATTTTTTTGATTCAGCCCATCTAGAATACATTCTAAATAACATTTCAACCCAATCTTGAGATTCAATTCCACCGGCACCTGAATGTATTTCTAAAAGTGCATTTTTATTATCAGCTTTACCGGACATCAGTGTTTCTAAATAAAGAACACTTATTTTTTTTTCAGTTGATTTTAAATTACTTTCAAGTTCTAGAAATAATTGCGGGTTGGTTGATTCCTCAGTAATATTTATCAATTCTAGTGTATCTAAAAAGTCCTTCTCAAGATTGTTTAATGATTGAATAAAATTTGAAAGATAATTTTTTTTCTTTAATTTTTTATTAATTTTTTCATAGTCATTCCAATCAGTTTCTTTTTCGAGAGTTTCCTCTAAACTTTTTAATTCTTTTTTAATATTTTTTTTTTCAAACAAACCCCCTCAGGTTTTCTAACAAAACCTTAATCTTATTTGAAATTTGGACCAGTTCATATTTCATTAATAAAACCCTTTTAATTGATTATCAGAATCATCAGTTTTAAGATCTAAATTCTTGTCAAAGTTAAAGTTATATTTAAAGGATTCAGTTATAAAATCTGTATTGCTAGGATTTCCGGAGAATAAATCGATATTTATGAACTTTATTGAATCAGGTATATTAAAAGGTCTAGGTTTAGCTTTTAAATAACTTTTATTCATAAAATCTTTAAATATAGGTGCTGCAACTTTCGATCCGGTTTCAAATCTTCCGAGAGATTTTGGTTCATCATAGCCTACAAATACTCCAACAGTAATTTCAGAATTATAACCAATAAACCACGCATCTTGATTTTCGTTAGTTGTTCCAGTTTTGCCAGCAACTTGATAGTCAAAGACATTAATATTTTTTGCTGTACCTCTTTTAATTACACCCATCAGAAAAGATGTCATCTGATAAGCAGTATCTTCAGAAATAACTCTTTCCGTGTTATTTACTATTTTTGGCAAATCCAATCGATTAAGAGAAGAGTAATTGTCGAAATTAATTTTACACTTTTGACATTTTCTTGCATCCCCATTGAATATAATTTTCCCTTTTTTGTCATAAATTACATCAATCATTCTCGGGTCAACTCTGTATCCACCATTTGCAATTGATGCATAGCCAGCAGTAATTTTTAGTAAAGAGCTTTCAAGTGAACCTAAAGAACTTGAAATTAATAAAGGAAAATCATCGTAAATACCCAACTCTTGAGATATTTGTGAAACTTTATCCAAACCAACTAGATCTGATAAACGAACTGTCATTAGATTTCTAGATTTTTCAATACCTAATCTTAAAGTGCTAAGACCATAAAACTTATCACCATAATTTGTTGGTCTCCACACGCCATCTTTCGACATATCATCAATGACGAATGGAGCATCTAGAACTTTACTAATTGGAGTATAACCATTTTCAAGTGCAGCAATATAAACAAAAGGCTTAAAGGATGAACCTAATTGTCGCTTTGCCTGTGTCACGCGATTAAAAGATGAGCTAGAATCATAACCTCCGACCATAGCTAGAACTCTTCCAGTATAATTATCAATTACAACCATACCACCATTAACTTTTGGTATTTGACTGAGCTTGTATGAATTTGAATTTTTATCAAGAGATAGAACTATAACATCACCAGGCTTAAAAATGTTTTTTAAATCATTTTTTTTTTTTCTAATCAAAGACATTTGATTTTTAAAAAGTTTTATCTGTTTTTTTTCTTTATTGATCAAAGTAACATGATCATTTTTAACTTTTAAAACCAACCCCAATTCATCATCATAAATTCCCTCTGGCTCTTTAAACTTTTCGAAAAGTTCCTTTTTATCCTCTGAATTAAAATTTATAACTGGTCCATTCCAACCTTTTCTAAAGGAATATGATTTTAATCCTGATCTAAACGATTCCTCTGCTTTAAGTTGCAAGTCTTCATCTAATGTAGTCATAATAGTTAGTCCACCATCATATAATTTTGATTCATTGAACTTAGATATTATTTCTCTTCTTACTTCTTCTTTAAAAAAAGATGCATTATCGTTAAGAATTTTTTCACTTTTAGTAAGAACAATTTGTTCATTCAAAACAGAGCTATATGTATCCAAATCTATGAACTTCTCATCAAATAACCTTTTTAAGACCCAATTTCTCCTTTTCATTGCTTTTACTGGATTTCTATAGGGATTGTAAGTAGATGGGGCCTTAGGTAACGCTGCTAACATTGCCATTTCATGAAGATCTAGACTAGCAAGTGATTTATTAAAATAATTTAACGAGGCAGCTGCTATTCCATATGAACCATTACCTAAATAAATTTCATTTAAGTAAAGCTCCATAATTTGTTCCTTTTCCAAAACCTTTTCCATTCTTAATGCTATGATTATTTCTTTAATTTTTCTTGTATAAGAAATTTCATTTGAAAGAAGAAAGTTTTTTGCAACTTGTTGTGTAATTGTTGAGGCACCCTCAAGCCTTTTATTAGTAAAAGTCTTCAAAACATTTTTGTAAAAAGCTCTGGCTATTCCTTTGAAGTCAATGCCAATATGATTAAAGAAATTTATGTCTTCAGATACTAAGAAACAATTTATCAATTCTTTAGGAATTTCGTCATAGCTACTGAAAACTCTATTTTCTGTGGAATAATCTTCAAGAAAGTTACCGTTAGATGTAAAAATTTTTGATACTAACCTAGGTTGATAGTAGGAGAGTTTATCAAAACTTGGTAAATCTTTCCCAAAAAAATAAAAAATAAAAACAACTATAAAAAATAAGCCAAAAAGTCCTATAAGTGCTAAATATAAAAAATTTAATAAATTTTTAATCATAATAACTAAATACTGTTTTTTTCTATCCAATTAAAGTATTTAACGATTGCATTTAGTATATCATCGGAAATTTTATTGTGATAATTTTTGTCAGTTAAAAGTTTCGAATCATGTTTATTAGAGAGATACCCCATCTCTATTAAAACAGAGGGTATATCAAGAGATTTGAGAACAGCAAAACCAGCAAATCTATGTGTTCTTTGTAACAAATTCATATCATTTTTAAACTCTTTTATTAAGAAATTTACCAAATGACTTGACTGATTTAGTGTTTCTCTTTTTGTTAAGTCTATCAGTATGTTGGTTACCTCAGATGTCTCATCCGAAAGATCCACATTTCCCAAAAAATCAGATTTATTCTCTCTTCTTGCTAATGCAGCAGCTTCTTTGTCAGATGCATTTTCCGAGAGAGTATAAAGTGATATTCCTCTAGTTCTTTTGTTTCTATTGTAATCAGCGTGTAGAGAAATAAAAATATCTGCGTTAGATTTTTTTGCAATCTTAGTTCTTTCCCTTAACTTTAAGTAAATGTCTCTGTTTCTAGTCAAAATAACATCAAACTTTCCGTTAGACTCAATTTTTTTTTTTAATAATTTACCAACAGCCAAAGTTATATGTTTTTCAAGTTGTTTCCTAACACCTACAGCACCCGAATCTTTACCCCCATGACCAGGATCAATAACTATGACTTTTTTTCTCTCAATCTTTCTAAGATAATCAATTACAATTCTAGAATATTTGTTATTTCTTTTTTTAAGAAAGTAAATGTTGGGATTATGAATGACATTTTTAAAGTTTAAAGTTAATGTTGTTTTGCTTTCGTCAAGTTGAATACTGTTCAGATATTCATTTTTTTTTAAGGCATTTTTTATTGATACATTTTTATCGAACCT
>CACCPY010000024.1 GCA_902547955.1 uncultured Alphaproteobacteria bacterium | reverse complement strand
AAGTAATTGTTTTTTAAAGTTAAATATATTCATATATTTTTAGTTTCTTTTTTCTTTTTTGAACTAAATTCTAAAGAAATTGAATGTCAAGGGGCTAAAGTCAGAATAATTAATAAAATCACCACGGAAAAAAACTTTTTTATTATGCCTTTGTCACAGACATTAGAATTGGATAATTCTAAAATTATAATTCAAAGATGTTTAAAAGTCGAAATAGATGGCAAGGAGGACGATATAGCAATTTTAAATCACATACCAAAGTCACAAAAGAATAAAGAGGAGTTTCTGGGATGGATATTCAAATCATCACAATATTTAAGTTTGCCAGTTAACGCGATGTATGACATAAGATTGGAAGAATGTTTAATTGAAGATCCCATCTTCTTAAAAAAAGAATGACTTACTTAAAATAATTAAGGATATCATTTGAAATATTTTCCGGAAAATATTTGACTACCTTCTTGTTATTGGATAGCAGTTCTTTGTAATCATTTCTTATTATTTTTTTTGTACCAAATTGCTTTAGATGATCTGAATAAAACTGAGTATCAATAAATTTAAACCCACCTTCTTTAAGATGTGCTGCAAGATAAACAAGGGAGATTTTACTTGCATTCTTTTCGATACTAAACATACTTTCACCACAAAAAATATTCCCTATTATTATTCCATAAAGTCCTCCGGCTAACTTATCTTTGTAATAACATTCAACCGATTTTGCTTTCCCAATTTGGAATAATTTTGTGTAATTAGAGATAATTTGTTTATTTATCCATGTTTTTTCTCTATTTGTATTTTTAGCGCAAAGGTTGATAACTTTGTCGAAATTTTTATTTATTTTGATTACATAATTTTTTCTTTTTAAAGTTTTCCTCAAGCTCTTTGATATTTTAAATTCATCTAGCTTTATTATTCCTCTAATTTGTGGATCAACCCAATATATGAAAGGATCATCAAAGGAATCTGACATTGGAAATATCCCCCTCGTATAAGCTTTTAAGATAATTTCGGGAGATAAAAACATTGAAAATTTAATCTATTATTTCGTCAATCCAGTTTATGTGAAAGTTTCCTTTAATAAACTGATTGTTATTTAAAATTTTTTTCAATACTGGAATATTAGTTTGAACTCCCTCGATAACGTATTCACTAAGTGCTCTTTTAAGACGCATAATGCATTCCATTCTGTCTTTACCAGTTGATATAATTTTTGAGATAAGCCCGTCATAAAATGAACTAATATTACACCCTGTGTATAAAGATGAATCAATTCTAATACCAGGACCACTAGGTGGGTGATATGTTCTCACAATACCGGTAGAGGGTAATAATGTTATAGGGTTTTCAGCATTAATTCTAAATTCAATTGAGTGCCCATTTTTTTTAACTTCATTTTGTTTAACAGAAATTTTTTTTCCACCGGATGTATTAATTTGTTCTTTAACAATGTCAATGTTATAAACTTGCTCGGTTATTGTATGTTCTACTTGAAGTCTTGTGTTCATTTCAATAAAATAGAATTTACCATCTTTGTAAAGATATTCCACTGTTCCTAAATTAAAATATTTTATTTTTTTCATCGCTTCTAAAGTAAGTCTACAAATTTTTTCTCTCTCTTCTTCGCTTATTACTGGACTCGGACATTCCTCAACAATTTTTTGATTTCTTCTTTGAATTGAACACTCTCTTTCTCCTAAATGTAATATGTTTCCAAATTTATCTCCAATAATTTGTATTTCTATATGTCTTGGATTTTGAATATATTTCTCTATGTACACTTCATTATTCCCGAAACTTTGTTCAGCTTCTTTTCTTGCTAGCTCTAGGTTTTTTTTAAGTTCTTTCTCGTTTTGGACAATTTTTATGCCTCTACCTCCTCCTCCGTTTGTAGATTTTATTATTATTGGATAACCAATTTTTTCAGATATTTTTTTTGCGTCTTTCAAAGTTTCTATATTTTTAGTACTTCCAGGAATAATTGGTAATCCAATTTTTTCTGCTAAGGATTTCGCTTTTATTTTATTAGCCATATTTTCTATATGATCTATATTTGGACCAATGAAAGTAAACCCATGATCATTAACTATTTTTGCAAAATTGAAGTTTTCTGAAAGCATACCAATACCTGGATGTATCGCATCGGCATTTGCAATCGTTGCTGCTGAAATAATGGCAGGAATGTTTAGGTAAGAATTTTTTACTTGAGGTGGACCAATACATACACTTTCATCTGCCAACCTCACAAACATTTCTTTTTCATCAGCTGTTGAATGAACTACTACAGTTTTAATATTAAGTTCTTTACATGCTCTTAATATTCTAAGAGCAATTTCTCCTCTGTTGGCAACTAAAATTTTTTTTAGCATTAATCTATTAAGAAAAGAGGTTCACCAAATTCTACAGGCGACTCATTTTTAACAAAAACTTTTTTAATTACGCCACTTTTATCTGCGGTAATTTCATTCATTGTTTTCATAGCCTCAATTATAAGTAAAACTTGTCCAATTTCTACAGTCTGACCGACTTCTACAAACTTTTTTGCTCCTGGCTCTGGAGAAAGATAAGCTGTTCCCACCAGTGGAGATTTTAGTGCTTTCTCAGATATTGAAGGCTCATCTTTTTTTTTGGAAATTGATTGTTCGAATATTTCATTATTTCTAAAGTCATTATTTTCCTTAACGAGTTTTTTAAGTTTAAAAACAGAACTACCATTGGATATTTCAATTTCTGATAAGTTATTTTTTGTCATTGACTTTGAAAGTAAATCAATAGCGTCAATAATTTTTTTATCTATTTTTGTCATTTTTTTAATTGCATGATAGAAAGAATAGCGAGTCTGTAAACATTAGTACCAAATCCTGCAATAATACCATCAACTATTGGACTAATAAAAGATTTTTTTCGAAATTCTTCTCTTGAATAAATATTAGAAATATGAACCTCAATTTTTGGTATTTTAACTGCTTTAAGTGCATCATGAATTGCTATGGAAGTGTGAGTGAAAGCTCCTGCATTTATTATTAGAGCAGAAAATTGATTAGATGCATGAATCTGCTCAATGATTTTACTTTCAGAATTACTTTGATAAAATACTAATTTTAATTTACTGAATTCATTACAACATTCATTTTCTATGTCTTGGAGAGTTTTTCGCCCGTATATCTCCGGTTCTCTGTCACCAAGTAAATTTAAATTTGGACCATTTATAATTAGAATTTTTTTCATCTATTTTCTCTTTTTTTTATTTCTTTTTCGAGGTCAGTTATTTTATTCAACAAAATTTTATCCTTCGAAACTTGCTTTACTCTCTTTATGTGTATCTTAGCATTCTCTAATTGATTGACTAATAAATACTTCTCAGCTAAAGCATAAGATGAAAGGTCATATTTTTGTAATTTCCCATAATTCAGTCCTAAATAATGCCAAGCTTCATAGGGAAAGTCATCATCTTTTATATACTTCCATAATAAGTCTATTGACTCACTAAAAGATTGTTTTGCATCCGAATGGTATAAGGATTTAGCTAGAAAAAGATTAAAGCTTTTTTCATCAGATTTTAAGAAAATGGCTCTTCTAAAAGCCAAAACAGATTCATTCGATTTACCATTCTCAAAGAGAATTTGTCCTTTCAACTCATGAAAGTATGGGTTTTTAGGATCAATTTTAATGCATTTATCAACAAGTTTAAGTGCTACATTTATTTTTCCAACCTTATAATTTCTAAGAGAATAGGCATAGAGACTTTCAAGGGACTCCAAATCAGGATATAGATTTTTTAATTCAAAATCTTCTAAGAAAAAACCATTCACCTTTGCTTTTACAAGCGAAAATTTTAAATTTAAAGATTTAAAATTTTTTTTATTCTGATTCAGTAAATTCATTTGAATAACCTTTTTTCTCTCACTTGATAAGGGGTGTGTCAAAAAATATGGGTTAATTTTTTTCAAACTTTCATTTCTTTCAAGAATTTTAAATATATTCAACATACCCTCGAGAGAAAAACCAGAATTTTTTAGTAAGCGTATTGCAGTTTGGTCTGCCAATGATTCCTGTGTTCTTGAAAATGATAAGAGTCTTCCAGTTCCAAGTTTTTGACCTCCCATGAGAAGAGCAGTTCCTGCTGGCCCAGCTCCAGCAGCCATTGCACCAGCTGCTAAAATTGATGAAATTATATTAATCATTGAGGATTGCTCCATTGCTTTTAATCTTTGAGTAAAATGTCCACCTATGATGTGACCGATTTCATGACCAATTACTCCAGCAATATCATCAATCCTTTTGCTTTCAATTAATAACCTCGTTGTCAAAAAAATTTTTTGCCCTGGCAATACGAATGCATTTATAAAGTCTTGATTGTCAATGAAAAAACTTATCTTATTGGCATCAAACTTAGAATCCTTCATTAGTTCAATGGCTATTTCTTTGAACAGGTTTTCGGTTTCTGCGTCTCTAACTACATTTAGATTTGCAGAGTTACTTTGTTTTGAAATTATACAAAGAAATAAAAATAATTTTAAAAATCTCATATTTCAAATATAAATATATATTAAATTGGAATATTTTATGAACAATAAATTTTATTTTCCCTCAATAAGATCTAATGTAGATTCATTTTATGTGATGAGCTTATTATCAAAAGCATCAAACCTTGAAAGAAAAGGTAAAGAAATTTTTCATTTTGAATTAGGCGAACCTCAAATAAGTACTCCTGATCCTATTATTAAGGAAATTAAAAAACTGTTAAGACTTAATTTACCAGGATACACCCCATCGAATGGTATTGAAGAGTTAAGATTAAAAATTTCTAAATTTTATTTGAAAAAATATAATGTAAATATTGAATCCAATAAAATTTTTATCACAAATGGCTCATCCGGAGCATTTTTGTTGAGTTTTATCTCCGCTTTCGATTCAGGAATGAAAGTAGGTATATTTAATCCTGTGTATCCAGCCTATAGGAATATTCTCAAAGCTTTAAATATTAACGTAGTTGAAATTGACCCATCTACTCCGGATAGAGACCTGATTGATTTAAAAAAAATAGTGAATTACAAAAATCTTGACGGTTTGATCATCTCTAACCCAAATAATCCAAATGGTCAGGTATTTTCAGAAAATGAGTTGAAGTTTATATATAATTATTGTGAAAAAAATAAAATAGTTTTAATTGTTGATGAAATATATCATGGAATTGAGTACGGCCAGTACTCAAAGTCAATTTTAAATTTTGGTTTCAATGTTTTTGTAATAAATAGTTTTTCTAAATATTTTTGT
>CACCPY010000023.1 GCA_902547955.1 uncultured Alphaproteobacteria bacterium | reverse complement strand
CAAATAACAGAATGGAGCTAATTGCTTCTATCGAAGCCTTAAAATATATAAAAACCGAGTCAAAAATCAATTTATTTACTGATAGTAAATATATTATAGATGGAATAAAAATTTGGATAAAAAATTGGAAATTGAACAATTGGAAAACAAAAACTAATAAAGAAGTGAAAAATTTGGACTTATGGAAAGAACTTGATGATCTGCATAGTTTTCACAGTGTTCAATGGACTTGGGTCAAGGGGCATAGCGGAGATAAATATAATGATGAAGTTGATTTACTTGCGAGAGGTGAGGCAGAGAAAATTTAGATATTTTCCAATAAAACTTCAGCCTTACTTTTATCTAAACTAGGACCGTTCTCGTCAAATATTTCTTTAATTAATCCATCATCTACTAACATAGAGAATCTTGATAATCTATTCCCTAAACCAGCTGCTGATAGATCAACCATAAGTTCAGATGATTTCATAAAATCCCCGTTACTATCGGCAATAAATTTCAATTCATTTTTTCCAACTGCTTCACCCCACTTTTGCATAACGAAAGGATCATTAACAGAGATAAAAAATATTTCATCTATACCTTTAGATTTAAAGTTTTCAAAATTACTTATATATCCTGGCAAATGTTCATTTGTACATGTTGGTGTAAATGCTCCTGGAACCCCAACTAATATTATTCTTTTGTTATTAAATAAATCTGTTGAACTTACTTTCTCCGGAGAACCGTCATTCAACCAAAAAAAATCAACTTTGGGAAAACAATCACCTTTTTTCAATTTCATTTTTATTTAATCCTCTCAAAATTATCTATAATATTAGATTTGCTTAAAATTTCTGGAAGGACTAATCCTTCCTTCATATTTTTACTATATATAATATTAACGGGAACTCCAAATCTTTCATATTTTTTTATAAAATCTAAAATCTTTTCATCTTTTTTTGTCCAGTCACCTCTGATAAGTTTTACATCATTCTCCAAAAAATATTTAATAACCTTCTTGTTATCCAAAGCAGTGATTTTATTGAATTGACACGTAACACACCAATCAGCGGTAAAATCAACAAAAATTAAGTTGTTGTTATCATTATAATTAGTTATTAATTCTTCATCAAATTTTTCCCAAATTATATTTTCATTTCTATTGAGAAATAAAAAAAGGAAAATTCCACTCGCTGTTAATGCAATAACTGTTTTTAAAAAAGTTATATTATCTTTTTTTATTATTAAAATTGAGGAGAACAAAATTGTAATAAATAACAAAATATTTACTAATAAATTCACACCAATAACACTGAGAAGCCATGAAAAAGTTAGAAGTAAAATAAACCCTAAAAAATATTTAAAATTTACCATCCATGATCCAGGTTTTGGTAGAAAATTTAAAAAAGAAGGTTTAAAAACTATTAAAAAATAGGGTATTGAAAATCCTAAGGAAATAAAAAGAAAAATCAAAACAATATTTAAATTTGATGTCAAAGATGCAAACCCAATTGCTGTGCCTAAGAAAGGAGCACTGCAGGGAGTTGCCATTAATGTTGCGAACATTCCAGAAAAAAAATAGCCACTAGCGTTTTCTTTTCTTCCAAGTTTATCAAAGAAATTTGACAAAGAATTTGGCAAAATTATTTCAAAAAAACCTAATAGATTTAAAGAAAATAATAAAATTATTAGAGATAAAAAAATTAAAAAATAAATATTTTGAAATTGAAAACCCCATCCAACAAATATTCCTAACGATTTCAGAGTGATTAAAGTTATTGCAAGAAATATAAATGAAAAAGTTATTCCAGAAATGACCAAAAAGGAGAATTTTTTTATTTGTAATTTTTCTACCTCCTTCAATTGAATCATTGACATAACCTTAATAGATAATACCGGGAAAACACATGGCATAAAGTTTAAAATTATTCCTCCAATAAAGGCAAAAAAAAGAAATTTTATCACATTTTCCTTAACAGGAGTCTCATTTAAATTAATGAAAATC
The DNA here is from genome assembly GCA_902547955.1 of uncultured Alphaproteobacteria bacterium. Taxonomy (GTDB): domain Bacteria; phylum Pseudomonadota; class Alphaproteobacteria; order Methylaequorales; family Methylaequoraceae; genus MED-G10. Next base: position 3,418 of record CACCPY010000023.1, on the reverse strand, counting down.
TTTTCACTATTCATTCCATCGGAAACAGAGAACTCTACTGGCTTATTTAAACTTTTCAAAGATTCTTCTGATTCAAAATAAAATTTGGTTTTTTTACCTAAATGTTGTGATTTCAAAGTCAATTGAGTCTCGTTTGAAAATGGAAAAATTTCAATTTTTTTTTCTTGAGGATTATTCATGACCATAAAAAAGGTATTTTTATCTCTCGCAAAAACTTCCGTAAATTTAACTATACCTAATTCACTCTTTGGAACTCTATCCAAATATTTAAGAATTTGATTATTTTGAGATAATTTTTTTTTTATTTTATAACTAATGGTTCTTTCCTCATTGATAGGTATGCAAATTTCTTTACAAATCAAATACTCAATATAGATATCAGCATAAATTTTTTTTGCTTTTTCCTTAATTTGTAATTCAATGGGAAATACAACTTCATTTTCGTAACCAATTGTTTTAACCCCATGGTCTGTGTAAGACTTTGGAAATGGATAAAGAATTTTATAATCTAAAATATTCTTTTGATTTTCCATTTTTACTTTAATCCCAGACCCAGCATCTCCTGGATTTTTCCAGTACGTTTTCCAGCCATCGTCCAGATTTATTTTTATTCCAAAATAGAAATTGTCATTATAAGAAGAAATATTATTCTCTGGAATAATTGTGAGCGTTGAATTGACATCTGAGTTATCAATGTCAATAGCGTTGACATTACTACCAAACAATAAAATTAGAAAAAAAAATGTAATCATCAACTTATATATCTTCCATTTGAATATAACATAATAATTTGTAATAATTTAATAATGAAAGGTTCTTATTTAAAGGGAAATATAATTTGTGCTTTACCACAATTAAAGGATATTTTTTTTTCGAGGAGTATAATTTACATTACCCATCATAATAAAGATGGAGCAGTTGGGATTGTTCTTAATTATAAAATAATGAATATTAAAGGTGCTGAGTTATTTAAAAAACTACATATCCAAGATGTAAAAAGTCAAGTAGAAAAAGAATTTCTTTTTCACATTGGTGGTCCCCTCAATCAAAATAACGGTTTTATACTTCACTCAAACGATTATAAAAGTGAATTTACACTAAAAGTTACAAATAAAGTCAAGCTTACTTGTTCAACAGATATCATAAGCGATATCGCAAAAAATAAAGGGCCAAAAAAGTTTTTTATTTCTTTAGGATATTCTGGTTGGGGACCTGGACAACTTGAAGAAGAAATTAAAAATAATAGTTGGATTAATATTAAAGAAGAACTAGATCTACTATTTGATATTGATTCTGAAAAAAAGTGGAGTAAAGCAATAAAAAAAACTGGTATTGATTTTACAAAATTTTCTAGTTTTTCTGGAAATGCTTAATTTATCTCTGAGATTACCCTTTCTAAATCTTTTATATCATTTTTTATCAACAAGAAATTCTCCTTTTTATTTAAAATAGATCTTAGTGATTTTGGATACATTAATTTTTTATTTATTGAATTTTGAACTGTATCCATGAATTTTGCGTAATGGGCAGTTGCTAAATAAACCCTTTTTTCACTTTCATCTAATAATTTTTTTCGGAACGTATAAACCACCATCTTTTGCAAGGCCATTTAACATCGCATCGATAAAGCTAACATTATTATCTTGGCCTCTTGTAGAAGAGTAATTCATTATTTTTTTCTTATGCTTGCAAAAATAAAAACACCAACCAAGCTGAGTGCAATTAAAAACCATGTAATCGCGTACTGCAAGTGATTATTTCTTAAATATATTCTAGTTTGGTTTCCAAGAGGATATCCATTAGGTCCGTTATCTACAGCCTCTAAATAAAATCTGTTCTCAAGCTTCATTGAAATCGTTTCCTCCATTAATTTCGGTTCAACAAAAAACCAAAAATTTTTAATGTTATCATTATCTGGCTGAAAATAACCTTTTCTTCCTGGTAATCTGATAACTGCAGTAAATATTTTTTTTTCTTGTATCAAATTATTCAATCTTTTATTTTTTTCCTTCTTAGCTAAAGGAACCCATCCTGTATCAAACAAAATTAATTTTTTTTTTTCAACTTCCATAGGTACAATAATATGAAAGCCATTGTTACCGTTTTTGCTGAGTGCTGGCATAAAAAATTCAAAATTATTTAATAACTGACCTTCAATAAAAACTTTCTTAAACTCATTCTCATTAGGTTTTTTAATATCAAAAAGGTTTTTAGGTTCACCCTCAAAATTTGATACCCTTTGTTCAATTAAATTAGTTTTCCAAACAAGTCTTTTTACTTGCCATAGCGATAAACTTAAAAGTATTAGTAGGGCTATTACAAAAGAGACAAGAGGGACGAATTTAGGCTTAAAGGTATAGTTTTTTTTGTTAAAGGTAAAATTCATTACCGGCTAGACAGAAGCCCACCAGTAAACGAAAGTAAACAAAAATAACCAAATAACATCTACGAAGTGCCAATACCAAGCAGCAAATTCAAACCCGAGATGTTTTTCTGGTTTAAAGTGACCCTTAAGACCCCTAAAAAAACACACTATCAAAAAAATGGTCCCAATAATTACGTGTGCACCGTGAAAGCCCGTGGCCATGTAAAAAGTCGATGGATAAATACCTTCATCAATTGCAAATGTTGCATGCTGGTATTCGTAAATTTGGAAACCAGTGAATATTACGCCAAGTAATATTGTTAAAAACAAAAATACTAAGAAGTTTCTTCTGTCGTTAACTTTCAAAGCATGATGAGCCCATGTCACAGTGCCTCCAGAAGCTAACAATATAAAGGTGTTTAAAAGTGGAATTCCAAAAGGAGGAACTAACTCAATATCCTCTGGAGGAAAAACTCCCCCTAGAGCTTCCTGCCTACCAATCAACTCAGCACTATCTTTTCCTGGATAAAAAGCAACATCAAAGAATGCCCAGAACCACGCGGCAAAAAACATAACTTCGGATGCAATAAAAAAAATCATTCCATATCTAAGCCCTATCTGAACAACTTTGTTATGAAATTTCCCACCTTCTGATTCATTAACAATATCTCTCCACCAAAAAAAACTAGATAAGATAAGAGCAACACTTCCAATAGCAAACAAAAGAACTTTATCATCATGCATGAAGGTAACGAAGCCATAAGCTAGTACTAACAGAGACAGGGCCGTAACAAGTGGCCATGGACTTGGATCTACTAAATGGTATGGATGTTTTTGATTTTCACTCATTTTTATCTTATGAACATAGTGTAGGACAAAGTGATCTCACTTAAATCATTTATAAATTTATCATCTTTTATTGCGGGGTCAATAAAAAAAGAGACAGGCATATCTACCTCTTGATTAGGTGATAAAGTTTGCTCTTCAAAGCAAAAACAATCAATTTTATTGAAGTATTTACCTGCTTGGAGTGGAGTAACATTAAACACTGAC
>CACCPY010000022.1 GCA_902547955.1 uncultured Alphaproteobacteria bacterium | reverse complement strand
GTTTACATAACACTTGTTGGGTCAACTTGCAAGCCCGGACCCATTGTTGAATTAATAAAAAGTTTTTTTATAAAAACACCTTTAGAAGATGCTGGTTTTTTTTTTTTAAGTTCATTAAAAAAAAAGTTAAAATTTTTTTGTAAATCCTCATCTGTAAAGCTCGCTTTACCAATAGATGCATGAACAATCCCTGCTTTATCAGTTTTAAATTCAATTTGACCTGCTTTGATATTTTTTATAGCCTCTTCGATGTTTTTAGTAACTGTTCCAAGTTTAGGATTTGGCATCATGCCTTTTGGTCCAAGAATTTGGCCAACAGTACTAACCTTAACCATCATCTCAGGTGTTGAAATACATTTGTCAAATTTTATATCCCCTTTTTTTATTGATTCAACGAGATCTTCTGAGCCTACTATATCCGCTCCATTTTTTTTTGCCTTATCCGCATCATCACCTTCAGCGAAAACAGCAATTCTTATTTTTTTTTCAGGCATTTTGGGTAGACTTAAAACGCCTCTGACCTGCTGATCTGATTTTTTTGCATCAACTCCAAGCTGTATGGAAAGATCTACAGATTCATCAAATTTTTTTGAAGTATGTTTTTTTAAAAAACTTATTGCATCATTAATTTTAAAAACTGTTCCGTGCTTTAGTTCTTTATTTACTAGCTTTTTTTTTTTTGTAATTCTCATTTATTCAACCTTTATTCCCATTGACCTTGCTGTACCTGATATCATTCTTTCTGCAGATTCTAAATTATCGGTATTTAAATCGTTAATTTTATCTTCCGCAATTTTTCTTATATCATTTTTTGTTATAGATGCAATGACCTCTTTGCCTGGTGTCTTAGACGCTTTTTTTAATTTCAGTGCTTTCTTTATAAAAAAAGAAACTGGTGGAGATTTTGTCTCATACGTAAAACTTTTGTCCTGATATACTGTAATGGTTACTGGTATGGGCATTCCTTGCTCAAGTTTTTGGGTTGCCGCATTAAAGGCTTTACAAAACTCCATGATATTTACCCCTTTTTGACCTAAAGCCGGTCCCACGGGTGGGGAAGGGTTAGCTTGACCAGCAGGTATCTGTAATTTTATATATCCATCAATTTTTTTTGCCATTTGAACTCTTATACATTTTTTTTAAATTTTCTCAACCTGAGAATAATCTAAATCAACAGGAGTAGATCTTCCAAAGATTGAAACACTAACTTTTAATCTCGCTTTTTCCTCATCAACCTCCTCAACCATACCATTGAAAGACGAAAACGGACCATCTGATACTCTTACCTGTTCACCTATTTCAAAACTCACTGATGGTTTAGGTTTATCTAGACCATCTTTCATCTGATTAAGTATTGAATCAATCTCCTGTTGAGAAACTGGAAGTGGCTCACCTTTCTTTCCACCTAAGAATCCGTAAACTTTCGGCAATTTTCCTACAATGTGCCAAATATCATCATCCATAATCATCTTCATAAGCATATATCCAGGAAAAAACTTTCTTTCTGTGTTAACTTTTTTACCTTTTTTCATTTCAATTACATCCTCTGATGGAATTAAAATTTGTTCTATATTTTTTCTCAAACCTTTTTTATCTAACTGAGCGAGTAACTCTCTTTCAATTTTTTTTTCATTGCCAGAGTAAACTTGTAATATATACCACTGATGCATTTTGACTTTCTAAAATAAAATATACTCAACCAAAAATGAAACTATCTTATCAACCAACAGAAAAAAAATCGAAGATAGAAAAACGAAAATAAAAACCATTATTGTAGTTGTGATCACCTCAGGTTTTGTAGGCCAAGTAATCTTCAAGGCCTCTTGTTTTACTTCTTTGTAAAAGTCTTTGATTTTATTCATTTTTGATTTGGTTTAATTTTTTTGTATTGTTAACATAAACCTATTTTAATTCAAGAGGTAATTAATATTGATAGATATTAAAAAAAATATTTTTATTTTGACAGGAGCGGGTGTTTCAAAAGAAAGTGGTATCGAAACTTTTCGAGAAAAAGATGGGCTTTGGGACAATTTCAGAATTGAAGATGTTTGCACAATCGAGGCCTTTATAAAGAACCCACAGTTTGTGAATGACTTTTATAATCAAAGAAAAAAAAAAATGAATGATTTGAAAGTTAAACCAAACCCAGCTCACGAAAAAATTGCGAATCTTGAAAATAAGTGGCAAGGAGAATTTCTTTTAGTAACTCAAAACATCGATAACCTTCATGAAAAAGCTGGATCCAAGAAAATAATTCATATGCACGGCACCCTAGAACATGCGTATTGTATGAATTGTAACGAAAAATACAAATTAGACTTTGAATTGAATGTTGATTTTATTTGTAAAAGATGTAATTCGAAGGGCCAAGTTAGAGTTGATGTTGTATGGTTCGGGGAACAACCTAAAGGACTAGATTTAATATATAATTTTCTTAACAAAACAGACATTTTTTTATCGGTTGGTACTTCAAATAATGTTTATCCAGCGGCTGGCTTTATTGATTATCTCAACAAAACTAATAGAAAAGCTGAGTTATATGAGTTTAATATTGATAAAACTAATAAAAGCGAACTATTTACAAAATCTTTTATAGGACCCGCAAGTGAAACTCTTAAGAAATTTGTAAGTTCTATCTAGATATGGCAGGGGCGGAGAGACTCGAACTCACGACCTACGGTTTTGGAGACCGTCGCTCTACCAACTGAGCTACACCCCTAAAATTATGGAGCGGGTGAAGGGAATCGAACCCTCGTAACCAGCTTGGAAGGCTGGGGCTTTACCACTAAGCTACACCCGCAACAATTAAATATACTTTCTTGATTATCATGTGATAAAATCAATGTAAATAATTTTGTGTTATGAAACCTAGACTTTACCATAATAATAATTGTTCAAAATCACGAATGTGTAAAAAAATTCTTGAAGATAATAATATTGATTTTGAAATCAGAGAATATTTAAAAGATCAAATGACAAGGAATGAAATTAAAAATATTTTAGAAAATCTCAATGATGATTTAATTGAACTCGTACGTGATAAAAATTTTAGGTTCAGTAATAAAAACAAACAAATCGATGAAATAACTAATTTGATATTTTCCAAACCAAACCTCATGCAAAGACCTTTAGTTTTTTTTAAAAAATATTTTATATGCAGACCGCCAGAAAAGGTTTTGGAAATTTTGAATATTGGTTAAAGTGGTGGAGGGAGTAGGATTTGAACCTACGTAGGCTTACGCCGTCAGATTTACAGTCTGATGTATTTGACCACTCTACCATCCCTCCTTTAAAGAAGGTATACTTTGCAATTCTATAATTTGTAAAGTAAAAAATAAATTTATAAGATATAAAAATGTCAGTAAATGAAACGCAAATCATATTTGGATTACACTCTTCAATTGCAGCAATTTTAAACAAAAATAGAAATATTAAAAAAATAATAATGACTGATGAAGTTTTTAAAAAAAATAAACAGTTATTTGAAAATGTTAAAAATATAGAGAGACAAATTGTTGATAGAAAAAAAATTGACTCATTAATTGGCGAAAAGGTTCATCAAGGAATTGTTGTATATTCAGACAAATTACCAAAAAAAGTAATTTCAGATATCAAAAATGAAGAAGATTTAATTATCGTTTTGGATTCTTTAAACGACTCTCAAAATGTTGGTTCAATTATTAGAACAGCTTATGCATTTGGTGTGCAAACTATAATTTACTCCAAACATAATTCCTTTGAGATTAGTCCCTTTTTAATTAAATCAGCCAGTGGGGCTTTTGAAAAAGTTAAGCTTGTGGAAGTAACAAATCTAAATAAAGCTGTTGAATTTTTAAAAAAGAATAATTTCTGGATTGTTGGATTAGATAGCAAATCAGAGAATGAAATTAATACCGTTCCTAATGATTTAAAAAAAGCTATCGTTTTGGGTTCAGAAAACAAAGGTATAAAAAAATTATTATTAGATAACTGTGATTTTAAAGTTAGAATCAACATAATAAAAAGTACATTAATTGATAGTCTTAATGTTTCTAATGCAGCAGCGATAACTATGTTTGAATTAAGAAAAAAATGAAAGAACTTCCCAAGTTTTATGATGATTTAGATCTTACACTCCAAGAAATAGAATATCTCTTGAGTAGAGGTGTCAAAGATAGAAAGTCTAGCTTTCACTACACAATGCTGTGCACCATAAATAATAAAACTCCAGAATCAAGAACTGTTATTTTAAGAAAATTCAATAAAGATAAATTTGAATTAAATATTCACAGTGATTTGAGATCAGGAAAAATCAATCAAATAGAAAGTAATAATAACGTTTCCTGTTTGTTTTATGATGATAAAAAAAAGATACAATTAAGAATTAATGGGCAGGCAACAATTGAGAAGTCCTATCAACCTTCTTGGGACAAATTAACAAATTGGTCAAGAAGATGTTATCTCAGTGAGCACAAACCTGGAACTGAAGTTTTAAAACCATCATCTGGGTTTCCTGAAAAATTTGTAAATGAATCTCCAAATGATGAAGAATCTATCGAGGGTTTAAAAAATTTTGCTGTAATAAAAATTATAATTCGCTCAGTTGAGTGGTTATTTTTAGCCAGTCAAGGACACAGAAGAGCAATGTTCAAGGTTTTAAGAGAAAGTTCAAATTTCAGTATTGATAAGAAATGGCTAATCCCATAAGAAAGTTCGAATTTTTTTTTATTTTCTTTATATTACCGTCCGCAATTTTTTTTTTAGATTCTTCAATAATAGTTTTTCTAACTCTTTATTTAGTTTTTACTTTATCAATAGTTATTCTTTATTTTGATAAAAGTTTTTCATTTACCTCTCTAAGAAAAAAAGTTGACTGGAAATTTATCATAATATTTTCTCTCATATTTTTATCTCTCAGTTTTTTCTATGTTATTTTAGTGGACAAAGACTTACTTTTTATTTTTCCAAAAACTAACTTTGAACTATGGCTACTAGTAATTCTAATCTATCCTTTTTTATCAGTCATTCCTCAAGAGATTGTTTATAGAGTTTTCTTTTTTCAAAGATATTTTCCCAATGAAAGAAGTTTTTATTTTTTGACGCTACTTAATATGATAGTATTTTCTTACGGTCATATAGTTTTTAATAACGTGCATGCAATTCTAATTACCGCAATTGTTTCTCCAATATTTACATATGCGTATTTAAAAAAATCTTTTTTTACTTGTATTGTTCTTCACGCTTTAGGTGGTCAGATAATATTTACTTTGGGTCTAGGTAAATACTTTTTTTAGGTATAATTGACTTGTAGACCTTTAAGACCACAATAGCCATTTGGGTTTTTGTAGAGATATTTTTGGTGATAATCCTCTGCAACAAAAAAATTTTTAAGAATTTTTATTTCAGTTTGAATTTTTCCTAACGATTTTGCTTCCAGTAATTGCTGGAATTTTTCTTTGGACTCCTCAAGCTGTTTTATTAAACTTTTCTGATCAGTCAAAATTATAGATCTATATTGAGTTCCAATATCATTGCCCTGTCTATTTAACTGGGTTGGGTTGTGTGACTCCCAAAAAATTTTTAGCAACTCATTAAGATTAATTTTTTTTTCATCATAAATAACCTTTACAACTTCTGCATGACCAGTTGTTCCTGAACAAACTTTTTCATAATTAGGATCGTCGGTGTGTCCCCCTGCATAACCAACAACGGTAGTGTAAAGACCATCTAGATGCCAAAACTTTCTTTCAGCACCCCAAAAACACCCCATACCAAAAAAAATTTGAGAAAAATTATTTGGCTTAGCTTTTTTTATATCTATTTCATAAATACTCATACTTTTTAGCAGTTAAATTGACATTATCTTGTTAAACATTAATATATTAATCATACTTAGTGCTCGCAAGAGTTAAAAGGGAAACTAGTTTAAGTCTAGTACAGCCCCCGCTACTGTAAGTCGTGAGTTCAGTTATTATGCCACTGATTAAATTTGGGAAGGCGACGGAATCTATAGCGACAAGTCAGGAAACCTGCTAAGTTAGCGTCATTCAATCAGACTACGGGTTGGTCTTCTGATATGGATAATCCATC
>CACCPY010000021.1 GCA_902547955.1 uncultured Alphaproteobacteria bacterium | reverse complement strand
ATGAGTTATCAAAAAAAATTAATCTAATGCCTAGTTTGTATTTGAAAGCTGGAGCAATCCACGGTTGTGTTTTATGCGAAAAAAATAAACCACTCGTTTATATGGAAGATGTAGGAAGACATAATGCAATCGACAAAATAGCAGGTTACATGTTTTTAAAAAAAGTAAAAACAGAAAATAAAATTTTTTATACAACAGGAAGATTAACAAGCGAAATGGTTATTAAAGCGGTAAAAATGAAAATTCCAATCGTTATATCAAGGTCCGGCTTTACTGCTTGGGGAGTGGAGTTAGCAAGAAAAGCAAATCTTACACTTATAGGAAGAGCTAAGGGAAAAAAATTTATTATACTCTCAGGCGAAAAAAGACTTGATGAGCTTTAAAAAAAAAATTTTTGGAATAATTTTATGTGGTGGATTGTCAAGGCGCATGGGGTCTGATAAATCACAAAAAAAAATAGGTAACTTGAAACTAATTGATATAGTTATTAAAAATGCAATTTCTCAAGTCAATAATCTTGCACTTAATGCTGGTGACTTAAAAAGTGAAAAATTTAATATTGAACTTGTTCCAGACTGCCAGGCTGGAAATTTGGGTCCTCTGGTCGGAATTCTAAGTGGTCTTATTTGGGCAAAAAAAAATAATACCGAATGGTTAATGGTCTTTCCCGTTGATTCTCCTTTTTTCCCAAAAAATATTGTTCAATCGTTCATAAGCGGATTAAAAGATGAAAAAATTGTAATGGCAAAATCTAACAAGAAAATACACCCAGTTTTTTCGATGTGGAATGTTAGCTTAATAAGTGATATTCAACTTGCGATTAAAAATGATCAGAGGAAAATCGATTTACTTACAAAAAAAATCCCGACTAGACTAGTAAATTTTAACAATATTGGATATGATCCATTTTTTAACGTAAATAATCTTGATGATCTTGAGAAAGCGAAAAGAATTTATAAAGAATTTTTTCACAAAAAGGGGAGAATAGAATGAGTCTTTACGAAACATTACACAAAAAAAACATTGTTGCAAAACCAGGTTTTAACAGATGGTTAGTTCCCCCTGCTTCAATTGCAATTCACTTATGTATTGGTTCAGTCTATGCGTGGAGCATGTTTAATCCAGCCCTCGTTAAAATTTTAGGTGTTGTTACTTCGTCTGGAGATGACTGGAGTCTTGGACAAGTGGTTTGGATATTCTCTGTTGCAATTGTTTCTCTTGGATTAGCTGCTGCCTATGCAGGAAAGTGGTTAGAGGAGGTCGGTCCTAGAATGGTTGGGTTTGTCGCTGCATGTTGTTGGGGAGGAGGATTTCTTATAGGTTCATTAGGAATTTATTTACATGAAATTGGTGTACAAATTTCACTTTCTCTACCAATGCTTAGTTCGGAGCCTATCGTCCTCAGGCTCGGATTGTATTTGTTATATCTTGGATATGGTGTTTTAGGAGGAATTGGTCTTGGCCTTGGTTATGTATCTCCTGTTTCAACGTTAATTAGATGGTTCCCCGATAGACGAGGAATGGCAACTGGTATGGCTATCATGGGTTTTGGTGGCGGTGCGATGATAGCAAAAGTGTCAATTGATAGCTTGTTAGCAAAATTTTATAAAGCCCCCGAATATTTAGGTTCACTCGAATCTGTTCAGCTAGTAACTGAAGGAGGAAGACGGTTTGTAGATATAGCTGGAAACTTGACTGAAGTTGTCATTGTAACTGCAAATGATATAGCGAAGATGATAGTACCAGGCGATACTGGTGTTTATATTGTTGGGACTGGATCAAGCGGTGCAGCTCAAACATTTCTTTTCCTTGGGATTGTTTATTTTCTCATTATGACTATAGCTGCTTTTTCTTATAGAGTTCCAGCGGAGGGATGGAAGCCAGAGGGGTGGACACCACCTAAAGACTCGAAAAAAACAAGACTCATTACAAAAAACAACGTTCATATCGACCAAGCATTAAAAACTCCACAATTCTATTTTTTGTGGGTTGTTTTGTGTTTTAATGTATCAGCTGGTATAGGTGTGATTGGTGTTGCTAAAACAATGATGATCGAGATTTTCCAACCAAGCTTACCTGCAATTGTAACAGCAGGTTTTGCCGGAACGTACGTTTTGATGATTAGTGTTTTTAATATGGTGGGTAGAATCTTTTGGGCTTCTATGTCAGATTTTATTGGAAGAAAACCAACATATTTTATCTTTTTTTCTTTAGGCATTTTATTGTATCTATCTATACCTTTTACCGCAAAAGCTATGAGTATTAACCCAGCTGTAACTTACCTTATTTTATTCTATGCAGCTTCAATGATCATTTTTACAATGTATGGAGGCGGGTTCGCCACCATTCCCGCATACTTAGCGGATATATTTGGAACAAAGTATGTTGGAGGTATTCACGGAAGACTTTTAACCGCCTGGTCAACAGCAGGTGTTTTGGGACCAGTTGCTATCACGCAGTTAAGGCAATCGTCCATGGATAATGCAATTAATGAGCTAGTGCAAAAAATTAGTCCTGAAAAATTCCAAGAAATTTACGGTTCTTCGATTGAAAATCTTACTCTGTTGGTTCAACAAAAAACTGTTACAATTTCAAACTTAATGCCGCACATGCCAGAAGGTACAATTAACCCATCAACAACATTATACAACACCACAATGTTTGCAATGGCAGGGTTACTCGCAATAGCTTTTATTTGTAACTTACTGATAAGTCCGGTAGATTCAAAACACCATATGAAGGAATAAGTTAAGAAAATTACGCTGTGATTTTCTCTATTTTTGCAGCACAATACTTAAGTTCCGGAATCTTACCGTCAGGATCTAGGGCTTGATTAGTTAGCAAATTGGCTGGAGCATTTTCAAAACAAAAGGGCATAAAAACCATTCCATCTGGAATCATTTTGTCGAACCGTACCTTAACACTTATTTTTCCTCTTCTTGTAGATAATTCAACTTTCTCATCCTGTGAGAAGTTGTTTTTTTTCATATCATTCTTTGAGAGATGAACATATGGTTGTGGCTCAATCGTGCTTAAAACTTTTGACCTCACAGTCATTGAGCCGGTGTGCCAATGCTCTAAGAGTCTTCCAGTTGTAAGTACAAGAGGAAACTTTTCGTCGGGACGTTCGTCAGGAGAAATAAGCTTTGCAGGTACAAGTTTACCTTTTTTATTGTTTGTTGGGAAACCCTCACCAAAAATAACTTCGTTACCTGGTTTATCTTCATCATCACATGGATATGTCACAGCACCGTCTTTTACCAATCTTTCCCATGTAATATTTTTCATAGAGTCCATACATTTGCTCAATTCATCATAAACCTCATCAGGGCCAGAATAATTCCAATTTAGTCCCATTCTTTTGGCTAACTCTTGAATAATCCACAAGTCTTGTTTCGCTTTTCCTGGCGGGTTTACAGCTTTTTTTGCAAGTTGTACTCTTCGGTCTGTATTAGTAAAAGTTCCGGTTTTTTCAGGAAAAGCAGATGCAGGAAGGACCACATCAGCTAGATAAGCGGTTTCTGTCAGGAATATATCTTGAACTACTAACATTTCCAACTTAGCAAGTGCCTCTCTCGCATGATTAGCATTGGGATCTGACATTGCAGGATTTTCACCCATTACATATAATCCTTTAATTTTTTCTTCATATATAGATTCCATAATTTCAACTACAGTCAAACCGGGATTTGGGTCGAGTTTTGTCTGCCAATAATCTTCAAAAAATTCAACATTCTTTTTATCTGATATTGGTTGATAGTCTGGATAAACCATTGGGATTAGGCCAACGTCTGAAGCACCCTGAACATTGTTTTGTCCTCTTAAAGGGTGAAGCCCAGTCCCTTTTCTCCCGATATTTCCGGTTATCATTGCTAGTGAGATTAAACATCTGGAGTTATCAGTTCCATGAATATGTTGAGATATTCCCATGCCCCAAAAAATCATTGCAGATTTTGCATTGGCAAATAAACGTGCAGTTTCTCTAATTTCATTGGGAGATATTCCACATATGTCGGTCATTTCCTCTGGTGTAAAATCTTTTATGTGTTCTTTTAATTCTTTGTATCCATCGGTGTTTTTTTCGATATACTGTCTGTCTACCAAACCTTCTTCAACAATTGTATTGATCATAGCATTTAGTAAGGCTACATCAGCACCAGGTGTAAACTGAAGACTTTTTTCTGCTATTCTAGACAAATCTTGTTTTCTTGGATCCATGATTATTAGTTTTAAACCATTTTGCTTTACTGCATTTTTCATAAATGTGGCAGCAACAGGATGATTTTGTGTAGGTCTAGCCCCTATAACAATGGCTACATCTGCATTTTTAATTTCTGATACTGGTGCTGTGACAGCTCCAGAACCTATAGTTTCCATTAAGGCTGCAACTGAGGATGCGTGACACATTCTTGTGCAATGATCTACATTATTGTTCTTAAAACCAGTTCTAATCAATTTTTGGAATAGATAAGCTTCCTCGTTTGATCCTTTTGCACAACCAAATCCTGCTAGAGACTTATCTCCAGACTTGTCTAATATGTCTTTTAATTTTTCTGCAGCCAAATCTAGTGCTTCGTCCCAGGATGCCTCTCTAAAGTGAGTAAATGGGTTTAGAGGGTCCAGTTTCTCGTTTGGGTTTTTTGGTTTGTTTGATTTTCTGATCAAGGGTACCTTTAATCTTTCAGGGTTATGAATGTAATCAAACCCAAATCTTCCTTTGACACAAAGTCTATTTTTATTGGCTGGACCATCTCTTCCATCAACAGAAATTATCTTTTCATCTTGAATATTATACGTCAGTTGACAACCTACACCACAATATGGACATAATGAATCGACCTTTCTGTCAGGCTTAGCATTCTTTGTACCATTATCATCTAACAGGTTAGACTCCATTAGAGCTCCAGTTGGACAGGCTTGGACACATTCTCCACAACTAACACATGATGAATCACCCATTGGATCATTAAAATCAAAAATAACTTTGGAATGATGACCTCTATTACCCATTCCAATTACATCATTGACTTGAACCTCTCTGCACGCTCTTACACAAAGATTACAATGAATACAAGCATCAAGGTTGACTGACATAGCTACGTGTGAGGCGTCTTCGCATGGAACAATTGTTTTTTCCCTCTTATCAAATCTACTTTTCGCAACATCTACGCTTGATGCTACATTCCAGAAATGAGAATCTGGGTCATGTGAAGTTTCTCTATCTGGCTGATCCGTAACTAGAAGCTCTAAGACCATTTTTCTTGACTTTGTAGATCTTTCGTCGTTCGTAATCACTTTCATTCCCTCGGTTGGCTTTCTGATGCAAGAGGCGGCTAAAACTCTTTCACCCTCTATTGAAACCATACAAGCTCTGCAATTACCATCTGCTCTATAACCTGGTTTATCAGCGAAACACAAATGAGGTAGGACTATGCCCTCTCTTTTTGCTACAGTCCATATCGTCTCGTCATCTTTAGCTTTGACTTTTTTGTTATTGAGAAAAAATTCAGTCATTTAAATATTATAATCGGTCTTTAAAGTAATTTAAAGAACAAGTTATAGGGTTACCCGCAGCTTGTCCTAAACCACAGATTGACGCTTCACCCATTGTATCGACTAGCTCTCTTAACAACTTTTCATCCCAAATATTTTTTTCTAACAGTTTGACAGCTTTTTCTGTTCCAACTCTACAAGGTGTACACTGTCCGCAACTCTCGTCATTAAAGAATTTTAATAAGTTTAAAACAACACTTTTGATGCTATCTTTATCTGAAAACACCACAATGGCTCCAGAACCAATAAAGCAACCAAGTTCTTCGAGTGTACCAAAATCAAGAGGTACATCTGCTTTATCCGCTGGCAAAATTCCTCCCGATGCCCCGCCTGGAAGATATCCAAAAAACTTGTGACCATCTTGCATTCCTCCACAATAATCGTTTAATAATTCATTCATAGTTATACCTGCAGGTGCGACCTTGACACCGGGATTTTTTACTCTACCAGATACAGAGTAACTGTGTGGCCCTTTATGTCCTCTTTTACCTTGATCACTATACCATTTGTGACCTTTTTCTAAGATATCTCTAACCCAGTATACTGTCTCAATATTGTGATTGAGGGTAGGTTTTCCAAAAAGCCCGACTTTTGAGACAAAAGGAGGTTTATGCCTAGGAAGACCTCTTTTTCCTTCAATAGACTCGATCATAGCAGATTCTTCACCGCAAATGTATGCACCTGCTCCTCTTCGGATGTAGATTTTTGTTTCATCATTTAAAATTTGACTACTCTTAAGTTTATCTAACTCATTAATCATCTTTATTCTTATTCCT
>CACCPY010000020.1 GCA_902547955.1 uncultured Alphaproteobacteria bacterium | reverse complement strand
ATTTTACAAAAAAAAAGTTAAAGGTTTTTAAAGATAAAAAAAAATTTAAAGCTTCATTTAGAAATATTGATACTTGTTCAGGGGAGTTTAAGTCTTTTACTCCCTACATGTACTCATCTTGGTCAAAAAATCAAGTGCATAATTCTTTTGAAAAAGAAACTGAGGTAACAAATAAAAAAAAGGTAGTAATTATTGGTGGAGGGCCAAATAGGATCGGTCAGGGTATTGAGTTTGACTATTGTTGCGTTCATTCTTCCTTTGCAATTAGAGAAATGAAAATTGAATCAATTATGATTAATTGTAACCCAGAAACTGTATCAACGGATTTTGATATTTCAGATAGACTATATTTTGAACCATTAGATTTTGAATCAGTTTTAGAAGTTTGTAATGCGGAAAATAAAAATAATAAGTTATCTGGCGTAATTGTTCAGTTGGGTGGTCAAACACCACTTAAATTGGCTGAGAGATTATACAAAGAAAAAATAAGAATACTTGGAACTTCTTTCAAGTCGATTGATTTATGCGAGGATAGAGACAGATTTAGCAGGCTAATAAAAGAACTTAAAATTCACCAACCTAAAAGTGATATAGTTTATAACCTAAATGGAGCTAGAAGATCGATAAAGAAAATTGATTTTCCTATTGTAGTTAGACCCTCTTATGTCTTGGGGGGTAGAGCGATGAAAATTGTTAATAATGAAAAAGAATTAGGAGATTATTTTAATTCAAATTTTATAGAAAATGGTAAGGCAATATTAATTGATCAGTTTTTAGTTGATGCAAAAGAGATTGATGTTGATGCTATTTCTGACGGAAAAGATGTTTTTATTGCTGGAATTTTAGAGCATATTGAAGAAGCTGGAGTACATTCTGGAGATTCTGCTTGTTCTATTCCACCTCAAACAATTCCCAAATCTATTATTAAGGAAATAAAAAGATTAACCCATGTTATTTCTATTAAATTAAAAATCATAGGGTTTATTAACATTCAATTTGCAATTAAAGATGAGAAAATTTTTGTTCTCGAGGTAAATCCTAGAGCAAGCAGAACCGTACCGTTCATTAGTAAAGCCATAGGAATTCCCTTGGCCAATATAGCAACACAGATTATGCTTGGTAAAAAGTTAAATCAATTCAAGCTTAGATTTGACGATACATCAAATGTATTTGTAAAAGAGTCTGTTTTTCCTTTTGATAGATTCCCAGGTGAAGACGTAATTTTAGGCCCAGAAATGAAGTCAACAGGTGAGGTCATGGGCATAGACCAAAAATTTCCATTAGCATTTTTGAAATCTCAGATCGCTGCGGGCAATAATCTTCCTTTATCGGGATCAGTTTTCATTTCAGTTAGAGACGAGGACAAAGAAAATATTTTATTATTAAGTCAATTATTGAAGAATCTAAACTACAATGTTGTTGCTACAAGAGGAACTGCAAATTTTTTAAAAATGTTTGGTGTCAATGCACGCATTGTAAAAAAAGTTAATGAGGGAAGTCCGCACGCAGTGGATCTAATCGAAAAAAATAAAATTCAATTGATTATCAACACAACTAGCGGTGTTAAGTCAATCTCTGATAGTTTTTCAATAAGAAGAAGTGCGATAAGAAGTAAAATTCCTTACTTTACTACAATTTCAGCTGCAAAGATTGCTGTTACAGGTTTAAATTTAATAAAAAAAACTGAATTCAGTGTGAATCCACTACAAGAATTGTATAAATAATAGAATTATTATAATTTTACATTATAATTAAAAACCATGACTGAAAAATTTCCTATGACCAAAGGTGGGTTAGATAATCTCAAATCCGAATTGGATACTCTAAAAAATATTGAAAGACCTAACATAATAAAGGCGATATCTGAAGCTAGAGAACATGGTGACTTATCTGAAAATGCTGAATATCACGCTGCTAGAGAAAAACAAAGCTTCATTGAAGGAAAGATATCTGAATTAGAAAATAAAATAAGTAGAGCGGAGGTTATTGATACCTCGTCTTTGGATAATTCTAGGGTTACGTTTGGTGCAACAGTCCAAATAACAGACTTGAGTAATGATCAAAAACATACATATAAAATAGTGGGAGTTGATGAAGCAGATATTGAAAAAAATTTGATTTCAATTTCAGCTCCGCTGTGCAAAGCTATGATTAATAAGAATATAAATGATGTTATTGAAGTCAATACCCCAAACGGTGTTAAGGAATATCAGATAAATTCAATTAACTTTTCGTGAACATGAATAATGTAAAAAATGTATTGATAATTGGCTCTGGACCAGCAGGATACACAGCCGCAATTTATGCCTCTAGATCAGGTTTAGATCCTACACTTATATCTGGTTTGGAACCAGGAGGACAATTAACAATAACTACCGATGTTGAAAACTATCCAGGTTTTGAAAATCCAATTCAAGGCCCTTGGCTTATGGAACAAATGAAAAAGCAAGCTGCAATTTTTGGGACTAATATTATTAACGATTTCGTAAAAAGTGTAGATTTAAAAAAATTTCCATTTGTTGTCGAGACCGAAAAAGAAATTTTCTACTCTTATTCAATTGTTATTGCAACTGGAGCTAAAGCAAAATGGTTGAATATTGAAGGTGAGAGAGAGTTTATGGGGTTTGGGGTATCTGCTTGTGCAACTTGCGATGGTTTTTTTTTCAAGAACAAAACCGTTGCAGTAGCTGGAGGTGGAAACACGGCAGTTGAAGAAGCATTATTTCTGTCAAATTTATGCAAGAAAGTTTTTATAATTCACAGAAGGGATAAACTTAGAGCAGAAAAAATATTACAAGATAGATTAATGAAAAAACAGAATATTGAAATTTTATGGGATCAAGAAGTAAAAAAAGTTAATGGAGATAAAGATAAGAAATGTATTTCAAGTATTGAGGTTTTAAATAATAAAACAAAAGCACAGAGAGAAGTAAAAATAGATGGTTTTTTTGTTGCTATAGGTCACGCTCCTGCAACCTCTTTGTTCAAAACAAAACTTAAAATGGATGATGACGGATATATAATTACCTCCCCAGATTCAACAAAGACTAATGTAGATGGTGTTTTTGCTGCTGGTGATGTAACAGATAAAATTTATAGACAAGCAGTAACTGCAGCGGGAATGGGCTGTATGAGTGCTATTGAAGCAGAGAGTTTCTTAAATTTAAAAAAAATTATTTAGCTTTTATTCCACTTACAATCTCATTGCTTACCCTAGACTCTAAATTCATAGATTTTCCTAAATTTAGGATGAATCCAGATAACCACTCTAACTCTAGTTTTTTTTTAGATTTAAAATCTAGGTACATAGATGAAGTCATTTCATAGGGCATACTATTAATTTTTTCTATCCAGAATGCTAAGGGATCTCTTTTAAATTTAACATTAAATTTTTTTGATAATAGGAATGCTTCATTCATTGCGCTCAAAAATTTATTTTTTAAAGATTTTTTTTCAAAAATCTGTCCTATTGTTTTTTCTGTAAGTGTAGTCATACCGCTATAAGCTGATAAAAATATAAATTTCTCCCAAATCTTTTCCTTAATATTATCTTTGTAAATTATTGAAAGATTACATCTCTGAACATTTTGACAAAAACTCTCAAGAAAATCATTGCTTCCTCCATCGTACTTTCCAACAAAAAAAGTTGCCAACTTACCTACATGCTGAATTGTTTGATTTTTATCAACATGGGCAGAAATTTGTGCTACTGCTCCAAAGGTTTTTTCTATACCTAAAAAATTTTTTATCTTCTCCTCTGCATATATCCCGTTTTGAAAAGGGAGTATAATGTAATCTCCAACAACTTTTTGCTTTATTTCTTTCAAAACATTGTCAAAATCATACAACTTTACCGTTAGGATTATAATGTCGTAGTGCTCACCCTTATTCAACTCGTTAATAATATTGAGTTTTTTAAATTTTAAATTTTCAATCTCACTATTTAAAATTAAACCTTCATTTTTAATAAAGTTATACCTATCTCCTCTAGAAACGTAAGTAATTTCATAATTTGTTTTTTCCAGAAAACATCCTATAAATCCACCAACACCACCAACACCATAGACTAAGACTTTCATTTATTTAATATCGAAATTCTTTAAAGCAGATGTAATTCTTTCACAAGCTTCTTTTAACTTTTCAAATGATGTTGCATATGAAAGTCTAAAATATGGTGACTTTCCAAATGCAGCTCCTGGCACAACAGCGACTTTCGCATTATTCAACAAATATTCGGCAAAATCTAAATCATTTAAAATAACCTGGTTATTTTTATCTTTTTGATTTATAAAACCTTCACACGAAATATATAAATAGAAAGCACCATGTGGATGGAATGGTGTAAGACCCTTTATTGATTGAAAAAAATTTAATAAGTAAACTTTCCTGCTCTCAAATTCTTTTATCCATTTACCCAAAAAATCTTTGTCCTTTTCAAGAGCATGTTTGGCTGCCATTTGACTTATTGAACATGGATTTGTTGTACTTTGTGACTGTAATTTAGCTATAGATTTTATGAAGTTTCTATCCCCTGCTCCATAACCAATCCTCCAACCGGTCATTGAAAAAACCTTAGAAACACCGTTTATAATAAAGGTTCTTTCTTTCAATGATGAATTAACATTGATAATATTGTAAAATTTTTCAGAATTATAGAGTATATGTTCATAAATATCGTCTGAGAGAATATGGACATGTGAATATTTTAAAAGAACATCAGAAATTTTTTTCAAATTGTCTTTAGTATAAACTGCCCCAGTAGGATTACCTGGTGAATTGATGATGAACCATTTTGTGTTTTTTGTAATGTGCTTTTCTAATTCATCAGAAGTGATCTTAAAGTCATTTTCTATCTTCGTATCAACAATTACCGGTTTACCGCCACACAGACTTACAATATCTGGGTAGGAAACCCAGTAGGGAGCTGGAATAATTACCTCATCATTTAAATCTAAAGTAGCCATAAAGAGGTTATAAATTACGTGTTTACCCCCTACTCCAACCGTTACGTTCTCAGTTTTATATGACAAATTGTTTTCAAGAGAAAATTTATTTACAATTGCTTTTTTTAAATCTTCTATTCCATCAACCTGGGTGTATTTTGTAAAACCATCATTAATAGCTTTTACAGCATAGTCTTTGATATGTTCAGGAGTATCAAAATCTGGCTCACCAGAACTCAAACTAATGACTTTTTCACCATCTTTTGACATTTCTCTTGCTCTTTGAGATATTTTTACTGTCAGAGATGGTTTAAATCTAGATAATCTTTTTGAAATTAAAGCCATTAAATGTGAAAAAAAATTTTTAAAACTTCAACTTTATAATTATATATAATCTTTAACAAAAATATATTAGATTTTTTTTTTATTATTTCATGGAAAAATTTCAAATCCAATCTTCATACAAACCGTCTGGTGATCAACCTTCAGCAATTGAAAAAATTTGTCAAGGAATTGAAGAAAACTCTAAAGATCAAGTGCTCTTGGGAGTCACTGGATCTGGTAAAACTTTTACTATTGCAAATGTAATTAATCAAATTCAAAAACCTGCGTTGGTCTTTGCTCCTAATAAAATATTAGCAGCTCAACTTTACAGCGAAATGAAAGGATTTTTTCCAGAAAATTGCGTTGAATATTTTGTTTCTTATTATGATTATTATACTCCTGAAGCATATGTTCCAAGAAGCGATACTTACATTGAAAAAGAATCCTCAATTAACGAGCAAATTGATCGAATGAGACATTCAGCGACTAGAGCATTGCTTGAGAGACAAGATACAATTGTTGTGGCAAGCGTATCCTGTATTTATGGTATTGGATCAGTCCAATCCTACTCTTCAATGACCTTCAAAATTGAAAAAGATAAAAATATTGATTTAGAAGAAATTAAAAAAAGACTTATTGAGCTTCAGTATAAAAGAAATGATAATATTCACACTAGGGGCACTTTTAGGAATAGAGGTGATATTCTAGAAATCTTTCCCTCCCATTTGGAAGATAGGTCTTGGAGAATTTCTTTCTTTGGTGATGTGATTGAATCTATTGATGAATTTGATCCTTTTTTAGGAACAATTTCAAAAAGTTTAAGTGAGATAACTATATACGCAAATAGTCATTACGTAACACCTAAACCATCTCTTAATTTAGCAATAAAAAAAATAAGAGAAGAACTAAAGGAAAGAGTGAAGTTTTTTGAATCTAAAAAGCTGTTTATCGAGGCTCAAAGAATTGAGCAACGAACAAATTTCGATTTAGAAATGATTGCTGCTACTGGGAGCTGCTCTGGAATTGAAAATTACTCTCGACATTTATCTGGAAGAAAAGAAGGAGAACCACCACCAACACTTTTTGAATACTTACCAAAGGATACGGTTATATTTATAGACGAATCTCATGTAACAATTCCTCAAATTCGCGGAATGTTCAAAGGAGATAGGTCCAGAAAAGAAACTCTGTCAACTTATGGTTTTAGATTACCGTCCTGCAAGGATAATAGACCTTTGATGTTCGAGGAATGGGAAAAGTTCAAAGGAAAAACAGTTTATGTTTCTGCAACACCAGGGGAATATGAGCTAAATAAAACTAATGGGGTATTCATAGAACAGATTGTCAGGCCAACTGGATTAGTTGATCCAATTTGTGAGGTAAGAAAAGCCTCAAACCAAATAGAAGATGTTATGGAAGAGTGTAGAAAGGTGAAAGATAAAAAACTTAGAGTTTTAATAACAACACTAACCAAAAAAGATGCTGAAAAAATAACGGACTATCTAAATGAAAATCAAATCAATTCCAGGTATATGCATTCAGATATTGAAACATTAGAAAGAATTGAGCTTATTAAGGATCTTAGAGTTGGAAATTATGATGTTTTGGTTGGAATTAATTTACTCAGAGAAGGCTTAGACATTCCTGAATGCGGTTTAGTTGCAATATTAGATGCTGACAAAGAGGGTTATTTGAGATCTCAGGTATCACTTATTCAAACAATTGGAAGGGCTGCTAGAAATATTCAAGGTAGAGCTATTTTGTATGCTGATTTCAAAACGAAATCAATTGAAAACGCTCTTGAAGAGACAGCTAGACGAAGAATTAAACAAATTAATTTTAATAAAATTAATAATATCATACCAAAATCTACCTTCAGGAAAATTGAAGAATCAATAGAAAATGAAGAAAAAAAGAAAAAAAAATTCAAAGACACTGTAGTTGACACAGAAAAAACTATTAACGACCTTAAAAAAGAGATGTTAGAATGTGCAGAAAACTTAAATTTTGAGGAGGCTGCGAAAATTAGAGATAAAATTAAGATTTTAGAAAAAAAAGAATTAGGTATTAATGAAAAATTTTAAAAGAGTTTTAATAACTGGTGGTGCTCAGAGAATTGGTAGTTCTATCACAAAACACTTAGCTAATAAAGGTTTTGATGTTGCTATACAATATAACAAATCACATTCTAATATTGATAAGTTAAAAACACTATTGAAAGCAACAAGCGTAAAGTTTAAAGCTTTTCAATTCAATTTTAGAAAAGCAAAAAATTATGAAGGTTTTTTTAAAAAAATAAAAAAGGATTTTGGAGATATCGATATTTTGATTAATAACGCATCAGCGTTCGAATTTGACAGTATAAAAAAAACCTCGCACGAAATTTTTGATAACCATATTGATGTAAATTTAAAAGCTCCTTTTTTCTTATCCAAATGCTATGTTGAAAATTATAAAAAAAAAGATGGTCTGATTATTAATATAATTGATCAAAGAGTAAAAAATATTACACCGTATTTTACATCCTACACTTTGAGTAAGTCAGCCTTGTATACGCTAACTAAAAGTTTATCAATTTTTCTTGCCCCTAAAATAAGAGTTAATGGTGTATCGCCTGGTCCAACTCTCAAAAGTAAGAATCAAACACCCAAGCAATTTGAAAATCAGGTACTACGAACCCCACTCAAAAAACAGATTGGATTAGAAGAAATAAATAGTGCAATTGACTACCTGATAATTAACAAATCTGTCACAGGTGAAGTTTTAACCCTAGATTCCGGGCAAAGTTTAGGTTGGGCAAACTCTAAATCAAAAGTTTTTTCTACTGATTAAAAATTTTAAGTTGTCAACAAATAAAAAAAAATAAAAAAA
>CACCPY010000019.1 GCA_902547955.1 uncultured Alphaproteobacteria bacterium | reverse complement strand
CCATCCTTTCTCACTGTGAGTGTTTCTTTTAACTCAATTTTTTTTTTCCCAAAAAATGATTCCGGTATGGTAACTTCAATTTCATCTTTTTTTTGAATAACACCTGTTAAGAGAAAAAAAATCAGTAGTAAAAAAATTAAATTAATCATAGGAATTAAATTAATTGAGTCATTAAACTCTTTTTTTTTATTATTTTTTCTCAGACGGATCATTTGCAAAAGTTACGTTTTTAATTTTATTTTTTTTTAAAATATCTAAAATATATATTAATGTTTTAATCTCAGAAGATTTGTCATTTAAAATAACAAAGTTTTTAGAACTTTCTTGGTTCCAGATTTTAAGTAATTGATCTTCAAGAGATTTTTTTTCAATTTTTTTGTTTTCAAAAACATATTCATTTTTCTGAATTTTTATTACTGTTGTTTCTTTAAGTTCAGAATTTTCTGAAATATTCTTTTCAATTGAAAACTCCATGTCTCTTTTTTCGTAAAAATTTGTTGCAAGCATGAAAAAGACAAGCATTAAAAAAATTATGTCTATTAGAGGAATAATGTTTATTTTAATTTTTTTTTTTTCTAACACTTAATGAACTAAGAAATGTTTATTAATTTATGAGCTAATTCTTCTGTACTTTTATGTTTGATTAAAATATTTCTATCATAGAAATAGTGACTAATTAATGCAGGAATAGCCACAATTAGTCCCATCGCAGTTGTGAGTAAAGCCGTCCAGATACCACCAGCTAAAATTGATGGATCAACCAAGCTTCCACCTAACTCTAACTCATTGAAGGAATCGATCATTCCTATAACGGTTCCAAGCAATCCTATCAAAGGACTTACTTGTCCAATTATTTCCAGAGTTGGCATAAATCTATTCAATTTTTCGGTTTCTTTTTCTATTAAAATTAAGATTTGGTCATGTTGAGTATCTGTTTTTTTTTTAATAATATTTACAATTTCTTTTAAAAAATTGTTGTCTTTAAGATGTTCTAGATTTTTTTCAAACTGGGTAATTGAACTGCTATCATTAATAAGGTAATTAATTTTTTTAAAATCGTTTTTTTTAAATAAATATAACTCAAAGAATTTATATATGATTATTGTTAAGCCAATCGCTGACATCACTAGGAGTATGGAAAATATTAAACCACCTTTCTCTATGTAATTTCCAAATTCAACCATCGTTCAATTCTGACATCTGCTTATAACAATCCGTTTAACAAATTAGGGTATTTTTTTGTCAAATCACAATACTCTTCATTTACAAAATCATTATCTATAGTTAATGGATTTCTTTTGGACTTTACTTTATAATCAAAAACGACTGTTCCAGGATTTTTTGAAAAAAAAAGTACTCTATCACCAAGTAAAATTGCCTCTTTTAGAACATGAGTAATCAAAATAATTGTAGTTGGATTTTTTTTCCAGTAATTAACTAACACTTCGTAAAGGTTTTCTGCTGTGGGCTGGTCTAATGAAACAAATGGTTCATCCATGAGAAGAACTTTTGGGTTATTGATAAAAGCTCTAGCCAATGAAACCCTTCTTCTCATCCCACCAGATATTGATTTAGGATAATAATTAATAAAGTCTTTAAGTCCGAAATTTTCAAGAATTTCATCTATTTTTTCGTCGTTTAAGGGCTTGCCATCGCACACTAATGCAACATTTTCCTTAACAGTTAACCAAGGTAGCAACCTTGAAGTTTGAAAAACATAACCAAATTTTTCATCAAAGCTTTGTTTGTTATCATTAAATTCAATGATTTGGTCTTCGGTTTTAATTAGACCTCCAATCATATTCATAAGAGTAGTTTTTCCACATCCAGATGGACCAACTATACAAACAAACTCTTTGGATTTAATGTTAATGTCTATATCTTTAAGAACTTTTATTCGACTGTTATTGTGCTTATTGAGAAAAGATTTTTCTTCGATTTTAATTGCAAAATTCATTTTACTTCCAAACTGATATTTTTCTTTCAAAGGGTCTAATTAATATAAATTCTACAAAAATAATTAATATAACAAATGCTAGTGTATATGCTAGAATTCCAGAAATGTCAAAAAATTGAAAAAAACCATACAGTTTAAATCCGACCCCATTGCTTCTGCCTAACAATTCGACAACTAAAACAATTTTCCAAATAAGTGACAAACCAGATCTTGCTGATGATAATAAATACGGATACAGTTGGGGAAGTATGACTTTGAAAAACATTTTACCCTTACTAATTTTATAAAACCTAGCTACATCTAAATAGTCTTGCTCAATAGCTCTAGAACCTTCTCTCATTATGACTGCAACCATTGGAATTTTATTGAGTGAAACAGCCAATATCGCTGCCAACTCGTTTAAACCAAACCATACATAACACAGTATTATTATTACCAAGGCTGGTACATTAAGGCCTAACACTAACCAATCATCTAACGCAACATTAGCTTTTTCATTTCTTCCCATATATATCCCAAAAAATGTTCCGACAAACATCGCTATGATGAATGATATGGTTACTCTTTTAAGAGTGATTAGAGTATGAAAAAAAAGTTCCGAGCTTTGTGCCTCCTCTACTATTTTTTTTGAAACATCAGATGGCCCAGGTAAAAGATCTATATCTACAAACATGCTTGAAATATGCCATATTAAAAAGAACGTAATTATGGATGCAATTCTTAAGATTGCGTTTGTCTTCAATAAGTTCATTGATTAATTTCTCCAGAAAGTCCCTGGTGATAACTCAGTTGCTTTTCCAACTAACTCTTTTCCACCAATTTTTGAAAGTATGGAGTAAAGCTTTTTTGATCCCTCTAGTTGAGTTTTGGAAAATTCTCCTCTTGGTATTCCTTCTCTGTAAATATCTCTGAGATTTACAAATAATTTATCATTACTTGCATTCATAAATGGACGAACATCATTCCATATATCGTCAGATTCAAGCATAAGTTGTTTTGCTTCATCGGAGGCTTTCAGAAAGTTCTTGAAAATTTCAGTTGATTTTTCACCCCACTTTTCCTTAAAAACCCAACCGATCACCGGCATGCCACTCGGGATACCTAGTTCAGAGAGTATGTCCTTGATGTCTATTATTTTTTCAAAATTTTCATCGGTTAAAAGCTTTGCTTGATAGGGCCAGTAGGTTAAAATTGCATCGAAGCTTTTTTGTTTGATTTTTTTATTTAAAAGAGGCGGTGCACCAAAGATTGGTTTACTTAGTTTTATAAGATCTTCACCATATTTTTTTTTGTAAAATGCTCTAAATATCAACCAGCCTTTATCTACTTGTCCTCCAGCTATTCCTATTTTTTTATTTTTTAAATCTATATCATCAACAATATTTGAATCTTTTGGTGCTATTAAACCCCCAGCAGCCATTGAATGGGGAACAAAACTAAATAGTCTACCTTCGCTTCTCTGCCTTGAAACCCAAAACCAGTCAGTGACAATTAGATCGACAGCTCCGCCTTGAAGTGCCACAGCTGCAGCATTTTTACTAGCTAACTCTACTATTTCTAAGTTAAAATTATTTTTTTTGTCGAGTTCAAGTTCTTTTATTAGTTTTAATTCCCAATTAACACTTCCATACTGAAGAGAACCAATCTTAATCGTTTCAGCCTCCAACTTGAAGGATAGCAAAACACCAATAAGGAAATAAATTACAACTTTCATTTTTTTTCAACAATAATAATCATTTTAGATTACTATATATTTGTTATCAATAATTTCATATATATTTATACTTTAATAAAAAATATTAATCTATGTTAAAAAAACAAGTAAAATTAGATCTTATTGGTTTAAAATGTCCGGTTCCAGTTTTAAAGTTAGCAAAAAAAATTAGAGAAATTAATACAGGCAATATTTTAAAAGTTGAAGTTGATGACCCTAAAGCCGATAATGACTTTGAGGAGTTAGCAAAAAATATTAATATCAAAATTTTAAAAAAAGAAAAAAAAAATAATATATCAGTTTTTCTAATAGAAAAGATTAAAAAATGAAAAATTTAAAGTTGGTTGATATCGAAAAAATGAGCTTTGAAGAAGCTTTTAATGAGTTAAATAAAATAGTAGATTTTATCGAAAACACGGATGTAAGCTTAGATGATTCAATAATGGTCTACGAAACAGGTATTCAGTTAAAAAAACACTGTGAAAAAAAATTAAAGGACGCAGAAGTTAAAATTAAAAAAGTAGTCGACAATAAAATAGAATAAGATTAATGAAAAGTAAAAATCATATTGATAGTTTGATTTCCTCTTTTTCAAAGAATTTTGACAAAAAATTAGTTGATTTAATTCCAAAAAACAAAATTAGCTCTAAACATTTGTATAATGCAATGAAATATATCATTGATGTTGGTGGGAAGAGACTAAGACCAATATTTTTAACGGAAATATCAAATCTATTAGGAGTAAAAAAAGAAAATTCTTTTAGGACGGCAGCTAGTGTAGAATTAATTCATTGTTACTCGTTGGTACATGATGACCTTCCATCAATGGATAATGATGATTTAAGAAGAGGACATAAGACATGTCATAAAAAATTTGATGAAGCTACAGCAATTCTCGTTGGTGATGCTTTACAATCTTTAGCATTTGAAATTTTAGCAAATCATAAAACACATAAAGATTCCAAAAAAAGAATAATGCTAATAAACGAACTATCTAAATCAGCTGGTTGTGAAGGTATGGTTGGGGGGCAGATGCTAGATTTAGAAGCTGAAAAGAAAAAACTTAATTTAAAAGAAATTTATAATTTACAAAGACTTAAAACAGGTGAATTATTTAGATTTTCTTGTGTTTCACCTTGTATATTAGCCGGAAAAAATAAAAAAATAAAAATGTTTGAAAATTTTTCATCGAATTTAGGACTTGCATTTCAAATTAAAGATGATCTTTTGGATATAGAAGGTAATGAAAAGGAAATTGGAAAAAAAACACGAAAAGATTCTGGAAAAGGTAAAGGGACATTGATCTCACTTCTGGGCAAAGAAAAGGCTAGAAAAAAATCAGAAGAATTAATAGCTAGTTCAATAAAAATTCTTAAAAAGTTTGGTAAAGATGCAGAAAATCTAATTGACCTTACTAATTTTATAATTTCAAGAAAAAAATGACTTCTAACATTGAAAACGAATTCTTTATAAATAAGTTCAAAAATAGAAGACTCGATTCTCTTCTTGTTGATAAAAAGCTAGTAACTTCAAGAAAAGAGGCTGTTTCTCTTATTATGACAGGAGGTGTATTTGTAGAGGAGAAGAAGGTAGATAAGCCAGGTAAAATAATAAAATTAAATCAAAAAATATCATTAAAAAAATTTAAAAAAGATTGGGTATCAAGGGGTGGTTATAAATTAGATGCAGTCCTGAAAAGATTTAAGTTAGATGTTAAGAATAAAGTTTGCATGGATATTGGTTGCTCATCAGGTGGGTTCTCCGATGTACTTATAAAAGGAAATGTTAAAAGAATTTATGCAATTGATGTTGGATACGGTCAATTTGACTGGAAACTAAGAAAAAAAAAGGAAATTATTTTATTAGAAAAAACTAACGCAAGATATCTTACAAAAAAAATGATAACTGAAGAAATAGATCTTATTGTTTGTGATGTTAGCTTTATATCTGCAAAAAAAGTTTTAGAGCCTAATAAAAAATTTCTGGGTAAAAAGTTTGAAATTATTGTTTTGTTGAAACCACAGTTTGAGGTCGGCAGAAAGAATGTGGGAAAAGGTGGGATTGTGAAAAATTTTAAAATTCACGAGGATTTATGTGAAAATTTTGAAAATTGGATAAAAAATACTTTTGAGCCAAATTTTTGTAAATTCATTGAGAGTCCTATAAAAGGTCAAAAAGGTAATAAGGAGTTTCTATTTTATTTTGGTGAGTTGTAATTATTTGTTTTTTTTTTGAATAAGTTTTAAATCCGCTAAAACCAACGCCACCATAGCCTCACCTATTGGCACGGCTCTGATACCAACGCATGGGTCATGCCTACCTTTTGTTTTTATCTTCGTATTTTTACCATGAATGTCAATAGTGCCTCTTTCAATTAAGATAGAACTAGTCGGTTTTACTACAAATCTGATAACCAGATCTTGACCAGAAGTTATTCCACCTAATGTTCCTCCTGCATTATTTGACTTAAATGAAGTTTTTTTTTTTTTGGCTAAAATTTGATCAGAATTTTCTTCACCTCTTAATTCAGCACTTTGAAATCCCGCCCCAATTTCAATACCCTTTACTGCTGGTATACTCATTATACCATAAGCCAACAATGCATCTACTTTATCAAAAACTGGTTCACCAAGACCAACATCAATTCCTGACACATTTATTTCGATTACTGCTCCAACTGATGATCCTTGTTTCCTAATGGAATTAATATAGGTTTCCCATTTTTTTAATTGAGTTTTATCTGGACAAAAAAAATCGTTTTTTGATATTTGTTTCCAGTCCCAGTTATTTCTACTTATTTTTTCTTTTCCAATTTGTATTAATGCACCTCTAATTTTAACTTTATTTCCAAGAATTTTCCTCGCAATAGCACTTGCCGCAACCCTAGCTGCTGTTTCTCTTGCGGATGCTCTTCCTCCACCCCTGTAATCCCTGAAGCCATATTTCATTTGATAAGTAAAATCTGCATGACCTGGACGGAACTTGTCTTTAATATCTGCATAGTCTTTAGATTTTACATCTCTGTTTCTGATCAGTAGTGAAATGGGTGTTCCTGTTGTTTTACCTTCGAATACTCCAGAAAGAATCTCAACTTTATCATCTTCCTTTCTTTGGGTTGTATATTTTGATTGTCCTGGTTTTCTTTTATCTAGAAACGATTGAATGTATTTTTCATCTAATTTAATATCTGCAGGCACACCATCAATTATACACCCTAGCCCAGACCCATGACTTTCTCCCCATGTGGTTACCTTAAAAATTTTACCAAAAGTATTTCCTGTCATTTTATTCTACGCTAATATCTGGCGCGTCTACTGCTTTCATACCAACTACGTGATATCCACAGTCAACGTGTATGACCTCTCCAGTTACACCAGAAGACAAATCAGAAAGTAAGTAGATTGAATTTTTACCGACCTCCTCAATATTTGTACTTCTTCTTAATGGAGAATTATATTCATTCCATTTAAGTATATATCTAAAGTCTGAAATTCCTGATGCTGCAAGAGTTTTTATCGGTCCAGCTGAGATTGCATTAACCCTTATATTTTTTTTTCCTAAATCCTCAGCTAAGTATTTTACACTTGTCTCTAAAGCTGACTTTGCAATTCCCATAACGTTGTAGTGAGGCATTACTCTCTCAGCTCCTAAATAAGACAAAGTTAATATCTGTCCACCTTCATTCATTAAATCGGAAACTCTTTGACATAAAGCAGTAAAAGAATAGCAAGAAACATTCAATGTGTTTAAGAAATTTTCTCTACTAGTTTTTACATAACTACCTTTCAATTCGTTTTTGTCAGAGAATGCTACAGAGTGAACTAAAAAATCACATGAGTTCCAATTTTGTTTTATTTGCGAAAAAAAATTATCAATACTTTTGTCATCTTGAACATCACATTCATAGATCAAATTTGAATTACATTTTTCTGCCAGCGGTTTGAGTCTCTTTTTTATGGAATCGTTAACGTACGAAAAAGCTAATTGTGCTCCACATTCATTTAGTTTTTCAGCAATACCCCAGGCAATCGATTTTTCATTAGCTATACCTAAAATAATACCTTTTTTATTCTTTAAATTTATCATTGGATTTATTATCTATAAACTTAATTTAATTTGAAATCAAAGTTTATTGTTTTTATAATACATTTCATTCAAAAAAGAAATAATGAATCCATTAAGAAAATTCAAAAATTGGTATAAGGATGCAAAAAATGGCTACACATTTGATCATACAGCATTTAATCTGTCGACTAGTTATAAAAATAAACCGTATTCAAGAATGGTGTTATTAAAAAAAATACTTCCTGATGGTTTTGTTTTTTTCACTAACATCGAGAGTAATAAAGGAAAGCATTTTAAGTCCAACAATTTTTTGTCAATGTGTTTTTACTGGGAGAATTTAAAAAAACAAATTAGAGTTGTAGGAAAGGGTAAAATTTGTGATGAAAAAGATTCAGATGATTATTTTTCAACCCGTATTCGTGGCAGTCAGATAGGGGCTTGGGCATCAAAACAATCGTCCGAAATTGAAAATAGGTCTTGTCTGTTAAAGAAATTTAATCAATACTCAAAAAAATTTAAAAATAAGCAAGTTCCGAGACCAAAGTACTGGGTGGGGATCAAAATAACCCCAATAGAATATGAGTTTTGGGAAGGCGGTGAATTCAGGATACATAAAAGAGAGTTTTATTATCTTAGAAATAAAATTTGGCGGAAAAAAATTTTATCACCCTAGTCTTACGCTGCTTTGGATATTTTTAACTCTAGAAAAACGTTTTTTAAAGCATTAGCTAGATCTTTAACCATTCGTTCAGTGTGATTAGGTGATGCTGTTATTCTCAGTCTTTCAGTTCCTTTTGGAACTGTTGGGTGATTTATCGGTTGAACGTAAATCTTATAATTATCTAGTAATATGTTACTAGCCTTTTTACAGAGTTTAGCATCACCAATTATAACTGGAACTATATGACTACCGTTATCTAAAAAAGGAATTTCGTTTTTCTTTAAAAAAGATTTTAACTTGTTTACAATAAAAAACATTTTTTTTCTTTCCTTATCAGAAAATTTTAAATGTCTAATTGATGAGTAAGCGCCAGCAGCAATACATGGTGGAAGTGACGTTGTAAAAATGAAACCCGAAGCAAAACTTCTTATAAAATCAATTAACTCTCTATTCCCTGTTATATATCCGCCAATGACACCAAAGGCCTTAGCTAATGTACCCTGTATGACATCTATTCTTTCCATTACACCTCGTTCTTCAGCAACGCCTGCTCCTCTCTTCCCGTATATACCCACTGCATGAACTTCATCTAAAAAAGTAAGGGCATTATACTTTTCAGCTAAATCACAGATTTCTTTAATAGGAGAAAAATTACCGTCCATAGAATAAACAGATTCAAAGACAATTACTTTTGATTTAGATTTGTTTATTTTAAGTTTATTTTCTAAGTCATTTATATTGTTATGCTCAAAAATTATTTTTTTTGCGCCAGAGTTTCTCATACCCTGTATCATTGAGGCATGATTCTTTTCATCGGAAAAAAAAACGCAATCTGGTAATTTTTTTCCAAGTGTAGATAATGTTGCTTGATTGGCAAGATATCCAGAATTAAATAATAGCGCTGCCTCTTTTTGATGCAAATAACATAGTTCTCTTTCAAGCAAGACGTGATAATGGTTGGTTCCTGAAATATTTCTAGTTCCACCTGAACCTGCTCCCACTTTTTTAACAGCCTCAATCATACTTTCGATAACAATATCGTTTTGACTCATACCGAGATAATCATTACTGCACCATACAGTGACTTCTGAAACACTATTATCCTTGTAGTTTAATGCTTGAGGAAAATTACCAGCTATTTTCTCTAAATCGGCAAAAATTCTGTAGTTACCATCATTTTTTAATTCGTCCAAGGATTCCCTAAAAATTTTTTTATAATCAGTCATTTTTTTTAAAGCTTAAAGATACAGAGTTTATACAATATCTTTTATTTGTGGGTAAAGGCCCATCGTCAAAAACATGCCCTAAGTGTGCATTACAGTTTTTACAACTCACTTCTACTCTAGTCATTCCATAAGATTGATCTTCGGTATATTTAATTACATCATCAATTGCTTTAAAAAAACTGGGCCAACCAGATTTAGATAAAAATTTGTGTTTAGAGCTAAATAATTTCGCATCACAACAAATACAATGATAGTTCCCATCTTCAAAAAAATCATTTAATTCTCCACTAAATGCTCTTTCTGTACTAGCGTTTTGGGTAACTTCAAATGCAAGTTTACTCAGTTTTTTCTTAAGGTTTAAATTATCACTCATGGTATCAGTAATAATATAGTATTATATCAGAATAAACAAAATGGTTTTTAGATGATTGTTATTTTTGGATCAGGAATTATAGGTCTTTTTATTGCAAAAAAATTACTTGAAAACAAAAAAAAAGTTTTGATTTTCGATACATTAGATGTTTCGGCAAATGCTACTTCTGCATCAGTAGGGATGTTGGCACCTCTCATAGAAACAAAACCTTATGAAAATCAACTTCTCTCATTGATGATTGATTCTAAAAAATTATGGGACAAGGATTTTAAAGAAAATAAATTAGCAAACTTAGTTGGTTTAAAAAAAAACTTTTCGTTACTTATTGCAAAAGATCTCGATGAATTAGAGGAGATCAAATTTAAAAAACAATTTATAAGTAGGATCGGTTATGAAACACAG
>CACCPY010000018.1 GCA_902547955.1 uncultured Alphaproteobacteria bacterium | reverse complement strand
GCTGTTCCGCCTGGACAACTCCCTAGGATAATTATTCCCAAAGCGTACTCTGATGGAATGGTAAAAATTTGAATCAAAAAATACGCAGTTAGTGGCATCACAGCAAATTGAAGAAAAACTGTTATTAAAATAATTTGTGGTTTTAAAAGTACATTTCTAATTTGAGAAAAGTTTAAAGTCATTCCCATACCAAACATTACGAACCCCAACAAAAGAGGTATAAAGTCCTTTAGTGAAGAGAGGAAGCTTGGAAATAAGTATCCTAAAGTTAAAAAAGTAGAAATAAATAAAATAAAACTAAATTTAGAAAGTACCCCAATAATGTTGATCATAGTCTCTGAAGATTTTAATTATCGGAAAAATAGTTTTGCATTAATAAAATATGCACAATATTCCCTTCAATTTTATCATTTACTATCTATATAAATATATTATGAAAAAGCTTCCTTTTACAATCATTCATAAAAATACCAATGTTGATTTCTTTTTCGATCTTCATAAAGAAACTAAAAGTTCTGAGCAGGTAGGTGAGATCTCTGAGGAGTTAATAAATATCATTGATAAATTTATTAAAAAGAACCCAACCACCTCAGATGGTGATTTGTTTCAAGCGCTTGCTCTTTTGATAGCTACAAGGGTTTACATTAGCCCTTTTGATAATGAAAAAATATTGGATATGTTATTCAAGATGGCCAAGGATGGTATATCTAATATTGACTCGGGAAAAATCTCCAGAATCGGTAACTCCTAAATTTTATTAAATTAAGTTTTTTTAATATCTCTATGGCATAAGGTTTGCAGTTTGTAGATCTAATAACAGCTTAGAAAGAGGTTAAAATGGGTATTAATGCAATGCATGTTGCAAAAACTGGCTTAAATGCACAGCAAGTAAGGATGCAGATTATTTCGAATAATCTCGCAAACGTAAATACTAATGGATTCAAAAAAGACAGAGCTAACTTTGAGTCGTTACTTTATCAAGTAATAAGAAGTAGTGGCGCCCAAACCTCTGTAGATACAGAACTTACTTCAGGTTTTTCGGTTGGAACAGGTGTGAATATTGTCAACTCCAATAAACTTCATTCACAAGGAAGTATAGTTTCAACCGACAACTCTCTTGATTTAGCGATTGATGGAGGAGGATTTTTTCAAGTTCTTCTTCCAGATGGACAGATTGTCTATACTAGGAATGGAGCATTTTCAAGAAACGACGAAGGCGTTTTGACAACTAACAGTGGATTTATCATACAGCCTGAGATTGCAATACCTGCAGAGGCTACAAAAATTAACGTTTCAGCTGATGGTATCATTTCAGTCCAAGTCCCAGGTCAGGTTGAAGCTCAGGAAGTTGGACAGCTTCAGTTAGCTGATTTCCAAAATAGAAGAGGATTGGAACCAATCGGTGAAAACTTTTATGTTGAAACTATTGCAAGTGGTCCACCTATCTTGGAAAACCCATTTGCAGCTGGGTTTGGTAAATTAGTCCAAGGATCATTAGAAGCATCTAATGTTAATGTTGTTCAAGAGTTAGTTGACATGATTGAAACCCAAAGGGCATATGAAGTAAATTCAAAAGCAATAACATCTGTAGATGAAATGCTAAGATTTGTTAATAGTAACTTGTAGGTTGATATGAGATACTTAATTCTACTATTTACAATACCCCTTTTTAGTTGCTCGACTTATATGGAAAGTAAAATTGGTGAAGACTTTAAAAGTATTCAACCAGATTTTACTAATATAGCACCAAATAACACTTTTGAAGGTGCAGTTTACAGTGGCGGTGGTGGACTATTTGCATCTGATAGAAGAGCAAATAATGTTGGTGATATTATAACGGTTACATTAGAAGAAAACATTACAGCTGCTAATTCTGGCAATGAAACATTTACTAAATCTGATAGCTATGAATTTGATCTTCCTGAGGCATTATTTGGTCCATCATCTTTAATAGGAAAATTATTATTTCCTGGCGGTGTTGTTGAAGATAATCTTAAAGGAGGAACTACACAAAAATTTACTGGAACAGGTACGGCTGGTCAAAACAACTCAATGAATGGTACAATTTCAGTTACAGTTGTGCGTGTTTTTCCAAACGGAAACTTAGAAGTAAAAGGTGAAAGAAAGCTTATGTATAACAGTGGTACGGAATATATTAGACTTGCAGGAGTAATAAGACCTGAGGATATTTCTTCTTCAAATACAGTTTCATCAACAAAAGTTGCTGATGCACAAATTTCTTACACTGGAACTGGAGACATGAATGACAGTGTTACAAAGGGATGGTTAAGTAGATATTTTGCTTATATATCGCCATTTTAAAATTATGAAAAAAATTATTTCAAATATTATTATTCTTTTTTTTGCTGTTTTGATTTCTGTTAATGAGGTTAAGGCAGACAGGATTAAAGATATGGCCTCAGTCGCTGGAGTAAGATCTAATCAGCTAGTTGGATACGGTTTAGTTATTGGTCTTGCGAAAACTGGTGATGGGAGTGTTAACCTAACTAAACAAAGTATTGCAGCGATGATATCTCAATTTGGTGTTATTGCGAATACTGCTGATATTGATGCATCGAATGCTGCGAATGTAATGGTAACGGCTAACTTACCACCCTTTGCAAAGCCAGGACAAACAATAGATGTAACAGTTTCAACCATTGGTAAAGCAAAGTCTTTAAAAGGTGGAACTTTACTAATGACAGCACTAAAGGGTGCTGATGGAGAAGTGTATGCAATAGCTCAAGGAAACTTAGTTGTTGGTGGCCTAGGTATTGAAGGTGCCGATGGTTCAAGCACAATACAAGGTACTCCAACTGTTGGAAGAATTCCTGGAGGGGCATCAGTTGAAAGATTAGTTGAAAATACTTTCCTTGAAAAGGATAATATAGTTCTTAATCTTCATCAGGCAGATTTTTCTCAGGCAGATAAAATTGCTGAAACTATTAACGATACTTTTGGTCCGGACGTCGCTATTCCTCTTGATTCTACATCAATCAAAGTGCAAACCCCGAAGAATCCTTCTCAAAAAGTCTCCTTCATTGGTTTGCTAGAAAACATTAATTTTGAACCAGTTAGTCCAAAGGCTAAAGTGGTAGTTAATTCAAGAACAGGAACTGTTGTGATTGGTGGAGATGTTAGAATCTCACCTGCTGCTGTTGCTCACGGAAGTTTATCAGTAAAAATTCAGGAGGATACAAAACTACTGTCAGAGGGAACTGGGACAGTTGTCGGCACTTCAGCAACTGTTGCTGGTACAACTGCAACCACAGCGCAGGATACTGAAATAGAGGTTGACGAACAACCGGCCAGAGCTTTTGTTTTTGACCCAGGGATTGAGCTTCAAACATTAGTTGACGCCTTAAATGAAACTGGAACAACAGCAACTGATATGGTTGCAATACTTGAGGCACTGAGGGAAGCAGGAGCATTAAGAGCAGAGTTAATTATTATTTAAGAGGGACATCATTATGGATAGTAATTTAATAGATAAGATGAAACTTAATCTTGATAATAATTTAATTAACAAAAAGAATAAAATTAATAATCAGTCATCACTTGAAGAGGTGGCACAAGAGTTTGAGTCTCTTTACGTCTTTCAAATGCTCAAGTCTGCAAGAAAAGCCAAGCTAGCAGATGATATTCTTGGCAATAAAGCTTTTGAAACTTATCAAGGCCTGTTAGATCAAGAATATTCAAAAAAACTCGCTGGTGCACAAAACTTTGGAATAGCAGAGGCATTGTTGAGACAATTTGGAAAAGGGAAAATCACTAAATAATGCCAAGTTTATTTGACATAGGAAAAAGTGGACTTCAAGCCTACAGACAATCCTTAGCTGTTACTGGTCAAAACATTGCCAACATTAACACTGATGGTTATAAGAAAAGACAAACAGCTTTAGAGGAAGTAACAGGTGCTGGGGGTGGAGTTACTGAAATCTCAGATCAAACTGGCTTAGGTGTTCGTGTTGAAGATATTAAAAGAGCATTTGATCAGTTTTTGGTTGACAAAGTAAGACAGACCCAATCATTGTATCAGAAAGCAGACACATACCTTGATGAGGTAAAAGATTTAGAGAATCTTTTATTACCAAGCGATGCTAACTTAAGTAATGCTATTGGAGAGTTTTTTAGTTCACTTCAACAAATTGCAGCTGCACCAGATGATCAAGCTCCAAGAATAATTTCAATCGAAAAGGGTAAGGATCTTGCTGGACAATTTAATCTTTATTCAGATAGAATTGATAGATTACAAAATCAAATACTTGATAAGGCAAAAAACGGAGTTACCTCAGTTAATCTTTTGTCAAAGCAAATATCAGCTATTAATGCAAAACTGCTTGCTGCAGGTGGATCAGGAAAAAGTTCTAATGCATTACTAGATCAAAGAGATCTTTTGATAGATCAGTTATCTGAGGTTTGCCAAATTTCTGTTAACTACATTAATAAAGGAGCTGCCCAAGTAAGATTAGGAAATACTGGTTCAGGTCCGGTTATAGTTGACC
This sequence comes from uncultured Alphaproteobacteria bacterium, assembly GCA_902547955.1. Lineage (GTDB taxonomy): Bacteria > Pseudomonadota > Alphaproteobacteria > Methylaequorales > Methylaequoraceae > MED-G10. The sequence goes on along the minus strand of CACCPY010000018.1, from coordinate 7,276 downwards.
CCGAGTCAGCAGTTTCGTCAGGTACAAATCAGAGTCCCTCTACTATTCCAATTGATGTTATTGAACAAGGTTCAAGGCTTCAACCAGTTGTTGGTAGCGGTAATGTGGCTACTAACCAAATACAAGGTGGTATAATTGCCGGTTTAGTCGATGCATATGCCCTTGCAGACGACACACTTAAAGAAATTGACGCACTAGCAACACTTCTTTCAAAAAAATTTAATGAAATAAATATGTCTGGTCTCAATCTGGATGGTAAAATAGGAGCGCAAATGTTTACCGTCTCGAGTCTAGAGGCTGTTGAAAACCCTACTAACAGATCAAATGTTGGTGTAGCCGTGTTTGTAACTGATCCTGATAAAATTACAAGCGACGAATACAATGTTATTTATGATGAAAAAACTGATCTTTGGACATTATCTGCTTCAACATTAAAAATTCCTGTAACAGGTACAACAACTGTTGAGACAGATGGATTTAAACTTTCATTTTTTGGTAAACCATTAAACGGTGATGAATTTAGCATCGTCCCTACAAGTGCTGCTAAAGGAATGAATTTCCTTTTAACAAGACCACAGGACATTGCTGCTGCTGCAACATCTCTAGTAAGTTCTAGTTCTGCAAATACAGGTTCGGCAAAATTAGAGGAAATTGCTTTAATAAACCAAGAAGACAAAACTACCATTAATAATCTAGCCTCAGTTTTCTCAAACGGTTTGAGTCCAGTAACAGCCTCAGAATTCTCAGTTGATGGAGGGGCTGCAATAATTCCTGCAGGAACATCAATGGTTAATTTGAGTTCTTATAAAGCTCAACCTGAGCTTCAATTTGGTTTGTCTTCATCAGATATTTCATCAGCTACAAGTTTTTCTGTTACCTTAGCAGATACAACCTCACTTACCGTAGACTTAACTGGAGTTTCAACGGTAGAGGAGATAGCTGATGTTCTTAACAGAAGTAGAGATGTATCAGGCAATGCTCATACATTTAGAACATTAGGTTTGTTTGCATCTGGAGGGGGATCCACATTAACGATAGCAAGTAACGATCAAAATTTTTCTTCTGGATCAATTAGTTCTACTACTACTATAAATGGTAATGTAAATAATCCCTCAATTACAAATGCCAGCGAAATCCAAATTTTCACAAGAGAAGGCAGGCATCTTGCGGGTACCGTTTTAAGCGATAGTGAAATTGCGGAGTACCTTACTGAGGAAAATGGTTTTTCACAACATCTAGAATACAGAGCAGACTATCTTAACGGAACAGGAACAGAAAACTACAGAGGTATAGAGGCATCCAGATCAACAACAGGAGGAAATTATTTGATTAGTTACGGTGCTAATGGAACTGCAGCAAGTGCACAAAGAGCTGCTTCAGAGGTTCCATCTAGCCATGTAAATTCAGCTTATACACTAACAGTTAATTCTACCACAACTAACAAATCAGTAGATATTTCGGTACCTATAGAATCCTCTGCTGGGTTTGTGGCTGGATTAGTTAATTCGAATGCTTCAACATTAGGTGTTGAAGCCACTGCTATAACAAGAATAAAGTTTCCTCCTCCGAAAAGAGATGGCACTATTTCCTTTACTCTGAAAAGTAAACCAGGTGTTAATAATAGTGCGTCTATCAGTGCTTCCGTTCTATCTACTAATCTTACAAATCTAGCTAACACAATAAATAATTTTTCAGGCAGAACTGGTGTTACTGCCAATTTATCAAGTGACAAAAAACATTTAATTTTAGAAAATAAAGATGGCGATGATATTGAAATAACCTCTTTTACAGGTCCAGATTCACTCACAAAAGATACCACTGCATTGGGCGCAGCAGCGAGCGATACTATAAACTATACAGCGCACGGTCTCAGTACTGGTGACAAAATCATTTATACTGCTGGAGGAACAGATCTAACTAATCTCTCCAGTGGAACAACATACTATGCTATAAAAGTTGATGATAATAATTTTAAACTAGCTAGTTCATCTAGTAACGCATCTTTGGGTACAGCAATTACTGTTGGAGGAGCTGGTGGTAGTTCTACTGACAAATTTACAAACCCTTTTACAATAGAGGTATTAAAAAATAATTATCTAAGTTTTTCAACACCTGTATCAATTGATATAGATGGTGAAAGCTTTGCTGCAGCAAGATTTAGTGGAGAACTTCAAATAGAATCTTCATCATCAATAAGTACGTCTAATGATGGTGGAAGCACTACAGTCACAGGTAGTCAAAATTCGTTTAGGGATGGTTTCTATGAAATCATATCATCCTCCACTGGTGAAATTAAAACAATTAAACCAGTTGTTCTTGAGGGTGACTTCTCTGCTGGACATCCTGACGGTCTAACTGCATCAAGTGCAGTTATCTCCTATGGGTTGTCAATACCAGCAACTGGCTCTGGTACATCTTTTTCAGGTACACTCGACATATCAGGACTTGACAACCTCTCAGTATCAGAGGTCGCTAAAGAATTAGCAGAAGAACTTAGAACCCCGAGTCCATCCATAGAAATTTCTGGGAATTCAATAGCTACAATTCCAGAAGATGGATCAAGTTTTAGAATCAATCATGATGGGTTAACTTACACACTTACTATGAAAAATGGTGAAGTTGAAATATCAGGTGGTGAAAGTGATCTTTTAACTGCTTATTTTGAAGATGCAGATCCAATTACTATAAATACAACTTCACTTAACGGAACCGAAACAATAACATCAACAGAGCATGGTTTAGAAACAGGTGATGCTGTGACTTATAATGCTGCAGAGAAAGTCACAGTTGACACAACTCAATTCAACTCAACTGTTACTATTAATGCTGAAAATCACGGATTTTCAACACAGGATCCAGTAGTTTACAAAGCAGGCGGCTCTCTTCCAATTTCTGGTCTAGTTGATGGTACCACGTATTTTGCAATTCGCGTGGACGATAATTCCTTCAAACTCGCAACTACTAGTGCTAACGCTGGCGCAGGAACTGCTTTAACAATTACTGGAGGAACTGGAGGAAGTGTAACTGACACTTTTTCTAGCCCCAGAGATGGGTTAATAGACGGAGAGACATACTTTGCTATAAAGGTTGATGATCACAATTTTAAAATAGCTAGTACTTATACTTTAGCAACGAATGCTAGCCCTTCGCCGTTAACCATTGGAACTGGAAATGTCGGTGGAAATAGTGCAGATAGTTTTGACCCAGGAAAAAATCTCTATATATCGGCTGGTAAAACAATTTCAGCTTCACAGTTCTCATTTCCTGTTGATTCTTCAAATGATACTAATGCATTAAAATTTGGATTAGAATCATCAGTTGTTGAAACAACAATAACAGGTTCTTCAATTACAACTCCTTCAGGGAGTGATTCAACACATTTTCACATTTCAATAGATGATAACACAGCGCCAATTGGTGTGTTTGTGAGATCAAATTCAAAAACAATCGATACGAGTTCTGTTGGCGGGTCATCGACCACCCTGACTTCAGCAAGCCACGGTTTTAAAACTGGAGATAAAGTTTTATATACGGCGGCCGGAACAGCAATGAATGGTCTGACGTCTGGTACCTCGTATTTTGCAAAAGTAATAGATGCTAATACCTTTAGTCTTGCATCGACATTTACCAATGCGACTGAATCACCAGAAACACTTTTAAGTTTTGGTGGTGGAAACGGGAATGCAGCAGATACATTTTCAACGGTTTATGCTCAAGCTTATTTAAACGATAATTTTGCAACCCCAGCCTCATCTATCGGAATTGAAGCAGAAATCAATCAAGTTGACGATACCAATGCGCAAATATCAATTATTAAAGAGGCAGACAAGAATAATATAACAATTAATACCAATGATTTCAGTGATGGTGCGACCGCAGAAAGTTATGGTTTCAAAACAAATCAAGTACGCTTAAATGTACTTGGAGAGGAATTAAGAATCCAATCTTTCAGTACCGATTATAATAACTCAGCAGCTATTAATGTTGAAGTTCCTGCTAACAGTATGAAGTCTATTGTTGGCAATAATTTGTCTTTAACAAATTTACCACCAGAGGATTTAATAATCGTCATGACAGGAGGGGGTGCCAAGAAAATTGCTGCTGAATATGGTGAAACAACTCCTCCTGTTGACAGTTCTGAATTAAAATTAGTAATTGATTCAACAAATAATAAAAAAGTAGAAATTTTAGATGTAGATACTGGTCATAGTATTGCCACACGATTAATTCCAGACGACGGTATTATTACCGGTGCAGGAAAATCTTTACGGTTTACCGGTGAAGCAGTTGTGAATGACTCATTTACGATTACAAATAATACTGAGGGTGTTGGTGATAACCGGAATATTCTACAAATGATAGCTCTTCAAGAATCAGATGTTAACGGAGTAAATTCTGGAAGTTTTCAAGATATTTTTAATGCAACGGCTGCTGAAATTGGATCAACTGTAAGAAGTGGAGAAATGTCTGTTCAGGATGCAGAGGCTTCAAGAGACGAGGCGAAGGCGCTAGAGGATGAAAGAGCTGGTGTATCTCTTGATGAAGAGGCCGCTGCACTAATCCAATTTCAACAAGCATTTTCAGCTAATGCGAGAATTATTCAAACGGCTAGAGAGCTTTTTGATTCTTTAATGATGGTTGTTTCAAGGTAGGAGAAAAAAATGACATACACTAGAGTTCGAAATCAAGAATTATCAATTACATTTAAACCTACATCAAGCTCTTCTGATATTTTATTTTCTAATTCAAAGGAATTATTTGATGACATACAGGAACTTTTAAAAAAAAAATATCCAGATGAGTTTTTTATTAAGGCACAAGAAAAAGTAGGAATAGACTTTTTTACAAAAAAATTAATTTATGGCGAAAATTTCACTTTTGTTAAATACGGAGATGGAGAAATTCTTTGTATGATCGGTGGTAAAGGTAAGAACTGCGATGATCATCCCTACTCTAAAAAATTGGGAAATTTATTAGAACAATCGTTTGTAAAACTGTTGCGAAACTATGATGATGTTTATTTAGCTGAATGGGTGGATAACTTAGTTAAAACACGAGAAAGTTATTTAAATGCAAATAGTTTAAACCCAAAATTTGCAGATTATGAATGTTTTTTAACTCTTGATGAAAACATGAATGATAATAAACTTCTAAAATTTTATAAATTGTTAAAAAATATCAAAAGAAAAAAAATTTTTGTAGGTCCCAAAAAACTAAAAGATGTCAGGGGAATGATTGACTTAGATCATTTTGTAGAGGTACCCATTATTGATGCATTCTCAAAATATGATGATGTTTTAAACAAATTGATAAGTTATGGTGTTGATGACAACAATATTTATATCTTTTGTTGTTCGATGATGTCTTGCCTATTATGTAGCGACTTAAAAGAAATTAATAAAAAAATTACGTTATTAGACATTGGAAGTGGTTTTGATCCAATATTTGGACAAAAAACTAGACCAAAACAACCTTCAGCTGAACAATGTTTTGATTATTACAGAGAAATTCTTCCTAAAAATTATAAATTTCAAAAAACCACACATGCTATAAATTCTTTGAATAAAATGCTCACAAGCTTTTAATAATCTGCTTTAGGCATAAATTTTGCTAATATTTTGTTATGAAAATAAGTAACAGACTTTTTAATGATCAACAGATAAACCAATTTTCAAAGAATATGGAAAATATTCAGAAAATACAATCTAGAATATCTTCTGGAAAAAATATAATATTTGCATCTGATGACCCAGTGGGTGCCGTTGAATTATCGGGATTAAAAGATGTTACTGGGAGAATTGATCAATTTTTAAAAAATGCCAATCTCGCAAATGATAGACTTCAATTAATGGACTCAACACTTGAGGGTGCAAAAGATATTTTTATTAGATGTAACGAATTAGCGATTCAGGCTAGCAACGATGTTTTAGGCGTTGGTGACAGAGAAGCAATTGCATTAGAATTTGATGAATTAAAAAAAGAACTATTATCTCTAGCCAATGTTCAAGATTCTGGAGGAAGTTTTATTTATGCTGGTTTCAAATCTCAAACACAACCCTTTGTTACTAATTCATCAGGACTTGTTGAGTATAAAGGTGATAGAGGAGTTTTAAATTTAAATTTATCTGAGACTCGACTTGTTGAGTCAACAATTGATGGTGCAACTGTTTTCCAAGATATTGTAACTAGTGATGGAGTGAGTACAGACTTATTTGCTGCAATTGATAATGTAAGTCGTTCAATTAGAACTGCAAACTCTGGGGTTGAAGAGGCAAAAGCTGATACTGGAATGGCCAAAGTTACACTTACAAATCAAAACCCAGGAACCTATTCGTTTACAATTACCTCAGGTCAAAAATCTGTTGATTTCTCTCTTGATATTACTGGCTCAGATTTATCAGATGTAGCGACAGCAATTAATGCTGCAGACCTTGATATTACTGCCACTCTTGAGGATTCAAACAAAACTTTGAAATTAGTTAGTGACTTTGCCTATGACATTGATTGGGGTAATGTTGAAATACCTAACATTGATAAATCTCAAGAAACACCGACATCTTTTTTTACACTTCAACCCGTTGACGCATCAGATAGTAATATTGGCAATGCTCAACAGGTTTATGATTTTGACCAAACAATAGCTAGCAGACTGGATGAGTTAGTTGTAATTCAAAATCATCTAGCCAATCAAAGAGCAAAAGTTGGTGCACGTATTAATTCTGTAGAACGTCAACAAGATATAATGACTGAGCGAAAAGTGTTAGTAGAAAAAGATGTAAGTGAGCTTGCAGATGCTGATTTATCTGAACTTGTAACCGAGTTACAATCTATGATGACTTCTCAGGAGGCATCTCAAAAAGCATTTGTGAGAATATCGCAATTAAACTTGTTCGATATGATATCTTAAATCAAATCATCAATAGAAACTTCTTTATTTACAAGTTCACCTAACTGCATTAAATCATCCTTATTTTCACTTTTAATTGTCCAGCCAGGTGGAGCCCTGTCAACAGTCCCTGCCCTTAGTGCAAAAGTAAATGCTTTAAAATTTTTTACAACTTTCTCAGCGCTATATTTTTTTGTTTTATCACCCGTCAATGCATTACCAAAGAAAATACCTTTAAGCTTTCTCTTTCCTTTAAGACCATCAAATTTTAATCGGTAGTGTACAAAAAAGTTTGCTTTATCATGCGCTTCAAACTGTGGGTTTTTTTGTTCAGACATAAATCTCAGGATATCTTCGGCAGGCACTCCCATTTCATCTTCGTGAACAGGT
>CACCPY010000017.1 GCA_902547955.1 uncultured Alphaproteobacteria bacterium | reverse complement strand
TTCATCTGTCGTTTATTAATGTAACCATTGTTTTTGGAAAAAAGTTAATGGATTAAAACTGTAAGTTAATGATTAAACAAAGGAGATAACATGCCTTCAGTTTCTAATATTGCCGTTGGTGCTGCTATGGCTGGCGCTGCCGCTCAAAAGGCACGTCACCAGATGAATGAATCAATTGCAAGATTGTCCACTGGGATCAGGTCAATGTATGGCGGTGATGCTGCTGGTCAGTCAATTGCAAATTCATTGGGAGCCAAGGGCGCAAGTTTTGCCGTTGCTGCGAGAAATGCAGAAGACGGTATTTCATTCCTTCAATCAGCAGAGTCTCTGCTTCTTGAAGTTGCTGCTTTAACAACAAGATTACGTGAATTAGGTATTCAATACGCCAATAAGGATTTATTGACCACTACTGATGAAGCGGCTCTTGATGCAGAAGCTACAGCAATTGGTGATGCAATTCAAAACATCGCTGAAAATGTAAAGTTTAATGGAGTAAGGTTAATTGGAGAAGGAACCGTCGGTGGCGGTCAAATTTCAATTGGTATTAACGATGGTGGTGATACTGCAACCATTGGTACAGGTACCACAATCACTGTTGCTAATACAGGCTCTATTACTGGAGCAAATGGTGTTGACGGAAGTGCTGACACAGCACTTGGTGAAATCGCCCAATCACTTGGTAACGTTGCTGCTGGTATGTCTGCACTTAAAGGATACCAAGCTGTTGCAAATGCTTCATCGGCTAATTTGAAAGCTGCTGCTGCAAGAATTCAAGATACTGATTATGCTCTTGAAACAGCTAGTTTGACAAAAGCCGCAATATTAAACCAGTCTGCAATGGCTATGGTCGCGCAAGCTAACCAAGCTCAACAGGCAATATTAACCGTTATACAATAACAAATTGAAAAGGAGATAAAAAATGCCTTCAGTTTCTAATATTGCAATTGGCGCTAATATGGCCGCTGCCGCAGCTAACAAAGCTCGACACGGAATGAATGAGTCAATTGCCAGACTATCTACTGGTGTAAGAGCCATGTACGGTGCTGACGCAGCCGGTCACTCAATGGGTAAAAACATTCAAGCCATTGGTCAGAGTTATGGTCAAGCAGTTCGTAACATTGAAGATGGTATTTCATACGCACAAATGGGTGAATCTCTTCTTTTAGAGATCGGTAATTTAGCACAAAGACTAAGAGAATTAGGTATTGCTGCTGATAACGACGCTCTGATTGATGATAACCAAATGGCAGCACTTAATGAAGAAGCCCAAATAATTGGTGATACAGTCGACCAGCTTTTGGATAAAACTAAATTCAATGACGTGGAAGTTGTTGATAGTGCAGCTGCAACTGGTCAAAAGAAAGTGGCTATTGCTTATTCTCACTTGACAGCTAACACTTCAGACGTTGGTCCAGAAGTTACAATTGCTGCAATAAATACTATAAGTGCAGCTGCCGATGTTGATGACACCGCTGATACCTTATTAGCAAGTGTTGCAGAAGGTCTTGGAAATTTAGCTGCTGATTTAACAGCACTTAAAGCATTTCAAGGAGCTGCTGCTGCAACATCAGCCAATATGGCAGCTGCTGGTGCAAGATTAATTGACACTGACTTTGCTCTGGAAACAGCAGCTTTGACAAAAAACGCAATTTTGAACCAAGCTGCGCTTTCAATGGCTGCTCAAGCTAACTCTGCTCAGTCATCTATATTGTCAGTCTTACAGTAAAAGACTACTACATATAGTATAAAATCTAAGGAGAAGGTTTTTTTAACCTTCTCCTTTTTTTTTGGCATTTAAATTGCAGAAATTCCTTCGGAAAATTATATGAATAACACGGAGAGAATATAAGATGCCGGGAATTAATACAAGTATGGGGACTTCTGCTTCAATGAAGAGTCTTCTTAAAACTGAAAGAGAGATGCTTACAGCAATGGAGAGAATCTCTTCAGGTAAAAGAATTAATAATGCAGGCGATGATGCCGCAGGTGCAGCTATTAGTGATAGAATGACTGCAACGATTAGAGCACTAGATATGTCAATAAGAAATGCTGCTGACGTTTTGTCAATGGCGCAAGTTGCAGAAGGTGCACTAGATGAACACTCTCAAGCTCTCCAAAGAATTCGTGAATTATCAATCCAGGCAGCAACCGACATCTTAAACTCTGAACAAAGAATTTATTTACAAACTGAAGCTAACCAACTTTTAGATGAAATGGATAGGGTAGCTCGTGATACTACATTTAATGAAATAGCTGTTCTTGATGGAACATTTGCGGACAGACGGTTTCAAATAGGCTCTCATGAAAGAGAAAAAGCCGTAATTTCTGTTGCAAATTTAAGAATTCAAAACCTAGGTGCGTATCAAAGTGAAACAGATGTACTTGAAGCATCAGGTTCTGCTAACAGTTTAGCCGCTGAGGGTACAACTGGTGCCACAGCTGCTGGTATTAATAGTTTAATTGATGCTGATGATGATTTAACTATCACAGGTTTAGTTGGCACATCTACGGTCGATATCGCGGATAACAACACGGCAAAAGAAGTTGCTGAGTTAGTTAACGCAAAATTTGATAGTACTGGAGTAAGTGCAACAGCAACAACAACTATAAAAATGGAAATGTTGAGTACAGATGCTTCGGGTGACCATGTAGTGGGTTTTAATTTTTATGGAAAAAATTCAACCGCACAAGCAATTTCAGCAACTGTTACTCTTGGAACAACAGCTGCAACTTCTGATTTAACCAACCTAAGAGATGCTATAAATGGATATTCTTCAACTACTGGTATAAGGGCAACATTAAATGCTAATAAAAATGCAATTGTACTTGTACAAGATGAGGGAGAAGATGTAGTTATTGAAAATCTAGATTTTGCAAGTGTTGCTGACAGTGTGAATACAAGAATGTTAGTAACAGCAATGAATTCCGATCAAGATGTTTCAGGTACTCAAAAACAAGTTCTTGACACAGATCATGACTCCGGAAACAGTGACTCAATAAGATTTGCTGGTCAAGTTAAGTTCCATTCTTCTCAAACTTTTACAATAGTTGCCAATGGAGGCGGTGGTCTATATGAAGCGAGTCCCGGAACCGCTACACTAAATAAAGTTTCAACGATTGATATTAGAACATTAACTGGGGCAGTTGATGCATTAAAAGTTATTGATCGAGCGTTAGATAGAATTCATATGGAAAGAGCAAAATTTGGAGCCATAATGAGTAGAATGAACGTTGTTATAGATAACCTAACAAACGTTACTCAAAGCCAAAGAGCTTCAAGAGCCAGAATTATAGATGCTGATTTTGCTTTAGAGTCAGCAAGACTAAGTAAATCTCAAATCTTGCAACAATCTGCAATGAATATGGTTGCTCAAGCTTCTAGAACAATGCAAAATGTACTAGTATTATTCCAGTAATAAATGAAGTTTAGTTCTAGTCGTTAAAATAGTTAGAGGAAAAAATGGCTAAAACAGAAATTTTATCTAAAATTGGCGTTGGTTCAGGTCTTAATACAACTGAGTTGATTCAGGCACTGGTTGAAGCCGATACTGTTGCAGCTAGCGAAAATTTAAATAATCTTGAGGAAAATGCCAGAGCAAAAATCTCCGCATTCTCTATTTTAAAAAGTAATCTCAAAGATTTCAAAGATATTGTAAAAGAAATTCAATCTCAACAGCAATACGGATTTATTGGTCAGACATCTGATGCAACAGTTGCAACATTAACTGCAACCGGGTCAAAAGCTGGTTCCACAATTAATTCAAGCGTTACAGTCTCAACTCTGGCTTCTAGTCACAGTTTGACAGGACCAACTTATAGTTCACCAACGGCAACAGTTGGTGCTAGAACATTAACAATTAACTTTGGGACATGGTCCGCAGATCCAACAGCTGGAGGTGGACAAAGTTTTACATCAAACGGACAAGACCAAATTCAAGTTACTGCCAGTTCATCAACAACTTTAGTTGATTTAAGAGATTTAATAAATACTGCCGTGACTGATTCAGATAACGATGGGCAAAAGGATGTTAATGCATCAATAATCTTTGACGGTACAAACTATATGTTAATGCTAAAAAGTCAATCTGGTGCGAGCTATGAGATGAAAGTATCGGATAGTAATGCATCCTCAGCCTATGCATATGACGCAACTGACGGAGCAAAACTAACTCAAAGAGTAGCAGGTACTAATTCAGCTTTCACTATTGATGGAATTTCAATGACTCGTTCTTCAAACTCGGTTGAGGACTTATTTGATGGATTTACACTTGATCTAAAAAAAACCAGTGGGACAGCAATAAGAGTATCTAGTGAAGTCGATTTATCTTCTGTCCAAACCTTGGTTGAAGGATACGTGGGAACGTACAATGAAGTCATGGAAAGTTTAAAAGCGATGGGAGCAAATGACCAGGTTGATCCAGAAAATGATGGTGCTTTGATTGGTGATAGTACACTTAGAGAAATAATGAGAGAACTAAGAGAGATGTCTTCTACGGCTATAGGCGGTTACGATGGTGGTCCCTACTACCTTTCATATTTAGGTGTTGCAACCGAAAGAGACGGTTCGTTATCGTTTGACCGAACAAAATTGGAAACTCAATTTAAATCAAAACCAGAAACTGTAAGAGCTTTTTTCACAAATAATTATGCTACAAGTAATTCTAATATTACAATTAAAGCATTTGATTTTGTAAATACACAACCAGGAAGTTATGCATTTTCAACGGATGGAAGTACACACACCATCGGAGGCGTATCAGCAACTAAAAGTGGTGATACTTATTCAGTGGCTTCTGGCAACCCTAAGGGCTTAACGATAGAAGTAGAAAATGGAAGTGGAGTAACATCTGGTACAATTTATTATGGAAAGAGTTTTCTTAATCTACTAACAGAAAAACTGGATACATACTTAAAGTTTAATAGTATTATTGATACTCGCATGACTAATCTTAATGATACTTTAAGAACAGTATCAGACAAAAGAATAGCACTTGAAAGTAGAATTCAAAAATTGACTGAACGATATGCCTTACAATATTCATCAATGGAATCGACAATTGCACAGTTTCAAGAAACTGGGAATATGTTAACGTCAATGCTAGAAACAAAAAAAGATTAGTTTTTAAACTACAAAATTTTATTAATGATTTTATCTCTTATTTTTTGTAAATAAAGAGATGGTTGCAGGGCTCTATCTCTCTCAAAATCAATTTTTGGATCGTCCTCGGTAAGAGTGGAATGAAGTCCTTTTTCTTTTTTATCTCTAGCAAAATGCTCTAAATATGAAGTTTGAGTTTGTAAAAAAGGAACATTAAGTGATGATGGCCAATGATAATCAAAACCATAAAGTGTTTCATACTCAGGGTTTTCATTAATAAAAACCAACATTTTTTTTATCATATCTCGGTCGAAACATTGACTTACTCCTGGACAAGTTTTTCTAATCGAAAGAATATTATTCTCAAAAACAATATTTTTTGAGTAATTATGAAATTTGCTATTGTAAAGTCCAATTGGTAGTTTCTTGTCAAATTTTTTTGATGACGTTTCGTATAAATCTCTTAAAACATCTAAAAAATTTGGATCGTGTATTGTGTCGTTATCGGTCATGTAAAATAAGTCAAAATTTTTATAAACATGTACAAAATCTCTAAAAGCTCTTGCTCTAGATCTTTCAATACCTCCTGAAACTCTAAACCTTAATACGTTATTAGAAAATTGTTTTAAAAATTTTTCACTGTAATTTGTTGAGGCATCATCATATATAACCAGTTTTGACTTCCCATCATTGTCAACTATCTCTTTGAGATTTTCTAAACAAAGCGTTGTAATATTTTTTCTATTAAATGTAGACAGAGCAATTAAAATTTTACACATATAATTAAACTTTTTTGAATTAAGTCGTTAATAAGATTAACAACATAAAAGGATGGAGTTATGGAAAATAAAAAAGAAATGAAAGTTATTACTGAAAAGCAAAAAAAAGCTATAATGGTAATACAAAAACTTTTAAATGAAATGCACAAAGATATAAACGAACTTATGAATTTCGAAAATTTAAAAGTTGGTTCTAAAAAAGTTGAAGAAAAAGCCATAAGAATCTCAAAAATTGCAATTGCACTTCAGAAAAGTCTTGACCTTAAGAATGGTGGTGATGTGGCGTCCAACCTTGATCATCTTTACAAACATATTCGTTTCGCCGTTGCAAGAGTTATGGATCATAACGACTATTCATATTTAACGAGTGCTGAAAAAGTAACCGCTGAAATAAATAAAGGTTGGGAAAAAATTTCATCAGCCGCTTAGTTTTTTTAATATCTTTTTGGCTTCATTAATAGGGTATGTCCAGTCATCAATTTCTTTCTGACGCAGAAGATTTATTTCTGGATACCACCCTTGCTTGCTTTTTAATCCCCATCTAAAATCTGGAACTAAAGGAAGAAGTAGATAGGATTTCTTGGCTAATGTACCTGCTAAATGCACTAAAGAGGTGTCTATTGTAATGATAACGTCCATTTCTTTAATTAAGTAAGCTGTATGTAAGAAATCTTTTAGATCCCTCTCACAGTCATGAACATTTTCAAATTTACTCATATATTTATGATCTTCTTTTTTACCAAATTTTTGTAGTGAGAAAAAATCAACACCTTGGGTCTTAAACAATTTTTCAAAAGAACTTATATCTATCGTTCGAACTTGATCTCTCAAATGAGTTGGCCTCCCACTCCAAGCAAAACCAACTTTTAGCTTTTTAGAGTTTAATAGAGATTTAGTTTTTGAAGAAATTTTTATTTTTTTCTTATCAAACCTTTTCCAATCAATAGAGAGAGGTTCACTAATTTTATTTTTTACAAATTTTGAAGTTATCCATGGAAGACTCATCAGGAAAGTTCTGTAATTGTAATGACCTGGATCTATTTGAGATGATATATTAATTTCATCTAAATCAGGAGATAGTTTAAAAAATTCAATTAGTTCTGGAGGACAAGCATAGTCGACTTTGTATCCTAAATCTTTTAATGGCTTTAAATATCGACTAAACATTATATCATCTCCGTAGCCTTGCTCTCTCAAAACAACTATTTTTTCATTAGTATTTTTTTGTACTTCATCCCGAGTAATTTCAGGGTATTGGGATCCTCCATATTTTTTAAGATAAAAATCTTTATTCCTTTTTTCATAAACCTTTAACCCACTTTCGTAATCGTCGTTTAGTAAATCTAACAAGGAAATATTGAATGTGGCCCAAAAAGAGTCTTTATTAATCATCAAACTTTTTTCATAAAATTCTCGAGCTTTTTTAAAGTTAGCATGCTCAAAATGATAAACACCAATTCCAAGAGTGGAGGTAAGGTTTTCGGAATTTATTGCTAAAGATGTTTCAAAACATTTTAAAGCCATTTCCAGGTTTCTGTTTAATAGATATGCGCTCCCTAGAGCCGCCCATGCAGAATCTACTTGTGGTAATTTTTGGACACATTTTGTAAATAGTTCTAGCCCCTCCTCCTTTTCACCTGTTTGGAAACACATCAAATTACCTAAATCAAACATAATTAAATAATTTTCTGGAAAAACTTTATTAGCTTTTTTTAATAACTCGTATTCTTTCTGTCTATCGGTTTCTCTGTAGACTTTTGCAAGCATGAGATACGCTTCAATAAATTTTGGATCAATTTTTATTAAATGTTTAAAATTTTTAATAGCTTTTGAATAATCTGCCATTGGAGCTACCCTATTGGCAACACAAACCTCGTGTAATGCCATTGTATACAACGCGTAACTGCTATTTTTTTTTAATTCAAGTATTTGTTGAGCCAAAGAAACTGCGTTTCTCATATTGCTGGATGTATGAGGGTTACTTAATAGTTCTTTTAATTCATCTTCAAATATTGCCACTGATCTTATTTTCATTATTTTACCTCTCAATTTGAACTCAATTACTTACAAAATTTATGCCAATTAAATAAATAAAATTTTCAGTCGTTAAGCAAACAAGGAGTTTGTTTTGTCAAATTTAATGGTACCTTTTAATAGTGCTGTTCCGATAGCTAGCTTAAGAAAAATAACCAGAACTCTTCACGACTCAATTTCTAGAGTTGCTACGGGATTAAAAGTTATGGGAGGCAATGACGCTGCATCCCAATCTCTTGCCAACACATTAAACGCCAGAGCAGAAAGTTTCCAAGCCGTTGAATCTAACACAGGTTCGGGAATTGCTTTACTTCAACTAGCTGAATCTGCACTTTTAGAACTTAACAATTTAGCAGCAAGACTGAAAGAAATAGGAGTTGCTGATACTCTTACCACAAATACTACTGCAGATACCGCGGCCTTAAATTCAGAAGCAGTATATGTTAGTGATACAATTGATTCGATTGTGAGTTCACTGACTTTTAATGGCATAAATATTCTTGGTACGTCATCAAAAACATTTGCAATCGGAATCAATGATGCAGGTAACACTCAAACGATTCAGTCGACAACTGGAATTGGGGCTACAAACATAACTGATGCAACAAATGCTAACACAACTATGGATACAACTATTGGCGAAATAACTCAATCACTTGGTGCTCTAAGTGGAAGTTTAACATCTTTGAACGCCTACCAAAATGTTGCAACAACAACCAAAGCTCATCTAATTCAGGCGGCATCTAATCTTCAAGATACCGATTTTGCTGAGGAAACTGCAAAAATAACTAAACAATCACTAATTAGGAATTATGCTTTGGCAATGGTTGCTACAGCAAACAGTGAAGAATTAGAGAAATTAAAACTTTTGGCCTAAACAATTTTTAAAACAGTCGTTTTAATTATTATAACAATTAGAAAGGTTAGTGGTAAAATGGATGATTACGGTAAAATTATAGAAAAAGAAAGAATTTTAAAGAGTAAAGAAAATCTCTTGGATGATACAATCGTTAAAGATAAACTTTCAAAACATGAAATTATAAGCAAAATGTATGAGGGCCTAGTTAATGAAATAGAGGAATTAAAAGGGATTTTATTTAAAGATTTAGCAGTAACTAACGAGTCTAAAGAAAAAGCAGAAAAAATCTCTAAAATTGCCTTTGCTCTCCAAAGTTGTTTAGATATGGAAAATGGTAATGAATTATCTGAAAACCTTAATTGGTTGTATAGATATATTAGATATATGTCCAAAAGAATTCAAGATAACGAATGCATGAATTTCGTTCAGCCAGCGTTCAAAATCGCATCCGATCTTAAAGAGGCATGGGAATCAATCCCTGAAAAGCACAGAAACTAGCAATCAACTTTTTAATAGTATTCTTGTCTGTTAAAGCTATAATTTAACAGACAAGATGTTTTTTTCTATATTAACTACTTTAGTGCTTGGCTCACTAATTGGTATAATAACATCCATAAGTGTTTATGGGTTCATTAGTTTAGTTAAATTTTTAACAAATGTTTTTAGAGACCCTGAAAGAAGTTTCAATAGTTTTAATGATATTTTAACCAATACACCTGAATTTGTTATATTTATTTTTGTTATGCCTTTCCTGGTCGGTTTAATTGTTGGCTGTATCAGAAAATATGCATCCGATAGTCGCTGGCACGGGCCCCCTGATGTTATATTAGCTGCTCATTCGGAAAATAATCCACTTGATATAAAATCTGGTTTTCTTACTTCGTTTTCATCAATATTATCAATTTCAGCTGGTGGATCGGTTGGACAATATGGTCCTTTAGTTCACTTTGGGGCGACAATTGGAGCAGAGATTAATGATTTATTCAGAAATAAGGCATCGTACGAAATTTTAATTGGTGCCGGTGTTGCCTCGGCAATTTCGGCAGGATTTGGAGCTCCTCTTGCTGGTTTGATTTTTGCCAGAGAGGTAATTCTTAGGCATCAATCCTTGGCATCATTTGCTCCGATACTTGTTGCTTCTGTAGTATCTTATCTTTTTACAAAAAATATTTTTGGAATGGATCCAATCTTTTTAGGTTCTGTTGGAGAGATCAATTCGCTTTATGATTTCCCATTCTTTATATTAGCCGGCATAATCTGTGGTTTTATCTCAATTATATATATGAATGGACTCACTCACCCTAAATATTTTCCTGATATTTCTTTCATTAATCCAATACTTCAACCAGCGATTGCAGGACTAATGTGTGGAATAACATCAATTTTCCTTCCTGAGGTAATTGGGCTTGGAACTGGTGCTATTCAATCAATGATTTTGGGAAATGTTGAATTCATTTATGCTTTTTATTTTTTAATTTTTAAACTCTTATTAACTGTTTTATGTTTAAGAATGGGATTAATTGGAGGAGTTTTTGCTCCAGCCTTATTCCTTGGAGCAAGTGTAGGAGTTATTTTAGGTTTTATTTTTCAAAATTTTTCTACCACATTAGATTTAAATTTATTAACTGTCGCCTCTATGTCTGCATTTGCAAGTTGTGTAATTGGTGGGCCAGTCGCAAATATGATGATTATTCTTGAATTAACTTCTGATTATCAAGCAACATTAGTAGCAGGTGTTAGTATTGTTTTTGCTTCACTCATTTCTTATAAAGTAATCGGTCAATCAGTATTTGACAAAGTTCTTTCCAATAAAAATATTGATCTGAAAGTTGGAAGAGAGAATATTAAGTTACAGCAAATCGCAGTTTCTACTATATGTCATAAAGATTTTTGTACACTAAAACCAGATTTCACCATTGAAAAGTCAATTAACCTAATGGTTAAACTTAAGAAAAGTGAAGGTTATTTAATAGATAGTGATGAAAAACTTTTGAATAAATTTGAGTTACACCAACTTATAAGTGAAAAAAATAAAAATAAAAAGATTTCAAAGCTTCATCAATTTAAATTTTTAAAACTTTATTCAGAATCAAATATTTTTGAGTCAATTGAAAAATCAAAAGATTTTGTAGGAGAGTCAATTCCAATCGTTACTAAACAAAATAAAATGTTTGGTATTATTAGTGAAGGTGATTTGTTTCAAATATTTTTGAAAGTTACTAGAGAGGAAAAGGAGCTAGAGAACAAAGATTAAGCAACCATTGATAAATTATTTTTCAAATCGTTGCTTGAGGTAAAAATCCTAGATATATTTTGATAACGAACAGAAGCTTCATGGTGCATATAAACAGGATTGAATGTAATTCTGGCCTTTAAAAAAGCCTCTGTTAAAGAACCATTTGAAGGGGCTAGCTTAGAACTATACTTTCTAACTGGGTTATAATCCGGGTTATAAACATTAAGATTGTTTAGATTGGATATAGGAGGTGTTTTTCGGTTATGAAAGTGAATTGGTGGCATACCAATTGCAGTACCATTCTCAAACTCGGTTGTTAAGTTAGATAACTCAGGGTTTTGAATATTATTTACAGGATAGACCATAATTTAAATTAACATGTCAGGAAGATTAAATAAAGCTAAAAAATTTTACTCAACTACTGAGAAGTCATCTATAAAGGTACAGGATCCTGTCTCTATTGTAAAAACAATGGTTAAAGAGTTACAAAATTCAATGAATAAAGTAATTGACTCCACTGGTAAAGAAAATGAAAGATTTGTAAGAACAAAATATTTTAGTAGATCTTTAGTTATTATTTACACACTTCAAACAACATTAGACTTCGATAAAGGTGAAAAATTAGCAACAAAACTTTTTCAAATTTACGAGTATTGCAGACAACAATTAATTAAATGTTTTAAGGAACAAGTCGTTGATGGTACTCATAAGGCTATAAATGCATTAGAAGATATTTTTAGTACTAACACGGTAGAATCAAATGTTACATAATCAACATTCATCTGTAAACTCTCAACTAGATAGACTTGAAAGAATTTCAAATCAAATTTCTTTGTTAATTTCTAATAATGACTACGAAAGAATTTCTCATCTTGATAGGATGAGAAAAAAAATAATTACTGATATGCAAGAAAAAAACTTGGAGCTGTCAACTTACCACAAAAAATCTGTACTAAAGCTGATTTCTCAAAACAAAGTGATTATTTCAGAATTTAAAAACAAAAGTTCAGAATCATTATCAAAAATTGCAAATTCGAGAAAATGTACTAAAGCTTATCTAGCTACATTATAGATTTAAATCTTTAGGCTTTTTAAAAAAATTTATTTTTGCAATATCCGCGGATATTTCATACCAATTATCACATTTAAAAATTGCGTTAAACAAAGATGAAGTAGAAAACTTTTCTGTTGCTCTTACAAAATCTTTATTATTATAATCATTAAAAAATAATTCTATTGAACTAGAAAGAAGTGGTTCATGAGATACAATCAAACATCTTTTTTTTTGGGCACTAAGCATCAATATATCAAACAAGTTCTTACCTGAGGTATAATATAAATCTTTAATATATCTAACTTTTGGTTTGTTTGAAAAGAATACAGAAACTATAGCTAGTGTTTTTTTTGTTCTTAGTGAAGGTGAGCACAATACTTCATCAAAAACAATTTTTTCATTTCTCAGAAAAGAGCCTATTTTTTTTGTTTTCTCAATACCGGTTTCAGATATGTCTCTATTAAAATCATCACCATCAAAATTACTCCATTCTGATTTTGCATGTCTTAAAAAGGTAACATTCAGCATCTTAATTAAAATTTATTTCCATTTTATTGAACAACCGCTGCTAGGAATTTGTTTTTTGGGTCCAACTCCAGTTTTTACGATAAGCTGCATAGCTTCTAATAAATGATTTTTTCTATCCACAATTTCTAAATTTTTCATTTCAAATAATCTTCCACGATATTGTAATTCTCTATCTCTATTATAACCAAAAAAATCAGGTGTACAGACAGCATCAAATTTTTTTGATACTACTTGAGTATCATCAAGTAGATATGGAAAATGAAATTTATTTACTTCAGAAAATCTTTTCATATTTTCAAAGTTATCTTCTGGATATTTGATAGTATCATTAGGCATTATTGCGATTGAAACTACATTTTTTTTTTTTAGTTCAATTGATGTGAGGACAAGTTCTTTAATAATCGCCTTTACATATGGGCAGTGATTACAAATAAAAAAAATTAAAATGGCATCATAGTTTTCTATTTTTTGACTATCAAAAAAATTATCGTCTAAACCTTTTAATTTAAACTCCGGCATTTTTCTTCCAAAATCACAAATTGATGACGAAAGTAAAACCATTTTTATTCTCCAATGAAATGAAACATAATGTCCCTAGATCTATTTTGTTTCCTATGCTCGACTAAAAATATGCCTTGCCATGTGCCTAAAATCAATTTTTTTTTTTTTAAACTTAAAGTTATATTCGTTTGTGTTAACAATGTTTTAAGATGTGCTGGCATATCGTCGGGACCTTCTGTGCTATGATTATAACTGTCACACTCTGGTGCTATTTTATTTAAAAAGTTTTTTATGTCTAGTAAGACGGAAGAATCTGCATTTTCTTGAACCATTAAAGAACAACTTGTGTGCAGAACTGAAAGGTTAATCAAACCACTACTTAAATTAAAAGAGTTAATACTATCAAAAATGTCATTTGTTATTTCTAATACATTTTCAGCCTTTGTTTTAAAACTTAATTTTTCAATAATTTGTTTCATTTGTTTATTAAAATTGTTATCATGAATTATTAATTAATTACAATGAGGGGATTAAAATGTCAAAGGACAAAAAAGTTAAAATTGACCCAAAAAAAATTAAAAAAGAGGACTTACAAACTCTTTTTTCAAATGTTCTAGGTAAACTTAAATCTAAATAAAAAATGGAGAAGATTTGGATTGAGTGTCAAAAATGTGGCTCAATCTTTTGGGTTTTTTCCGACGAGATAGGTTCCATTTACCCAAAAAGTAGTATAGACTATCAAATATGCTCAGCTTGTGAAGAGCAATGCAAAAACCGCTCTGATGTATGAATACATAATTTCCATTAAAAATCAGTTCGATCTCTATTTCGATATTTTAAAATTTTTTTTTTATTTCTGTATTGGGGCTATTTTACTTTTTTTGTTAAAAAAAATATTCAAATTTTTCCAATTCCTTACTTATAAATTTAATAAAGATTTTTTTTTTGAAAAATTACAAATGTCCCTTAATATTTTCCTTTTTGTAATAATTTCTAT
>CACCPY010000016.1 GCA_902547955.1 uncultured Alphaproteobacteria bacterium | reverse complement strand
AGGCCATGCCGCAAGTTCGTTCCAAGTTGCGCAAAGAGTATTGAGTTCATCTGGCAGCCGTATTTATGATGGTAGTACAACAGCCAGTTCAAGTGACTTAACTTTAAGTAATTTGGTGGGGTCAGAAACATTAACGTTATCGGGTAATGGGACACTCGCCAACGCAAATGTTGGGACGAATAAAAGTGTAACTTTAAACACATTATCGATTGCTGATAATAGTGGACTTGCTGCCAATTATATTTTAACTGGAGGGACACATCAATTAACAGTAACGCAACGCGTTGTAAATGCGACGGGAACGCGTCTGTATGATGCAACATCAAATGCTGATTTTAGTGACTTAAGTCTTGGAAATTTAGTCGGATCAGAGACATTGGTATTAAGTGGGGTGGGAACGCTCGCCGATAAGAACGTTGCCAGCAATAAAACAGTAGGTGTAGGCACACTTAGTCTTGCAGACGGCGGTGGCGGCGGATTAGCGGCGAACTATACTTTATCTTCTGGAACACATTTATTGACGATTAATCAAAAACCAGTTAGCATTACCGGTACTCGCACTTATGACGCCACAACCGTTACTTTATCAACTGATCTATCTATTGGTGGACTTGTTGGTGGTGAAACAATATCGTTGAGTGGTCAGGGAACAATCGCAGATAAAAATGTGGGTACTGGAAAGACAATTACGCTTAACACATTAACATTGAATAACGGAGCTAACCCAACTCACCTCGCCTCAAATTATACCTTCACTGGTGGAACACATACCTTCGATGTTACTAAAAGGGATTTAACTTTTAATGGCACCAAAGTATACGATGGTTCTACTACCGTTAGTTCTTCAGAGTTATTAAGTATAATAAACTTAGCTGGTGGAGAAACCCTAACTTTCAGTGGGTCAGGTTCTGTTGCGTCAAGTAACGTTCAAACAAGTCAGTCAATTACAAATGGAACACTTGCATTGAACGATGGAACAGGATTGGCGAGCAATTATAACTTAACTACTGGCACATTTGATATAACTCAAAGATGGGTTAATCTAACCGGAACTAGAAGTTATGACGGCACAACAACAGCTGATAGTTCAGATCTTACAATTTCTAATTTAGTATCTGGTGAAACACTTGGTCTGACGGGAAATGGAACAGTAGCCTCTAAAAACGTAGGATCAAACAAAGCCATAACTGATGTTTCTTTAACACTTATAGATGGATCAGGCCTTGCGGCTAACTATACAATTGGAGCTAAAACTTTGAATATAACTAAAAAAGCTATAACGATTGATGGTTCCAAAGTTTATGATGGGAATACTGTTGTTTCTGCAGCTAACATCTCAACCTTCAACGGATTGGCCCTAACTGAAACTTTAACAATTAATGGCACTGGTTCAGTTGGAGCACCTTTAGTGGGGACGGGTAAAGCATTAACTCTTGGTACTTTAGCACTAGCTGATGGCACCAATGGCGGTAACGCATCAAATTATTCTTTATCAAGTGGTACGTTTGATGTAACTGCAAGACCAATTACATTATCAGGTAGTCGTATTTATGACGGAACAACAACAGTCGCTAATAGTGATCTTACAACATTTAATAATATAGTTTCTGGTGAAACGTTATCGGTGACAGGCGCTGGAACAATATCTGATCAAAATGTTGCGTCTAACAAAGCTGTTACTATCGGTACACTTACCTTGGCTGATAATACAGCGAGTGCATCAAACTACACTCTTAGCTCTGCAACATTCAACGTTACACAGAGACCACTTAATATATCTGCTACAAAATCTTACGATGGAAATACTTCAATTGCATCAGGCTCTGTTACTTTATCAAATCTCGTTGGTGCCGAAACACTTACTAAGTCAGGAAGTATTTCAACAAATTCAGCTAATGTTGGATCCTTTGCAACATCTAGTTTAACGATAAGTTCACTTTCACTATCTGACGGTTCAGGGACAGCATCAAACTATACATTAAGCGGAGGAAGTCATTCAGCAAATATAACTCAAAAGACAATTGGACTTACAGGCAGTAAGATTTATGACGCAACAATAACTGCTAATTCTGCTGACCTAAGTTTAACTGGAACAGTAGGAACAGAAACGCTTACGTTAAGTGGAAGTGGAACACTTGCATCTTCAGGGGTGGGAACTGGAAAAACAATAAGTGTAGGAACACTCAGTATTGCTGATGGGAGCAATGGTGGTTTAGCTTCAAATTATGATTTGTCAGGAACTGCAACTATGGATGTTACAACACGATCAGTAACAGCTAGTGGTTCTAGGGTTTATGATGGGACAACAACTCTTAATGGCACTGATTTAACTACTATCAATAATTTAGCTGGAACTGATACTCTAAGTGTAACAGGTTCGGGAACAGTAACGGCTAATGTTGGAAATGGGAAGTCCGTTTCGATAGGTTCATTAGCACTGTCTAGTGGAAGTGGTAATGCGTCCAATTACTCACTTTCCTCTGCAACAGTTAATATAACACAGCGTCCTCTAGATTTAGAAGCTTCAAGAATTTATGATGGGACAACAGTAATCAATGGATCTGATTTTTCAACCTTTGGTAATATTGTAAGTGGTGAAACATTGTCTGTGTCTGGGTCAGGAACAGTCACATCGGCAAACGTTGGGACGGGCAAAGCTGTAACGTCAGTGAGTTTAGCTTTAGTAAATGGGACTGGACTAGCAAGTAATTATTTAATTAACTCTAGAACCGCTGAGGTTACTGAAAGACCAGTAACTATTTCAGGTTCACGATCGTATGACAGCACAACAACTGCAGATAGCTCAATTCTAACTATTGCATCAGGTGTGAGTGGTGAAAGCTTATCTTTAACGGGTGCAGGTATTTTAGGAGCAGCTAGCGCTGGGACTCAAACAATCACTAACAACAATACTCTTGTCATAGCGGATGGAACAGGATCGGCTAGCAATTATACATTAAACGGGGCTTCAATAAATGTTACAGTGATCCCCAAAACTTTAAATGTAACCTTAGCAAGGGAATATGATGGAACAACAACGGTTGCTGGCGCATTATTAACACCAACATTTGACAGTTTACAAGGTGGTGAAACTCTTGCTATTTTAGGGACAGGTTCTGTTGCAAATGCAAACGTAGGAAGCTCAAAAGCAGTAACGTTAGGAACAATAGCATTAGCAGCTGGTTCTGGTAATCCAAGTAACTATTCTCTTAATTCAGTGCTATTAGATGTGACTCAAAGAGTTATAAATCTTGATGGTATTAGGGCTTACGACGCTACAACAAATGTGTTAAGCTCAGATATAAACACCTTTGGAAATATAGTTTCCGGCGAAACATTAACTATTTCCGGAACTGGATCGGTTGCCACAAACTCCGTTGAAATGAACAAAGCGATTTCACTTGGTACTCTGTCTTTAGGAAATGGGTCGGGTGCAGCCGATAACTACACCTTAGCTGGAGGAACTCATACATTTGACATTTCCCCTGTGGCTGTAAATATAACTGGTAGCAGGCAGTATGATGGAACGAATGTTATAGATAGCTCTGACTTATTATTGACTAATTTACTTACAGGTGAAACTGTCAGTTTAACTGGACAAGGAACAGTTGTCTCCGCTGACGTTGGTGCTAATAAAACAGTAACATCGGTAAATTTAGCTTTAACTGGAGCTAATGCTGGTAATTACACTTTAAATAGCTACACAACAAGTTTTGAAATTTTACCAAAAATAATAAACTTAACAGGAACTAAGGTTTATGATGGACAAACAACGGTAGCCAATACAAGTTTAACGGTTACAACAGGTATAGCTGGACAAAGTTTAGGTCTTAAGGGATCAGGATCCGTCCTATCTGCTGCTACCGGAACAGGAAAATTAATTTCACTTGGGACTTTGGAACTTGATTCAATTGGTTCAGGTTCAGAGAGTAATTATACATTAAGTGCAGGCACACACACCTTTGATATAACATCTAGGCCACTTACATTTACTTCATCAAGAAATTATGATGGAACAACTACTGCAAACGCATCTGGTCTAAGTTATACATTTAGTAACTTGGTTTCAGGTGAGAGTCTGGTTTTATCTGGTTCAGGAACAGTGGCATCAAAAGATGTTTCAGCTGGAACACAAAATATTTCACTAGGAACTATTGCGTTAGCAAATAATACAGGTGTAGCTACAAATTATTCTTTAACATCTGGTACATTGAATATTACCCAAAAGCAAGTCAATCTTAGTGGAACAAAAGTTTACGATAATAGCACTACACTTAACAATTCAATAGTATCAATTTCATCTGGCCTGGTTGGATCAGAGACCTTAGGATTAACTGGTGATGTTGTTACTAATTCAGATAATGTAGGCACATACTTGGCAAGTGCTAATCAATTAAATTCTGGATCAACTACTATTTCTTTAGCTGATGGATCTAATGGTGGTTTATCAAATAATTATACTATCAATGAAAAAACCATCACAATAACAAAGAGACCAATAACAATTTCAGGTACAAAAGTTTATGACGGCACAAAAGCAGTCGATGCAGGAAGCATTACAATCTTTAACAATACAGTTGGAGGACAAACTCTGACAATTTCAGGAAATACAACATTCCTTGAATCACAAAGTGTTGGATCAAGTAAGACAATAACCGTTTCTGGTTTAACACTTGGAGATGGTACCGGTGCTGCAAGTAACTACAGTCTAAGTAGCGGTACTTTTGATGTTACATCACGTTCAGTAACATTAACAACTACCAGGACTTATGACAATACTAAGGATGTTAACGCTTCAAATATTTCAGTGACCTTTAATAATCTTGTTGGTTCTGAAACACTTTCATTAACAGGATTGGGTTCAGTGTCTTCAGAAAATGTTAGTGCAGGACAACAAGCTGTTACACTGGGAACGTTAGCTCTGTCTGATAATACAGGTGTGGCCTCAAATTATTCTTTAACATCGGCTACTTTAGATATTAATGCCAAGCCAGTTTCATTGAGTGGAACGAGAGTTTACGATTCGTTAGATACTGTGGCGTCGACAGATTTAACAATATCAGGTACTGTTAGTGGTCAGGATCTAACGTTGTCAGGCAGTGGTAGCATGACTGCAGGCGCTAATGTTGGGACAAACAAAACAATTAATACAACTGGATTATCACTAGGTAATGGAGTAAGTGGAACTCCAGGATCTACATCCAACTATTCGCTAGTTGGCGGGACTCATCAAATAACCATTACTCAAAGACCTGTAACAATAAGCGGATCTAGATTTTATAATTCTACAACAACAGTAAGTAGTTCTGATATCAGCACATTTACTAACACCGCTGGGGGCGAAACATTAGCAATAACAGGGGCTGGTTCTGTTGCTAGCGCTCTTTCAGGGGCAGGTAAAACTATAACACTGGGAACACTAACCCTCACAGACGGAACAGGATTGGCTTCAAACTATTCGTTAGCGAGTGGAACATTTGATGTAAACTCTAGACAGGTAAATATTTCAGGATCGAGAATTTTTGATGGAACTACTGTTGTCAGTGGAACAGATTTGGTTGTAACAACAGGTGTAGGAAGCGAGATTTTAACAGTGACTGGTACAGGAAGCATATCAAATGCTAACGTCGGAGTAGGCAAATCTGTGACAGCTGGTACATTAGCCTTGGCTAGCGGAAGTGGTGCCTCTTCAAACTATACTATTGGTTCCATTACTCTAACAGTAACCCAAAGACCTATTAATACTGCTTTTGAAAAAACTTATGATGCTAGT
Source organism: uncultured Alphaproteobacteria bacterium (assembly GCA_902547955.1). GTDB lineage: Bacteria > Pseudomonadota > Alphaproteobacteria > Methylaequorales > Methylaequoraceae > MED-G10. Next base: position 15,700 of record CACCPY010000016.1, on the reverse strand, counting down.
GTAAGTGTAACAAACAGCGATTTAAAAACTAACGGTATTACTAATACTGTGCTCGGACACTCACTCGCACTAAGTGGTACTGGAACTATGTCCACTACTGGCGTAGGTATAGGCAAGTCGTTGTCCGTTGGTACACTTTCTCTAAGTGGAGCTCAGTCGGCAAATTACACTCTCACTGGCGGTACTCACACCATTGATGTAAACCCAAGAACTACAAACGCGACTGGATCAAGGCACTATGACGGTTCCACTATAGCGAGAGGTTCGGCCTTCAATACCTTTAGTAATACTGTAGGCAGCGATACCGTGACATTATCAGGCTCAGGTAGCTTTGCATCCGCTGGCGTTGGTTCAAAGGGTGTTACTATTGGAACTTTGCAGTCAGCTCACCCTAATTATACTTTGGGGAATGCAACACTAACTGTTACACAAAGACCAGTTAATTTATTTGGTACTAGAGTTGCTGGAGGACCAAGGGGAATAGATGTTGAAGTATCTGAACTTCGTTTTACAAATTTGCCTGCTGGTGAAACGTTAAATTTAACAGGTATAGGAAGAATTCCAAATATTGGTATAGCAACTCATCCGCTAAGTTTACATACCTTAACAATGAGTAATGGAACTGGTTTGGTTTCAAACTATACCTTTGTAAATGGGTCTTTTGTGTTCAATATAACCTCGCCTTTAAGGTCCAGAGCTGGCGTTATGCGGGCATTACAGACAATGAGTAATGGAAATAATAGAAAGTTATTGCCATCTAAAACATCTCATCGCTCAATGCCAGCTATTTCTGAAAGAATTACAGTATCAACGCCAGATCAGTCAGTTCAAGTCAATCCTTGTGTACTACAAAATGGTTACTGTAATTAAAATATCGTATAATATAAAATACAATGATTTTTTTATAAAAAAAAAATTTATTTATAGTATTTATTAAAATATATATGTTTAGCGAATTTAAACACAAAAAGATAAGAGATTGGTGCTTATTTGACTTTGGGATTTCTAGCTACCCAACACTCGTCATTACTTTTATATACGGTGCCTTTTATGCTAAAGAAATTGCTATTACGCCTGAAATAGGAACGAGTAATTGGGGATATGCTATTTCAACTGGAAGTATATTAAGTTTTCTAATTTTTTTATTAGTAATATTTAAAGGAAACAAAAATAAAAATTTGGGAATTAGATTTTTTAAATTATCTTTTTACTCACTTATTTTGTCCGTTTCACTGTTATATTGTTTTGATAAAGAATCAAATGAATATCTCCCTTTAATTTTTATTGCTATTTCATTTGTAGCTTTTGAAATTATAAATCTTTTTTACAATTTATCTTTGCACAATGTTTCAGAAAATGAAAAAAGAGGTTTAATATCCAACTTAGGCTGGGCAACTGGCTATCTAGGAGGACTGTTATCATTAATAAGTGTACTAGCTATTCTAAGCTTAACTGAGCTTAACGATTATAAAGTGTTTGGACAGTCAATTTTTCTTCTTATTGGCCCCTTCGTAGGACTTTGGACATTTGTATTTGGTTTAAAACATATAAACAATTATAAAAATAAAGTTTTCAAAATTGTTAATTTTTCTTCCTTCTTTAAAAACATTAAGATTAATTCTATAAATAAATTTTTTGTAAGTTATTTTTTCTTTAACAATGCGGTTATATGTATTTTTGCTTTTGCAAGTATGATCGCATCTTTTTTGTTTGGATTTTCGGAAAAGGAAATACTAAAACTTGGAATCTTTATAAATTTATTTGGTATTATAGGTTGCTTGTCTCTTGGAAAAATTGAAGACAGAGTTGGTTCAGAAAAAATAGTTTTAACATGTATTGTCTTTTTACTATTAATAACTTTTATTCTTTACTTCATAAATGATAAAAAAATTTTTTGGTTACTCTCCTTGATGATTGGTTTTTTTATTGGGCCAATTCAAGCTGCTAGTAGAAGCGTGTTAGCGAAGAAACTTAAATCTGAAAATCAATTATCTGCTTTTTGTGTCTACTCAATGTTTGGCAATATTTGTTCAATATTAGGTCCTTTTCTAATCAGTTTAGTTATTAGTATCAGCTCAGATATAAGACAAGGATTATTGGTAATTCCTTTATTTTTTGTAATTTCTTTATTACCTTTTGTTAAAACTAATGTTTAAAGTGTCTTGTTCCAGTAAATACTAAATTAACTTTTTGTTTCTCAGCCTCCTGAATAACTAAATCATCGTTTAAGGAACCACCAGGCTGAATAATATTGAGAATGTTGTTTTTTGCACAAATTTTAATAATGTCTGGAAAAGGAAAAAATCCGTCAGAGGCAAGAACACCGTGTATTTTACCAAAATTATCATTCATTCTTTTGATAGCTTGCTCAGCAGAGTCAATCCTACTCGTTTGACCGACCCCAATGCCAATTGTTGACAAATTTTTTGCTATAACAATAGCGTTAGAATTAATAAATTTTGCTACAGTAAAAGCAAAATTCATATCATTTATTACTTTTTTATTAGGTTTATCAGTCATAAATTTTAATTTTTTTTGATCAATTTTTTTTAAATCTTTATCTTGGATAAGTAAAAAGTTGTTGGTTGATTTTATAGATAATTTGTTAGTCAGTTTATTTTTGTTGTATCTAATTAAAATAAGATTTTTTTTTTGAGATAATAATTTTTTTGCATTCGATGAAAAGTCTGGTGCAATTACCACTTCAGTAAAAATCTTTAAGATTTCTGTTGAAGTTTGCTCATCTAATTTTTTATTAAATGCTACAATGCCACCGAAAGCACTAACGGGGTCACATTTGAGAGCTTTTTTATATGCATTTACTTGCTTGTTGTCTAGTGCAACACCACATGGATTCCCATGTTTCACAATGACACATGAATTTTTTTTAAAATTATTGGCAAGTTCAAAAGCTATCTCTAAATCATTTATGTTGTTATATGATAAATCCTTACCTGAAACTTTTTGAATTTTATCATTTCCTAGAAAAAAAATTGCAGCTTTTTGGTGTGGATTTTCTCCGTATCTTAAGTTTGTAATTTTTTTTAGAGGTATTGTAGTTTTGGTAGATTGATAAATTTTATTATTTTTATCAAACCAACTGGCGATTACAGCATCATAATAAGCAGTATGTTTGAATGCTTCAGTTGCGAATTTCTTTCTTAGGTCAAAGCTTATGTAATTATCATTTTTATTTGCTTCCTCAATCAATACACCATATTGACTCGGCGATGTTACAACTACAACACTTTTAAAATTTTTTGCTGCACCTCTTATTAATGATGGTCCCCCAATATCAATATTTTCGATACATTTGGACTCTGTCGATTTTTTTTTTATAGTATTCTCAAATGGGTAAAGATTAACAATCACCAAGTCTATTGGATTAATATTTAATTTATCGAGTTGATTTTTGTGACTAATTTTATTTTTATCAGCTAAAATTCCTGCATGAATTAGTGGGTGTAATGTTTTGACTCTCCCATTTAAAATTTCTTGAAAATTAGTGTATGAAGAAACCTCAGTTAACCGTAATTTATAATTTGATTTTTTTAAATGTTCAAAGGTACCACCACTTGAAATAACATGTACGTTATTTTTAAAAAAATAATCAGCTAACTCTTCTAATTTTTCTTTGTCAGAGACAGAGACTAGTGCAGTTTTAATTTTTATTTTCTTCATTGGTTTTAAATTCAGGAAGTATTTCTCTAAACTTTTTCATGGCCTCAATCATATTATTTTTCATAATTAATGAGACCAGTTTTCCATAATCAGTAAAATCAACATTATAAAGTTTATTTTTAGTAAACAAAATCCCGTCAACTTCTGTTTTGTTCATTTCTTCGTTTGTAAAATTAAGCTTTTCAGCAATTTTTTCTCCTTTTCTTAAGCCAGTAACTTCAATTTTTATTTCAGCTTCAGTCTTTCCAGATAAAGTTATCATTCTCTTTGCAAGTTCTTTTATTGAAACCGACTCACCCATCTCCAGGATAAAGATACCACCATTTTTTTCAGCAGTTAACTGTGAGGAGATTAAAACTAGCTCCACAGCCTCTCTAATTGTCATGAAAAATCTTGTTACCTTTGGGTGTGTAATGGTTATTGGTCCACCTTTTTTGATTTGACTTTCAAATAAAGGTATAACTGAGCCCGTTGAACCTAAAACATTCCCAAACCTGACTATTGAAAAATTTGTATTACAATTTGAATTTGAAATTTGTTGAATATACTTTTCACACAACCTTTTTGATGCACCCATTATATTTGTTGGGTAAACAGCCTTGTCAGTTGAAATAAAAATCAATTTTGGAACTTTGTAAAGATTACATAGTTCACAAATTTTTACAGTCGCCAAAAAGTTAGTTTTTAACGCCTCAATTGGCTCATCTTCAACAAATGTGATATGTTTTAATGCTGCTGCATGAAAAATTATGTCAGGTTTATGGTTCTTAATTATTTCTTCCATTCGAACAGTATCCCTGATGTCAGCTAATTTGCAAATAAAAGGTCCTTTTACTTCTGATGAAATTTTATATAAGGCATATTCATTGGATTCTAATAGGATAATGAGTTTTGGATCTAGTGAGCTTATTTGTCTGGCTAATTCGCCGCCAATGCTTCCTCCAGCTCCTGTGATTAAAATGATTTTGTTTTTTATTTGGGACAGTGAGGGCGTGTCGTGTACTTTCTGTTTGCGCCCAAGAACGTCTTCTATAGCAATTGGATTTGCTGTAAATTGAGCTTCTGGATCCAATGAAAAGTTTGAGAGTTTGGGAATAATGCCAATAGCTAAGCCATTTTTTTTTGAAAAGATATAAAGAGATTCAACTAAATTTGGATCTATAGTATTATCTGAAATAATGATTCTTTGTAATTCTAAATTCTTGATTTTCTTTTGAAGACTATCTAAATCATCAATCGAAGAGACTATAGGAACATTGTGAATTCTTCTTCCTATGCCTGACTTTTTTGTACCAACAATACCTACGACATTATACGGAGAGTTTTTTTCAATTTTAGTTAATCTTATAAAGTTCTCAGATGTATCATTATCCCCAACAATTAATACAGGAATTTTTGATTTTTTTTTTATTAATTTATCTTTTAGAACTCTATAAAAAACCCTTGGACCAGTTACACCAAATAATGAAACAATAAATAATAGTATTGGAAATGATCGTGGTATGTCTTGAAGACGAAAAATTAAAAATAATAGTGCAATTATAAAAAGAGTTGAAATAACAATACTTTTAAAAATGGATATAATCTCATGCATTGACGCATACCTCCATATTCCATGATACAGCCCATAATAGTAAAGAATAACAATATTAATAATGGCAAATAATATGGAAAAAACCCAAAGCGACTCCATAAGAAATATTGCATAATCAGATTCAAGTCTAAGTAAAAGTGCTATAAAAAATGAAAAGCAAAATATAAAAAAATCATGAATTACAGTTATAAGTATTTTTTTATTCATTTTTATAATGTCTTTGCAAAAAAAATAGGAAACCAACTGTAAAAGTAATTGCTGAAATCAAAGATGAAATAGGATATTTAATTGAAATCATTGAAAAAACAAATAGAAAAAAAAGCAAAAATGTTATTTTATTTAACACTTGACGATGTGTTTGACCAGCTCTAAGAATTTTTTGATAAAAATGATCACTGTGAGCTTCAAAAATATTTTTTCTCTTAATAATTCTTATAACCAAAGTTAAAGTTGAATCAAATAAATAATACAAATAGACAATTAATATTGAAACCGATGGCCCACCTTTTAAAAAATTATAAATTAAAACTAAACCTGCAATATACCCTACCGGTATTGATCCAACATCACCAAGAAAGATTTGAGCAGAAGGTTTATTAAATTTATAAAATGCTAAGAATAAAGAAATTAATATAAGACTAAGAAATTGAAAATTTTCATTCATGTATCCTAATAGATATAAAATGTTTATTGTTAGTGCTAAAAACAAAACTTGAGTGCAAGTAAGTCCATCCATTCCATCCATGAAATTAAATAGATTTATTATCCATATCCAAAGTAGTATTAAAGCAACTGAAAATAAATAAAAAATAAAAAGTGGATTAAAGTCAATAAAGCTTAAAATGTTATTATCGATAAATTTATAAATATCTTCTTTTAATATAAAAATAGACATCGCTACAGTAATAAAGTGTACCAAAAGTCTGATAGGAGCAGATAAATTTTTAAAATCATCAATTAGTGATACTATAAATAAAATTACAATCGAGGTAAGAAAAATTGACCACTGTTTATCAAAAAAATCTTGCGAAACAAAAACTCCTAATAGAGAAAAAATGAATAAAGGAACAAGAACTATACCGGCTCCTTTTGGCACTAAAATTTTGTGGTTACTTCTTTCTGAAGGGTAATCAACAAGTGACTTTTTTTTTAAAAATGGTATAAGTTTTTTTATTAAATAAGTACTAGCTGCAAATAATATTAATGGTATAAAAAAAACTATCATAATTTCCATTTAAGAATAAAATTTATGAGCGAAAAAAATATAGCTGTTCTAGGGCTTGGTTATGTAGGTCTCCCCTTAGCATTAGAGTTATCCTTGACATTAAACGTTAAAGGTTTTGACGTAAATAATAACAGAATAAATCAACTAAGAAAAGGAATTGATTCAACATTGGAGGTTGACCCAAAGAAACTTATAAATCAGCAAAAGAACAAAAAACTTTTAATCACAAAATCACAAAAGGATTTAAAAAATTGTAATATTTTTATTGCCACAGTTCCAACACCTATTGATTCAAAAAGAAAACCAGATTTTACTGCCCTATTAAATGTATGTAAAGTTATCGGCCCGCTACTCAAGAAAAAAGATATAGTTGTTTTTGAAAGTACAGTTTTCCCTGGTGCAACTGAGGAGATTTGCGGGCCTGAGCTTGAAAAACACTCAAAAAAACTAAAATGTGGAGAGGACTTTTTTCTCGGTTATTCACCAGAGAGAGTCAACCCTGGCGACAAAATTCACACCATAGATAAAATTAATAAAGTAATATCAGGACAAAACCAACAAGTTGAAAAAGAGCTTTTTAAAATATATTCAAAGCTTACTAAGGGAAAAGTTTTTTTAGCAAAAAGTATTAAAGTTGCTGAGGCAGCAAAGGTAATTGAAAATTCTCAAAGAGATATTAATATAGCATTTATCAATGAGGTTTCAAAAATTTGTAATAAAATAAACATTAGTACATACGATGTTCTAGAAGCATCTTTAACCAAATGGAATTTTCTTAATTTTGAACCGGGCCTAGTCGGAGGTCATTGTATTGGAGTAGATCCATATTATCTGGCAGAAAAAGCAAATAGTTTGAAGATCGCTCCACAAGTTATTTTATCAGGAAGAAAAACTAATGATCAAATGGTTAAGTTTATTGGAAAACAAATAAGTAAAAAAATAAAAAAGAAAGCAAATATTCTGTTTCTAGGTATTACTTTTAAAGAGGATGTTCCTGATCTTCGAAATTCTAAAAGTTTAGAATTGATAAACTTTTTAAAAAAACAAAAACATAAAGTTATAATCTATGATCCCTTTATCAATAAATTAAAAGACTTTCAAAATTTGGATTTGTCAAAAAAAGAAAAAGCCATATTTGATTCTTTGGTTTTATCTGTTCCTCATAGTTATTTTTTAAATGAATTTAAAAAAAAATTTTTGCCTCTTTTAAAACCTGATGGAGTTTTTTTTGATATAAAGGGAAAGTTTAGGAATGATTTTTCTGAAAACTACTGGTCACTTTAATTTACTTTATAATTCTGAATAACCATTTTATTCTTTTTTCAGGAACTATATTTTCAGAAATCAAAATATGATTATTTTTTTTTCTTAATTTCCTCGCACCAAAGTAAATACCTTCATTAATTTGAATTTTAGGTTCTGAGCATATAAACTCCCAACCAAGATTGTTCTGTAACTTTAGTACGACTTTTCTTTTACTTGCCGTTGCACTTAGTTTTACATCAGGATGAATATGAAATCGTAGAAAAAGCATTTTAGGTATTTTGTTGTTCTGTTTTAAAGGTCTTGAAAAATAATCCTGTCCTCGAATGATGAGTTTTTCTGTGTCGACATGAATTTTTCGATTATGCACTAAGCCAAACAAATCTTTGTAACCTGAGTGCGCCGAGTTTATCCAAAAGTTATTTCTGTCTTTTAATTTTTCTGACCAAACATTTGCTATCCTTGAAGTGGAATTTTTTTCAAAGAAAATATCTGAGGAATTTATATCATCAATACTAATAGTACTGTGTGCAGCTGTAGATCTTAGTGCTTCACTAAGCTGCTTATTATTAATAAATGGAGACCCACAATTAACGACAATTTTTTCGGAGCCATGTGAAAATTCAAATGAAAGTGAGCTTGCATGTGTTTTTTCTTGAGTTGGTTTTCCGCAATCCATTATAAAACTTAGTCTATTTTCGCTGATTCTCTGAAAACCAGACAACCTTAGAGTATGAGGAATCTTTAACTTTGAATTTGATCTTTTTAAAACCTCATTTATTTCATCCGGATCAATGAATCTGTATTTATTGAAAATTGATAGCTCACCATTTCCGATCTTGAAAAATTTTAATACAGAGGACAATTTATAAATATTCTCATTTAAAAATTTTGGTATAAATATTTTTGAAAGTCCTAATAAATTTTTTATATCTATTAAAGATTGTAAAAAAATAAATTGTTCACTAGGAGATCTTAAGTAATGCAATCCATCATCTAGTATATCTTTATTAATAACTTGTCTAAGATAATTTATTCCTGAATTTAATTTTCCTGATAAATTCTTGAAACTCAAAGAACTTAAAATTATTGCTTTTGCTATAAAGATTTTTTTATCACCGTAATCTTTTTTTTTATAAGTTTTTATTAGATGTACTGATTGTTTATTAAGTAATTTTGTAAATTTTTTTTGAAAATTTTCATCTGCAGTTTCATAGAAAAAAGACATGTTGCTCATCAAATGAAAAATTCTTTTTGCCAGAATATCATTTCTCCAGATAATGGGATCCCAAGTATGATTAAATTTTATCCACTCTCTAATATTATCTCTGAGAAAAAGTCTTGCTTTATTTGTTCCTAATGCTTTAACATTTTTTATCCATTCAAAAGTTTGAAGTTCCTCATTCCAACTCATACTTGCATTATTTTTTCTCCAAACTTTTTTATTAAAAGCAATACTTTCGCCATTAAAACTTAAAAACCCGTCAATAATTTTTTTTCCTTCATTTGGATTTCCTGTCCATAAATTTTCAGGAATAAAAGTAATCTCTGAAGATGATTTTCTGTCGAGTAAGAAATTGTAAATAAAATTATTGTAAAACATATAAAAAAATCAAACGAATTATTAACTATTTAAATTAAACTTTATTTTTTACCAAGCAGGCTATGAAGAATCCGTCTACTCCTCCTCTTTTTCCAAAAGAATTGGGTGTAGCTAAAAAAGTATTAGATTTTAAAACCAAACCGAATTTAAGTATATCAGAAAAAAAATTCTCAGTTGAAAAACATTTTTGATCATCAAGAAAATTTGCGATTTGTTTTTCACCCTCCTCTTTAAGAAGCGAGCAAACACAATAAATTATGTACCCTCCATCTTTTACTAAACTTGAAGCTCTCAACAGCATTTTTTTTTGTTTAAGTAACAGGGAGGAAATATCTTTTTTTACAACTAGCATTTCAGGTTTTTTTTGCATTAAACCTGAGCCAGAACATGGTGCATCTATCAAAATGCAATCAAACTTTTCTTTGATTTCAGCATTTAAAAAATCTTCGTTTATAATTTTAGAATTTATCTTAAGTCTATTTAAGTTAGCATTAAAAGTTAGAATTCTTTTTTTTGAGATTTCAATTGATTTTACTTTAAATCCTAAGTCTATAAGTTGAAAGGATTTACCGCCAGGAGCTGCTCCAACATCTAAAACTGTTCCTTTTTTTTTGTTTTCTTTAAAAATCGTACTGATTATATAGACTGGTAGTGACGAGGAAAGACCCTGTACCCACCAACTACCTTCTTTATAAAAGGGGAGATCAACTATATTTGATTGACTTTTAATTCTGACGATATTTTTAAAAACATTTTCACCTTTAAGAATTTTTTCCCATTCATAACTTTCAAATTCTTTACTCTTTATATTGATATCAATATAAGGTTCCTTACAAATTTGATCTGCTATTGATGCTAGTCTTTTTTCTCCAAGAAAACCTTTGAGATCTTTTTTAATCCAATCAGGAATATTATTTGTTGCAGGTATATTCTCTACAAGTTGTTTTTTGTTTTTACATATATTTCTTAAGACTGCATTTATGAATTTTTCAGACTTATACTTTTTTGATATTTCTACAGCACTATGTACTGTAGAATATTCTGGAAATTCTAAGTACAGTATTTGAGCAACAGATATTTTAAGTAAATAATTAACTATAAAATTCTTTTTAAGGGGTTTTTTTATAAACTTAGATAAAACGATATTGATTTGACCGTTACGTCTAAGCGTAGTTAAGACAAGTAAACTTACTAATGATTTGTCCCGTTGATCAAGCCTTGAATACTCCTTGTTAGTTAAAAGTGCTTTTTCAAAGCTTTTTCCGTAAAAAATATCGGAGAGTATCTTCGAAGAAATTTCTCTTGAATCAACCAATTATTTGTGGCTTTCTTATTTATTAATATTAAATAAGTATAATGGTTAAGAAGTTAAAATCAAATAAGTCAAAATTAAAATTGAAAAAAAAATCCAAGGAGATTGGTGGGCCAGAAGGTCTTGAACCAACAAGATATGGTGATTGGGAAAAGAACGGCATTTGTCATGACTTCTAAAAGTTAACACCTGTTCTTGATCAATTCGTCAACAACACCTGGCTCATTGAGTGTTGATGTGTCACCAATTGACTCTTCCTCATTACAAGCAACTTTTCTTAGAATTCTTCTCATTATTTTACCAGATCGTGTCTTTGGTAGATTTGGTGCCCATTGAATCACATCTGGAGCCGCTATTGGACCAATAACAGATCTAACCCAACTTACTAATTGTTTTTTTAAATCTTCAGTATAACTCTCTCCTGTCATTAGAGTTACATAAGCATATATTCCTTGCCCTTTAATATCATGAGGATAGCCTACAACAGCAGCCTCAGAAACCTTTTTGTGAAGAACTAAAGCACTTTCAACCTCTGCTGTCCCTAATCTATGTCCCGAAACGTTAATTACGTCATCAACCCTTCCCGTTATCCAGTAGTATCCATCCTTATCTCTGCGGCATCCATCTCCTGTAAAATATTTTCCTTTAAATGACGAAAAATAAGTTTCAACAAACCTTTTGTGATTTCTGTATACAGTTCGCATCATTCCAGGCCATGATGTTGAAATACAAAGGTTTCCTTCGCATTCTCCTTGTAGCTCATTTCCTTCATTATCAACAATTATTGGTTGAACTCCATAGAAAGGTAGAGTCGCTGAGCCAGGTTTGAGGGGGGTAGTTCCTGCAATTGGGGATATTAAAATTCCACCAGTTTCTGTTTGCCACCACGTATCAATTACAGGACACTTTCTTCCTCCAATTACTTCATGATACCATTTCCATGCTTCGGGATTTATAGGCTCTCCAACACTTCCAAGAACCTTAAGGGACGATAGATCAAATTTCTTAACGTAAGAATCACCCAAACCCATAAGGGCCCTAATAGCAGTAGGTGCGGTATAAAAAATATTCACCTTAAACTTTTCAACAATCTGCCAAAATCTTGATGCATCAGGATAAGTTGGTACTCCTTCAAACATTAATGTTGTTGAGCCGTTACACAATGGACCATATATGATATATGAATGACCAGTAACCCAACCAACATCCGCAGTACACCAATAAACCTCGTTTTGTTTTAAATCAAAAATAGTTCTATGACTTATTGAGGCATGAAGTAAATATCCAGCTGAGGTATGCAAAACACCTTTTGGTTTACCAGTAGAGCCAGAGGTGTATAAAATAAAAAGTGGATCTTCAGAAAATTGTTCAGTTATTTCACATTTGTTACTTTGGTTTGAAACTAAATCTTCATAGGATACTTCTTTTTCATGGTAATTAATCTCTTTGTTCGTACGATTAACTATAACGACATTTTCAATAATATCTAAATCAGTTGTTGCACTTCTTACATTTGATAGCAACGGAATAGTTTTTCCTCCCCTAAGACCTTCATTTGCCGTAATTACTGTGGACGATCCGCAATCAACTATTCTATCTCTGAGAGAGTCGGGAGCAAATCCACCAAAAACAACAGAGTGAATTGCACCAATTCTTGCACAAGCAAGCATGGCATAAGCAGCCTCGGGAATCATAGGTAGATAAATTGTAACTCTGTCTCCTTTTTTTACTCCAAGGGACTTTAAACCATTGGCAAATTTGCAAACTTCACTATGAAGATCATTATAAGTAATTTTTTTACTTTCATTAGGTGTGTCAGCTTCCCAAATAATCGCTACCTTATTTCCTCTTTCTTTCAAGTGTCGATCAATACAGTTGTATGAAACATTCAAAGAACCTCCACTAAACCATTTAATATTTACATCATCATTAAATGTGCTCTCTTTTACAGTCGAGAAATTCTTAATCCAGGAAAGTGATGATGCTTTATCACTCCAAAATTTTTCAGGATCATCAATAGATAGTTTGTATTCTTCAAAATATTTTTGTATTGATAATGATGGCTTAGAAATTTTATTTTCTACAAAACTCATAATTTCCTCACCACATAAATATATCAACTCGAAACTAAAATAAACAGTTTTTTAAAACACTCTTTTAAATAGTTCAATCTCAACAGTCTCAAAAAGATTCACCTTTGTGTAAGGATCTTTTTTTAAAAATTCTTCAAGTTTTTTTTTATTTTCAAACTTTATTACTAAAATGCTGCCTTTCGGATTTTCGCTATCATCTAAGATTGGTCCAGCCATAACTAGTTTTTCTTTTAAGGTTTGAAGATATTTCAAATGAAAATTTCTATTAGCCAGTCTTTTACCTAAAGAATTTTCTTTATCTTTACATATAACTATAAATGTATTCATTTTTCATACTGAAGTGGTCTGGAAAGTAAATTTGATATAATTTTATTGACTTTTTGTCCAGATAATATTTTTTTTACAGAATTACATATTGGTAATTCAACATCGTATTTTTTCCCTAATTTACAAATACTTTCACATGACTCCATGCCCTCCACAACTTCACCAGAAACTATTTTTTTTTGTTGTGCTAACAAGTATCCTAGTTTTGTATTCCTAGATTTTAAAGACGAACAAGTCAAACTTAAGTCTCCAATTCCAGAAAGACCATAAAAAGTATTTTTTTTTGCACCCATTTTTATGCCTAGTTCAATAATTTCTGATAAACCTCTTGTGATAATTGATGCATTAGCATTCAACCCTAAACCTTTACCAATGATGAATCCTGATGCTATCGCAACAACATTCTTCATTGCCCCACCTATTTGAGTTCCGATAACATCAGTATTAAAATAGATTCTAAACTTTTCTTGAGCTATAATTTTAGATACATTTGCAGCAAATTTTGAGTTTTTTGACGAAATAACTGAAGCAGTGGGTAATCCTTTAATTACTTCAAAAGAAAAGTTTGGTCCAGACAAAACCGCAAAATTGCTTTTTGGAAAGTATTCTTTTAATATCTCACTCATTAGGAGATTTGTTTTCCTTTCTATTCCTTTACTGCATATAACAAATTGCAAGTTATGATTTTTTGGAAGTTGTACAAGTACATTTCTCATGCTCTGCGAGGTATTGGCAAGAAAAATTACATCGCAATTTCTAAGTTTTTCAAAACAATCAACAATTAATAAACTTTTTTCTTTTGAAAATTTAACTTTTGCTTTTCTTATATCCCTTGTTTTAATAATAATTTCCGTATTAACTAAAATTCTAGATAATGCCCGTGACCAGTTACCAGAACCAATTATCCCGACTTTTCTCATAGATCCTCTAAACTCCACCTTGGTTTTGGGTGCATTGTAAGTGAGTCGCATTTGTTTATTTTTTTTAATCTTTCAATACCTGCCCATGCAATCATTGTTGCGTTGTCAACGCATAAATTCTTTTCAGGCACTATGAATTCTATACAATGTTGCTTACATAAAAAATCAAATTTCTTTCTTATAAATTTGTTTGAAGCAACTCCTCCTGCTAGAATAAAAGATTGTAGGTTCATCTTTTTTTTAAATAAGTTTATGGCTTTTTCACATTTTGCTATTAGAATTTCTGTAATGCATTCCTGAAATTCATTTGCTAAGTTATATTGCAAAGTCTTATTTAAAGGTTTTTCAGTTATCCTTCTTATAGATGTTTTTAGGCCAGAGAATGAAAAATTAAAATCGTCAGACTTTAGTAGTGGTTTAGGTAATTTAAAAAAATTTGTATTTGTGCCTTTTAATGCCAATTTTTCAATTATTGGTCCACCAGGATAACCATATCCTAATAATCTCGATGTTTTATCAAACGCCTCACCTAATGCATCATCTAAAGTTTCTCCTATAATTTCAAATTTATTATATTTTTTCGCAATAAGTAGTTGCGTGTGTCCTCCTGATAGTAGAAGAGATAAAAATGGAAAATTTATTTTTTTTTTCAATCGTGATACCAAAATGTGTCCCTGAAGATGATTGACTGCAATGAAGGGCTTATTATTAGCCAAAGATAAAGTTTTTGCATAATTTGAACCAATAAGTAAGCCACCAAGTAAACCAGGTCCGGTTGTTGCTGCGAAAGCATCAATTTTTTTTAAATTTATTTTCGCTTTATTAAGTGTTTTTTTTACTAAAATATTTAATGTATTTTCATGTTCTCTAGAAGCTAATTCTGGAACAATTCCACCAAATTTGGAGTGTTTTTTAAATTGCGACAAAGTATTTTCTGCAAGAATATTACCGAAATCATCATTTTCTTTTTGTTCTATTATTGCAACGGAAGTTTCATCACAACTAGTTTCTATACCCAAAACAATCATATTTTATACATTAGAGTATTTATCAAAAATATTCTATGCTACTAAAATAAATAGGTAATTAATTATGATTTATCCCTCTAAAAAAATTACTGTAGGGTCTAGAGAAAGTCCACTTGCTAAAGCGCAAGTTAAAGTTTTTTTAAATGTTTTAAGTAATAAATTTGGTGTTTCATCCTTGAAATTTATAAAAAGTAAATTTCTTAAAACCTCAGGTGATATCTTTTTAAATAAAAATATTTCTGAGATTGGTAATAAAGGTTTGTTTACCAAAGAAATTGATGAGGCGCAATTGAGGTCTGAAATAGATATTGCCGTTCATTCTTTAAAAGATTTGCCTACAGTATTACCAAAAGGACTATTTATTGGAGGAGTGCTTAAAAGAGAGAGACCAAATGATGTAATTTTTTCTTTAAAAAAATATGATATTAAGAATAGTTCTAAAAAGATTTTACTGGGAACTTCGTCTATTAGAAGAAAAATTCAATTAATGCATCTCAACAAAAATCTAGATGTTTTAGAAATAAGAGGAAATGTTGGAACCAGAATTAAAAAAGTAATTGATGGTATTTTTGATGGTGTAATTCTAGCGGAGGCAGGTTTAAGAAGATTAAATATTACTGAAAATTATAAATCGATAGACATTAGAAATATTAT
>CACCPY010000015.1 GCA_902547955.1 uncultured Alphaproteobacteria bacterium | reverse complement strand
GAAAGAGAAATATAAAAAAAAAAGTACTCTACATTCAATTTTTGGAAAATGTGAAATAAAAAAAGAAGAATAAATAAAATTATTTTTGTTTCACTTAGAAAAAAATTAAGTAAAGTTAATAGTAATGGCAAATAGAATTAAGTATAAAGTTTTCGATTATGTAAATATTGAACATCACTCAAACGAAGAAGTTGAAAAAAATTTAAACGAAAATTTTGGTCAAGTTGGATTTGATTTAGTTTCTATTATTGATATGGGTGAAAATAATACTAATAAAGATGGAAAAAGTTCCAGATTCAGATACATTTTTAAAAAAAATGAATAAAAAAATTATACTTAAGGATTTAAATAATAGAAACTATCATATTAAAGATTTTAAAAGGTTTAAAAAACATATTTTGGAATTTCATGGTTGTGGCTCATCAATTCATGAAGAAAACGGTTTTTTTTTTAGAGTCGATCAAAAATTTAGAGAAAATCTTTTTAAAATTCAAGAATCTTAAAAGTTAAAAATGACGTTTTTTATATACGACAGTTTCTCCAGAGAGAAGAAAAAATTTGAACCAATTAACTCTAACAATATAAGAATATACGCGTGTGGTCCAACAGTATATAGCTACGCGCATATAGGAAATGCTAGAATGTCAGTTGTTACTGATTTACTAGTCAGAGTTTTAAAGACAATTTATCGTAATGTAAAATTTGTTTCTAACATCACAGATATAGACGATAAAATTATTGAAGCTTCAATAAGCAGTGGAAAAAAAATTCAAGATATTACAGAAAAATTTCATGAAATTTATAATAATGACATGGAAAGTTTGGGTGTCAATAAACCTGATGTACAACCTAAAGCGACTGACCACATAAATGAGATGATAGAAATGATTAAATCTCTTGTTGAGAAAAATGCAGCATATGTTGTCGATCAACATGTTTTATTCGATGTTAGCAAATACAAATATTATGGAAAATTATCAAGAAGAACGAAGGAAGAACAAATTGCAGGAAGCAGGGTTGAGGTTGCAGGTTATAAAAAAAACCCTGAGGATTTTATTCTTTGGAAACCCAGTAAGAAAAATGAACCAAGTTGGAACTCTCCATGGGGAGAAGGTAGACCAGGATGGCATATTGAGTGCAGTGCGATGTCAGAAAAGTGTTTAGGTACACCTTTTGATATACATTGTGGGGGAGTAGATTTAAGATTTCCTCATCATGAAAATGAAATAGCCCAGTCCTGTTCATTAATAGGGAATGATTGCAAGCCTGATAAATTTTCAAAATACTGGTTTCATAATGGATTCGTTACTGTTAATGGAGAAAAAATGTCAAAATCGATAGGAAATATTCAGTTGGTAAATGATATACTTAAAAAATACTCGGGGAACGTGATTAGACTCAGTTTACTTTCTTCGCATTATAGACAACCCATGGATTGGTCAGAAAAGATTCTTGATCAGTCAAAAAAAACATTAACGAGATTTATTAAAATTTTAGAAGAAAATTGTGTAAGAAAAAAAGATAATAATATTATGAAAAACCCACACATGAGTGAGTTTTTAGAGGCATTATGTGATGACTTAAATACACCCAAAGCATTAGCGGTATTAAATGGATGGTTTGAAAAATTTAAGAAAAAAGATTTGCATATTGATTTAACAGTACATTTGATAGAAAAGGCAGTAAACATACTAGGTTTAAATTTGAAAGAAGAAAAAAATAATTCAGAAAATGTTATTAATGAAAATAAAAAGAAAATAATAGAAAAAATGATTGAGGATAGAAAAATCGCAAGGCAAAACAAAGATTTTAAAAAAGCAGATGAAATAAGAAACAAATTAAAAAAAATGAATATTTCAATAGATGATACAACAGAAGGAACAAAATGGATTGTAAATGATTAATAAGTTATTTTCCACATTCACAATTATACTTATAAGGTTTTATCAATTTTTTATTTCACCTATATTAGGTGTAAATTGTCGTTTCTATCCAACATGTTCCTCTTATTCAATAGAGGCTCTAAACAAGTATGGTTTTTTTAAAGGCTTTGTATTAAGTTCCAAAAGAATCTTAAGTTGCCATCCATTAGGTCCACATGGCTTTAGGCCGCTTGTAGAAAGCGACATAACTTTAGTAAAAAAAATATCAGCAAAAGAAATGCAATCTGAGAGAAAAATTGAGTTATATAAAAAACTTCCAGAGAGTTTTTCAAAATATAATGAAGATGAATCAAGATCCACTGTTCATTTGGCTCTTTTTCTCAATGGTGAATTAGTTTCCGGACTTACTTTAATTAAAAAAAAATTAAATAATTCTAATTCTTTGTCATTTCAAATAAGAGGGATGTTTACAAAAAAAAAATTTTGTAATAAAGGTTATGGCTCAATTTTAATTAAACATGTTAAAGATGAAGTATCAAAATTTAAAAATGTTATTTTTTGGTGCAATTCAAGAAAAAAAGCTATAAATTTTTACATAAAAAATGGTTTTGTTGAAAAAGGAAATTTTTTCTTGATAAAAAAAATTGGGTTACATAAAAAACTTGTTTTTGAGAAACTGAAATGAAAAAACAATTAAATATATTTGGAAAAAATTTAATTCCCTGTTCACTAGATCCTATGACAGGATATTTTAGAGATGGATGTTGTAAATCAAGTTCCCAAGATAAAGGTTTACATAATATATGTGTAGTTGTTAATTCAAAATTTCTTGATTTTTCTAAAAGCAAAGGAAATGACCTTATAACTCCTAGGGAAGAATTTTCTTTTCCGGGTTTAAAGCCTGGTGATAGGTGGTGCGTTTGTGTAGACAGATGGATTGAGGCATATTTAAGTGAAAGTGCTCCAAAAATAATACTTGAAGCAACAAATCAAAGTGTAATTTCAAAAATAGAAATTAAAATTCTAAAAAAGTTTGCATTGGATTTAAACTAAATTTATATTTTATTTAATGAAAAATCTCTTAATAATTTCATCTACAAAAAATTCAAACTTCGAGTTGTCAAAGGATATTAAAAAATTTTTTGACAATAAAGAAGACGTAAATTGTTCAATAATTTCCTTAGAACAATTTGATTTACCTTTATATAGACCTGAATTAGAAGAGAAATTCAAAAATCAGTCACATTTTCCTGACGACATAGAGAAAGTTAAAGATTTTCTTATATCTTCTGATGCATTAATTTGGTGTAGTCCTGAATATAACGGTGGTATATCTCCAATTTTAACTAACGTTATTGCCTGGATTAGCAGAGCCACAGACGATTGGAGAGATGGTTTTAAAGATAAACATTCTCTTGTTTGTAGTTCGTCAGGGGGTAATGGCACCAACTTTGTAAAGGGTTTTACAATTCAACTTTCATATTTAGGTTCAATAGTGATGGACAAATCAATTATTAAGACAAAAAAAAAAGATCCAGAAAAACTTGAGTTTGAAGGTGTTCTAGACCAGTTTTATAATATTATTAATTAAATTTAAATAATTGCTAATACAGGTCGTTATGTACTATGCAAGCTTGCTTTCCATTAACTGCAAAAAAGGGGTGTTTACACCCCTTTTTTTTTTTTCTTATCCGTATATAAGTATACTTATGAATAAAAATTTCGGATTACTTATAAATGGGAAATGGCTAAAGAACAAAAAAACTATAGATATTTTTAACCCTTTTGACGGAAAAAAAATCTCTGCAGTATCGAGTGCAGACTCAAACCAAATAAAAGATTCAATTAAATTTGCTCACTCTGCTTTTCAAGGTTGGTCAAAAACGAGTGCTAAATATAGATCTGAAATTTTAAAAAAATTGTTTATGTTGACAATAGAAAGTAAAGACAGCTTATCAGAGATTATAACTTTGGAGTCTGGAAAACCATTAGAAGAATCAAAAGTTGAGGTTGAATATGGAGCATCATTTATAGAGTGGGCAGCTGAACAAGCTCTAAGGTCTGAGGGAAAGTTACTAGAATCACCCGATAATAACAAAAAAATGTTTTATATTAAAAGACCCGTTGGTGTTGTAGTAGCTATAACACCATGGAATTTTCCTTTAGCAATGGTAACTCGCAAAGTTTCTGCAGCTTTAGCGGCGGGATGTACTGTAATACTTAAACCCTCTGAATTAACACCACTTACGGCTTTAAAGTTTGGAGAATTAGCTGTAAAAGCAGGATTACCAAATGGAGTTTTAAATATTATTAATGGAAATCCAAAGTTAATTGGTGAATTACTTACGAAGAATTCATTGGTAAAAAAAATTACATTCACAGGCTCTACTAAAATTGGAAAACTTTTGATGAAGGATTCATCATCAACTGTTAAAAATATTTCATTAGAGTTAGGAGGTAACGCTCCTTTTGTTGTTTTTGCTGATGCAGATATAAATAATGCTTTAGAGGGCTTTATTGCTGCAAAATTTAGAAATGCTGGACAAACTTGTATATCGGCTAATAGGTTGTTTGTTGAAGAGAAGATTTTTGATAAGTTTCTAAAAAAGCTTGTTTTAAGAATTAAAAAGCTGAAGGTTGGAAATGGTTTTGAAAAAAGTGATGTGGGTCCATTAATATCAGAAAAGGCCATAAAAAAAATAAAGAATCATATTGATGATGCTTTATCAAAAGGAGGGGAAATATTAATTGGTGGTAAGAAAAGCAAGATTGGAAAACTATTTTTTGAACCTACAATTGTCACCAACATAAATCCAAAAATGAAAATTTTTAGTAATGAAAATTTTGGCCCAATAATTCCTGTTATTAAGTTTAAAAGCGATGATGAATTAATTCAACTCGCCAATGATACCAATTATGGTCTGGCAGCATATTTTTATACAAAAAAAGCATCAAGAGTTTGGAAAATAATAGAGAACTTAGAGTATGGAATGTTAGGAATTAACTCTGGAAAAATTTCATCATATTTAAATCCATTTGGAGGGTTAAAAGAATCTGGAGTTGGAAGAGAGGGCTCTCTACAATGTTTGGAACCATTTTTAGAAACAAAATTTGTATCTTGGAGTTATAATGATTAGAAGAAAATTTGATTTTTTTGTTATTGGTGGAGGTTCAGGTGGGGTTCGTGCAGCAAGAGTTGCCGCCTCACGCGGTATTAAAGTTGGTTTGGCAGAAGGATGGGATTTAGGAGGAACTTGTGTTAACAGAGGATGTGTGCCCAAAAAATTATACTCCTACTCTTCTCATTTTAGTGACGAATTCAACTTGATGAGTACATTTGGTTGGAAATCCTTCAAACCAAAGTTTTCTTGGAAAAAATTAGTGATTAATAAAAAAAAAGAAATAAAAAGGTTAAATGGAATTTATAAAGGCCTTCTTAAAAATTCTGGGGTAGAAATTTTTAATGATTTTGCCTCTTTTGAGGACCAGGGTACAATTAAAGTAGGTAAAAATTTAATACAATCTAAATTATTCTTAATAGCTGTTGGTACGAAACCGAGAAAATTACCATTTAATGCACAAAAACAGATCATTACATCTGATGATGCTTTTGATCTGAAAAAACTTCCAAAAAAAATCCTAATCCTAGGGGGTGGGTACATAGCAGTGGAATTTGCATCAATTTTTAATGGATTAGGTGTTGATGTAACTATGTGCATAAGAGGTAGAAAAATTCTAAAAGGCTTTGATGATGACGTAATTGAACATTTGTCAATTCAAATGAAAGAAAGAGGTATAAAATTTGTTACAGGTTCGTTCCCCGATGAAATAAACTTTGAAAATAAAAAGTTCAACGTTCATTTTAAAGGAAAAAAAAATCTAAAGTATGATTTAGTTATGGAAGCCTTAGGAAGAGAACCAAATATCAATAGTTTAAACTTAAATCTCGCTAAAGTTAAAAGATCAAAAAACGACTCAATCATAGTTGATAATTTCTTTAAAACATCAAATAAAAACATTTATGCAATAGGCGATGTGATTGATAGAGTACAATTAACTCCTGTTGCTATTGCTGAGGCCATGCACATCGTCAATAATATTTTCAACAAATCTAAGAAATCCTTCAAATATTCGAATATTCCAACCGCTGTGTTTTCTAACCCAAACTTTGCGTGTGTAGGTTTAACAGAGGGGGAGGCAAGAAAAAAATTCAAAAAGATTGATGTTTTCACGAGTCACTTTAAACCTTTGAAATATAGTCTGTCAAAATTAAATGACAAAGTTTATATCAAGTTAATTGTAAATTCAGTTAATGAAAAAATTATTGGATTGCACTATTTAGGAGAAAATGCAGCCGAAATAATACAAGGTTTTGCTGTAGCTGTTGTTAAAGGATTAAAGAAATCTGATTTGGATGATACAGTTGGTATACACCCAACTAGTGCTGAAGAGATAGTCACAATGAAAAATAAAAACTAATATAAATAAGTTTGTAATTTAAATTATAAATATTATAAATTATTTATTATGAATCGAAATTGGAACCCTGATAGCTGGAAAAGTAAAATTGCTTTACATCAACCAAATTACCTTGATGAGAAAAAGCTAGAGAAGACTGTCAAAAAAATGAAAAAATTGCCTCCGCTTGTTTTTGCTGGAGAGGTGAGAAGTTTAAAAAACGAGCTTTCTAGGTGTGTTGACGGCAATGGTTTCCTTTTGCAAGCCGGAGACTGTGCCGAGAGCTTTGCAGAATTTCATCCAAACTATATTAGGGATACCTTTAGAGTCATAATGCAAATGGCTGTAATACTCTCGTTCGCAGCTGGAGTGCCCGTTGTAAAAGTTGGAAGATTAGCCGGTCAATTTGCAAAACCAAGGTCCTCCCCTACTGAAGAAAAAAATGGAAAAAAACTACCAAGTTATTTAGGTGATATGATAAATGCTATTAATTTTGATGAGAAAGCGAGAGAACATAACCCAGAAAGAATGATTCAAGCATATAACCAAGCTGCGTCTACTCAAAATTTACTTAGGGCATTTGCATATGGAGGTTATGCAGATTTGTCGACAATCCAAAATTGGAATCTTGATTTTGTTAAAAAATCAAAGCAAGGATCAAATTTTAAAGTAATCGCTGATAGAATTTCTGAGTGTTTAGATTTTATAAATGCCTGCGGAATTAATAATAAAAATGCAAGACAATTATATGAAACAAATTTCTTCATTTCTCATGAAGCACTATTACTTCCTTATGAATCTGCTTTTACAAGAATAGATAGTACAACTGGTAAATGGTATGATGTGTCTACACACATGGTTTGGATAGGTGATAGAACGAGACAGTTAAATGGAGCACACGTAGAATTTTGTAAAGGTATTAGTAATCCGATAGGGATAAAGGTCGGTCCATCTGCTAAAGCAAATGAAATTATTGAATTAGTAAAAACTATAAATCCAGAAAATGAAAAAGGAAAAATTGTTTTAATAGTTAGAATGGGTGCAGAAAAAATTAACCAACTTTTTCCACAGTTGTTAAAACAATTTAAAAAATTAGATTTAAATGTTGTTTGGTCATGCGATCCAATGCATGCAAATATTGAAAAATCGAAGAGTGGTTATAAAACAAGAAACTTTAAAAACATTTTAAGAGAAGTTAAATCTTTTTTTAAAATTCATAAAGATGTTGGAACCTATGCTGGTGGAATTCATCTAGAGATGACTGGACAGAATGTAACTGAATGTATTGGTGGCCTCCAAAAAATTTCAGATAAAGATCTTAGCAGTAGGTATCATACTCACTGTGATCCGAGACTTAATGCCTCGCAATCTTTAGAGTTGGCTTTTCTTATGGCTTCAAATTTAAAAAAGAGTTAGTGAGTATCTAGGAGATTGAAAATAAAATTATTTTTGTTACAAAAAAGTTCAATTTTGGGGAACTTTGATAGAAATTTTAAAGTAATTGAAAGTGCATATAAAAAAGCATGTTCAAAGCAATGCGATTTTCTTCTTACAACTGAACTGTTCCTAACAGGGTATCCTCCTCAGGACTTAATACACAGGATTGATTTTCATGAGAGAATAAATTTTTTTAAAAAAAAATTACTTAAGATTACAAAAAATAAAAAAACAATATTAATGCTTAATATTCCTCAAAAAGAAAAAGGAGAAGTTTTTAACGTTTTACTTCTTTTAAAAAATGAGACAATCATTTATAAAAAAAATAAATCTATACTTCCAAATTATGGTGTATTTGACGAGAAAAGATATTTTTCAACAAAAAAGATAGACTCAACATTTTTTAGTTATAAAAAGAGGAAAATAAAGTTTCTAATATGTGAAGAAATGTGGTCTAAAGAATTTTTAGAATTAAATAAATCTGTTAAACCTGATTTATTAGTTGTAATAAATGCTTCGCCATTTGAGATTGATAAGTTTTCACAAAGAAAAAAAATAGCGAAAGAGAATGTTAAAGCGTATAAGTCTGATTTAATTTATCTAAATCATATTGGTTGCCAAGATGAGTTAATATTTGATGGGGGCTCTTTCTATATGAATAAATCTGAAAAAATACTTTTCCAAGAAAAATTTTTTTTTGAATCTGAAAAAATTTTAGATTTAAATAAATTAAAATTAATTAAAAAGAATAAAAATATTCATAGTAAAGTAGGTCTATTATATGAAGCATTGGTGTATAGCTTACAAAGCTATATGAAAAATCATGGTTTTGAAAATGTCACAATTGGTTTGTCAGGAGGTATTGATTCCGCATTATGTACAATGATAGCAACCGATGCAGTTGGACCTAAAAATGTTAGACCAGTGTTCATGCCAACGACTTTTACCTCCAAAGAAAGTGAAGATGATTCAGAGGATTTATCCAAAAATTTAAATTTAGAAATAACTAAAATATCTATTGAAATGCTTAGAAAAAAAATATTATCAGAGTTGAATTTTTTATTTAAAAATTTTTCTGAAGATATTACTGAAGAAAACATTCAATCTAGAATTAGAGGCCTTATACTTATGGCAATATCTAACAAGTATAAGTCTCTCTTAATAGCTACAGGGAATAAGTCAGAGTTATCTGTGGGATATTCAACACTATATGGAGACATGTGTGGGGGGTTTTCTTTGATTAAAGATATTTATAAAACTCAAATATTAGAACTTGTAAAATGGAGAAATGAATGTTTACCAAAAAATACAAAATTTAAAAAATTACAATTAATGCCTCAAAGAATAATTACTAAGGATCCATCTGCAGAATTAAAATTTAATCAAAAAGATACTGATTCACTTCCTTCTTATCAAATTTTAGACAAAATTTTAGAATATTTGATAGATAAGAACTATAATATGAAAAAAATTAAAAAGTTTGGATTTAAAGAAGTTATGATAAAAAAAGTATGGAAGATGGTTAAAAATTCAGAGTTTAAAAGATATCAAAGTGCAATAGGTCCAAAAGTCTCAAGTATGTCTTTTGATAAAGATAGACGCTTTCCAATTGCTAACAAATTTTCAATATAGTATGTTAAGATTTGCACCAAGTCCAACAGGAAACCTTCACATTGGTAATGCGAGAATTGCAGTTTTAAATTATCTTTACGCTAAGAATAACCAATTAGATTTTTTTTTAAGAATTGATGATACAGACACTGAAAGATCTGAAGAAAAATTTGTAAACTCAATAATTGATGATCTAAAATGGTTGGGTATTACTTTTTCAAAAATTGTAAGACAATCAGAAAGAAAAAAATTGTACAATGATATTTTTGAAGAATTAAAAAAAAAAAATTTAATTTATCCATGTTTTGAGACTCAAGAAGAGTTAGGCTTGAAAAGAAAGATTCAATTAAAACAAGGTAAACCTCCTATTTATGATAGATCTTCGTTAAAACTTGGTAAGAAGGATATCAATGATTTAGTTTTAAGTGGAAAATCTCCACACTGGAGACTAAAATTAGATGATAATCCAATTTCTTGGAATGATGAAATACATGGAATGGTAAAGTTCGACAATTTATCAATTTCAGATCCAGTTCTTTTTAGGTCAGACGAAATGCCTCTTTTTACAATTACATCTGTTGTTGATGATGCTGATTTGAAAGTTACACATATCCTTAGAGGAGATGATCACATTACTAATACGGCAGCACAGATTAAGCTTTTCCAGTATTTGGGTTCCGATATCCCTACCTTTGCTCACTTTCCTTTAATGAGAACAAAATCAGGTTCCGGTCTTTCAAAAAGATTAAATTCATTTTCTTTAAAGGAAATAAAAAAAAAAAAAATTCTACCAATTATTATCATTAATTACTTAAGCAAAATTGGTTCAAGTTTATCAATTGAAAATTTTGATAATATTGAAAATTTAATATCAAATTTTAAGATAAATTTATTCTCAAAAAATTCAGTTTTATTTAATGATGAAGATTTACAAAGAATGAATTCAAAAAACTTAAAGGAGTTATCATTAAATGAACTCAAACAAAATTTCGGATTTGATTGTGATGAGAAATTTTGGTCTATAATTCGAGGAAATATTGAAGAGTTTGAAGAAATTGAAGAATGGTATAGCATCATCTCAAAAGGAACCAATATTAAAGTAAAAATTGAAGAAAAGTTAACCAATTTAATTAAAAACAATGTTCCTGAAAAAATTGATTTGGATTCTTGGCAAATATGGACAAAAAAAATTCTTGAAAATACTGATATTAAACCGAAAGATTTATTTATTAAAATAAGAATGTTGCTAACAGGAAAAAACTTTGGACCAAGTATGAATCAATTACTAACTTTGTTTACAAAGAATGAAATTTTAAAAAGAATTGAAAATAACAGTGAAAGATAAAACCATAAAAATATATGATAGTACTCTTAGAGATGGTGCACAAACTAAAGGTGTAAGCTTCAGCATAGATGACAAGTTAAGAATACTTGAAATTTTAGCAGATATTGGAGTTGATTATGTTGAGGCCGGTTGGCCAGGAGCAAACCCAACTGATGACAAATTATTTAAAACTTTACCAAAAAAATTTAGATCGAAAGTAGTTGCCTTTGGGATGATGAGAAAGAAAGGACAAAGTGCCAACAATGATCCTGGTTTAAATGCTGTGTTGAACTCTGGTGTTCCAACAACATGTCTAGTAGGTAAAAGTTGGGATTTTCATGTCAAGTCAGCCCTAAGAGTAACAAATTCTGAAAATTTAGACATGATTTATGATTCTATAAATTATGCCTCCCAAAGATTAGATGAGGTAATGTTTGATGCTGAACACTTTTTTGATGGTTACAAATCAAACCCAAAGTATTCAATTGAAGTTATCAAAACAGCATTTGATGCTGGTGCACAATGGATTGTTTTATGTGATACAAATGGCGGGACTCTTCCATTTGAGTTAAATAATATTTTTGATGACGTAAAAAAAGTAATACCACTTACTAACCTTGGAGTTCATTTTCATAATGATACAGATAATGCAACTTACAATTCTATAGAGTCTGTGAGGTTAGGAGTAAAACAAGTTCAGGGAACATTTAATGGACTTGGAGAGAGGTGTGGTAACTCAAATCTAGTAAACGTTGCTGCTAATTTAATATTAAAGATGGGCTATAATTGTAAATTAAAAAAAAAATTTAATAAAATAACTTCAATAAGTCGATTGATAGACGAAATTTTAAATAGACAATCCTTAAGAAATCTTCCATTCGTAGGAAGTGCAGCATTTGCTCATAAAGGTGGTTTACATATTTCAGCTGTAGAGAAAGATCCAAAATCCTATGAACATATAGATCCTTCATCAGTTGGAAATGAAAGATTACTAGTTGTTTCAAATCAGTCTGGAAAAAGTAATGTAGTCAACAAACTCAAAAAATTCAAAATTAATATAAAAGGTAAAGAAAAAAAAATTAGTAGTTTTTTAGAACTTGTGAAAAATCAAGAATCATTAGGCTATGCATATGATGGTGCTGAGGCAAGTTTTGAATTATTATCTAGAAGAACATTCCAAAACTTCAAAGAATTTTACAGTTTGGAAACATTTAAAGTTTCAGATGAGAAAATAAAGAACGAAAAAGGAGAGTTTACTCCTTTTTCTGAAGCAAGAGTGAAAATATTTGTTGGTAAAAAAGAATTTTATAGTGCATCAGAGGGAAACGGCCCCATACATGCTCTTGACAATGCATTAAGAAATGCCTTACTTAAATACTATCCTTCATTAAGTGATTTAAATTTGGTTGACTATAAAGTCAGAATTTTAAATCCTAAAGATGGAACAAAAGCTTTAGTAAGGGTTCGAATTGAGTCATCAAATTCTAGACATAGTTGGTCAACTATAGGAGTTTCATATAATGTAGTTGATGCATCTTACATTGCTTTGAATGACAGTATTACATATCATTTACTAAAGTTCAAAAAGTAAAATTTGAATGAAAAAAAATTGTGAAATTGTTTTAGTTAATACTCAATTGCCTGAGAATTTGGGTTCAGTAGCAAGAGGGATGCTTAATTTCAACTTTGAAAGACTAAGAATTGTGAACCCAAAATTTGCTATGAATCATGAAAAAATTGTTCCGTTAAGTGCAGGTGCAGAAAAAGTTTTAAAAAAATCAAAAGTTTTCAATTCTTTTGCTGAGTCAATAAATGATTTAAATTATGTTGTTGGTATGACCAATAGATTCAGAGCTGTAAAAAAAAAACAAATCAATCTTGAAAAAATTATTGATTTAATTGCTAACAAAAATAATTTGGTTGGGCTCGTATTTGGTCCTGAAAAATCAGGCTTAGATAATGATCATATTTCGTTGTGTGATTATATTTTTAAAATAGATACTAACCCAAAATTTTCATCTCTAAATCTCTCACACGCAGTTACAATTGTTTGTAATAAGATGTTCGAAATTTTACAAAAAACAAAAAAAACAGTTAACCTCAGAGATAAAAAAGTGGCAAAAAAAAATGATCTAATTTTGTTTTATAAAATCTTGGAAAAAAGTTTGGATGAATCAAATTTTTTTAAAGTTGAAGAAAGAAAGAAAGTTATATTTCAGAAAATTAAAAATATATTTTCTAAAACTGAATTAACCGGAGTTGAGATTAGAACATTGATTTCCATAATAAAGAGTTTAAAAAAGTAATTTGTTTAATTAGAATTGACATAATAAGATTTAAAAGTATATTTCATAGGTTATGACGAGAATATTAAAGTCTAAATATAAGATCGATAGACGTCTAAGGTGTAATTTATGGGGTCGACCAAAAAGCCCATTTAACAGAAGAGATTATCCTCCAGGTCTCAACGGTCAAAATAAAAGAAAAAAGCCATCAGATTTTGGTAACCAATTAATGGCTAAACAGAAGCTTAAATGTCATTATGGTTACATAACGGAGAAACAGTTTAGAAATCTTTTTTTTAAAGCTTCGAAATTAAAAGGTAATACCAGTGAGAATCTCATTGAACTTCTGGAGAGAAGACTAGATGCGGCTATATATAGAATGAAGTTTGTAACCACAATTTTTGCGGCAAGGCAATTTGTCAGTCACG
This sequence comes from uncultured Alphaproteobacteria bacterium, assembly GCA_902547955.1. GTDB lineage: Bacteria > Pseudomonadota > Alphaproteobacteria > Methylaequorales > Methylaequoraceae > MED-G10. The sequence continues at coordinate 9,082 of CACCPY010000015.1, read as the reverse complement.
GTCATATAAAAGTAAATGGAAAAAAAGTTACGATCCCATCTTATTCTCTAAAAGATGGTGACGTAGTTGAAGTCAAAGAAAAAAGTAAAGAGGTGCCCATTGTTTTAGAGGCAATCAGTTCAACAGAAAGAGACACCCCAGAATACCTGTCAGTGGACTATGATAAAATGAAGGGAACATTCCTTAAAGGACCCAAACCAGACGAGGTTCCATATCCCGTTGTCATGGAACCAAACCTGGTTATAGAATATTATTCAAGATAAAACTATACAGCCACTTTAGAATTTTCTTCTAAAAATTTAAGTATGTTTTGAGGTGAAGATATCTCATATGGATCATCCTGACAGTTATCTTCAAAACCTTGTTCGACAAATGATTCTAAAATTTTACAATCATCCACAATAGCTGCATATCTCCAAGATCTGTAACCAAAACCAAGGTTACTTTTTTCAACAAGCATACCCATTTTCCTTGTGAATTCACCATTTCCATCGGGTATGACTTTCACTTTGTCAATTTTATGATGTTTAGCCCATGCATTCATCACAAATGAATCATTAACGGATATACAATAAATTTCATCTATACCGAGATTTTTGAAATCATTGTATAATTTATCAAAATCGGGTAATTGATATGTAGAGCACGTAGGTGTGAAAGCACCAGGAAGAGAAAATAATATTACTTTTTTATTTTCAAACAACTCGGCAGTTGATTTTATTTCCCATTTAAAAGGATTATCACCACTAATTGAGTCGTCTCTTACACGAACATTAAAGTTTACATTAGGAATTGTTTTAATCATATTTTCACCTATTTAGAATTATTCTAATTAATATTTAGAATAGTTCTAATCTAAAAAAAAACATTTGTCTACATATAATTTATAATTTTATAATAAATTATGAATATTTCAGCATTGATAATAGCCAGGAATGAGGAAAGAATTATAGAAGATACTTTAAAGTCCCTTTCTTTTGTGAATGAAATAGTTGTTGTTTTAGATAGATCAATTGATGGTACTCAAAAGATATGTAAAAAATATACTACTAAAATCTTTTGCGGTTCCTGGGTGTGTGAAGGACAAAGAAGAAATTATGGTATACGAAAGTGTTCATCAGAATGGGTTCTTGAAATTGATGCTGATGAAATTATTTCAAGGTCCCTTAAAAGAGAAATATTAATAAAAAAAAATTATGAGAATTTTGATTTTTTTTATATTAAGCTATTAAATTTTGTTGGATCTCGACCTATAAAGTTTGGTTGGATGGCGTGTATGGCTCCAGATGGAAAATTTTGTTTTTTTAAAAAAAAGTCTAAAAAATGGAATAAAGGGCTCGTTCATCCAGGTTACTCGATGAATGGTAAAAAAGGGCCAGTGTTCGAAAATTATATAGTCCATAGAATGTCAAATAATATTTCAGACTTAGTTTCAAGGTTTAATAGAAATACATCTTTGTATTCTTTGGAATTAAGAAATCAAAAGCACTTAAAAAAAATTTCTTTTAGAAAGGTTGTTTCTCGGTTTATTAAAAGTTTTTTCTCACGAAAAGGCTATAAAGGGGGAAAAATTGGGTTTTTAATAGCCATACTCAATTCAATTTACCCATTAGTAGCTTTGATAAAATCTAAAGAATAATTATGGTGCTTGATCTGTAATTTTGTAAGGTAAATTATTTTTTTCTAAAAGTTGTATGATTTCCCCAGTTTCTGCCATTTCTCTTAAAATATCACACCCACCTACAAATTCTTTTTTTATGTAAATTTGAGGAATTGTTGGCCAATCGGAAAACTCTTTAATACCCTCTCTGATCTCATTATCTTCTAAAACGTTAATGCTGGAAAACTTTACTCCAAAATAATTAAGTATTCCAATAACATTTGCTGAGAACCCACATTGAGGAAAGTCTGGAGTACCTTTCATGAAAAGTACTACATCGTCACTACTAATTAAGTCTGAAATTTTTTTTTTTAGATCTGCCATTTTTCTCCTTTGTTATTGTTCTTTTGTTGTTAGCATTAAGGCATGAAGTGTTGTACCCATATGGTGACCGATTGCGTCATAAACTATTTTGTGTTGTTGAACTTTTGATAAACCTTTAAACTTTTTTGATTCTATAGTTGCGTGATAATGATCCTTATCACCTCTTAAATCTTCAATATGAATTTTTGCATCTGGTAATTTCTTCTTTATCATTTCTACGATATCCTCTGATGATAATTTCATTTAATAAAACCCTTAAACCAACTAGAATTTAATTTTAAAAGAGCATCAACTGAGATACTAAATAAGTTTTTAAAGTTTAAAAAAGCTCCAGTAACAAAACCAATTCTCTCATTTTCTATATTATTTTTTTTTGCTAAACTTTCAAACTCTTTTTTTTTGTTAATAATTAATAAATATCTGGATTGATCTTCCCCAAAAAGGAATTTTTCGGGATTATTTTTTTTTAAGGTTATCTCTATTCCTTTTTTATTTGCTATACACAATTCAGCTAGGGCTAAAGCTATACCTCCTTCTGAAATATCATGACATCCAATAAGTAATTCTGTCTTTTGTGCTAAAAATTTTACAAAGTTCCCGTTTTTTTTTTCTTCTTTGAAATCAACTTTTGGAGGGCTGCCACCAAAAATTTTTAAATGTTCATAAAATAATGAGGACTCAAGATGTCCCTTTGTTTTACCAATTAAATATATATATGAGTCATCATCCATTTTGAAGCCTGTTGCATATTTTAATTTTTTAATAAGTCCTACACCACCAATCACCGGTGTTGGAAAAATGGATTTTCCATTAGTTTCGTTATATAGAGAAACATTTCCTGAAACAACAGGATAATCTAATTCAATACACGCTTTTTTAATCCCACTTATAGATTCTTTAATTTCATACATAATTTCTTTTTTTTCAGGATTTCCAAAATTTAAATTGTCTGTAATAGCAACTGGTTCGGCTCCAGTTGAAATTAAATTCCTCCAGGATTCTGCAACTGCTATTTCAGCTCCACGTCTAGGGTCGGATTTACAGTAAATGGGGTTACAATCACTTGTTACACTTATTGCTTTGTTCGTTTTATGAATTCTTATCACTGCAGCATCGGCCATTTCAGAGGAAAAAATAGTATCTCCCATTACAGACGAATCATATTGGTTAAAAATCCAACTTTTTGAAGAATGATTTGGACCAGATAAAATTTTCTTAAGAACTTTTTCTAAATTAATTTTTGAGTTTGATTTTTTTTTTAGATAATTTTTCCTTTTCTTTGGTTTAATTGATGGACGATCATATTCTGGAGATAAATCAGCTAATGGTTTAATTGGTAATGCCCCTACTAATTTATTATTATAAAACAATTCCATTTTACCACTATCTGTTAATTTACCAATTTCAACTGCATCTAATCCCCACTTCTGAAAAATATCGTAAGTAATTTTTTTTTTTTCTGGTTTGATTATCATTAGCATTCTTTCCTGAGTTTCAGATAACATCATTTCATACGGTGTCATTTCTGTTTCTCTACAAGGAACTTTATCTAGCAAAAGTTTAACCCCACAATTACCCTTAGAAGCCATTTCAAAAGATGAGGACGTAAGTCCTGCAGCCCCCATATCCTGTATGGCTACAATTACGTCTTCATTCATCAGTTCCAGACAAGACTCTAAAAGTAATTTTTCAATAAATGGATCACCAACTTGAACCTGTGGTCTCTGGTTTTCCGATTCGTCACTAAACTCTGCAGAGGCCATTGTTGCACCATGAATTCCATCCCGTCCAGTTTTTGAGCCAACATAAATAATAGGATTACCAATTCCTTTAGCTGTAGAATAGAAGATTTTATTTTTTTTTACTAATCCAACACTCATTGCATTAACCAAAATATTGTTATTATAATTTTCATGAAAGAAACACTCACCCCCAACAGTAGGGATTCCTACACAGTTACCATAGTCTCCTATTCCCTTAACAACACCTCTCAATAAGTTTTTTGTTTTTTCATGTTTGGGATCCCCAAATCTTAACGAATTTAAATTAGCTATAGGTCTTGCCCCCATTGTGAAAACGTCTCTCATAATACCACCAACTCCTGTTGCAGCACCTTGATAGGGTTCTATAAAAGATGGATGATTATGACTTTCCATTTTAAAAACAATTGCATCATTATCATCGATATCAATTATTCCTGCATTTTCTCCAGGACCACAAACAACCTTTTTTCCGGTCGTCGGTAAAGTTTTTAGCCACTTTTTTGTTGATTTGTATGAACAATGTTCACTCCACATTACTGAAAAAATACCTAGCTCAAGCAGATTTGGTTCTCTTCCCATTATTGCAAGAATCATATTATATTCCTCTGAATTTATGTTATGATCTTTAAGAATTTTTTTGGTAATTTCTTTTTTCAAATTAAATCCTTTAAATTTTTGAAAAATTTTATTCCATCTATCCCATTATGAAAATTTTCAATCGCTCTTTCTGGATGAGGCATTAACCCGATAACATTTTTTTTTTTATTTGATATACCTGCAATATTGTTTACTGATCCGTTTGGGTTATACTTTTCCGTCACGTCACCAAAATCTGATGAGTATTTAAAAATAATCTGATCGTTATCTTCAATTTTTTTTAATTTGTCCGGCTTAATAAAGTAATTTCCTTGTGAATGTGCAATAGGTAAACTAATTATTTCAGATAATTTATAGTTTTTCGTAAATATAGTTTTATTATTGATAACTTTTAAATTAACTTTTTCACATTTAAAAAGCTGATTTGAATTTTTTATTAGAGCACCTTCAAGAAGTCCACATTCAATCAGAATTTGAAAACCATTACATATCCCAATAATTGGAACACCTTTCTTACTAAATCTAATTACTTCTCTTATTGCTGGTGACTTTGTTGCAATAATGCCAGCCCTTAAATAATCTCCAAAAGAAAATCCGCCAGGAATTAGTATCATATCAGTTGATTTAATATGTGAGCAATTATGCCATATGAATTCTGGTTTGGTTCCTAAACATTTTTCCAAAGCAACAAATAAATCTCTGTCACAGTTTGAACCAGGAAAAATGACTATTGAAATTTTTTTTTCTTTCAACACGAGGAATTATTTTTTTACAATTTTAAAATTTTCTATTATTGGATTGGCTAAAAGATCTTTGCTAATTTTCTCTATTTCACTTAAGTGATTTTTCTTGTCTCCAACCTCTATATCAAAAAATTTACCCTTTACTAAGTTTTTTACAGATTTTAATCCCATGTTTGCTATTGTTTGTTTGATTGCTTCAGCCTCTGGATCAAGAATTCCGTCCTTAAAATTTACATACACCCTAAATATCATTTTTTAAGACCTTTTTGAATTCCTTCTCTGATAAAACACCAAGTCTATAAGCCACCTCTTTATAAGCTCTATCGACATTCCCCAAGTCTTGTCTAAATCTGTCTTTGTCAAGCTTTTCATTAGTTTGGAGGTCCCATAACCTACAATTATCAGGACTAATTTCATCAGCTACCATTATTGTCATTTCCTGATTTTCCCAAAACCGCCCAAACTCAAGTTTGAAATCAACAAGCCTAATTTTTTGAGAATAAAAATATCCTGTTAAAAAGTCATTGATGCGTTGAGATATTGAAATGATTGACTCTAACTCTTCATGAGAAGCCCAATCGAAAACGATTATGTGTTCTTCTGAAATTATGGGATCATTAAGCTCATCATTTTTTAAGTAAAACTCTATTATTGGTCTGGATAAAATTTTTCCTTCTTCAATTCCCAATCTCTTAACCAGGGAACCAGTGGCTATATTTCTTATAACTACTTCTATTGGAATGATTTCTAATTTATGAACTAATTGTTCTCTCATGTTTAATCTTTTTATGAAGTGATTTGGTATATTGATATCATTAAGCCTAGTCATTATTAATTCTGATATAAAATTATTTAATACTCCTTTTCCAGGAATTGTTGCTTTTTTTTTGTTATTAAAGGCTGTTGCATCATCCTTAAAATATTGAATAATAGTATTTGGTTCCTTTCCTTGATACAAAACCTTGGCTTTTCCTTCATATATTTTTTTTTTCATTTTAAGACTTTCTCATATATTCTGTCTATATTTCTGGTGTGAAATTTAAGATCGAAAATTTCTTTTAACTCTTCTTCTGAGATATGGTTTTTCACTTTCTCTTCATCTTTCAAAAGTTCTATAAATTCTTCCCCTTTTTCCCAGGAAATCATTGCAGCCTTCTGAACTATTCTGTAAGCATTCTCTCTTGTTAAACCTTTTTCGACCAGTTTTAATAAAACTCTCTGAGAATTGTATAATCCTTTAGTTTTATGTAAATTTTCTCTCATCTTTTCTTTATTAACTACTAAATTTTTAACTACATCTGTCATTCTATTAATCGCGAAATCACTCAAAATCAGAGTTTCAGGACAAATAATTCTTTCAACCGATGAATGGGAAATATCTCTTTCATGCCATAGTGAAATATTCTCTAATGAAGGTAAGACATTTCCTCTTATAATTCTAGCAATACCTGTTAAATTTTCTGTCAAAACAGGGTTTCTTTTATGAGGCATTGCAGATGAACCTTTTTGCTTTGTTGAAAAAAATTCTTCAGCCTCTCTGACTTCACTTCTTTGTAAATGTCTTATTTCTATTGATAAGTTTTCAATTGACGAAGCTAGAATTCCAAGAATTGAGAATAGGTAAGCGTGTCTATCTCTTGGAATTATCTGAGTTGAAACTTTTTCAGATTGAAGGTTCATCTTTTTTGATACATATTCTTGAACCCTTGGATCAATATTTGCGAAAGTTCCAACAGCACCTGATATAGCGCAAACTGAAATATTTCTTTCAGCTTCTAAAAGTCTTTCATATGATCTTTTAAATTCACAATATTTACCAAGCATTTTTAAACCAAATGTCGTTGGTTCAGCAAAAATTCCATGACTTCTCCCTATACAGAGTGTTTTTTTATGTTTAATAGAAATTTTTTTTAATTCATTAATTAATTTTTTTAACTCTGGAACAATTATTTTAAGTGATTGTTTTATCTGAATCGACAAGCATGTATCCAAAATATCTGATGATGTTACACCTTGATGAACAAATCTTGCATCATCACCAATATTTTCTGAAAGATTAGTTAAAAAAGCAATTACATCATGTTTTACCTCTTTTTCAATTTCATCAATTCTATGTTGATCAAATTTTGCCTTTTTCTTAATATTTTTGAGAGCAGAATCTGGAATTTTTCCGTATTTATTCAATGCCTCACATATCAAAATCTCAATATTAAGCCATATTTGAAATTTATTTTTCGGGTCCCAAACTTCCGTAATTTCTTTTCTAGAGTATCTTGGAATCATTTTATGTACGGTGGAAATGTATATTTTTTTTTTGAAAGTGTAAAGATTTCAAAACCATTGTTTGTAACTCCAATAGAATGCTCAAACTGAGCTGATAATGATTTGTCACATGTTACAGCTGTCCAGCCATCTGATAGTATTTTTACTTTGTAATCTCCAATATTTATCATGGGTTCTATTGTAAAAAACATACCTTCTTCTAAAGTTGGACCCTCACCAGGCTTTCCGAAATGTAAAATACTTGGTTGATCATGAAAAACTTTACCCAAACCATGTCCACAAAAATCACGAACTACTGAATAATTTTTTTTTTCTGCAAAAGTCTGAATTGCATGACCTATATCTCCGGTAGTATTTCCAGGTTTTACCATCTCAATCCCTCTCATCATTGCTTCGTAGGTTATCTCAACCAGCTTTTGTGCTTTAAGTTTTACATTTCCTACGTAAAACATTCTGCTAGTGTCACCATGCCAACCATTTAATTTAGGAGTTACATCAATATTAATAATATCTCCATCAGACAAGGTTTTTTCTCCCGGAATTCCGTGACAAACTACATGATTAACTGAAGTACAAACAGATTTTGGAAATCCTTTGTAATTAAGCGGTGCTGGGATTGCACCTCTATCTACTTGAAAGGTATGACAGATTTCATCTATTTCTTTAGTAGAAATTCCTGGTTTAATAAAATCTGTGATAAAATCCAAACATTCAGCTGCGAGTTGACCAGCTAGCCTCATATTTTTAAAATCATTACTATTATGTATTTTGATACTATTGGTCATAAAAAAAGATTAATGTATAGTAAAAAAAATTAAGTAAATAGTAAAAGATAAAATGAAAATAAAAAGAAAAACATCTGGAATAATAATTATAGGTAATGAGGTTTTATCTGGTAAAACATTAGATACGAATTCTAATTTCCTATGTAAAAAATTGCATGAAATTGGGATTGAATGCAAAGAGATATCTGTTGTAGAAGATATTGAAAAAACTATTGTTAAAAAAGTAAATTCTTTTAGAAAGAAATTCGATTTTGTTTTTACAACAGGAGGTATTGGTCCAACACACGATGACATTACTTCCAAATCAATTGCTGTAGCATTTAAGGATAAATTCGTTTTAAATAAATTAGCAAAAGCAAGGTTAAAAAAACATTACTCAGACGAACTTTTAACAAAAGCAAGGCTAAAAATGGCTTATCTTCCCTCCAGAGCAACTCTGATAGACAACCCTGTAAGTATAGCTCCTGGGTTTTCCTTAGACAATGTTCATGTCTTTCCGGGTGTGCCAAAAATTTTTGAAATAATGCTTACGGAATTTATAAAAGGAATTGGTGAACAAAGAAAATTTTTTAAAAAAAATATTACAACTGAAATTCCCGAGGGAATATTTGCAGAATATGTTGGCAAAGTTCAAAAAAAATATCCTGATGTTGATATTGGGAGTTATCCTTATTTCAAAAAAAAGTCGTTCGGTGTTTCTTTAATAATCAAAAGTGATAGTGAAGAATTGTTAGATACCGTATGTGATATAATCTATAAATACTTGGATAAAAAAAATGGGAAACCAAGATTATTTTAATTTTTCAGCAATTATTCTACTTGAAAATTTATTAAGCTCTGCTTGAACTAAATCCTTAAAGTTTGATTTCATCCAGTTATTAATTTCAGATTCAAAAACCTTACTAAAACGTTGTTCAAAATTTACCC
>CACCPY010000014.1 GCA_902547955.1 uncultured Alphaproteobacteria bacterium | reverse complement strand
ATTACAATATTCATCTTATATTAATATTTCATTAATTTTATTTGAGTAAAAAATAATAAATAAGGATTGATTTCTTTTAACTATTTTAAAAAAAAGTCGTTTTATAAATATTAAGTGCAATTTTTTTGTATTGCATTACAATAAAAATTTGATTTTTGGTTCACAATGGATAAAACCGTTAAAGACATACTTACTGATCTTAATTCAAATACAAAACTAGAGAATGAAAAAAGTATTCAAGAGATTAAAAAAAAAATTTTTTCACTTGATGTAAATGTAGACTCAAATGAAACAATAATTTTCAAAACGCAGTGGACTATTGAAGAAAACAGAAGAATGATACTTAACAATTATCATGCTGCATTTTCTGTTAATACAAAATTAGCTAACGAAAATACACGTGATATTTTTCATAACAGATTTACAATTTTATCAAGATATAAAATTGAAACTGAGGTAGAAGGCTATTATTTGGAATATCATAAAAGAAAATCAGAAATAGATTACCTAAATCACAAAATAGAAATAAATAAAAAAGTTTTGGAAATCTCAAGTGAAATGTCAAAAATTAACAAAACACTTATTGAATTGAACAGAAAGATAATGGATCTTAATACCTTCATTGTTCATTTTAATAAAAAACAAATTAATAACAATCAGGAACTCATAAATAAAAATTTAATAGATGATGAGATGGAAGTTTTTTCTGAGGAACAATTATTAAAAATAAATGAAAAGGATGTTGAAGAATTAGAGAAAAAAATTAAAGAAAATGAAAAAGAAATCTATTCAACAGCAGAATTATCCTCAAAAAATGCAAATGAAATTCTAAGGAATAGAAATCAAATTCTGGAGAGACGTGAATTAATTAATAATAACAAAGAATCTATACAAATGAATAAGTCAAAAATCTTTTTGCATTTTAAATAAATTTTTCATTAACATGTAAATAGAAAATGAAAAGAATTAAATTTGAAGCAATACTAAAAATTTCAGATGATTTGATCATTGAAGATTCAATGGTAAATAGAACGGCAGGGTTACTTGGTGAAATAGAATCGTACGATGTAAAAACTAACCTAGATAATGAGACACATCAAAAAGAAAATACAAATGCTACTGATAACTCATCAGATCCTTTTTCTCAAATTTCAAGTACAATCAATAATGCAAATAAAATTTTTTACGGTTCTTTATCATTAGAAGAGAGAAAAGCAGTCTCTTTGACAATATTTTTACAAGCTAACTTTGAAAAAATAAATTCTGATCCAGAATTTAGAAAAAAGATACTTAATATTTTTGAAAAGAAATTTTTATTAGATCAAACACTTTCCCAAAAATTAATTGATAGCTCGGGTGAAAATTCTAGTTTCGATAACTTTAAAAATAAATTTTTAGATGGCGATTTAACACAAATACTCATTTACATATGGGAAAAAATTTTATCTATTGGTGAAGAAGATGACTTTGAAATAGAGTTAATTGAGAATGCTGCTAACAAATTTGGTTTAGAATCTAGTGCAATTAACGAAACAAAAAAACAGGGGAATGACAGGGCAAAAATTGCTAGAGCAATAGATACGATAGAATCAGGTAAAAATGCTTACAATAAATTAAAGGCTTTTGAAAAGACAGTTTTACTTGGATTAATGTTGTCAGAATGTTCGACAATAGATGGTCAAATTTCAAGAGAAAATTCAAGTCAGTTAAAAAGAGTATTGAGCACTCAATTTGGAATATCAAACAATGCAGCAAGTGTTATTATTGAAAAAAAACTCAACTATTCAATTACAGAGAAAGTTGAAAAAGTAGAAGTATATAGAGAAAAATATGATTTAGTCGCTTTTCTTTGGGAAAAAATACTTTCAACCGAAGAAAGTATAAATGACGGCGAAATGGGACTTATTAGAAAATGGATAAGACGTCTTGATATTTCTGACGTAGAATCAGAGGGAGCAAGGAAAGATGCAATGGCAATGCTTAATCCAAGTTAATAGGAAAATTTAATAACACTTTAAATTTTATTTTTTTTAACCTATCTTTCTTATATGTATATAAGAGTAGTAAACCTAAAATTTTCTTCTAAAATTGATTCAGACGCAATGCAAGCATTAGCAAAACATGAAATGATAAATAACCTCCCTGGTATAATATCTATAGAAACATTTCAAGTTAGTGAATTGCATAGCATTGGAATACTTAAGTTTGACTCTAAAGAATCTGCTGAAAAGTCAAAGGTTGTGTACATTGATAATATGAAAAAAAATCCAAACATTAGAGTAGAAATTTTTGAAGGTGAAAGATTGTTTATCGTAGAAAAATCTTAAATATTTTTTAATTTTTTATTTTTTTAACTTTAAATTAATTAATAACAAATAAAGAATGAAAAACTACTATCATATTTTAGGGCTTTCATTTGAATCAAAACCGGAAAACAGCTTAATTTATGCCGCTTATAAAGCCTTAGTAAAATTATATCATCCGGATATTTTTAAAGGAAATAATAAGGATTTAAAAAGAAAAATTACTGAAATTAATGAAGCTTACGAAACATTGAGTAAAGCCGAAAAAAAAAAAAATATGATGAACAACTTAATTTTTTTCACAAAAATAATCTTTACGATTTTTCTGAATTAAATTTAGAAGATACTGAAAAATTTAATGATAAGTTTTTCAATAATGACTGGGAAATTGCCTCAATTGTATATCCCGAGCTTGAAGAAAGAATTTTCCAGCTTGATCTTTACAGCAAGAAATTAACACTTCAATTTCAGTTTTATTTACTTGAAACAAAAAAATTTCATCAAAATAAAGAAATTATGAATAAATTCATAGATGCATTCATAGAAAAAAAATTTGGGAGTTCAAAATTAATCACCAAACTATCAAAGTTTTTGATTGAAAATAAAAATAAAAAAGAAACGCTATATTTAAATAAGTTGGTTAAAGTTGTTGGATCAAAGAGTGAAAAAAAAATAGTAGATGCTTTTTTCAAACAATTTCCTGATGTTGAGCATGAATTTATATCTAGACTGAAAAAAATGGGTGGAAGCAAGTTTATAGTGACAAGTGATAACGAAAACTTTCAAAAAATTATTTTAGTTTTAGCAGTTATTCTGTTGATCCTATTCCTAATTTATTCATCATAAATTAGATTTTTTTATTGGTTATCCAAAAAGTTTGATAAGGTTTAAACAATAATTCATCTCCAATATTTTTTATTTTCTTATTAGATAATATATCAAACCAATTATTTGTACTTATCAAATTAATATCCAGTAAAGAGATCTTTTGTTTTACATTTGTAAGATTACTTATACAAAAGATACTTTGGCTTCTATCAATACTCTGTCTCCAAATACCAAAAAAAATATCGCCTAGTTGAAGAGTAAATTGAGTTGCATTGGGATGAAATGCAATTTGTTTTTTTCTTAAAACCATAAGTCTGTTTAGGGAATGCAAAATTTTACTATTTATATTTGATTTATTTTTAAAAATCTTAACCAAACTATCAAAATTCCAATTTCTTCTATTAATAGATCTAAAACTGTTAGTTTTTTTTACTTTAGCGTTATCGTTTTTTGAACCTAAATAATTCTGAATATAAATTGCTGGAATTCCTTCCATGGAAAATAATATTGTATGAGCCAAGATAAATCTTTCCAAAACGAATTTATCCTTTCCGTTATAACATTCTTTAAATGCCTCTAGTAAAGTTATATTTACCTCATAAACAGATTTCTTACCCGCGTTAGTTCGGTAAGAAAATAAACCCCCTTGTTTTTTAAAAAAGTTAAAATATTTTTGAATCTCGTTCTCTGGTAAAATCCCCTCTACAGGTCTCATACCTATACCGTCGTGTGTTGAGAGAAAATTTAAATAAGAATTATTTTCTTGTGCGGGTGGCATCCCTCTAGACCATTTTTTTAAATAAAAACTATTCCCTGAAACAACTGCATGTATTAACAAAGGAGCTAAAGAAAAATTATAAATACAATGAGCTTCATTGTTATTTCCAAAATAGGTTAAGTTTTCATGGCTTGGAATATTAGTTTCAGTAATTATGAGTGTCTTGTTATAAAAACGATCAATTATAAGCCTTATTAATCTGATTATATTATGAGTTTGTGGAAGGTTAATACATCTAGTGCCAAGTTCTTTCCACAAAAATGCTACAGCATCCAGTCTTAAGGCTTTGATATCTTGGTCAAGATAAAATTTGATGATTTCAAAGAAATATAATAAAACATTTGGGTTTCTAAAATCAAAATCCACTTGATCATGTCCAAAAGTACACCACACATAAGTGTTTTTTCCATCAACCAAAACTTTTTTTGATAAATCTGAGCTTCTAGGTCTGACAATTTTATTTGATTTTGGAAATTTTTTTTCACTATTTATAAAGAAGTCTTTACCAGGATTTTTATCTTCTAAAAAATTTTTAAACAATTTATTATTTGAAGAACAGTGGTTTATAACTAAATCCACCATTATATCAAAAGTTTTGGTTATTTTTTTTAGATCTTTCCATGAACCATGTTCTATTTTTATTTTTTTATAGTCCTCTACAGCAAACCCGTCATCAGATGAAAAAGGAAAAAAAGGTAGAATGTGTATGTAACTAAATTCTTTACAATATTTTTTTAAAAAACTATTCAATGTTATAAGGTTTTTTTGATTATTTTTCTTTATTGAATCAGCATATGTAATTAACAAAAAATCTTTTTCACTCCACAATTTATTTTTTGATCTTTTCATTGGTTGAGTAAAAATTGATTTAATATTTAAAAAAAGATTATTAATTTGTTTTTTACTCAAGTCATTTGAATAAATTTGAAATAAATATTGTTTTACTTTTTCAGAAAAATCTTTTTTGAGCATTTGAAAAATTAAAGGTTATCTTTAGCAACGGCTTTTTTTAGATCTGACAAAAAAGATGGCAAAGCAGTATCAATTCTATTCCAAGTAGGAATATTTGGAGACTCCATTGGAGATTCTAAGAAAATTTGACCTGCGGTCATAATATTTTTAGCAAATAATTCAACAGCTGTTTCTTCCTCGTGTACATCTATTTCAAAGGAATTCATCATTGCATCTTTTTTATAAATTTGGACAAAATCTAAAGCCTCTCTGTAGTAAGTTGCTTTTAAAGATCGAAAAATTGACATTGAAAACTTTTCTCCTTGAGACGCAAGTTTTCTTATAAGAACTTTTGTTATATCTATAGACATCTTCGATAAACCCGTTGAATCGTCATTAAAAGAAATTTCCTGATGCTTGTGGTCATAATTTTCTGCTATATCGGCCTGGCATACTCTATTACTAGCATAATTCCTAAACATCTCAGATAGAACTCCAATTTCTAGCCCCCAATCATATGGAATTCTAATATCCTTTAAGACTCTTCTTCTAAATGAAAATTCTCCTGCCAGAGGATATCTAAAAGAATCCACAAATGATAAGAATTCATTATTACCAATCGTCTTTTCCAATGCTCTTAAAAGTGGAGTTACTAATAATCTTGCTACCCTTCCCTTTACTTTACCTTCAGATATTCTTGGGTAGTATCCCTTACAAAAGTCAAAATTAAACTTTGGATTGGCTACAGGATAAACCAATCTTGCTAATAAACTTCTGTCATATGTAAGTATATCACAATCATGCAAAGCAACTGCTTCAGATTCACCAATAGATAAAATATATCCCATACAATACCAAACATTTCTACCTTTACCCATCTGTTGTGGTGCCAAATTATGTTTTTTTAACTGTTTATCAAGTTTCTTTAAATTTGGACCGTCATGCCATAAAATTTCATGCTGTTGTGGTAGTTTTGAAAAAAAGGATTTTGCTTTTTTAAATTCCTTTTCATTAGCTCTATCAAGACCAATTACAATATTTCTAATGTATTTTACTTTACTAATTTCACTTATAATACTCGGTAAAGCTTTACCATGTAATTCTGTAAACAAAGAAGGAAGTATAAGTGTAATGGGTCTGAATTTACTAAATTCAACTAAATCTTTTTCCAAATCATCATGAGTTCTACTGGAAAAGTTATGCAGCGTTGCAACTATACCATTTTGATAAAAGTCAGAAATTTAGATTCTCCTTTTTAAAAACATATTCTAAAGACTCTTTCCATCCAAAAGGGGCCTCTTTCTCACTATAATAATTGTTAAAACTTTTTTTTAAATAAAGTTTTTTTTTTTTTGGTGATTTAATACAACAACTGTAATCTGTTAACTCAAGCATACTTACGTCATTCTCACTATCTCCAAGTGAAATAGAAAGCACACTCTGAAACTTTTGTTTCTTATAAATTTCTAAAAATTTAGCGACTGCTTTTCCTTTATCATAACCGACGTTAAAGTGAATAAATCGTCCGCCCTCAGTAATAATAATTTCATTTTTTGTAAGTTTTTTTTTAAAAGCTTGTAAATTTTTATTTGAATCCTTCCAGAAAATTGGATCACTAAATTGTCTTTTCTTGCTATCTGCTATTTTTTTTGGAGTTAAGTTTGTAAGTTCTGCTATCTTTTGATTACTAAGTTCACTAAAAAAAGAAAATTTAAAATTTTTACTAAACTTTTCTTTTATATGTTCTTTAAATTTTTTTAAGGAGTCATCGCTTAATTTTAAATAATGAAAATTTTCGTATTCAACAACCTTTTGATTTATTTTTTTTAGATTGAAATAATTTTTTGGGAAATAAATACATGCCCCATTTTCCACAATAAATGGAAAATTTATATTTAAATTTTCGTAAATTTTACTCATTTCAGAGAACGTTTTACTGGAGGTGAAAATAATTTCAGACTTTTTTTTTATCTTCGATATGAAGTTTTTTAAATGACTGTAAGAATAATCATTATGATTCATAAAAGTTCCGTCAAGGTCTGAGAAAATAAGAATCTTCATTTAATATTTTAATAATACACAAGTTTTGTGTTCAAGTACTAATTATCTATTATAAATTACTCTTAAAATTTATTTTTTTTAAAAAATATTAATAAATTTATATATGATTTGATTTTTCAGGTTTTTTCCTTATATATCTAATTTAATAAATGGAGGAAGTATGAAAATTTGTGATAGACCAGAATTTAAAAGTAAAAAACCCCCACTCACTTTTAAAGAAAATGATTCAGTAATGTCCGCTGTTAAAGCAATGTCTAAGGATAATTTCGGGTCAGTAGTTATATTAAACACCAAAGGTAAAGTCGCGGGAATAGTAACCGAAAGGGATCTAATGAGGAAACTCCTCAATAATTCAATGAACCCTAAAACTACAAAATTAAGTAAAATCATGACATCACCTGTTAAAGTAGCTGATAAAGACGACAACCTGGTAAGTTGGCTAAGACAAATGTCAAACGAAAGATTTAGACATGTTCCTGTTGTGGATAAATCTGGAAAGCTAATCAATATTATGTCTCAAGGTGACTTTGTATCATATACGTGGCCTAACTTAATGTATCAGGTGAAGGAATTAACAAAAGAAAGTTATTTCAAGGCTAGCCAAGTGATCCTGATAATTCTTAGTATCTTAGTCTACACATTGATAACAACAGTTCTAGCTATAAAATTGGTATAGAAGTTTAAATTTTCTTTGATATACCAACTGCTAGTTGAGATCCAATGGTAACTATAGTCCCCCATATTTTGTGAACGAAGCTTAGTTTTGAAACATTGATCAATGATTCTTCCTTGTGAGATATCTCATCATTCATTAGCTCAGTAATCATTTTTTTTAATTTAATTTGACTATTCTTTTTTGAAAGAATATCTATCTGCTCTTGGTAATGCTTTTCAACAAAACTCTCAACATGGTAAATTGTTGCGTATACAAATCTTTTCCCTAAAAGAGCTGGAATAAAACCAGTTAAAAACCCAGCTAATTTCCATACAGTGATCAGTTTACTAACATTTTTTTTCTCAAGAACTTCCTCTATAAGTTTTAAATGTTGCGATTCTGTAGTTAAATGTTTACGGGAGAATTGCCTAATTTCAGAGTCTCTGCTCACTGCTAATATACCTTTATAAATATAAATAGCACCAGTTTCTCCAGCATGATTGCTTCTAAAATGAGGAAGCAAATATTGTGGAATAGGAAAATTGTTTTCTTTAAGATTTTTCATTTACATTATTTAAAAATTTATTTTCAAATTATTAAATTTGCATTTTAAAAGAAAAAACAATTAAATTTATTTTGGATTAAAAAATTTATTATGGTTTTAAAAAAAATTAAACTTGTAACTCATCATTCGTCTTGGTGGAAAAAAAAAAAATATAGAAAAGAGTCATCAGAGATTCTTAAAGCTTATAAATCAAAAGGCTGGAAACTGAAAAAAGTTATAAAGTTTAAAGAGAACAAAAAAACAATTGATACAAGAGTGTTTAAAATTTTTTTAATTTCAAAATAATTCTTTCAGATAACTGCATTTTTTATTAATATAGGTACAGCATAACTAATTAAAACTATATTATGAATGTAAAAAAGTATACTGCTTTAATACTGATTACTATTACATTAAGCTCATGTAGTCAAAGAGATGAAGGAACACTCTTAGGAAATATCCTAGGAGCTGGTCTTGGTGCTTTAGTTGGATTTCAATTTGGTTCTGGAGTTGGTGGAGCACTCTCAATTGCGGGCGGAACAATAATTGGGGGGCTCATTGGTGGAGAAATAGCCAATCAGCTAACAGAAAATGAACAAAAAGAGTATGGAAAAGCAACACAAGAACTACTTACAAACGAAAATAATATCAAAACAATTAACTGGACAAGTCAAGATGATGGAACCAAGACAGGTAAAATTACTGAGTTGAATACATTCATCAAAGACAAAAGAAATTGTAAAGATATCGAACAATCCATTAGGATCCAAGGTATAGAAAAGTTTAAGGTTACAACCTTTTGTGAAGATAAAGGTTTATGGAAAGCTTCTTGATTTTTAAGGAAATTTAACTTGAAGAAATATTCGCACCACTAACTGTGGTGCGAATATTAGGAATTACTACTTTCTAGCAGTAATTTTGTAGATTTCACCTTCATCTACTGTAGCATAAAGAGCTCCGTCTGGGCCTAATCTTAGACCTCTGAATCTCTTTGTTAGACCAGTTGGCATTTGAATTACACTTTTAATTGCTTTACCGTCTTTAGTAATGTCAATTACGTCAATTCTCATGCCTGATGGCGTACCACCGAAAGCGATCCCCATGATACCTACTGCTAAACGACCTTCCCAGTAACCCCATTGGCTACCTTTAAGGAACGCAGCAGAGCCAGTTCCTTGAGAAAGACCATTATTGTTCCATGCTGGAGGCATAAGGTCTTTGAAACGCTCATCACTCATTGGTGTACCTGCTTCTGCACGAGCTGCTGGAAGCATACCTTCTTTTTGGTTAGGCATGTAACCACAATATTTATCTGGACAGTTTCCACGACCAGCAACATTTGGCTTTGGATCCCAACCGGCATTTCCACCATTTACTAATGCAGTAATTTCGTCGTTATGCCATGGACCGTGTTCAGCTGTGAAAGCTCTGCCGTCAGATGGACGGAAGTCGATACCTTGAACATTTCTGTGTCCATAAGTATACATACGCTTATCAAAACCTTTTGGAGGCTTGTTACCAGGATGTGCTTTACCATCAGTATCAATTCTAAGTACGTTTCCGCCTAGAAGAGTTGGGTGTTGTGGGATATCACCTTTGTGACGATCACCAGTAGTTGCCCATAGATATCCTTCAGGACCGAATCTTAGTCTGTTACCATTGTGTGCACCTGGACCACCAAATGGGTGATCAGATTCAAACGGCTTATATTGAATGTCGTTTACAATATCAGTTCTGTTTGAAACACTTTTCATGTCTTTACTTACTTCAAATCTCATAATGATGTTACCATTACAAACATCAAAGTTGTCTTTACAACCAGAACCATGGTGCTTAGTTGAAGCTGAAGCAACATAAATTCTTCTGTTTTTTTTGAAGTTTGGATCAACAGCAATACCTAACATACCGGCTTGCCCTTCACAGAATAGATCATCACCAGCACTGTTGTAACCAGATGTACCTTTCATTCCATAAAGTTTGTTGATTTTACCTGACTTTGTTTTTACAGAAAAACCTTTACATTTTTCAGTGAAAAACATGTCACCGTTTTTTGTAAATGCCATATCCCATGGATTCTCTAATCCATTAACGATTGACATCGCACTGATCTTTGGTGTTCCCATAGTATCAGCTTGGCCGTTAGCAGCCAATAATGTAGCAGCTGAAAAAATCGCTGCAGATAGTAGTTTAGATTTTTTTAACATTAAAAATATCCTCCCTTATTGTTAATATTACCTCTTAGCAGCAGGATCTGTTGCTAAGTAAGCAGCTAAGTTATCTATTTCGACATCAGTTAAAGGTTTCGCCATCATTATCATCAAATCAGAGTTTGGACCTATTTTTTTTCCGGATCTGTAGGTATTAAGTCTGTCAATAAGGTAACTAACTTCCTTTCCAGAGATTTTGGGATAGCTAGCTAAACCCATACCCCCTGGACCGTGACAATTACCACAATTTACTGCATATCTTTTTTCACCCTCACCTACGTCACCACTAACGGCCACGTTTGAGAGCACTAGAAAAAGTGCAAAAGTAAAAAGATTAACAAAATTACGCATATTCCTCCATATCCAAAAAAATAGGGTTAGATTTAAGATAAGTCGAACCCCATAATAATGCGAAAAGTGTTAATCTTAAGGTAAAAGAAAAAAAATTTATTTCAAGCAATTCTTTAATTAATTTTTAAATACTTTTTTCTTAAAATCTTCATTTCCATTAACTAAGAAATATATCCCTACAACAAACAAAAAAATTTGTTCACTGGTGAAAAGTTTTTCGTTTATAAACCAATCTTTATGGGCTAGGTAGAATGCAAAAATCATTATCACAACTATTGTTAGTGCAGAGACTCTGGTTAATAAATTGCCAATAAAGCTTTTTAGAAAAAATGAAATAATTAACATTAAACCTGCCAAAACTTCAGATAATGCAATAAAACTTGCAAAAAAAGGACTAAAACCAAAATATTCCATTAATTTTTGGGGTGGTAGAGGAAATTTACTCTTACCATGGATAATAAAGGCCGTTCCTAAGATTATTCTCATAGACAAAACAGATAAAAACCGAAATTTCATTAAGTAATTTTGTATTATGCTGTCTACTCGTTTTAAAAACATAATTTTAAATTATAGCTATACAAATCTCAAAATCATTAAAATTTGAATATTTTATTTTTTTGAGAGAATTTTGGTACCCTCCTCAATTCCTTGGATTGTCAAAGGTACCATCCTGTTCATAAAAATTTCTTTTATCAAACTGGTTGAATGTGAAAATCCCCATTCATTTTTAGGCGTTGGATTAATCCACAAATTTGATGGCCACTGTTCAACAGCCCTCTCCAACCATACACTCCCAGGTTCATCGTTAAAATGCTCGTTTCCTCCACCAGGTGAAATAATTTCATATGGACTCATTTGAGCATCGCCAACAAAAATACATTTGTATTCTTTTCCAAAGGTTCTAAAGATATCTGAAGTTAGGAATCTTTCCTCCCATCTTCTCTTGTTATTTTTCCAAACACCCTCGTACAGGCAATTATGAAAATAAAAATATTTGAGATTTTTAAATACATTTTGTGCAGCTGAAAATAACCTTTCAGTTAACTCAATATAATCGTCCATTGATCCTCCAACATCTAAAAACAGGAGTATTTTTATGGAATTCTCCCTTTCTTTCCTAGTTTTTATATCTAAATAACCATTTTTTGCTGTTTCTCTGATTGTACTCTCAATGTCCAACTCATCCTCTATACCAGTTCTTGCCCAGGTTCTTAATCTTTTAAGAGCAACTTGAAAACCTCTGTTATCTAATTCGTTTGTTTCATCAAAATCTTTAAAAATACGTTTATCCCAAACTTTTATTGCTTTTCTATATCTACTTTCGTGTTGTCCAATTCTAACTCCTTCAGGATTATAACCATAAGCTCCAAATGGTGAGGTTCCAGATGTACCTATCCATTTATTACCTCCCTGATGACGTTTCTTCTGTTCCGATAATCTCTTTTTTAGCGTTTCAATTAACTTTTCAAAGCTACCTAGAGATTTAATTTTTTCAATTTCTTCATTTGAGAAGTTTTTTGAAGATAGTTTTTTTAGCCAATCTTGTGGAATATTTAAAAACTTAATAACATCATCAATATCAATTCTCTCAATTGAATTAAAGTACTCTCCAAAGATAATATCAAATTTATCAATTAACTTTTCATCTTTGACTAAACTAGCTCTAGCAAGATAATAAAACTTATTTACATCAAACTGGACAAAATTAAACTCAAGGGCCTGTAAAAATGTTAAAAATTCCTTTAAAGAAACCGGAATTTTTGAGTCTTTAAGTTTTAAAAAAAAATCTAGAAACATTCCTATCTTGCATTCCTGGACATGAAGGCCAATTGCTCAAAAAGTTGAATGTCTTGCTCATTTTTTATTAATGCTCCATGCAGTTTAGGTAGTAAATCTCTATTATTACTTTTTAAATCCGAAGGATCTAAATCCTCTATTAAAAGAAGCTTAATCCAATCTAAAGCCTCAGAGGTTGAAGGTTTTTTTTTTAAACCTGGCGTCTCTCTTATTTCAAAAAAAGTTTGAAGAGCAGAGTTTAATAAAGATTTTTTAATTTCAGGGAAATGTACTTTCACAATTTTCTTTAATGTTTCTAGCTCTGGGAATTGAATGTAATGAAAAAAGCATCTTCTTAAAAATGCTTCCGGTAATTCCTTTTCATTATTAGAGGTAATTATTACGATTGGTCGATTTTTTGCTTTTACTAATTGACCTGTTTCATAAACATGAAACTCCATTTTATCTAACTCCTGTAAAAGATCATTTGGGAATTCAATATCAGCTTTATCTATTTCATCTATTAAAAGTACAGATTTATTTTTGGTTTCAAACGATATCCACAACTTACCCTTTTTAATATACTTTTCTACTTTTTTTACTGTATTTCCCAGCTGACTATCTCTTAATCTACTCACAGCATCGTATTCATATAATCCCTGCTGAGCTTTAGTTGTTGACTTGATACTCCATTCAATGATCTCCAAATCTAAGCTATTTGCAATTTGCTTAGCTAATTCAGTTTTTCCAGTTCCAGGCTCACCCTTAACTAATAAGGGTTTTTCAAGAGCAATTGATGCATTCACAGCAACAGTTAAGTCCGAGGTAGAAATGTATTCTTTTGTACCAGAAAATTCCATTTGTGGTATATTATAAAAAAATTCTTCATTTTACCAAGGTAATATTTCTTCTTCGTGAAATAGCCCCCCACTTGGACCATCATCATCCAATGTGGCTAAACGTAATGAAGTTTTATAACTATCTTCAACCTCAATCGGCGCGTTTGGACCTCCTAATTCGGTTTTTACCCAACCTGGATGACCTGAATTAACCTTAATATTTGTATCTTTTAATTCGTTTGCTAGATGAATTGTAAAAGCATTAAGTGCAGTTTTTGAGGCATTATATGCAAACTCTTTAGCAGGCGAAATCGGAGAGTCCTTTGCTGAATGAAGTGTTAAGGAACTTAGGATAGTGGAAACATTGACAATTCGTCCAGCATCAGATTTTTTAATCAATGGAAGTAATTTTTGAGTTAAAGCAATAACAGAAAACAGATTAGTTTGAAATGTATCTTTAATATCTTTGTCACTCACTGTAGAGCTATTTGTAACAAATAAATTACCCGTAAGAAGAACCCCTGCATTATTAATTAATATATCCAACTTTTCATATTTATTGGAAACATGGTCAAAAACTTTTTGAGGAGCATTAGGATCGAATGCATCATACTTTACTAAATCAGCTTCAATTCCATTGGATTTTAATTTTTCTAGAGCATCTTTTCCTTTATCTAAATCTCTAGAACCTAAAATTACCTTCACCCCAGTTTGAGCTAATTTTTTGGAAGTTTCGAATCCTATCCCTCTGTTTGCTCCTGAAATAAACGCTACTTTTTCCATTGCTATCTCCTTTTTTTAAAATAATTTGTTAGTTAAAGTTTAATGAGCTTCGATACTTCAGCAGTATTTTCTAAAAAAGAAAAGTGGTTCGATTTTTCTATAGTATGAAACTTATCTAAGTTTAATAAATTTTGCGTTTCCAATTTATCAGATTCTTTAGCCCAGTCATGACTTCCATAGAAAAGTTTAACAGGTACATCAACCTTTTTATACAACTCTTTAATTCCATTGTTTTTATTAAACTGTGAAAGCACATTTCTAAAATGATAAACATATCCTTTCTTTTTTAAAGAAGTGCATAATAAGTTTAAATAACTGTCAGGTAACTTCGTTTTATCAAAAAAACCACCACTCATAATATTCTTTAGTATAAATTTATTTTCCAAACTAGAAAATAGAGCCCCAACGACGGGTAGACTTACATGAAACAAAATAAATTTTGCAAAGAAGTTTCCTCTCTGAATACCTTCACCAAAATATGAATCATAATCATACGTATTAAACATTAGAATTTTTTTAACAATTTTAGGAAGTTCAACTGATACACTTGCTGCTAAAGTTGCACCGATGGACTCTCCAGCAATAGTTAAATTTTTGATTCGTGATTTTTTTATAAAACTAACTATAGATTTGGTAAAAAAATCAAGATTGTAATTGGTATTTAAATTAATGGGAGAATCACCGAAGCCAGGAAGGTCAATTGAATATACAGTAAACTTATCTGCAAGTAATTTGCCTAGTTTATCAGAGTATTCTAATCTATTTCTAAAAGTGTGAAGTAATAATATAGGTGCCCCCTTACCTATTTTTTTATACCTGATGTAAGTTCCATCATCTAAGTTAAATTTTTCTATTTTCATAAAATTCCTCAAAAAATATTAAAAATTCCTATCTACAATGCATATACACGGGTATATACACTTTCATGTTTACTTTTTTTTTTAATTTTGTAAAGTATAAAGTTAATTACAATGAAGAAGCTTATTAAAGTCAATGAGTTACAACAATGTCCTTGTTTCAATCTTAGGACAATGGCAAGGCGACTTACTAACGATTACAATGGTGCTCTAAAAATCAGCGGCATAAATTCAACACAGATTCCAATTTTGGCGCTAATTAACATTTATGATCAAATAGAAACCACGAAAATTGCTAACCTATTAAATTTAGAATCTTCAACAATTAGAAGAAACTCATCTCTTTTAATAAAAAAGAAATTGATCAGGATTGTTAAAAGAGACATTAACGGAAACCTTCTAAAATTGACTGAAAAAGGATATAAAAAGTTAAAAGAAACATTGCCTACATGGAGAGAGTCCAACACAAAAGGTAAAATCTTAATAAACAGTTACCTCGATGTTCTAAAGAAAATTTCAAAATAAATTTCAGAGGTAGTTATTCTATAATTAATCATGAAAATAATCTTATAATTTGCTTCTAAATTTGTTCGCTTTTTCTTCATAGAAAATTCTTATGCCAAGTAAAATTGAATTGATAATGGTAAAGAAAATCAAAGAATTGATATCGTTAAAAAATAAGCAAACTAATATAACTTCCAAAAAAACAACCATATAATTTGGATGCCTAAAATGGCGAAAAAACCATGTTTTAACCAATGGTCTTTTTACAACCAATATTCTGGTGGTCCAAAACTTACCAAGATCATAAATTATTTTGTATCTTAACATTTGAACTATAAAAAAAACATAAAGATATTGAAGGTTATAGAAAGTGTTTGAAAAGGACTTTATCAAAAAGAAAGAAATAAAAATGATGTGAAATAAAACGATAAATTTATAATGAAAACTATAATGCTCAACAGCACCTTCTTTCAATAATCTATTCGTGTTTTTTTTACTTAAGAAAAGTTCAAACAATCTACTTAAAACAAGATAAATCATTAAGAAGGTATCAACCATTTTTACTCATTTTTATTGCTGATAAACCTGCAGTAAAACCCGGTCCTAGAGCACTCATCAAATATACTCCATTGTAATTTTTTTTTATCATCTCCTTTAATGTTAGTAAAACAGATACAGAGGAAACGTTGCCAAACTTTGATAGTATTGCCTCAGATTCTGAAATAGTTTTATCATTATTCAATATTTGTCTGTAGGCTTGAATAATTTTCATTCCACCTGAGTGAAGTACATAACCGTCTAAATTGTTAAAAGAAAATTTATTTAAAACATCTGGTAATTTTTTTGTAATAAAATCTGGGATAACTTTATCAAAAATTACGGACAATCCATCATCTTCGACACCCCACCCCATTAGTGACAGAGAGTTTTTCCAAGTGTGCTCAGTTGATTTTAATATTTGACAATGTCCCTCTTCCTCAATTAAGTATGATGCACATCCATCTCCAAATAAAGCTGTACTAACTACATTTTCTTTACTAAAAATTTGAGGTCTAAATGTCAGACTACAAAGCTCAACATTACAGACAAGAATAGTTTTTTTCAAACTTTTAAAAATCTCAATAGCTCTATTAAGCCCTAACACTCCTCCTGCACACCCGTATCCAAAAATTGGCAACCTGACAATTTCGTTATTAAAATTAAATAGGTTAAAAATTTCAGCGTCAATAGTCGGGGTAGAAATACCTGTACTATTGACCAACACAATTGCACCTATTTTCTCTGGTTTAGTATTTGTTTTTTCAATGGTCTCATTAATTGATTCTTTTAAAAGGTTGAGTGCATTTTTTTTAAAAAGAAAATTTCTTTCAGACCAATTATGTTCTTCTAAATACCAATCTAGTTTTTCAGTAAGATACCTAGTTTTGACTCCCGAATTATCATAAACTTTTTCCATTTTTTTAAATTGAATTTTTGAAGAAAATAATTTTCTGCCTATTTCTTTGATCTCTTCCTGAAACACCTTATGTTTTGGAAAAACAGAGCTTAAACCTTTTATGCTTGCCATTATTATTATTTAATCTTCAAATGAATTATTAAAAGAAAAATTTATTAATGAATAATTTAAGGGAACTTTTACCTTTTAATTCACTCCTACAATCAATTTAATTCTTGATTTAAAAAAATATAAGATATAACCTTAAACAAACGTTCAACCTTTTTTGGTCGGAAGTAGGTTTGAAACCGAAGGAACGCATCCCTCTGTCTCTTTCTGCTTCGGTAATAATGAAAGAAGATGTATAACGAAGTTTATAAAAATTCAAAAGTAAGAAAATTTTATAATCAAATATATGATTGGGCTAAGTCTTTACCCGAAAATGTAATTGTTAAAAAAAAAAATGAAGCTGAAAATCTTTTTAAAAAAATAGGTATTACATTTTCTGTGTACAATAACTTTGATTCTACAGAACGCTTAATTCCATTTGACATGTTTCCAAGAATAATCTCTTCCATTGAATGGAAAAAAATTAAAAAAGGAGTTATTCAAAGGGCTTTGGCGATTAACGCATTTCTTAACGATATATATAATTCTGGTGAAATTATAAAGGCAAAATTAATACCAGAAAATTTAATTTATAAAAATCCTGCTTATGAAATAAAAATGATTGGCTTTAAAGTTCCCAAAAGAATTTATAGTCCAATAATTGGATCTGATATTGTAAGAATAAATGAAAATATTTTTAAAGTTCTAGAAGATAATTGTCGAACTCCGTCTGGGGTTTCATACATGATTGAAAATAGAGAAATAATGATGAGAATGTTTCCAGAGTTATTTGAAAAATTAAAAATTGAAACAGTAGAAAACTATCCAAGTTATTTGTTAGATGCTCTAAAAAGTCTAGCTCCAAAAAAATGTAATAAAGAACCAAAAGTTGTAATTCTGACACCTGGCTCTTTAAATAGCGCGTATTACGAGCATAGTTTTCTTGCTGATCTTATGGGAGTTGAGCTAGTTCAAGGAACAGATCTTTTTGTTGATGAATCAATAACATATATGAAAACGACTAGAGGCCCAGAGAAAGTAGATATTATTTATAGAAGAATTGATGATAAATTTCTTGATCCAATCACTTTTGATAGTTCTTCACTAATTGGAATACCTGGTTTGTTTGATTCATATAAATCTGGAAATGTAAATATTTGCTCTGCGCCTGGATCAGGTATTGCTGACGATAAAGCTATTTATTCTTACATACCTGAAATCATTAAATTTTACTTAGGTGAAGAACCTATATTAGATAATGTTAAAACATGGAGATGCTGCGAAGAGGATGCAAAAAAATACGTTCTTAACAATTTAAATAAATTAGTTGTCAAAGAGGTTCACGGCTCTGGAGGTTATGGTTTATTAATTGGAAGCAAATCGTCAAAAAAAGAAATTGAAATTTTTAGAAAAAAAATTCTTCTTAATCCTGCTAATTATATAGCCCAACCAATACTTGAGTTATCCTCAGTACCGATCTTTGACAAAAAAAAACTATCTCCAAGACACGTTGATCTTAGACCATTTTGCTTAGTTGGAGCAAAAAAAACAAAATTAGTTGACGGCGGACTAACTAGGGTAGCTTTAAATCAAGGTTCATTGGTAGTTAATTCTTCTCAAGGTGGAGGAGTAAAAGATACATGGATACTAAATGAATAACGAGTATGTTGAGTAGAACCGCAGAAAATTTATTTTGGTCAGCTAGATATATTGAGCGAGCCGATTCGTTAGCTAGACTTTTGGAAGTTGGATATAGAATTTCATTGATTCCTAACACTGAAAAAGGATATACAAACGAATGGGAGTCAATTCTAGAAACCTCAGGAATTAAAAATGAATATTTAAAAAAATATAAAACAATATCTAAAGAAAAAATTATTTTCTATCTACTTTTTGATCCAGAAAATTCTTCTTCAGTAAAAAACTGTATAAAAACAGCAAGAGAAAATATAAGAATGGTAAGAACTGCGGTAACATTAGAAGTTTGGAATGCCGTAAACTCGTCTTATCACGAGTTAGACAAAAATTTGAAAGAAACAAAAAACATCTTAAAAGAATTACCTGAAATTATTGAATGGATAAAAAAACAAGTAAATTTAATTCGAGGTACAATACTCAATACACAACTGATAAATGATGGGTACGATTTTTTAATATTAGGAACTTATTTTGAGAGAGCAGACTTTACGGCAAGAATTATCAATGTAAAGTATTTTATTTTACTTCCAAGTATAAATTATGTTGGAAGTGATATTGATAATTTTCAATGGAGTTTAATGTTACGATCAATTTCATCATTTAGAGCATTTAAGTGGGCTTATGGAGGGCAAGAAATTACTTACACAAAAATTATAGATTTTTTAATTTTGAATATGACCTGCCCGAGGTCCTTAATTTTTTCAATAGAAAAAATTAATCATCATTTAGGAAGGTTATCAAAATTTTATAAACAGACCTCTACCTCAAATAAAAAAATAGGCCTAATGTATAAAAAGATAAAAAATTTAAATGCCAATAAAATTACTGAAATTGGTTTACATGAGTTTTTAAAATCCTTTATTGAGGAAATTAATTATGTTTATAAAAAATTTGAACAGAAATACTTTTTTGGTGTGGAAACATGAAAATTAAAATAACACACTCAACAACTTATAAATACAGTTCAACAGTCCCAAGGCTAATACAATGTCTAAAACTCTATCCATCAATCTGTGATAATCAAGAAATATTAAATTGGGAAACATCTTCCAGCAACGGAAAAATAATTGAATCTCACTTTGATGGGTTAGGACACAGAGTACAGAATATTTTTATTAAAAATTTTAGTGGGCATCTCAAAATAACTTCTAAGGGGATGTTAAAAACAAAGGATTTATCAGGAGTCGTAAAGGGGTTAAAGGAGAAAGTTAACCCACTTTGTTTTTTAAGAGAAACACATTTAACAAAACCTTGTAAAAGAATAGAAAAAATTTCAGACCAAGCAAAAAAAAATAATAAGAACTTAATCGAATTTGCTCACAAATTGAATTTAACAGTCTCAAACTCTATTAATTACGTTACTGGTTCGACAACAACATCTACAAGTTCTAGAGATGCTTTAAAACAAAAAAAAGGAGTGTGCCAAGATTTTGCTCACATATTAATAAGTGCTGCAAGATTTAACAACCTTCCAGCCAGATATATAAATGGTTTTTTATTAGAGGAAACCGGTTCTGGTGAAAATACCACTCATGCATGGGTAGAAATTTTTATTAACGATTTAGGTTGGGTGGCTTTTGATCCGTCTCATAAAAAGTGTATTGATGAAAAATATGTTAGAATAAGTACTGGATATGACTTTGTTGATGCTTCGACTATAAAAGGAGTTAAGACTAATTATGACGGAGATGAATTATTAGAATCAACGGTGTCTATCGAAAACTGTCAATAGTTAATCACAATAGAATTAATTTAAAAATTAATTCACTTAATTGTGGTAAAAAAACATTAATTTTTTTTACCTTTTCATGCTGGCATGTTTTAAAACTATGGTTTCAGAAATTTCTTTAGCTTCTGGTTTTTTCCTAACTGACCAAATCATGTCTTTTGCATATTTAGTTCTAGTCGCATTGTCAATAACAGGTTTAAAGTAATTTTTTTCTAATTTAAAATTAAACTCTTTTTCCTCTAAAAAATTAATTTTCCACGGTTCGTGAATAAGATAGTTAGGAAGATTTTTTAATTCTGGAACCCATTTTCGAACAAAAACACCATCAGGATCTTGATCATATGATTGTTTAATAACGTTATATATCCGAATGGTATTTATTCCAGTTGTACCAGATTGCATTTGTATTTGGGGGTAATGGATACCCGGTTCATAATCTGTAAAACAATTTGCAAGATACTTTGATGTTTTTTTCCAGTCTAACCAAAGTTGGTATGAGGCAAATGAAACTACCATTGCTCTCATCCTAAAATTCAACCACCCTTTTGTATTTAAAAATCTCATACATGCATCAAGAAATGGAAAACCTGTTGTCCCATTTTTCCATCTTGAATAATAGTTTAAATTAAAACTTTTTTCTCTTAATCCATCATATAATGGATGAAGATTCTCGTATTCAATTCTAGGTTCATCGTACAATTTTTGAATAAAATGACAATGCCAAGCTAATCTTTTTTTGAATGAATTAATGGAAGTTTTTTCAATTTTTTTTTTATCAATATATTTTTCAACTCTATGAACTATGGATCTTATGGAAATTGTACCAAAGCTTATATGTGGGCTAAGTCTAGAACAAGAGTTTTCTGCAGTCAGTGGGCTGGACATTTTTTTTGAATATCCTTTGTGTCTTTCTTTTAAAAAAGAATTTAAATTAACACAGGCATTACTTTCCCCTCCTATCTGACCATTTAAGTTAGTTGTTTTGAAAACTAACTCTCCAACATCATCTTTTAAAAAGTTTTTATCTACAATTTTTTTGGACAATGGACTAGTTACAAACTTATTCCAATCCGATGACCATTTTCCTCTTATTCTTTTATCAAGTTGTATTCCAAATTGATTCTTTTGATTCCATTCCACCCCTTTTTCTTTGAGGAATATATTTATGTTTCTGTCAAGAATCCTAAAATAATTTCCTTTAAATATTCTATTTGAGTAAATCTCTTCAATGTTATGTTTATTTATTAAATATTGCAAAATCTGAATTGTATCGCCAATATAGAAGCTGAGTCTTGTATTAAACTTTTCATTCAATCTTTTGTCTAAATCAAATAAAGAGTTTTTTAAGAAGTTTAAATGAAAATCACTTGTAGTTTTAAGTTTTAAGTAACCATCGTCGAGTAAAAAAACTGGTAGACAAATTCTGTCATTGGATGCAGCAAAAAAAGCTTCATTATCCTCTATTCTCAGGTCATATCTAAACCACATCAATGATTTTTTCATGCTTTTTTCTTACTCACTGTACTTGAATAACTCATTAATAAGTCTTTTCTTGTATCTTCTTTGTCTTCTGGTAGCTTTTGAGGGATTGGCTCTCCAATCAGTTCTTTTGTCCTTTACAAGATCTTCTAAATCGCAAGCTTTTTCAATAAAGACCGCATCTCTTTCATAAGTTCTTCTTACCATTGTTAACAAATAATAATTTTTAGAAAAAAAACCACATTATAATCATTTAGTTTAATTTAATTATTTATTTGTAAGTTGAATAAAATCAATTAAATAAATACTATGCAACGCAAACAGTTTTACTTTATATTTATACTCTTATGGTCTTTTAATGTTGATGGTAAAACTTCCAACATATTAAAGCTATCCTGTGAATACAATCCCGAATTAATAAAAAAAGAATCTAATGTCCCAAGCACAAAAGACGATCAAAAAATAAATAGTTCTATAATTTGTAAATCTTTTGGTTGCAATGACATAATTGAGGTTAATATGCATGATAATAACAATGGCGAAACTGAATATCGTTTAAGAAACTCTTGGTTTGACCATCAAGGTATACTTCTTGACGATTTTTTAATTACAAAAAATAAAATTACCATCAATACATTTGTTTCGCAGGCATATTTTTTAGATTCATACGATATTGATAGAGTTACTGGAAAAACAAAAAGAACAATCTACAGATTTGATGATCCTGATTTTTTTTTTAATTTAAGAAAACTACAAGAAAATGCTTCTACCGACCGTCCGTTGTTTAACAAAAAAGGAAAATTATCCCTAAAGACTATTAAAAGTTTTTCTTTAGAGCCCTGGGAAACTTTTTATTTTGAAGGAAAGTGTTTTGAAGGAACGGGTGTATAAAAATTTATAAATTATTTAAATTTTAAATCATAAAAATTACTGTGAAAATTGTAAGTCTCATACCAAGCGCTACAGAAATCATTTCTGCTTTAAATTTATACGATAATTTAGTTGGAGTTTCTCATGAATGTGATTATCCAAAAAAAGCTTTAAAACTTCCAAAACTTACGACAAGTAAAATAAAAACGAAACAAGTATCATTAAAAATCGATCATAATATTAGAGAAATATTAGAACAAAGTTTGTCTGTATATGATGTAAAATCCAATTTGCTAAAAAAATTAGATCCAGATGTAATAATAACACAATCACAGTGCTCTGTTTGTGCAGTTTCTTTAAAAGATGTAGAGAAATGTTTAAGAAATTTTATAGATAAAAAGCCTGTTTTGATTGATTTAAAACCTAATACATTTGAAGATGTACTTAAAGATATTAAGCTAGTTGGTAAAAAACTAGATAAAGAAGAGGAATCAAATTTTTTAGTAAAAAATATTAAAAAAGAATTAAATAAAATTAAAGCAAAAACCATAAACTCCAAAATTAAAAATGTTCTTTGCATTGAATGGATTGAACCAATAATGACTGCAGGAAATTGGATTCCTCAACTCGTACAATTTGCTGGAGGTAAAAGTATTTTGGCTAAACCTGGAAAAAATTCTAATTTTGTTAAGCTCGAAGATATAAACTTACAAGAAGTTGATATTGTAATTTTTATGCCATGCGGGTTCGATATTAATAGATCAAAAAAAGAAATATTCAAATCAAATATTGATTATTTTAATATTTTTAAAGATAAAAAAAAAATTTTAGTTGATGGTAATAAATATTTTAATAGACCAGGTCCTGATCTTCTAGAAAGCACAAAAATATTGGCGGAGATTATTCATCCTGAGATCTTTCCTGCAAAACAAAATATTAAACGATGGGTTTATTTATAAATGATAACACTAATATTAAGATAGTTTTAGGTTTTTAAACTTGGCTAAACGGATTTGAAATTCGTTGAACTTCGGTTCATGTCCGTTCGAGAAAGATTAGGGATGCCATAAAAATAATTTTTCTTAAACTTTTAGTATTAAAAATTAATTTCCTTTTCTTATTATTCAAAATTTGTGGTTAATGACCTGCAAGCATAAATAATCACGATACCGTAACAATCGCTTCTTTTTCAAATGAATAAGCACAAACACCAACAAAATTATTTTCTTTAAAAGTAAAACTTTGTCTTAAATCAGAAATAATATTTTTAAAATTTTCTTCAAAATTTTTCAAAGAATCTGAATTGTTAAATTTGAATAAAACATTCAAATCACCTGACTGACCAATAGTAATATTTAAACCAATAATATCGTATTCCGATATTTTAGATCCAAAATTCTCGGAGCAAAAAGAAGCTGCTATTTTTGCTTCACTGACAGAGGAAAATCTTAAATTTAACACTTTACCAAACATTAAGTACCATTAATTTCTTCAAACATTTTAGTAAGGTTGTAACTTTTAGATGTCATATTTTTAACTTTTTTTAATACACCATTATTGAGAGACAGATCATTCTTAAGGAGATTTCCAAACTCTGTAATTTTTAAGTCATCCCCAAATTTATTAGCTATTTTTTTTTCAACAAGTAAGTTATTTTCAGCCTGACTTAATGTTTGATTTAAAAAGAATTTTAGAATGATTTTGGTTTCGTTATTCGAAATATTATTAATTTTTTTCGATATTTTTTCTAATATTAAAATCAAATTTTCCGCATTCTTATTTCTAAAGTTTTCCTGTATTTGAAGTTGATATCCTAATTTAGCTGTTAAGCCGATCATCAGTTCATTCTTTTTTTGCGATAACTTCTTAACTTTACTATCACCCACACATAATGTACCCAATGTATAACCATCACCTGTAACAATTGGGAAGCCTGCATAAAACTTTATAAAACCATCTTCCACAAATGGATGGTTCTTAAACCTCTGGTCTTTCTGTAAATTTTCAACTATTAAAGGCTCAGTTCTTGATAGAGCATATTGGCAAAAAGTTTGTTGCCTAGGCAAAATTTTACCTAGCTCTTTGGGTAAACCATCATTTGCTAGACAAAATTGGTTTTTATCGTCAATTAAACCTGTCCAACTCAAACTACAACCAGTTATTTCTTTTGCTAGAAAACAAAAAATTTCATATAAACCATCATTTTCCAAATACATGACTCCTGTTCTATCAACAGCCTTTAATCGCTCTATTTCATTTTCTATGATGGGTGCAGGTTTAAAATTCATATATTTTTAAAAAATTTAAAATAATTATTAAATTTTAACTTTTCAATTTCATAATAATGTCTACAAACTTCTTGTAAAATGTTTTTTTATAGTAATACTGATACTATGAATTTTATATTTCTAGCTATTATTCTATTGTTTTCTTTTAATTTAAATGCTTCATGTAAATTTAAAAATTCAACTTCAAACGATGAAGTTAAATACACTGTTCAGAAATCTATTGATGTTGATGACATTGAAGGTCATGTGATAAGAATTTTCAAAACAGAAACCAATCATAAAAAATCAAAAAAAAATTGTGAAGATCTCAGGATAATCAAAACAGATTTTTATGGTATTAGTGATTACATTAATAAAAATGGAAAAGTAACGGGCTATTCAATTGGGATTTATGACGATGGTAGTAAAATTTTCTCTCGAGTTGATGGTGTTGCTCAAACTCCAGAGGATGTAAGTAAAAATGGCCTTGTTAATACTACAATTACAATTACAGGAGGAACTGGGGTCTACAAAGGAGTAATTGGTTATGGCAAAGGAAAAGTAGAATTTAACCCGGAAACAGGCTACTCCGCAGGAAATACCGAAATATTCTACACAATTCCAACAAAATAGAATGGGGTGGCTGAGGGGATTTGAACCCCCGACATCCGGTACCACAAACCGACGCTCTAACCAACTGAGCTACAGCCACCATAGAATAAAAATTAATTTATATAATATTTTTTTTAAAAGTTACAGGTTTTTCATCAAGTGTGAAACTTTAAAAAACTCCACAAATCTATGATCAGTCTTTAGTCATTGTATTTTAATGCTAATTGATTATCTGCTTTAATAATATATATTCTTGCTATGGATGGTTTAAATAAATCAATTTACGAAATTGGAAGTGACAGTGCTTTCTCAATTATGGCTAGAAGCAACCAATTAATTAAAGAAGGTAAAGATGTCATAAACTTAGGAATTGGTCAACCTGATTTTCCTACTCCTAATAATATAGTTGAAGCAGCAATTAAAGCTCTTAAAGACGGACACCATGGTTACACTGCTTCTAACGGCATTTTAGAACTCAGAGAAGCAATAGCATCAGATTTTTACAAAAGAAATAAGGTTAATATTGATCCAAACGAGATTTTAGTTACACCTGGAGGTAAAGCGGTAATTTTTTATACACTACTAATGTTTGGTCAACCTGAAGCAGAAATAATTACTCCAGACCCTGGTTTCATTGCTTACAAGTCAATGATAGATTATATGGGAGCAAAAATAGTTCCATTACCACATAGAATGGAAAACAACTTTTCATTTGATGCAGATGAGCTTCTTTCTCTTATTACAGATAAAACAAAACTGATAATTCTTAATTCCCCAGCCAATCCAACAGGTGGGGTAGTTCCTTTTAAAGAACTAGAAAAACTTGCTAATGGCTTAGAGAAATATCCTAATTTGTTTCTACTTTCAGACGAAATATATAGCAGGATTCTATTTGATAAACACAAACATATTAGTTTAAAGTCTTTTCCTGCAATCAGTGATAGAGTTATTGTTTTAGATGGATGGTCAAAAACTTATGCAATGACTGGATGGCGATTAGGTTATGGTATATTTCCTAATAGAATATTTAACTACGCTGAAAAGCTGGCTATTAATTGTCATTCTTGTGTTAATGTCGCTTCTCAATATGCCGGGATTGAAGCACTCAATGGATGCCAAAAAGAAGTTGACAATATGATAAAAGAATTTGATAAAAGAAGAAAATTCTTGGTTAGTGAATTAAATTTAATTGACGAAATCAATTGTGTATTACCTGGGGGTGCATTTTACGTATTTCCTAAAATTAAAAAAAATGGTCTATCGTCAAAAAGTATATCAAATTTTTTGTTAGAAAATAAATATCTTGCAACTGTTCCAGGGTCGTCCTTTGGAAAGAATGGCGAAGGTTTTTTAAGGGTTTCATACGCAAGTAATATTGAAAATCTAAAAAAGTCAGTCATTTACATTAAAGAATTTATTAATGAGTAGAAATTAGTCTAATATTTGTCTAATATTTAAACACTTACAATTGAAATTTTTTTAAATCCCACCAAAAAGCAATATCTAAGCATTTTTGGCATAGTTCTTGCTTCTTGATTGTGTCAAACGTAAAAATAGTTGGATTATGAAAAAAATAGAAGCCATCATTAAACCTTTTAAACTTGATGAGGTTAAAGATGAACTAAATAATATTGGAGTTTTAGGCATGACAGTCACAGAGGTCAAAGGCTATGGAAGACAAAAAGGTCACACTGAACTTTATCGTGGCGCGGAATACGCTGTAGATTTTCTACCTAAAATTAAAATTGAATTAGTCATTGATGACAATCTTGTTGATGAATCTGTGGAAGCCATAAAATCAAAAGCGCATACAGGTAGAATTGGTGACGGTAAAATTTTTGTCACTTCTGTTGATGAAGTAATAAGAATTAGAACCGGAGAAAAAGGTAAGGAAGCTATATAACAATTAAACTTTAAAGGAGGAAATATGAGTAACATAGCTAAAGTCTTAAAAACAATTAAGGATAAAGAAATCAAATTTGTTGATTTGAGGTTCACAGATACCAAAGGAAAGTGGCAACACACAGCACAAACATCAACAACAATTGATGAAAAAACTTTCAAAGACGGAATAATGTTCGACGGCTCATCAATCGCTGGATGGAAAAATATTAATGAGTCTGATATGATTTTAATGCCTGATCCGTCTACTGCCGTCTTAGATCCCTTTACCGCTCAACCTTCCCTCATACTGTTTTGCGACGTAATTGAGCCTGCTGACGGCAAGCCATACGAACTAGATCCTCGTAGTACTGGTAAAAAAGCAGAAGCTTATCTTAAATCCTCGGGAATTGGAGAAAAATGTTTCTTCGGACCAGAGGCTGAATTTTTTATTTTTGATGATGTTAAATGGGCTACCGATCAAGAATACACATTCTTTAGTATTGATTCAGAAGAAGGTGCTTACAATACTGGAACCGAAATGGAAGGTGGAAATATGGGACATAGACCAAAAGATAAAGGTGGATACTTTCCTGTCCCACCTGTTGATTCAGCCACAGACATAAGAGCTGAAATGGTATCAACAATGACAGAGATGGGTATAGAAATGGAAAAACATCACCACGAGGTAGCACCATCTCAACACGAACTTGGATTTAAGTTTGGCTCATTAATTGAAAGCGCAGATAATCTTCAAAAATACAAGTACTGCGTTCACATGGTTGCACAGGCTTACGGAAAAACCGCTACATTTATGCCAAAACCAGTTTATAATGATAATGGTTCAGGTATGCATGTCCACCAATCAATTTGGTCTAAAAGCAGTTCTCTTTTTGCTGGAAAAGAATACGCTGGTCTATCGGATATGTGTCTCCATTATATCGGCGGGATAATTAAGCATGCTAAAGCTATAAATGCTTTTTCTAACGCAACTACAAACAGTTATAAAAGATTAGTACCAGGATTCGAAGCCCCTGTAATACTAGCATACTCAGCTAGGAATAGATCGGCCTCTTGCAGAATACCTTATGCTAATAGTGCAAATGGTAAAAGAGTTGAAGTTAGATTTGGGGATGCATCTGGTAACCCTTATTTTACTTTTGCTGCAATGTTGATGGCAGGTATCGATGGAATAAAAAATAAAATCCATCCTGGTGAGGCCATGGACAAGGATTTATATGATCTTCCAGAAAGCAAATTGAAGGGCATACCCACTGTGTCTGCAAGCCTCAGAGAATCTTTAGATTCACTAGATAAAGACAGGGAATTTCTCAAAACAGGAGGTGTTTTCACAGACAATTTAATTGATGCTTACATATCACTTAAAATGGATGAAGTACTTCAGTTTGAACATACTCCACATCCAGTTGAATTCAAGATGTATTATTCAGTCTAATGGTTATTTAATATATTTTTTTGAAAAATATTTAAATAAAGTATGTTTTGAATCCCTGACTAACTCAAAAATTAACATTTCTGTGCTAGTCAGGCATACTTTTGAATTCACCATCCTGTTAAGTCCAAGGATACGATCAGAATTTTTTCTCGAGCCTATCGCTTTTTCAACTAGGAAGATTTCATAACCACTTATTTTGAGATCTAACACAGTTTGCATTACACAAATGTGTGATTCAATACCAGCGATAATTATTTGTTTTTTTCCTAAAGAACTTAATTGTTTTTTAAAATCTATAGAATCGAAACAAGAAAAACTGGTTTTTTCTATCATAAAAAAGTCTTTACCAATTAAACTATCCTTAATGATTTTTTTTGTATTACCTAACCCTTTCGGATACTGCTCCGTTAAAATTATTGGAATCCTAAGGTTGCTTGCTATGTCAATTAAATCCAAAGAAGTGTCAACTACGTCATCTTTGTTACTGATAAGAGGTATTAATTTTTCTTGAATGTCGATGAGAAGAAGACAACACTCTTCAGTTTTTATTCTCATTAATTGTAGAGAGCTTCTTCTATCTGTTTGGTTAATCCATCAGATGTCGGACTTGTCATAGAAGAATACCAATTCACTATCTGTCCATCCTTACCAATTAAATATTTATGAAAATTCCACCTAGGCTGTGCTATTACCGATACGTTGCTTGCAATCCACTTGTATAGAGGATGGGCGTTATCTCCCTTTATCTTTTGAATAGATGTCAATGGAAAATTTACTCCGTATCTTATCTCACAAAATTTCTTAACATCAGACTCATTAGACAATTCTTGGTTAAAATCGTCTGATGGCACACCCAATACAATAAAATTGTCGTTCTTATACCTATCATAAATCTTTTGAAGGCCAGAATACTGTGGAGTAAAACCACATTGAGAGGCTGTATTTACAAGTAGAACTACTTTATCTTTGTAATCTGATAACTTAATTTCTTCTCCAGTTATCGATTTTATGTTAAAATCGTAAAAACTACCTTCTGATGAATTAGAATTTGAAGAAAAAAACATTAAAGCAAATAAAATAAATAATTTACGCATTATTACTAATTTAATCATTTACATTTAAATTAAAAGGATTTATTTTTAATTATACATTTATGAAATCTATAAAATATTTTTTATTATTAATTTTATTATATTCATGTGCAGGAGAATCTTTATTACCAGTAAAAGGTCCTGAAGGAGAGCCGGGGTCTGAACTTAATCTAGCAGAGTTTGAAGATATTCCCATTCCACTTAACTCAAAGTTGGATAAAGAAAAATCAATTATCATTTCAAAAAGTAGGGGTTGGCTTGGAAGATTAACTTTCGACACATCTGAATCTCAAATTACTGTATTCGATTTCTTTAGGAATGAATTACCTAAATTTGGTTGGAAAAAGTTATCTGAAGTTTCATCAGACACCAGTCTCTTAAATTATCAAAATCAAAGTAGAATTGCTTCAATCCAAATTTCTGATAACACTTTCTTTGGTTCTAATGTTTCGGTAACTGTTTCTGAAGTAGAGGCAAATTAAACTTTAATATTTAGTGATCTGTTTTAACCAACTCGCTTTAATTTCTAGACTAATTTCATCACTGTAAAATCTATTTTTTTTTGATTGTCCGATTATATCTAATATAACTCTTTCCGGAC
Organism: uncultured Alphaproteobacteria bacterium; assembly: GCA_902547955.1. GTDB lineage: Bacteria > Pseudomonadota > Alphaproteobacteria > Methylaequorales > Methylaequoraceae > MED-G10. Next base: position 4,705 of record CACCPY010000014.1, on the reverse strand, counting down.
AGTTTATGCTGATTAATCTTTTAATGAAAGATTTTCTAAAAGATATAAGATTTTTATTAGAAATAATCTTTTTAAATTTAAAGTTTAATTTGTTTATCAAGAGAGTTTTCTTTTTTTTTGATGTAAAAAAGTCAGTGAACTTCGTGTTACTTTTTATTTTTTTCAAGGCCCACAAAGCCATGCCTACTAGAGGGACTGTTCTTAATCTACTAACGTTATGGATTTTTCTAAATCTATTTGACCTAATGATTACAAAAGGTAAATAGCTATCTAAATAAATATCATCAATAGTCACCCCAACAACTTCTCTAATAGTGCAACCGGTATCCATTAATAATAAAATTATTAAAGACTCAAGATCTTGGGATTCTTTACATTTCTTTGCAATTAAAGATAACTCATCATCATTAATTTCTGTAGATCGAGTGTTTGATTTTTTTATTTTTTTTTTAAAATTTATTTTTTCTTTAATCTTTAGGTTTGCATAACCTATGAGAATAACTTCAACTACAGCTTTCAGAATAAGTTTAGCATTAAAGTTATTTTTAAGTAAAAAAAGTTGAAACTTTTCGTAATCATCTGAATTATATTCGTATATTGGCTTATCACCACAAATATCGATAAACAATCTTAAATTTTTTTTCTGAACAAACGAAACTAACTCTCTTTTATCTTGAGAAATATTTTTTAAAATTATTGAAAATAACGAAGATTTACTTTGAATATTAAAAAGTAGGCTTTCAATTGTCTTAACATTGTTTTTTTTTTGACTTGGATTGCCGGTTTCGTTGATTCTATTTTTTATATTTTCATAAATCTTATTTTTAGAAAAAAAAATATTTGTTACATAATCATCATATTCATCAAAAAATGTTAATTGATATTTTTTTATATTAAGTGTTTTTTTGTAGAAGACCTTAGATATATAATTCTGTTTAGTTACATAATGAAACATCTTTTTATGTTCAAGAGCTTGCAACTTCGATCTTTGAACAGCAGTGGAAATTTTATTAGTTTTCAAGCAAACCTTAATATTTGTCTTGCCAATTATTTTTTGTATTTTTAGAGGAACTGCTCTCTGATACCAAAATTGATTTCCATGTTTATAAATGTATTTCACATTTAAATACTACATTTCTACCACAAATTATCAACTTTATTCTTGGTTGGTGCGGCCGAGAAGACTCGAACTTCCACAGGAAAAATTCCTACAACGACCTCAACGTTGCGCGTCTACCAGTTCCGCCACGGCCGCTCAAAGCTTTAATCAAATTCTAGTATAACTTGATCAACCTCAAGACTATCACCCTCCTTACAATTGATTTTTTTTATGGTGACTTTTTTCTCTGATTTAATAATATTTTCCATTTTCATTGCCTCAATAATTGCTAGAGGTTCATTTTCATCAATAACTTGACCCTCTTTAACTAAAAGTGAAACTAACAATCCTGGCATCGGGGCTAGCAATAATTTTGACTTGTCCTCTTCCTTTCTAGGTATCATTATTTTATTCAATTCTGAGTGTCTATTGGAGAGAACAATTAGATCCATGATACCCCCTTTATGATTTATCTTAAATTTAGGACCATCTCTATTAATTGCAAAGTAGTGCAGTTTATTATCAATTATTGCAGAAAATAAAGGATAACCAATTTTCCAATTACTTTTAATACTAAAATGTTTGTTAAGCAAATAAACATCGTAATTGTTGTTAAAATTATTAAAATTTATCTTAACATCTATGTTTTTTTCTCCATCAATAACTCTCCAAAAGTTTCCGACAGTCTTATTAAAACCTTTTAATTGATTTGAAATTGAGGCTGCCCTAAGCAAGTATTGAAAATTAACAAACGTCGCTACACAGTAAAGTATCTCTTTATTTTCAATCTCAATGTTATAAGAATTATACCCATCAGGATATTCTTCTGAAATAAACGATGTTGAGTAAAGACCTGAATGAAAATTTTTCTTTTGCAGAATATTTGAGAGAAAGTCCCTATTTGTTTTTACACCTTCAATATAATATCTATCAAGAGCATTTATCATTTCCTTAATTGAAGAGTCTCTTGTTTCGGAATGTGTGCATAATTTTGAGATCATTGGATCGTAAAACATACTTATCTCAGAGCCTTCAACTACACCAGAGTCAATCCTAACATTCTTACCTTGAGGCTCAATATATCTAGTTAATCTTCCAATTGATGGTAAAAAGTTTTTTGAGGAGTCCTCTGCGTAAATTCTGCATTCAATTGCACTTCCGTTAAATTTAACGTCATTTTGCTGAATTTCTAACTTTTCTCCGTATGCAACTTTAATCATTTGCTCAACTAAATCTATTCCTGTTATTAACTCCGTAACGGGGTGCTCAACTTGAAGTCGAGTATTCATCTCTAAAAAATAAAAGTTTTTATCTTTATCAACAACGAACTCAACAGTCCCAGCAGAATAGTAACCAACTGCTTTAGCAAGTTTAATGGCTTGATCAACCATTTCTTCTCTAAGAGCGTAATCAACAAATGAACTTGGTGCCTCTTCAATAACCTTTTGGTGTCTCCTTTGAATCGAACATTCCCTTTCACCCAGATGAATAAAATTCCCAAATTGATCGCCTAGAACCTGAATTTCAATATGTTTAGGAAATTCAATAAACTTTTCCATAAAAACTCTATCATCACCAAAGCTAGATTTTGCTTCGTTCACGGCAGAATTAAAGTTTTCTTTTAATTCTTTTTCGTTAAATGCAATTCGCATTCCTTTCCCGCCCCCTCCAGCTGAAGCTTTAACCATCAATGGAAAACCAATTTTTTCTGCTTCAGATATTGCTTTTTTTATATCTTCTATAACATTTAATCCTCCAGGCACAACTGAAACACCCGCCTCGTTGGCAATTTTTTTTGATTCAATTTTATCACCCATCAAGGAAATTGCTTGACTCGGCGGACCAATAAAAATTTTTCCAATTTTGTTGACTTCATCACGAAACATAACATTTTCAGATAAAAAACCATAACCAGGATGAACGGCATCTGCATTTGAATTTTCAATTGCTTTAATAATCTTTTTTACAACAAGATAACTTTCAGCTGATGTATTTCCACCAATATTTACAAATTCATCAGCCAAGTTAACATACGGTGAGTTGAGATCCGGGTCTGAACAGATAGCTACTGTTTTAATACCCATTTTTTGCGCGGTTTTGATTACTCTGCAAGCAATCTCTCCTCTGTTAGCTATTAAAATTTTTTTAAACATCTTTAAAATTTACAATGGAATATTGTCATGTTTTTTCCAAGGGTTAGTCAATTTTTTATTTTTTAACATTTCCAATGATCTACATATCCTCTTTCTTGTGGTATTGGGCATAATCACATCATCTATAAAGCCTCTACTCCCAGCAACAAAAGGGTTAGCTAATTTTTCTCTGTACTCATTTGTTTTTTGTTCAATTTTGTCTTTATTACCAATCTCTCCTCTGAAAATAATTTCGACTGCACCCTTTGGTCCCATAACAGCAATCTCTGCTTGCGGCCAAGCATAATTTACATCTCCTCTAAGGTGCTTAGAACTCATAACATCATAAGCTCCTCCATAAGCTTTCCTTGTTATCACGGTAATCTTAGGGACTGTAGCCTCTGCAAAAGCAAACAAAAGCTTAGCTCCATGCTTTATTATACCGTTGTATTCTTGGGATGTTCCTGGCAAAAATCCCGGAACATCAACAAAAGTAATTATCGGTATGTTGAAACAGTCACAAAAACGAACAAACCTTGCAGCTTTTCTTGCTGAATTATTATCCAAGCAACCTGCAAGCACCATTGGTTGATTAGCTACAATACCAATGGGTGATCCAGTCATTCTTGCAAAACCAGTAATTATGTTGGCTGCATAGTCTGGTTGAGTCTCAAAAAAATCCCTATCATCTACAACTTTTGTAATTAATTCCTTCATATCATAGGGTTTATTTGGGTTATCTGGAATTAATGTATCCAGTGAAAACTCTATTCTGTCTGCAGGGTCTTCAGATTTTCTTAAGGGCGGTAATTCTTTATTTGATGATGGAAGAAAGCCCATAAACCTTCTTAATTGGAATAACGCCTCAACATCATTTTCAAAAGCCAAATCAGATACACCAGATTTCTTCGTATGCGTTGAGGCACCTCCTAATTCTTCATGACTCACTTCCTCGTGAGTAACTGTTTTTAGAACATCAGGGCCTGTTACAAACATATATGAGGTATCACGAACCATAAAAATAAAATCTGTCATAGCAGGACTGTAAACAGCACCCCCTGCGCATGGACCCATAATTACTGAAATTTGAGGGATGACCCCAGACGACAAGACATTTCTTTGAAAAACCTCAGCATAACCTGCCAATGATGCCACGCCCTCCTGTATTCTTGCTCCACCAGAATCGTTCAAACCAATCACAGGTGCACCCACCTGCAATGCCTTGTCCATTATTTTGCAAATTTTTTCAGCATGAGACTCTGATAATGATCCACCAAAAACTGTAAAATCTTGACTGAAAACAAATGTCAATCTACCGTTTATTGTACCGTAGCCAGTAACAACCCCATCGCCAGGAATTTTTTGTTTGTCCATATCAAACTCCGAGCATCTATGTTCAACAAACATATCCCATTCTTCAAACGTACCCTCGTCCAAAAGAACTTCAATTCTTTCTCTAGCAGTTAATTTACCC
>CACCPY010000013.1 GCA_902547955.1 uncultured Alphaproteobacteria bacterium | reverse complement strand
TGACTTAATTAATTTCACATCTAATATCTTAGATATTTCCTCGAACGTGCTTCCAGATGCTAACAAGTCTTCCAGTTCATCTTGAAGGTCGTATACTGCTTCTTTTCCTTTATCTAAAAGAATTTCGTTTTTGAATTTTTCTTTAACTTCTTCATATTTCGTCTCTTTTTTTTCTTTTATATCTAATATTTTTACAATGTGCCATCCAAAGGTGCTTTCAAGAGGTTCAGAAAATTTGTTGACTGAAATTTTAAAAACATTTTCAACGATTTCCTCTGGCATTTCACTTCTAGTATTCCATCCCAAATCTATATCATCTTCGGTTAAATTAGCCAACTCTTGCGCAATTGTTATAAAGTTACTTTTATTAAGCTTTTTAAATATTTTTTCAGCTTTTTCTTTACTATCAACAAGAATTTGTTGAATGTATCTTTGCTCGGGTTCTTTTAACAGCTCTTTTCTTTCTTCAAATAATAATTTGACTTCTTCATCAGTTACGGTCAATTTTGTGGCATATTTTTTGGCATCTAATAATAGTGTTTCAGAGCTTCGTCTTTCATCTGACATAAAATTGGTTTTGTTGTCTTCATAGTGTTTTTTTAATAAATCTTCTTTTAATTTACCAACTTTTTGGTCTTTAGAGTCAATAACTATATAATCTACTGACCTTTCTTGAAGATTGTACTCTCCCAAACTATCTTGAATTATTTTTGGAATTATTAGACTAGATCTTATTGTCTCTACCATTTGCTCTCTTGCTAAATCCTGCCTAGTACCCTCAACATAGGAATCTTCTGAGTAACCAGATTCAGAAATTAATTGTCTAAACAAAAGTTCACTGAATTGTCCTAAATCATCTTTAAAAGCATCATCTTTTAATATTTTATCTCTAACGTTCCTGTCGCTCACTGATAAACCAAGCTCAAGAGCTTCGTTGTTAAATAAAGCTCTATTAATCAAAGAACTCAGGGCTCTGTCTACATAACCAAACTCTCTAGACTTTTGGATGTCTAAAGATGACCCTAATAACTTTCTAATTTCTTCGGTTTGTCTGGAGTAGAGAGAATAAAATTCTTGAGCTGAAATATCAATCTTACCAACAGAAGCAACCGAGCTTTGTTTCTGCGAAACACCAACCAAATCCTCTGTTCCCCACATTGCAAAGCTTATGATTAAAATAGTTAGAAGAGTGCCTAAAACAAACTTTAATATTGTATTTTTCGAACTGTTTCTTAAGGTAGTAAGCATATTAAATTTTTTTTAGTTAAAACTGTATAACATAATTATGAATCAAAATAAATTAATTGTTTCGAATTGGAAAATGAACCTAAAATTGTCTGATTCTAGGAAATTGGTAGAAAAAATTGTTAAATCAAGTAAAATAATAAAACCTCATATAAAAAAGATCATTTGTCCACAGTTTCTTTTAATCCCACACATATCTGATCTTATAAAAAAAACTAAGATTTGTCTAGGTTCTCAAGATTGTCATTATAAAGAGAATGGGGCGTTTACTGGAGAATCTAGTATTGAATTACTGAAGAAATTTAAATGTAAATATGTTATTCTTGGTCATTCAGAGAGGAGGGAATACAATACAGAGACAAATTCTGTCATTTTGAAAAAAATTCAAACTGCTTTTAACCATGGTTTGAAACCAATTATTTGCATTGGTGAACCAATAAATTTGAGAAAAAAAAACAAATATTTAGAATTTTTAGAGACCCAACTCCTCGAAAGCGTTCCTAATGAGGAGGAAATTATTATAGCTTATGAACCAATTTGGTCTATTGGTTCTGGTTTAATCCCAAGCTTTACCGATATTTTGGAGATTAATAATTTTGTCAAAAAGTATTTGTATGAAAGAAAGCAAATTAAAAAAGTAAGTGTTTTGTATGGTGGGTCAGTATCATCAAAAAATATAAAAGGAATAATTGAAAATTCTGATATCGACGGAGCACTTATCGGTGGATCAAGTCTAGAGGCTGAAGAGATATTAAAAATAATTTCTATTTTTAATTTTTATTGATTTTTTAAATTTTTTTAATATTGTTTATTCATGTTTGCTATTGTTCTTTCGATACACATTATTATTTGTCTATTCCTAATTGTTATGATTCTGCTTCAAAGATCAGAAGGTGGCGGTCTAGGTATTGGTCAAGCAGGAGGTGCTGGAGGTGGACTTGGAGACTATCTGTCCACCAGAAGTACATCTAATATATTGACTAAGACAACTTCTTTTCTTGCTTTTTGCTTTTTTCTTACAAGTTTTTCTCTGGTTCTGATTTCTAACAAGGAATATAAGAAAGAATCAATAATAGATTCATCAGAGGACTCAATTATTGATAGACTTGATTTAATTCCTGAGGAATTTGATGTTGAAAAACAAGATAATAGTGATGGACTAAGTGTACCTTCAGAATAGTTTAATCATGTTTTTTTACTTATGACCAAGTTAATTTTCATTACTGGGGGTGTAGTTTCTTCAGTAGGAAAAGGTATAGTGTCCTCTTCGTTGGCTTCATTGCTAAAATTATCAAATTACAAAGTTAGAATAAGAAAGCTTGATCCTTACTTAAATATAGATCCTGGAACAATGAATCCGTCTCAACATGGAGAAGTATTTGTAACTGACGATGGCGCAGAAACAGACATGGATTTAGGCCACTATGAGAGATTTACAGGTATCATATCAAAAAAAAGCGATAATATTACATCTGGAAAAGTTTACGAAGAAGTTTTAAGAAAAGAGAGGAAAGGTGAATATTTAGGTTCAACTGTTCAGGTAATACCACATGTAACAGATGAAATAAAAAAATTTATAAAAAAAGATCTCAAAAGTGAAGATTTTGTAATTTGTGAAATAGGAGGAACAGTTGGAGATATTGAAAGTCTGCCTTTTCTTGAAGCCTTAAGACAACTAAGAAACGAACTTGGTAAATTTAAAACTTTGTTTATACATGTAACTTTTGTTCCTTTTATAAGTTCAGCAAATGAATTTAAAACAAAGCCAACTCAACATTCAGTAAAAGAATTACTTGGATTAGGAATTCAGCCAGATATTCTGCTTTGTAGGACAGAAAGTAAATTTAACAAAGAATCAAGGCAAAAAATATCATTGTTCTGCAACTTGTCTTTAGATTCTGTTATAATGGTTGAAAATGCAAAGTCAATTTACGAGGTACCCTTAAAGCTCTTTAATGAAGGTGCAATGGAACAAATCTATTCGCACTTTAATATAAAAAAGAGAAATAAAATTAAGCTTGGATTGTGGGAAAGGTTTTTAAAAAAGTTTAAAAACTTACAAGATGAAGTAAGTGTTGCAATAGTAGGAAAGTATACAAATCTCTCAGAATCTTATAAATCCTTGAATGAGGCACTATTTCATAGTGGAATTTACAATAATTCAACAGTCAATATTTCTTGGATTGATTCAAGAAAACTAAAAAAATAAAAAAATAACTGAAAAAGTTTTAAGATCATTTGATGGAATACTTGTTCCAGGTGGTTTTGGTAAAGATGGAGCTGAAGGAAAAATTAGTGCTATTAATTTCGCAAAATTAAAAAAAATTCCTTTTCTTGGTATATGTTTTGGCATGCAGTTGGCTATTTTAGAATCAATAAGACATGTCAAAGGTTATGAAAAGTCATCATCAACAGAATTTGGTCCTACTGATAAACCAGTTATTTCAATGATGAACGAGTGGCAAAAAGATAATAAAATACTTAAACAAGATATGAAAAATCTCGGAGGAAGTATGAGGTTAGGTTCATATGAATCGATTTTAGTAAAAAATACACTGATTGAGAAAATTTATAAAAAATTTAAAATCAACGAAAGACACCGTCATAGATATGAGGTAAATTATAACTATCTAGATGTAATAAAAAAAAGTGGGGTTGTTTTGTCAGGTTTATCTCCTGATAAAAAGTTAGTAGAAGTTATGGAAATAAAAAATCATCCCTGGTTCGTTGGAGTTCAATTTCATCCTGAACTAAAATCTACACCTTTTAAACCTCATCCTATTTTCAATTCATTTATAAAAACTTTAATTGTTAAAAAAAGAAGTAAAGATAATGAAAAAAATTAAAATTAATAACAGCTTTTTTTTTTCAAACGACCTTGATCTGCGATTTATTTTGGGTCCTTGCCAAATAGAAAGCAAATCTCACGCTTTTGATATCTGTTCAGAAATAAATAATTTATCTGAAAAATTAGACTTTAAATTTGTTTATAAAAGTTCATTTGATAAAGCTAATAGATCAAGTCATAGTAGCAAGAGAGGTGTAGGTATTAAAAAAGGATTAGAAATACTCTCAATGATTAAGGAAAAGTTTGGTTGCCCAGTTACATCAGATATACATGAGGAATCACAATGCGATGTTGCCAAAAATTATATTGATATTATACAAATACCGGCCTTTCTTTGCAGGCAAACTGATCTTCTTTTGTCCGCAGGTAAAACAAACCTTCCAGTTAATATTAAAAAAGGACAATTTTTATCACCATGGGAAATGGGAAATGTATGTAAAAAAATTTCCTCTACAGGAAATAAAAAAATATTATTAACTGAAAGAGGAACAACCTTTGGTTATAATAATCTTGTTTCAGATATGAGATCTTTACCAATAATGAAAAAAACTGGTTATCCAGTAATATTTGACGCCACACATTCTGTACAGCTTCCAGGAGGCAAAGGAGACAGATCTGATGGTCAGCTTGAGTTTGTAGAGGTTTTAGCAAAAGCAGCAGTGACATCATCTATATCGGGTTTATTTATGGAGACACATGAAAATCCAAAAAATGCTCCATCAGATGGTCCTAATATGGTACCTTTAAAAGACTTAGGTAAATTAATTCATCGTTTAAAATTATACGATAATTTATCAAAGAGTGATTTTGTTTAGTAATGTAAAATGTCGTCAATAGAGAAAATATTTGCAAGAGAAATTATTGATAGTAGGGGAACACCTACTGTTGAAGTCGAGGTTCACCTCGAGGATATTTGCTCCACAGCTTCTGTCCCCTCAGGTGCTTCCACAGGTTCTTTTGAAGCTCACGAACTTAGAGATAACGACAAAAAAAGATTTTTTTTGAAAGGAGTATCTAAAGCAGTAAATTTTATAAATACAGAAATTAAGGAAACTATTCAAGGTTTTGACGTTACTAAGCAGACAAAAATTGATAGAACATTAATTGAACTCGATGGAACTTCTAATAAGTCAAGGCTTGGTGCTAATTCAATTTTAGCTGTTTCTCTGGCTTGCGCTAAGGCAGCCGCTAAATTTTTGAAAATTCCCCTTTTTAATTATATGGGAGGAATTTCATTATCCTTACCAACTCCACTGATGAATATTGTAAATGGTGGATGTCATTCAAATAATAAATTGGATTTTCAAGAATTTATGATAGTACCTATGGGGTTTAAATCCTTTAAGGAATCATTAAGGGCTGGGTGTGAGGTTTTTTATTCTTTAAAAGACCTATTAAATAAACATAGCTTCTCAGTATCAGTCGGTGACGAAGGAGGTTTTGCTCCAAATTTTAAGAATAATAAAGAGTGTCTTGATTTTATTATTAATTCTATAGAAAAAGCCGGTTACAAACCTGGGAAAGATATTTTTATTGCACTTGATGTTGCTTCATCTGAGTTTTTTGATGGAAAAAAATATAAAATTTTAAGCGAATCATTGGAAATGTCAGCTGATGAACTTATAAAATATTATGTGAATTTAATTAAAAATTATCCCATAATTTCTATAGAAGATGGCTTAGATGAAAATGATTGGGAGGGATGGAATGCTATGACAAAGGAAATTGGAAATAAATGTCAACTCGTTGGTGACGATCTTTTTGTTACTTCAGTTAATAGACTAAGAATTGGTATTGATAGAGAAAGTGGAAACTCAATCTTAATTAAACCTAATCAAATTGGAACCTTGAGTGAAACTATGGAAACGATAAATGAGGCAAAAAAGAATAATTTTGGAACTATTATTTCTCATAGGTCAGGAGAAACTGAAGATACATTCATTGCAGATCTCTCAGTTGCGATGGATTCTGGTCAAATAAAAACAGGTTCTTTATCAAGATCTGAGAGAATAGCTAAGTACAATCAATTACTAAGAATTGAAGATCAGAACGCCGATATCAAGTTTTCTGGTAAAGAACCTTTTAAAAAGTTTTTTTATGTCAGTAAAAATTAAAATAAATAATCTCATTTTTATATCCATTTTTATAAGCCTTTTCTTTTATATTTTTTTTAGTGAAAAAAATATAATTCTTTTGTTTAAAAATAAAAAAATAATTCAAGAAAATAAAATCATATTAAGTCAAAAAAAAGAAAAAAAGAGCAACCTTGAAAATAAAATTAATAATTTTATGAATAGTGAAATTTCCAAGGAGTTAATTTTAAAAGATAAATTATTCCTAAAAAATAGAGGTGATAAAATTATTTTATATGAATTAGACAAATGAGTTGCACAATATAATCATTTCTTTAATTGTTCTAGAAATAATTTGATTCCTAGCTAAACCTTTAAAAACCTTTTTTCTTACCCTTATATTTTTATTAAAATATGCAGCGAAAAAAACAGTTCCTGTGCTCATTTTTGATAAATTTTTATTTAAAAAGTCTGAGGCTAATCCTGTGCAAGAGACACCCATTGTTTTGTGATGTTTCGAATAGCTGGTTATATTTATTGCCATTTTTTTAGCAATATTTTCACTAACAACGTCATTTTTCTTTAAATCATTTTCTAAATTTAAAAAAATTTTTTTTGAATCTTTACTGTAGCAAACTAGTGAATAGTCAATATAGTCCGAGGCTCCTTTATTTTTTATAAATTCGTACGCAAAGTTTCCTCCTGTCATAGATTCTGCAATACATAATTTTATATTTTTTTTTTTAAGCTTTGTTATTAATTCTTTCTTCATAGTTAATTGCTTTATAAAACAAGTAAAATTATTAGACCAGAAATTATACCAGCTAGTATATCATCTCCAATTACTCCAAATGGATTTTTAATATTATCAAAATAATTAATTGGAAATGGTTTTAGAATATCAAAAAATCTAAATAATAGAAATGCAAACAAATATTCAATAAATACTTCATCGCAGAACAGCAAAGTAACTGCTTGCCCTAAGTGTTCATCAACGACAATATAACTTGGATCTTTATTAGATTGATTAGATATGCAAACTTTAATTAATAAATATGAAATTATTAGATAGATAGCAATTACAATTAAAACAAACTCTGTGGATTGATTATTTTTTATAACCCAAATAATAGGTAGAATTGATAAAGATGCCAAAGAGCCAGGGAAAAAAGGAATTTTCCCAACCCCAAAACCTGTACAAAATATTTTAGAAATTAAAATCATTTTTCTTAGAAACAGTCACTATCGATTGACAAGCAATACCTTCTTCTCTCCCCAAAAAACCTAACTTTTCTGTAGTTGTACCTTTTATATTTATTAAGTTGCTATCAATTTTGAGAATACTTGAAATTTTATTTTCCATTTTTTTTTTATAATTTATTATTTTTGGTCTTTCACAAATTAAAGTAATATCAAGATTGTTAATAGTGAAGCTTTCTCTTTGTAGTAAATTATTTGCATACTCTAAAAAAAATAATGAATTTTTATTCTTCCATTTTTTTTCAGTTGGAGGAAAGTGTTCGCCAATATCACCTTTACCTATAGACCCAAGGATTGCATCAACAATAGAATGAAACCCAACATCTGCATCTGAATGACCAACAAGAGATTTATCAAAAGGAATCTTTATCCCAAAAAGTAATAGTGATTTACCCTTTTTAAATTTATGAACGTCAAATCCATTTCCTGTTCTTACATTCACATTATTCATTACACCCTCTAAAAGTTTAATCGATTTATTTAAGTCGTTTTTCTCAGTAATTTTGAAATTTAAAATTTCACCTGGAATTAATAACACATTTTTGTCGTTATTAAATACTAATAATGAATCATCAGTAAAGTTAAATTTATTTGCATTTTTATGAGCATTGTAAATTGTATCAAATTTAAATCCCTGCGGTGTTTGTATTAATTTGAGATTATCTCTTTCAATATTTTTGTAAATATCTTTACTGTAAAATCTAACTGAATCATAGACATTTAAAGAAGGAATAACACACTTATTTTTTTTTAAATTCTCTAAAATATCATTTAGTAATTTTTTTGAAAAAAAAGGTCTAACAACATCATGAACAATAATATTTTCAGACTCGTATTTTTTACATCTTTCCAGTCCCTTTAAAACCGATTTTTGTCTCGTCTCTCCACCAGTCACAATTGTTACTTTAAATTTTTTTAGTAATCTTTGGGTTTCACTTTTATGTTTTAAAGGGCAAACAACAATTACATCGTTAAATAAACTAGATTTTATAAATTTTTCTACAGTTATTTCTAATATTGTTTGATCATTAATCTTAAAAAACTGTTTGGGCTTGCTTTTATCAAATCTTTTTCCTTCACCACCGCTAAGAATTAATGCTATATTTTTTCTATTCATGTAAATCAAGATGTTTTTATTTATGACTAATAACTTTTACACAGAATTTTTAACTTTAATATGCTTTTTATTATTTTTAATAACAAGCTTCATAAATATCAATAATAAAGAATCAATTAATAGGTTAATTTATTTATCCAACCTTCTTTTTTTTAGTATTGTCAATTTTATTTATTATAAATACATATCCTCAATAAATACCTCCTATTTGGGTCAAGTAACTAGTTTGCTGCTGGCAGTTTTACTTTTTTCGTATTTTTTAATTTCCATACTCTATTTTGAATTTATTAGATTAAGACTTGTTTTTATTCCTTTTTTTATTGTGTTAGTATTATTTAAATATCTAACTTTTCTTGATCATGGTTCCAATGAAAGTACACTTTCCTTGTTTAAAAATAAATATTTACTTTTTCACATTTTTAGTTCACTTTTTGCTTATTCTATCTTGACTATATGCGCAATCAGCTCATTTAGTGTTTATATAAAAAGTCGTTTCTTAAAAAGAATTAAATTTAATTCAATTCTAATCAATTTTTTACCTTCTTTGCATCAAAGTGAAATTTTAACAATTAGATTTTTATATTTAACAATGTTTTTTTTATTTTCATCAATAATTTCAGGTCTTATTTTTCATTTAGCTCAATATGAAACTTTTTACTCTTTTTTTAACTATAAAGTTTCCTTGAGTATATTTAGTTTTTTTTTAATAATCCTATTTTTGATTTATAGAATGATAAGGGGATGCTCAAGCTTTACAACTTTCAAATTAGTTTTATTATCTTATTTATTTATTAATATTGCCTACTTTGGTATTAAAATATTAGAAATATGATTAAAATCGGCAATTTAAAATTAAAGAGTGATTTGTTGTTGGCACCTATGTCAGGTGTTTCAGATTATTGTTACAGAGAAATCGTTAAGAAATTTGAACCAGCCTTAGTTTTTTCAGAAATGATCGCAAGTAGAGCCTTAGTAGAGAAAAATAAAAAAACCTTAAAAATGATAAAAAAAGATTCTAGTGATGTTTATGCAATTCAAATTGCTGGATGTGAACCTAATATAATGGGTGAAGCAGCGAAACTTTGTCAACACTCGGGTGCTGATATAATAGACATCAATATGGGATGTCCAGTTAAAAAAGTTGTTAATGGTTATGCGGGTTCAGCTCTAATGAGAGATGAGATATTAGCTTCACGCATTATTAAATCTGTAGTCAGCAGTGTTGATATTCCGGTCACTTTAAAAATGAGAAAAGGTTGGGATGAAAAAAGCCTTAATGCCCCTGATCTTGCTAAAATTGCCGAAAACGAAGGTGTAAAAATGATTACAGTTCATGGCAGAACAAGGAATCAAATGTTTAAAGGAAATGCTGATTGGAGCTTTGTAAAAAAAGTGAAAAAATCTGTAAAAATACCTGTTGTTGTCAATGGAGATATTAATGAAATAAATGATTATTATGAATCAAAGTTTAAATCTGGAAGTGATGCGGTAATGATTGGAAGAGGCTCATATGGTAGACCATGGATTTTTGAGGAAATAAAATATTATAAGGAAAATAATCTTGGAAGTTTTAAATTAGAGATGAGTGAAAAAAAAAAAATTATTTTAGAACATTTTAATCTTGCTCTAGAACATTATGGGAATGAAGTTGGATTAAAATCTTTTAGAAAACATTTAGGTTGGTATTCAAAATCATTAAAAAACTCAAATGAATTTAGATTTAAAGTAAATAATTGCACAGATAAAAAAGTAATAGAAAAATATATAAATGATTTTTTCTAAGCAATTATGAAAAACGAGAAGGATTTAAATTTTTTTAAAAACTTTTTGGATTTAATACCAGAGCCTTTAATAATTGTTAAAAAAAATAATCTAAAATTTTTTTTTGTAAATCTAGAGTTTCAAATTCAATTTGGAAAAAGTCAGTCAAAATTGAAAGATATTTCTGTGGAATCGATATTTAGCAAAAGCTCTTTTTTAATAAGTAACTTAAAAAAATTAAAAGATAAAGTTGGAATGTTTTTAATTAAAGAAGCTACATTATTTAGAAATTACTCCTATGAAGTTAGGTGTATAATCCCTGATAATTTAAATAACTATATTTTAATGATTTTTAAAAAAATTGAAGACGAAAGACAAATTAATGAAAAAAGTCAATATACCATTTTTGACGAAACATTCTCTATTCTCTCACATGAAATTAATAACCCATTAAGTTCAATTAAAATGGCTTCACAATTAATCAAAAAATCTAAAAATTATGACAAAGAGTTAATAAATATAATTTCTAGTGAAACTGAAAGAATTTCAAAAATTTTTAATTCTATGTCTTTTGTTAATTCTAAAATTGATTTATTAGAGGGGAAAGATGAAAATATTCATGAGATATTAAGATACTCAATATTCAGATTGAAAAAATTAGATAAAAATGTAAAAATTCTTGAAAACTTTGATCCTTCATTACCACGTATTAAAGTTGATAAGAATGCAATGATACAAGTTTTTGATAATTTACTATTAAATTCTGTAGAAGCTTTAGAAAATTCATCTCCATATATAAGAATCACTACAAAATTTTTTTTTGGTCAATCCATTAAGATTCCAAATATGAAGGATAATTTTAAAAAAAATTTTCTTCAAATAGTTGTTGAAGATAATGGAAAAGGTATAGCAAAAAATGATTTAGAAAAAGTTTTCATCCCTTTCTATTCAAATAAAAAAAATGGTACTGGGGTTGGTCTTTTTTTGGTAAAAAAAATAATAAACTATCATAGTGGCCAAATTTTTATCGAAAGTGATAATGACTGTACAAAAGTTTATATTAAATTACCATTATAATAATGAAGTATGGAAAAAAGAATTTTACTAATTGATGACGATTTTTCATTAAGAAAAGTTATATCTAGGGCTCTAAGTAGCTCAAAGATTTCAGTAAAAAGTGTTTCAACATTGTCTGAAGCTTGGGTGACAATTGAAAAAAATAACTTTGATTTAATAATTTGTGATGTAATGTTACCAGATGGAGATGGGTTAGAGCTTGTTAAGAAAGTTAAAAAAAAAAAAAAAAGCCAAGCCTTCATAATTATCAGTGCTAAAAATAATATTTTAACTGCTATTAAGGCAGATCAACTTGAGGTTTTTGAATATTTACCAAAACCGCTTGATTTAAATGATTTAACTATTTCTGTCAATAAATGTCTCAAATCAGAAAGGACTATTAAACACGAAACGCAAATTGATGAAAAATTACCAATGATAGGTACTTCTTTAGTGATGCAACAAGTTTATAAAAATATTGCTAAAATTACTAAGACAAATCATACAGTCCTTATTACGGGTGAATCAGGCACGGGAAAAGAACTTGTTGCAAAAGCAATACATAATTTCAGTCCACGATCAGAATTTCCATTTGTGGTGATTAATATGGCATCTTTGCCAGAAAATTTAATTGAAAGTGAGTTATTTGGTTACGAAAAAGGTGCTTTTACTGGAGCGGAAAAAAGGACTATTGGCTATTTTGAAAAAGCCAATGGTGGAACGTTATTTCTTGATGAAATAGGGGATATGCCTATTGATATCCAAGCAAGGCTTTTGAGAGTTTTACAGTTTGGTGAGTTATCTAGAGTAGGTGGTAGAGAAATTATTAAAACAGATGTTAGAATAATTTCAGCAACTAATAAAAATTTGCTAAACGGAGTTGAAAATCAAACGTTTAGAGAGGACTTATTTTATAGAATAAATGTAATTAATATTGAGTTACCTCCACTTAGAAAAAGGGAAAATGATATTATATATTTGTCAAACCATTTTCTTTCAAAATTTTCTGAAAATTCAAAACAACTTGATAACAATGCATTAGATTTTGTTAAACAGTATGGTTGGCCCGGTAATGTCAGAGAATTAGAAAATTTGTTCAAAAGAGTCAGTGTTTTAAGTACTGAAAAAATTGTAACAATTGATACAATTAAGAACTTAATTGATAATAAATCTAAAAGTTATGAGATTTTAAACGAATCAGAAACCCAGAAGAAATCTGTAGGAATATCCAGTTTTTTTAACGATTTTTTGGATAAGTTTTTTGAAACTATCGAAGATGAAAATACAGAGTTAAATTTGTTTGATAAATTTATGCATGAAATTGAAAAACCATTAATATTAAAAACATTGAAATATTTCAATGGTAACCAAATTAAAACAGCAAAAGTTTTAGGGATAAACAGGAACACACTAAGATCAAAAATCACCAAACACAACATTCCAAAAAAGTTTGCTAAATAAAATGTTAACAAAAGTTAAGATAAAAAATTTATATCAGAATATTGAAAATTTATTATTTATTTTTATTTTTTTTATTTCTTTCGTAATTAGTTTAATTATTTTTCTTTCATTATCAGGTTATTTGTTAAACTTAGGCCAAGTTGAAGATGTATCAATTCTAATTTCAATAAATTTCTTATTAATTATTTTATTAATATTAATTTCTTTAAATAAGATCTTTAAAATTTTTATAGAAAAAAAATTAAAATCAAAATTTAGAATACAGTTTACGTCACTATTCATTATTATAAGCTTTATCCCTACATCATTAATAACAATTTTTTCCTTAGTTTTTTTTGATCAAGGAGTAAAAAATTGGTTTAATGATAAAATAAGCAGAGTAATCGATGGATCTAAGGAAATATCAGAATCTTATTTTAATGAACATAAAAACAGTATAAAAAAAGACATATTATTCATAAACAATGAACTTAGTAGTGAGGAAGTTTTTTTTTTTACTAATAGAGAAAGACTCACAGAATTTTTAAATTACTTTATCGAAGTTAGAGAATTAGACGAGGCAATTATTTTTGAAAGTTCCGGCCAATTGCTAGCAAAAGTTGGAAGTTTTCTAGCTGAGACAGAATCTGCTCCACCGCTATGGACATTTTTTATTGCAGATGAAGGTGATATAGCCGTTTTTCCTAATAATGATCAAACAAAAGTTAGGGCATTGCTCAAAATTCAAAGAGCTCTGCCAACATATTTGTATATAGGAAAAAATGTCGATTCAAATGTTTTAAGTAGGGTTGAGTCTGTAAATAAAACTGCTCTAGAATATGTTAATGTGACTAATAAGCTTGACGATTTTCAATATCAGTTTAACAAACTTTTTTTAGCTATTAATTTTTTGATGATAATTCTTTCTACTTGGTTTGGACTAAGATTTTCAAGTAGAATTTTAGGACCTATATTAAGTATAATTAAAGATTCTGAAAAAATTATTAAAGATAATTTTTCATCTAAAATACGAGTTATTGAGGGTGACAATGAATTTAATTTTTTATCAAAAGTTCTAAATAAAATGATTGAAAAACTTAAAGTTCAAAAAAATAAATTACTTAAGGCAAAAGAAACAATAAATCTGAGAAGAAAATTCACAGAAAAAATTATCAACGAAATTAGTAACGCTATAATTTATATAGATACAAATAATAAGATTTTATTAATGAATAAAAAAACCGAAGAATTCTTAGGACCTAATACAAAAAATAATTTTTTTAAAATAAATAGAAACTTGTCATCTGAAATTAAAAAATTTAAAAATTCAAAAAATGACCACAAGGTTGTTCAAATTAAACATCTAATAGTTGGAAAAATTAAAATTCTCAATCTTAATCTTTCTAAAGTTTATGAAAATAAATTGTTTAAGGGTGTGCTTTTAAGTATTGATGATATTACTGAGTTGTTATCAGCCCAAAAAAATGCAGCATGGCAAAATATAGCAAGATATATGGCACATGAAATAAAAAATCCATTAACACCTATAAAGCTCTCTGCGCAAAGAATTGAAAATTCAGTAAAAGATAGAAAAGTTTCCGATACTGATTTTTTTACTAATTGTACTTCTACAATTGTTAGACAAGTTAATTCAATCGAAAATTTGGTATCTGAATTTTCAAATTTTGCAAGAATGCCAGAAAGAAAATTAAAATTAGTCAGCTTAGATAACTTAATTCTTAATCAAGTGAATACTCAAAAAATTGCAAATAAAAATGCTGAATTTAAGTTGAAAATCAAACCTAAAAAAATAAATATTAGCTGTGACTTTAACCAAATAAATAGACTGTTTATGAATATTCTAAAAAACTCGATAGAGTCAAATTCAAAAAAGAAAAAAAAAGTTCACATAACAGTTTCAAAAAAATCAAATTTTTTTTTAGTGGATATAGAAGATAATGGAGACGGTTTTCCTGAAAATAGAGAAAAACTTTTTGAGCCATATATTACACATAAACTCAATGGCACTGGACTTGGACTTGCAATATGCAAGAAAATTGTAGAGGACCATAATGGTGAAATTGACCTTTTAGATGGAGATTCTCTTGGAGGCGCACTAGTAAGAATCAAACTATTCAAAAACATAAATATTTATGACTAAGCTAAATGAAATTTTAATTATTGATGACGAAAAAGATATTTGTGAACAAATATCTGGTCTATTAAATGACAAAGGATTTGAGACTAAATCAATGATTTCTTCAGAGGAAGCAATTAATTCATTTAAAAAAAAAGATTATTCACTTGTAATTCTTGATATTTGGTTGAATAACTCCAAACTTGATGGCTTTCAGACCTTGGAGAAAATACTGGAAATTAATGTTAATGTTCCAATTATCATGATCAGTGGGCACGGAAATATAGAAACAGCTGTAAACTCAATTAAAAAAGGGGCTTATGATTTTATTGAAAAGCCTTTTGACGGAGACCTTTTAATTTTTAAAGTTAAAAAAGCATTAGAAAATTATGACTTAAAATCTCGAATTAACAACATTTATAAAAATAAAGGTTATAATTATATTGCCAAATCTGATTGTTCAAAAAATACTATAGCACGTTTAAAAAAAATTATTAAAACTGAATCATTTGTTTTTCTTAATGGGGATAAAGGAAGCGGTAAAGAATTTTTAGCTAAAAAAATTCACAGTGAATCTAATCGATTTTTCAAAAATTTTAAAACTGTTGATTTAGCTCTTTTAGAAGAAAACCATGTAGAGGAGGAATTCTTTGGAAAAGAAGAAAAACAGATTTTAAAAAAAACTGGAGTTTTTGAAGAGGTTAACGGTGGGACCCTTTTATTCAAAAACATTGATCAACTAAGTTCAAAAAATCAAGGTAAACTTGTTAGAGTATTTGAAGAAAAAAAATATAGAAGAATAGGAGGAGGTTCATTTAAAACAATTGATTTCCGTGTAATTTGTTCATCTGATTTTTCATTAGAGTATTTAAAAAAAAAAAAAATCCTTAGGGATGATCTTGTTAAAAATTTAAACTTTTATGAGATATATGTTCCTGCACTCTCTGAGAGATTTCATGATAAGTTTGATTTAATAAATGTATTTATAAATGAAATTGCTACTCAAAAAAATATAAGTATTAATAATATTAGTAAAGATTTTTTATCATTCGTTATGGATATTGAATGTTTCAAGAACACATTGCAATTAAAAAAATTCCTTGAGTGGAGTTTGTCTGTATTATGTGATATCAATAAAGACCAAATTAATAGGGAGAATTTAGTTAAACTAATGTTAAATTTTATCGGTGATAAGAATTTAATTGGTGAAATTGATTTTTTAAATCAAAACTTAAAAAATGCGAGAGAGATTTTTGAAAAAAAATATTTGGAGTATAATTTAGGTAAATTTAATATGAATATTTCCAAAATGTCAAAACAAATAGGTATGGAAAGAACAGCACTGTATAGAAAACTTAAATCCTTAAATATTAAAACGGAATAATATTATGAAAATTATTATTTGTGGAGCGAGTGAGGTTGGTTCTAACATAGCCAAGCAATTGGTTTACGAAGATAATGATGTAACAGTTATTGACGAGTCTGAGGTTCTTTTAAGGTCTTTAAGTAAAAATGTTGATTTAAAAAGTGTTTGTGGTCCAACTGCTCTGCCAGAGACGCTTGAGAAAGCGGGAGCGGATGATGCCGATATTATCATTGCTGTTTCTGAAAAAGATGAGTGTAATCTTTTAAGTTGTGAGCTAGCCAAACATCTATTTAAAATTCCAACAAAAGTTGCAAGAGTTAAGGACTCTGATTATTTGAACCCTAAATATTATAATCGTTTGTTTGCCAAAGAAAAAATTGATGTTGACGCCATTATTTCTCCAGAACTAGAAATAGCAAAAGCTATTATTCGAAAATTAAACACTCCGGGTTCTTTTGATTCATTTTATTTAGGTGATAAAGTTGCAAGAATAATAGGTTTATCTATAAATGAATCTTGTCCAATAATTAATACGCCATTGAGAATGTTACCTGGTATTTTCTCAGGTCTAGAAGTCAAAATCCTTTCAATTTTTAGAGATAATGAAATAATTTTACCATCTGGCAAAGTAGAGATATATCCAGGTGATGATATTTATATTTGTTTAAAGAATAATGATCTTCTAAGGGCTCTGAGAGTGTTTGGTATTAAATCTCAAGAAAATCGAAAGGTTGTTATTGTTGGAGCAGGAAACATTGGTAGAAGTATTATCAAAATTTTAGAAAATGATTATCAAGATATAAGTTGTAAAATCATTGATAGTAATATAACCAGATCAAAAAGTATAGCTTCGGAAATTTCCACTCAAAATACTATTTTATGTGGTGACGCATTAGATGCAGATTTGTTAAAGGAAGCGGGTGCCTCGGCTGCTGAAGCAATAATCTCAGTTACTGACGATGATGAGGTAAATATTTTTTCCTCATTATTAGCCAAAGATTTGGGTTGTAAGAGATCAATGGCGATTGTTAGAAATCAGAATTATAGAAGACTTTCAAAAAAGTTAAATCTTGATGTTCTGATTAATCCTGGAAACATTACAACCTCAGCAATACTTCAATATGTAAGAAGAGGTAAAGTCAAGGAGGTACATGATTTTGGAAACGAACGTGGTGAAATTATGGAAATAGAAATATTACCTACAACGAAGTTTGCTGACAAAAAAATTGCCGAATTAACAATTCCTAAGGGTGTAGTTATTGGAGGAATCGTAAGAAATAATGAATTAATTTTTCCAGATGAAAATACTACCTTACTAGTTAAAGATAAGTTAATAATTTTTTCTGAACCATCTTCTATAAAAGATATTGAAAAGTATTCAGAAGTGAATATTGAGTTTTTTTAATGACAATTTATTATGTTAATGGTTCATACCAGAGCAGATCGAAAGCTTTAATTTCAGTTGAAGACAGGGGTTTTAATTTTTCTGATGGTGTGTATGAGGTTATAGGTTTTACTAAACAAAAATTGTTAAACTTCAAAAAACATACTACAAGATTAAAGAGATCTTTAGATAATTTGAATATTACCCATCCTTTTAAAAATTTTAAGTCTCTTGAATTGATAATAAGTAATTTAATAAATCTTAATAGCACAGTAGATGGTTTTATTTATTTACAAATAACAAGAGGAAGTGCAAAAAGAAATCATTTGTTTCCTAACAATGTCAAACCAAATGTAGTTATTTTTACTTTTGCGAATAAAGATTTAAAAAACCTAATTAAAGGGGTAGGCGTCGGTATTTCACAGGATTTAAGATGGCTAAGGTGTGATATTAAGTCTATATCATTACTACCTAACCTATTAGAAAAACAAAAAGCTTCTGATAAAGGATTTTACGAAATTTGGCAATCAAGAAATAATCATATAACAGAGGGGTCCACTTCAAATGCTTTCATCGTTAATACAAAAAATGTGATCTTTACTCATCCAGCTAATAATTTAATTTTGGGAGGCGTAACTAGAGATTGTGTGATTAGAATTGCTAAATCAAACGGTTTTTTAGTAAAAGAAAAATCCTTTACAATTAATGATATTCAAAAATGCAAGGAGGCTTTTCTTACCAGTACAACTGTAGGTGTACTTCCAGTAATAAAAATTGACAAGTGTATTATTAATAAAGGTAAACCAGGAATCATTACACTTAAAATTATGGAATTATATAATAAATATCTAATTAAACAGATAAAATGAACCACAATGATATTTTTGTAATACATCCCTTTTTAAAGTTCTCAAAGTATAAACAAAAATATTACTTGGAAGAGGCAAAGAATTTAGTTGAAGCCATAGATTTAAGATGTAGGAAAAGCTTTACAATTGGCTTAGAAAAAATCAGTCCAAAAACTTTTATTAACAAAGGTAACATTTTATATTTTAAAAAACAAATTAAAGAATCATCTGTAGACGTAGTTTTTCTTAACGTAAATTTGACTCCTATACAACAAAGAAACCTTGAAAATGAACTAAATGCAAAAGTAATAGATAGAACTGGCTTGATATTAGAAATCTTTGGTTCCAGAGCTAATTCTAACGAAGGTAAATTAAGTGTTGAACTAGCCAGTCTTCAGTTTCAAAAGAGCAGACTTGTTAGGTCTTGGACACACTTAGAAAGACAAAGAGGAGGTGCTGGCTTCATGGGTGGGCCTGGAGAAAAACAAATAGAATCCGATAAACGACAATTAACTGAAAAAATAAATAGGTTAAAAAAAAAAATAAAAAAGATTATCTCAATTAGAGATATTCAGAGATATAGAAGAAAAAAAAACAAGCTCCCAGTCATTGCTCTTGTTGGATATACAAATTCTGGTAAATCAACACTATTCAATAAATTAACCAAGTCAAATGTTTTGTCTAAGGATATGTTATTTGCTTCACTGGACTCAACAATAAGGAAATCTTTTTTTAAGAATATAAATCTTTTATTTGTAGATACTGTTGGATTTATTAGCGATTTACCGACTACATTAGTTGATTCTTTTAAATCGACACTGGACGAGATTATCTACTCAGATTTAATTCTTCATATAAGAGATATTTCTAATGATTATTATCTAGAGCAAAAAAAAGAAGTTTTAAAAATATTACAAGAAATAGGAATTGATAATCATGAGAAAAAAATAATTGATGTTATAAACAAAGTTGATCTTATAGATAATACTAATAAGTTACATAATTTAGTTGATGAAAAAACAATTTTAATTTCAGCATTAGAAGGAATTGGCATTGATAATTTAAAAAATAAGATCTACCAAAAAATATTAACTTAGTTTTTGTTTAATAATCTTATTAAATTAGAGGTATCCTCATGAGAATAGCCTTTTTTCACTAAATTGGAATAGTAACCTTTTATGATCTTTGTAATTGGTAAATTTATATTTACATTTTTTGTTTCTTTCAGAATAATTTTTAGATCTTTTAACATGAGTTTATTCATGAAACCAAAATTAAATTTATTATCCCACATTGTTTTCGTTCTATTATCAAATTGCCAAGATTGACCCGCTCCATTACCAATAACTTTCATTAAATTATCCACATTTAATTTTTTTTTCTTAGCAAAAAATAATCCCTCAGCTAAACCCTGAATAATTGATGCCACACAAATTTGATTTACCATCTTTGTGAGCTGACCGTTACCACTTTTTCCCATATAAACAATTGATTTTGAATAGTTACTAACGATGTTTTTTATCAAATTAATTTTTTTTTTATTGCCACCAACCATAATTGAAAGAGTTCCGTTAATTGCACCAATTTCACCACCACTTACGGGTGCGTCATAAAATAAACATTTTTTGATTAAAAATTTCTTGTTCAAAACTTCAGTTATTTCTACTGATGCTGTTGTATGATCTATTATTACAGTATTCTTAGATACATAATTTATAATTCCTTTTTTAGTTAAAAATATATCTTTTAAATCTCTATCATTTCCAACACACGATATAATTATATTTGATTGTTTTGTAAGATCCTCTAATGTATCAAATATTTTTAACTTTTTATTCTTTTTAAGTTTTGAAACAAAGTTTAATGTTTTTTTTGAATTTCGTGAAATTATATTTAATTGGTCAACATGGTTTATTAAATTTTTTGCCATGTTAGAACCCATGACTCCAAGACCAATAAAACCAACTTTTTTCATCTTATATTAAATGTTAAATCATTATTTTTTGTAGAAACTAAAACTTCTTTATCTTCTTTCAATTCATTACTAATTATCATTAAAGCAATTTTATCTTCAATGAAGTTTTGAATAACTCTTTTAAGAGGCCTTGCTCCGTAGGAGGCTGAGAAACCTTCATTAATTAACCAATCTTCAGCATTTTTATCTACGCTAATTTTTATTTTTTTATCTTTTAATAGTTTTAACAAATCTTGAATTTGAATTTTTAAGATTTCTTTCATTTCGTTTTTGGTAAGCCTATTAAATAAAATAATTTCATCAATTCTATTAATAAATTCTGGTTTAAAATTTACTTTAATTTCTTCATAAACTTTTTCCTTGGTGAATACTTCTATTTTACTTTTTTGGTCTTCAGAGAAGTTTATGTGCTCAGCTCCAATATTTGACGTCATAATAATAACGGTATTTTTAAAATTTACCACTCTTCCGTGTGAATCTGTTAATCTACCATCATCAAAAACCTGTAATAAAATATTATAAATATCAGAATGAGCTTTCTCTATCTCATCTAATAGGATAACCTGATATGGCTTACGTCTCACAGATTCAGTTAATTGCCCCCCACTTTCATAGCCAACATATCCTGGAGGCGAACCAATTAATTTTGATACCGAATGTTTTTCCATATATTCTGACATATCTAGCCTGTAAAGAGATTTTTCCTCATCAAACAGAAATTTTGATAATGCTTTGCATAGCTCGGTTTTACCAACACCTGTAGGACCTAAAAATAAAAAAATACCAATTGGTCTACTGGGATTTTGTATGCCAGCTCTTGATCTTAAAACTGCAGATGATATTTTTTCTATTGCATCATTTTGACCAATAACCATTTTTTGAAGTTCATTATTCATTCCCAATAATTTATCTTTTTCATTTTCGAGCATTCTTTCAAGAGGTATGCCTGTTGTTTTGGAAATTACACTAGCTATTTCAGATGATGTTACCGACTTACTTATCATATCATTTTTAGTCTTTTGCTCCTCTAAATCTAAAAGTTGTTTCTCTAACATTGGAATCTTTCCATAAGCTAATTCACCAGCTTCCGACAATTTGCCTTCTCTTTGAAGAATGTTAAGTTTATTTTTTTCAAAATCAATTTCAGATTTTAACTTTTGCGTTTCTATAATTTTATTTTTTTGAGCTAACCATTCATTATTTTCTTTTTTATAATCACTCTCAAGTTCAAAAATTTGTGTTTTTAAATTTTCCGATCTGTCCAACGATTTTTTATCATCGTCTTTTTTTAAACTTTCATATTCAATTCTACTTTGTAAAAGTTTTCTTTGAATTTTATCTAATTGTTCTGGTTTAGAATCAATTTGTAGTCTAATTCTTGAGGCCGCTTCATCCATAAGGTCAATTGCTTTATCTGGTAGAAATCTATCATTGATGTATCTTTCCGAAAGCTCAACTGCTGATACAATTGCAGAATCAAGTATTTTAACTCCATGATGTACTTCATATTTTTCTTTTAACCCTCTAAGAATTGAAATAGTATCTTCAATAGATGGTTCTTCTACGAGAATTTGCTGAAAACGCCTTGCAAGTGCTGCATCAGCTTCAATATTTTCTCTATATTCATTCAGTGTTGTAGCACCAATACAATGAAGTTCTCCTCTTGCCAAAGCAGGTTTCAATAGATTTGATGCGTCTAGCGAACCGTCAGCTTTTCCGGCACCAACTAACGTATGTATTTCGTCAATAAATAATATAATTGAGTCTTGATTCTGAGAAACCTCTTTCAGAATATTTTTTAATCTTTCCTCAAATTCTCCCCTAAACTTCGCTCCAGCTATAATCAATCCCAAATCAAGTGAAATTATTGTTTTGTTTTTAAGTGATTCTGGAACATCATCATTGATTATTCTCAAGGCTAACCCTTCAACTATAGCAGTTTTACCAACACCAGGCTCACCTATTAAAACTGGATTATTTTTAGTTCTTCTAGAGAGTACCTGTATACTTCTTCTGATTTCTTCCTCTCTACCAATAACGGGGTCAAGTTGTCCCTTTTTTGCTAGCTCAGTCAAGTTAGTAGAAAATTTTTTTAAAGAATCAGAATTTATTGATTTTGACTGTGAATTAATTGTTTGTCCCTTTCTAAGTTTTAAAATTGTTTCTTTTAGTTTATTTTTATTTATTCCTCTTTTTGTTAGTAGATTGGATATTTCTGTTTCTTCACAACTTAATATTGTGTATAGCAAAATTTCTGGAGATATAAAATCATCATCAAATTCATTTTTAATTTTTTGTGATTTTTCAAAGACCTCAATTAGATCACTGGAAAAAAAAATATTTATATTTTCACCCATTATTTTTGGTTTAGCTTTTAAAAAAATTTCAATTTGCTCTTTGAGCTTTGAATAATCTACATCAAGTTCTTCAAAAATTTGCGTGAGAAAATGATTATTTTCTTTAAGGATTGAAAAAACTAGGTGATCGGTCGATACTTGTTGATGATTTAATGAAATAGCTTTGTTTTGAGCATCATTAATAAGGATCTTGCTATTATCGTTAAAAAGTTCAAAATTCATTTTATTTTTTATTTTAATAACTTAGAATCCTAAGTAAAAGGATTTAATTAGTTGACTGAAAATAAACTCCCACTCTTTGGAATCGTTGTTTTAGATTTAACAAATGTACTGTCTGGTCCCTTTGCAACCCAGATTCTTTCTGATATGGGTGCTGAAGTTATTAAGGTTGAAAAACCAAGTGGTGATGATTCAAGAAATTTTGGACCGTTTATCAAAGGTAAATCTAGCTATTTTATTTCTTTAAACAAAGGAAAAAAAAGCATAGTCCTGGATTTAAATGATAATGAAGAAAAAACATATTTTAAAAAATTATTAGGTCAGTCAGATGTATTAATTGATAATTTTAAACCTGGAACGATAGAGAAATTTGGTTTCTCACAAAAATATCTCAGCAAGGAATATCCAAAGCTTATACAAGCTAAAATAAGTGGTTTTGGAGAAACAGGTCCAATGAAATCTTTTCCGGCATACGATATGATTGTTCAGGCAATGGGAGGGATAATGAGCATAACAGGAAACAACAAAAATCAGTTATGCAGAGTTGGTACATCCATTGGAGACATTACAGCGGGTTTATACACAGTGATTGGAATTTTATTGCAATTGATTTATAGAAATAAAACAAAACTTGGCTCAAGATTAGATTTAAGTATGTTAGATTGTCAAGTAGCAATACTTGAAAATGCAATATCTAGATACTCTGTCGAAAAAAAAATACCTGAACCTTTGGGAACAGACCATCCATCAATAACTCCTTTTGGGGCATTCGAAACCTTAAATGGCTCATTAGTAATTGCAATAGGCAACGACAAAATGTTTTATAGATTTTGTAAAATAATTGGTGATGAAAAAATAGCTCAAAATAAATTGTTTATTACAAATGATTTAAGAAATAAAAATTTAAATTTATTAAGAAAACAAATTGAAATTATCTTAACAAAAAAAAAGAAGGAGTTTTGGATTAAAAAACTTCAAGAAAATCAGATACCTTGTTCTCATATTAATACAGTAAAGGATCTTTTTAATAACAAACAAATAGAAAATAGAGGAATGATAAAAAACTATAGTGACGATGTTGTGAAATCTCTAAAAGTATCTGGAAACCCTATTAAATTATCTTTTTTAAAAAATAACAAAAAATCTTTTAAGGCTCCTGATTTAGATGAGAATAGAAATTATATTTTGAGGCACTTCAAGTTAATTTAATCCCATGGTCCTTTTTTTTTTTTTAAAAAAATTGAACTACCTCTTTTGCTTGATGGTTTCTTTCCATTTATGATTGAAAAAATATAGCCAAATACAAATCCTCCAATATGTGCCATCCACGCGACTGATGATTCAACATTCGATAAATTTAAAAATTGAAATACAAACCAAAATATTAATAAAATTGAAGCTGGTACTCTAATGGTAAAAAAAATAAAGAAGGGAATAAGTACTAATATTTTTGCACGTGGAAAATAAAATAAATAGGCACCCAATACTCCCGCAATAGCTCCAGAAGCACCAATCATTGGAATCTCTGAGCTTAAGTCCATAAATGCTTGACTAAATGATGCAAAAATTCCTGAAAGCAAATAAAATAAAATAAATTTTTTTGTACCAAGTACATCTTCAACATTATCTGCAAAAATTATTAGATACATCATGTTTCCAATTAAATGCATCCAACCACCATGCATAAATATGGAGGTCAGTAATGTAAGCGTAGGAATAAAGGTTGGTTTGTCAAAATTATTAAAAAAGCTAGCTGGTTTAAACCCAAAATAATAAGTTATTAAATTTGTTTCATGAGATGAAATTTGAAAAAAAAATACCACCGCACAGATGATAAGAATTACAAACCTAGTGTAACATTTTTTTTTAGTTGGATTTTCGTCTTTAAGTGGAATCATTTTATTTTAAATTTCTATTAGGTGATTTTTTCCTAAAGCTATAACAGTTTTTTCTTGTGGTATAATTTTTTTTAAAGTGTTGGAATTTATATTTAAGCCTCCGGTATAAGTCCCAAAAGAGGGTAAGATACAAAAGTTTTTTCCTAAAACAAAGCATTTAAAAGAATAAGTTACTCTGTTGGAAATAATTGAAACTTTTGGATGAAAATGTCCAGAAAATTCAAATAAATTATCAATAATTTTAGAATTTTTTATATGTGTAAAATTAAAATTATCTAATTTTAAAGAATCTTTAAAAATAGCATCTATCTTTTCTTTAGATTTCAATTCAGCATCATGATTACCATCTATAAAAATAACCTCTCTTTTTTTAAAAATCTTATTTAAATTGTTAATGTAAATATTATCTATTATTTCTAATGTGGAGGCTTCGTGAAAACTGTCGCCTAGTGAAATAATTTTTTTTGGATTATAGAAATCAACAATAGATTTAATCTTTTCAATTGTTTCGTCAATTTCAAATGGAGGTAAAAAATTTCCATTTATTGCACAAGAATAACTTTTTCCAATATGAAGATCGGATATTAATAAAATACCAAGCTCAGTAATGTATATTGATCCACTTGAGTCAAATAGAATAGTAAAATTATTTATATTTTTTTTTATAAACATTTACTTAATTATTTAGAAACTCAAATAAATTATCAGGATTATGAACATCTATTCTATTTTTTTCTTTTTGAAAAATTAAAGTTTCAGAAAATGGGGAAGGTTTCTGGATCTTATTAAATGTAACTTTTTTTTTAAATAAATAATCAATTTGGGTAATTTCTGTAAAATATTTTTTTATTTCTTCCTCGGCAATTTTTAAAAGAATATGATCTGATTGATATTTAAAAAGTGTATCAAAAATAATATCACTATTCACAAAATTTTGTTTTCTCAAAATTTTCTTATCAATTAAACCTGTAATAAGCGAAATTTCTTTAAATATTTTTTTAGCAATTGAAGTTTTTAAAAAATCAATTTTTTTTTTTTTACTAAAAAAGTTGTCTAAAAGATTAATCTTAAAATTAGCATTTTTATTAAGAAATAATGCTAAAGAATATTCATTAATTGTATAATCTGATGTTAATATATTGTTCTTTTCCTTTAAAAAATTAATAAGTATTTCAGATAATGTTTGATTAGTTTGTTTTCCCATAAAGGTAAAAATACATAGATATTGTCCATTATTAAATGGAAAATTTTCTATCAAAATCTCCTCTTTTTTTGGAATAGACGAATTTTTTTTTTGATCATTAATAAAGTTTTTTATTTCTATTGGATATCTTTTTTTATAAATAAAGGTATTAAAGATTTCATCTGAAATTTTAGGATTTAGTGGAAGATTACCTCCCCAATAGATTGGGGTTTGGAAGGACTTTTTTTTTACAATTTCAACAATAATTTCATCAGAATTGATTGATTTACAAAAAAGATTTAGACCAGAAAATGTAAAAATATCTCCACATTTAATCGATAAAACAAATGTGTCGTCAACAAAACCCAAAATTTTTCCTGTTTTTAATTTAACTTTAAAATTAGAATTATCAATTATTGTACCTATATTCATTAACGTTTTAATTTTGTTTTTAACGCTATTTATTCTAAGAATGCCATTTTCATCTATGGATAGCTTATCCCATTTTTTATAATTATTTAAAACATATCCACCATCTCTAATAAAGCTAATAATTTCTAAAAACTCTTGATATTTAATATGACTATAGGAATAAGACTTTTTGATTTCTTGAAATGTTTTTATAGGATTTAAACCTTCATTACATGCTAGCAAGAGTAAATGCTGACACAAAACATCTTTTGAACCGTATTTAGTTTCTATAGAATCAAATTCCATTTTCTCTGCTAGTTTTTTTGTGGCAACGCATTCTAAGAATTCAAATTTATTAGTTGGTATTAAATAAGAAATTGGAATTCCTGTGAAATAATGATTAGATCTTCCTGTTCTTTGAACTAATCTATTGATACTTTTAGGAGTTCCAATATTCACTACCTGATCTAAATTTTTAAAATCAATTCCCAATTCCAATGATGATGTACTTATAATTGTATCGATCTCTTCCTTTATGAATAAATTTTCAGTTTTTTGTCTATGTTCTTTTGATAATGAACCATGATGCAATCCAATTTTATAATTATTGGTAAATAATAAATTTAGGTTTTTAAATAAAATTTCAGCTTGTGCTCTAGTATTTACAAAAATAATTGACCTTTTATTTTGTATAATTTTTTTTATAAGACTTAATGAGCAATAAGACGAATGTCCAGAGGTTGGAATATTTTTTGAATTAATGATCTTTATGTTAATTTTTTTCTTAATATTGTTTTTAATTATTTTAGTTTTTCCATTGAGAGATAACCAATTAATCAAATATGATTTATTAGAGGTTGTTCCAGATATTCCAAAAATTTCAAATTTTGAGTTAATGGTATTAATTCTACTTAATGTTAAGGCTAATTGGTCACCTCTTTTTGAAGCTATAAATTCATTTAATTCATCAACAATAAAATAATCAGTATTCTCAAGTAGTGAGGTAGCATTAGCATTAGCAATCATTAAAGTCAGAGACTCTGGAGTGGTTAATAGAATATCTGGAACATTAAATAATTGTTTTTTTTTTGTAATGTAAGAAATATCACTTGTTCTTTTTTCAATTTTACATTTAATTCCTAGATTTAATGATAATTCAGTTAGTCTTTCTTTAAGTGTGGTGTTAATGGATTTAAGAGGAGAAATATAAATTACTTTTTTTTTGGTTTTATTAATTTCATTTTTAAAAAATGGTAAGAAAGCAGTTATAGTCTTACCAGTTCCAATCTCAGATGATATTAAGATTTGTCTAAATTTTTTTTGGGATTGATATTTTAAGAATTCTTTTTGGTATCCATAAAGACTCCAATTATTCAAAGCTAATTTGTCTTGAATTTTTTTAAGATTTATAAAATCATCCATTTAAAAGAATTAATTGTTATTTATAATCAGTACAAGTAATTTTATGAAGAATTGGTTAATTAAGAAAAAAAGCGGGTTATTTTGTGAACCTGGTAATTTTTACATAGACCCTATCAGACCTGTTGATAGTGCTTTGATCACCCACGCTCATACAGACCATGCAAGACCAAATAATAAGAAGATTTTAGCTACTAAAGAGACAATTAATATAATGAAAATTAGATACCAAGATAATTATTGTAAAACTAAACAGCAAATTAAATATGGCGAAAAAATAAATATAAATGGTGTACATGTTAAATTTGTACCAGCAGGTCATATCATTGGTAGTGCACAAATTCTATTAGAATATAAAGGTGAGAAAGTAATTGTTTCTGGAGATTATAAAAGAAGATATGATAAAACATGTCAACCATTTGAGATTAATAAATGTGATACTTTTATTACTGAAGCCACATTTGCACTACCCGTTTTCAATCATCCCAACGATAAAATTGAGGTAAAAAAAATAATTGATTCTATCAAGGGTAATTCAGACCAAGTTCACCTTATAGGTGTTTATGCTTTAGGAAAATGTCAAAGATTAATATGTTTATTGAGAGATTTAGGTTTTGATGAAACAATATATCTTCATGGAGCTTTACTTAAAATTTCAAATTATTACGAAACCGAAGAAATCGATCTAGGGTCACTGAAAAATGTAACAGAGATAAAAGATTTTAAAGGTGGAGAACTTGTTTTATGTCCCCCTTCCGCACTACACGATAGATGGTCTCAAAAATTTAAAAATGTAATAAAGGGATTCGTTTCCGGATGGATGACGATTAGGCAGAGAATAAAGCAAAAAAATATTAACTTACCAATTGTTATATCTGATCATGCAGACTGGAATGAATTAATTGATACTGTAAAAGAAGTTTCTCCAGAAAATGTTCTAGTTACACACGGAAGAGAAGAAGCGTTATTAAGTTTTTTAAAAAAAAAGGGTTATAATTGTGGGTCTTTAAACTTACTTGGTTTTGAGGATGAGGATGATTGATTTTTCTAATCTTTTAGATAATTTACTTTTGAATTCATCTAAAAAAAAAAAAATAGATTTTTTATCTGACTATTTTCAATCTCAAACTCAACAAAATAAAATTTGGGCCTTATCAATTTTGAGTAAGTCCTTCGTAAATAAATTAGTAAAAGTTAAAGACATAAAAGAATTATTA
Source organism: uncultured Alphaproteobacteria bacterium (assembly GCA_902547955.1). Classification (GTDB taxonomy): domain Bacteria; phylum Pseudomonadota; class Alphaproteobacteria; order Methylaequorales; family Methylaequoraceae; genus MED-G10. The sequence continues at coordinate 10,386 of CACCPY010000013.1, read as the reverse complement.
AAGGGAAAAGTTGATGAGGATTTGTTTTTGTACTCTTATGATTATGTTGGTGATCTTGCTGAAACTTTTTCATTATTGTGGCCCAAGGATAACAGTAAAATAATAAACTCTCAGTCATTAAGTTCTTTTATGAGTAGTTTAGAAAAGCAAACAAGCAAGGATGATCTAATTATTTTTCTAACTAATCACTTTAGTACTTGTTTACCAAATGAAATATACACTACTATTAAAATTCTACTAGGTGGCTTAAGAGTAGGCGTATCAAATGAATTGTTAAAGGAATCTTTATCAAAAATTGGATCGAGATCTAAGGAAGAAATCGAGGAAAATTGGTATGGTTTTTCATTTCCTTATAATGGTTTTTTTGAGTGGTTAAATGGTGAAAGTTTACCTAAACAATTTAATTCAAAAGATTTATTTCATTCTTTTATGTTATCAAATCCATTCAATGAAAACCTAATTAAAAAGATCGAAATAAAAAATTATACTTGTGAATATAAATGGGATGGAATTAGAGGGCAAATAACAGTGTCAAAAAATGGAAAAATTTATTCAAGAAATGGTGAAGATATAACCAGTTCATTTCCTGAACTTAAAATAAAAAGCGATAAAGTTTCAGTTTTAGATGGAGAATTAGTCGTAAAAAAAGAAAATACTATTTTTTCTTTTAACGAACTACAAAAAAGAATTGGTAGGAAAAAAGTAAGTAAAAAAATCTTAAGCGACCTTCCTGTACATTTTATTTGCTACGATATACTTTTTTTCAATAACTTAGATGTTAGAAAGTTACCCTTTTTTGAAAGACGTGTTTTTCTTCAAAATTATATAAAAAAACTTAATCATCCTAATATATCAATTTCCCCTTTAATAAACTTTGTTTCTTGGAGTGAACTTAGATCCATTAAAGAAAATTCTTTTAATAATCATATTGAAGGTATTATGTTAAAAAATAAAAATAGTATTTATAAAAGTGGAAGACCAGCTCTCTGTTGGTATAAATGGAAGAGAGATCCTTTTTTAGAGGATTTTATTATTATGTATGCTCAACGTGGGCATGGTAAAAGATCTTCATTTTATTCTGATTTTACCTTTGGTTGTTGGATTGAAAATAAAATCAATACATTAGTTCCTATCGGTAAAGCCTATTCTGGATTCACTAACGACGAACTAAAAAAATTAGATAAATGGGTTAGAGATAATACTCTTGAGAGATTTGGACCTGTTAGGTCTGTAAAACCTGGACTAGTTGTTGAGATTGCTTTTGATAATTTAAACTTCTCTAACAGACATAAATCTGGTATTGCACTAAGATTTCCTAGGATTAATAGAATAAGGTGGGATAAACCAATTGAAGAGGTTTGTATTTTAGACGACATAAAAAAGTTGATAAATTAGCTTGAAAGTTCTACTTTTGTTCTTATAATTATTATGCTGTGAATAAGAAAAATATATTAGTCAACATTATAAAAGCTAGTGCTGGTTTTCCCTCCCCAGCAGAAAATTACATCGAAGAACGCTTAGACTTAAATAAACACTTAATCAAAAATTCAGAATCTACTTTTTTTATAAGGGTATCTGGTAATTCAATGATAAATGCAGGTATTCGCAATAACGATATATTGGTTGTAGATAAAGGAATTTTTCCAGCCAATAATGCTATTGTGGTTGCTTCTTTAGATGGAGAGTTATTAATAAAAAAATTTTTAAAAAATAAATCAGGTAATTGTTATTTAAAATCTGAAAATACTAATTACCCTCAAATAGAATTAAGTTCAGACATGGATTTAAGAATATGGGGAGTTGTTACGTATGCCATTCACAGTTTAGTTTGAATCATGATTGGATTACTAGATTGTAATAATTTTTATGTTTCATGTGAAAGGTTATTTAATCCAAAGCTTTTAAAAAGAGCTGTAGTAGTTTTATCAAATAATGATGGATGCGTCATTTCACGTTCTAATGAAGCAAAGAGAATTGGAATAAGAATGGGGGAGCCTTTTTTTAAGATCAAAGAGTTAACAAAGAATAAAAAGATTTCAGTTCTTTCTTCCAATTATACTTTTTATGCGGATATATCAAATAGAATTATGAATATATTAAAAAGTAATTTACCTTCTATGGAAATTTATTCAATTGATGAAGCCTTTTTTTCAATTGATATTGCTAATAACAAAGAGAAATTTTGTCACGAGCTTGCAGAAAAAATATTTCGATGGACTGGTATACCTGTAAGCATTGGTCTGGCAAAAACAAAAACCCTAGCTAAAATTGCCAATAGGGTAATTAAAAAAAAAGATCAATATACAGAATTAAAGCTTAATTACTTGAATGTATTTGAGCTTAATTCAAGGCAAGAAAAGTATGTTTTAGAAAATACAAATGTTGGGGATATTTGGGGTATTGGTACTGGTTTATTAAATTTTCTAGAAAATAACAAAGTAAAAAATGCTTTTCAATTAACTAAATTTAATAAAGATTTTGCTAGAAAAAAAAAAGGTATTGTTTTATTAAAAACAATTCTTGAGTTGAACGGAACACTATGTAATGAAATTGAAGCTAAATTTTCTGAAAAAAAATCAATATGTGTGTCTAGGTCTTTTGGTAGAAGAATTGAGCTTCTTTATGATATAATGAGTGCGTTAATTGTTTATGTTCAAAAAGCATGTTCAAAAATGAGAAGTCAGAAACTTTTCTGTAAAACAATAACTGTTTTTTTAAAAACTTCTAAATATCAAGCAAAAACATATGCAAACAGTAAAACTTATAATTGTATAGAAGCAACAAATGATACTAGAGTTATCTGGAAAATTTCAAAAAGATTACTATCAGAAATTTATAGAAAAAATTTTTTATATAACAAAGTAGGTGTTATTCTTTCAGATTTATGTTGTGATGATAACGTTCAACAAAGTTTACTTACTTACGATGAAAAAATAAATTTGAATGAGATAAAAAACAAAGAGATAAAAGTTATGAATGTTGTTGATAAGATTAATAACAGGTTTGGTTACGGAAAATTAAGGTTGTCATCAGATACAGTTGGATCATTTTTTTATAAAAATAAGAAAAAAATAAATTGGTCCATGAAATCTAATTATAGATCACCTTGCTATACAACTAAATGGTGTGATATACCAAAAATAAAAGTATAAAACATGAATGAAAGCGAACAAAAAAAGATAGCCTCATCAATAGTTTTAAAAGCAAGAGCGGAATGCAGAAAGGAAAAAATTAATCCGTACATAGCGATAGGTGCATTCATAGATGAAGTAATAAGAGAGCTATCAACACAAAATTCAGACGACAAAATAAGTGAATTCCTTATTAACATAGCAGGGAAAGTGAAATCTGGAATTTACAGGAAGAATAAGTAGACTATTTACTTTTATACTTAGATATTAGGTTGTCTATTTTAGTATATCTATCAGAATCACTCTCAATTAACTTTAATAATTCTTTAGCTTTGGCGGAAAGCTTTTTGTTTAATTTATGGTTGTTATTTGATTGAGAAAGCACGCCATGTTTATTCATTATGTGTTTATCAGCAAGTTTATAAAATGTTTTCATGGATCTTTGAGAAACGTTTTTTAAGACTTTAAGTTTAGTGTTTTTTGGAAAAGCACTGTCTAATGCACTGGGTTGAACCAAACCATTTACAACGAATTTTTTTAAAATTTTATATGCGTTAAATGAAATTGCGTTTTTTTGACTAAAAGATGATTTGTTTAAATTTTTTTTTGCTTTATTATAAAGATTGAAAAAAGACATAATAACAATATAATGTATTTTTAGGAAATTACAAACACTATATGTAGATATTAATGCAAGAAAGTTTAACACAGTTATTTTCAAACTTAAACCTAGAAGGTTTTACACCTTATTTGGAAAATACTACTTATTTAGTTCTATTTTTTATTTTCTTAACTGTTATTCTTTTTTATTTGATTAGTTATTTGGCAAAATTTTTTTATAATTCCAAAGATAAATCAGTGGAACGAAAAAAACCCTCATTAAACGAAATTATAGATAAGGATGAGGTTAAAGCTAGTCATGACAATGATTTTGTTGATGTTTTAGTCGCTATTGAAGAAGAAATGGCTGCCGTCAGAGAGCTTTATGTTGGTGGATACATAAGTAAGGGTGTATATATTAGTGAAACAGACAGATTATATGAAAAAGCCAAAATTTTTGGGTTATAAATATTAGTCTTTTAAATCTTCTGACCATGCCGCTGCTAATAATTGTCGAATTCTCAAAATTTGCTCGTTTTCTCCTTTAACTGGTTTAACATCTTGTTTTTTCTTCTGTATACCAGCATTAAGCCAAAGCATTTCGATAGAATCCGTTAGTGAAGCTTTTTCCTTGAGTGAAAATTCATTGAATTTCTTAATTGATTTCTTTATTTGATCAATATTTTTTTTTTCAAGCACCATACCTTGTAGCCATTTCAAAAAGTGTTCTTGTTTCTAGCTGGTAAGTTTTTTTGTCAATGTAACCTTTAATATATAATTCTCTGACGTTTTCCATTTCGTCTTTTATTGTCAATAAATGTTTTTCATTTTGTTCCATAGTATGTATTATAATAGAGAAAAAATAAAATATAAGTTTTTTTAAATGAATAACAGGTTATCCAAATCAATTAAAAGGTTAGAAAAGTTAAATTTAATAAAATCTAAGGATAAAGTAGAAAAGCATAGAGATCTTAGTGCTTATGAAGTGAAAGTATTCAGACAATTGAGAGATAAATATGATTTGTCGGTTGAAAAGAACGAAATATCCTCAAATCAAAAAAATGAAACAGAATTAACTAATAATGCTAAGATAACATTAGAGAGAATAAAAAAAGGTGAAAAATTTCACATTTAAGATATTACTTTCTTGTCTTCTTTTTTTTCCCGTTAAATCATTCTCAAACTACGTACTTTTAGATTCATATTCCTTTTCAAATTTATTATTACAGTTGGCTACTAATAAAGGCGAGAAGGAAAAAGGGTTAATGAATATAGATAGGTTAGTAGATTTTAACGGTATGTTTTTTTTATATAAAAAACCAAAAGTAATTAACATGTGGATGCACAACACTAGAATACCTCTGGATATAATTTTTATTGATAAATTAAGTAAAGTGATTTCAATAAATTATGGAAAACCATTTTCAAAAGAAATTATTTCTTCCAAAATAAAAGCTATAGCAGTTATAGAAATTCCTTATAATTGTGCAAAAAAGTTACAAATAAAAATAGGTGACAAAATTAGTTGGAGTAATATTAGTGAGAATAAAAAAAAAAATATTAGATATTATCATTGTTTAGCTAATTAAGAAGATTTACAATGTAAACGTAATTGGGGTAATTATGGGGAATATAATTGAGGACCTTAAAAAGTCAAAACCTGAATTTAGGTCTGAGTTTGATACTTACATACAAAAAGTAAAGCTAGAGAATAGAGAAGAACTATCTAATCTTCACTCAACTATTGGTTCATTAAGAGAACAGCTAGAAAAATCGAAATTTGTTACAAAAGAATTAGTTCAAAAAGCTATTTCTAATAAAAGTGATGAGATTAATCAATTAAAACAGACAATATCTGAATTAAGAATACAATTGGAAAGAATTAAATTTGAAAAAAAAGAAGCAGTTCAACAAACAATACTAAATTCTTCACTAGAAATTAAAGATTTAAAACTTTCAGTTTCTCAATTGAGAAAAGAACTTGAGAATTTAAAATTTGAAAAACAGCAAGAAGTTCAAAAAACAAAACTGTCCTCAACTGATGAAATAAATCAATTGAAATCATCTGCACAAACTTTAAGAGATGAATTAGAAAAAGTAATTTTTAATTATGAACAACAAATAAAAAAATATAAAAAATGAAACTTAAAAAAAAAAGTGAAAACCTTAACTTTTATAAAACAGAATTAAAAAAAACAGAGCTTTTATTAGAAATCAATAAAAAAATAGCCGGATTAAAAAATCTTTCTGAAATTCTGTGGACCATAATTGATTTTGTTACAGAAAATGTCGGTGGTGATCGTGGATCATTATTTCTCAATGATTCGGAAACGAATGAGTTATATTCTAGGGTTGCACAAGGAGAACTTACCAGAGAAATAAGAATCTTAAATACTGTTGGTATTGCAGGCGCAATTTTTACTTCCCAACAGGGAGAAATTATTCATGATGTTTATTCAGATAGAAGATTTAATAAAGAGGTTGACCAAGAAACTGGTTATAAAACAAGAAACATGGTTTGTACCCCAGTTAAAACTGTTAATGGTCAAATTATTGGAGTTATTCAAATTTTGAATAAAAAAAAGGGAAGATTCACAAAAGATAACTTAAATTTTGTTGATGCAATTGCTACCCAAGCTGCAGTTTCAATACAAAATGCTCAAAATAGCGAGTTTTTTGAAAGGAAAAGAGCTCAAGAAATGGAATTTGTTAGTATTGTATCTGATGTAACAGCAGAAATTGATTTAAGTGCGTTATTAAAAAGAGTCATGGAAGAGGCTACAAGAATGCTTAATGCTGATAGAGCTACACTTTTTTTAAATGACGAAAAAACAAATGAATTATTTTCACGAGTAGCAATGGGTGAGGGGATCGGAGAAATAAGACTTCCAAATACCGCTGGAATAGCTGGAAGTGTATTTACCTCTGGAGAAACTATGAATATTCCTTATGCTTATGCGGATTTAAGATTTAATCCTTCATTTGATAAACAAACTGGGTATTTCACTAGATCAATACTTTGTGTGCCAGTTACCAACAAAAATGGAAAGGTAATTGGTTGTACTCAAGTTTTGAACAAAAAAGGAGGTAAATTTACTGAAGAAGATGAGTCTCGTCTTAAAGCCTTCACTCAACAAGTGGCTATAGCTCTTGAAAATGCTAAACTGTTTGATGATGTTTCAAAATCAAGACAATATAACGAGAGCATGCTTTCCAGTATGTCTAACGGAGTTATTACCATTGATGGAGATGGAAAAATAGTTACTTGCAATAGATCAGGATTAAAAATTCTTAAAACATTTGAAAAAAATATTTTAGATACTAATTCTGTGGATTTTTTCAGAGATAATAACTCTTGGGTAGAAGAAAAAATTAAAAATGTTAAAGAAACAAAAGAAGCAGACATAATTATGGATGCAGAACTTGAGATTAAAGATTCTGAAACTGAAAAAAATGAAATGATTTCTGTTAATTTAACAATTCTTCCACTGATTAATGAAGATAGTGAAGGAAGAACTGATAAAAAAGATGACTTTCTTGGTATTTTATTAATGATCGAAGATATTTCATCTGAAAAACGCATGAAATCAACAATGTCAAGATATATGGACCCTGGAATAGCTGATCAACTACTTGAGGATGGAGCTGATATCATGGGTGGTCTTGATACAACAGCAACACTTTTATTTTCTGATTTAAGAAGTTTTACCAACATAACAGAGTCTTTGGGAGCTCAAGGGACTGTTAAGTTACTCAACGAGTATTTCGAGATTATGGTTGAATGTATTTCAGAGCAAGGGGGTATGCTTGATAAATTTATTGGGGATGCGATAATGGCTGCTTTCGGTCTGCCTATCAGTCATGAGGATGATGAAGATAGGGGGGTAAAGGCTGGAATTAATATGATATCAAGATTATGGAAATGGAATGAATTAAGAGAAAAAGATGGTAAACCACCTCTCGATATGGGTTTAGGTCTCAATACAGATAAGATTGTAGCCGGAAATATAGGCTCTCAGAAAAGAATGGACTATACAATGATAGGGGATGGAGTGAATTTAGCTGCAAGATTAGAAAGTGCTTGTAAGCAGTATAACGCCAGAATTTTAATAAGTGATTTCACTTTTAAAAAACTCAAGGGAACATACAGAATTCGAAATATTGATGATGTAGTTGTAAAAGGTAAAACAGAGCCAATTGGAGTTTATGAGGTATTAGATTATCATAATGATGAAACATTTCCAAACTTGATGGACGTCGTTAATCACTTTAATGAAGGTAGGAAAAAATATAAAAGTGGTGATTTTAAAAATGCAATTAATTCATTTAATGAATGTTTAAAAGGAAATAAAAATGACATTTTATCAAAAACTTACATAGAAAGGTGTAACCAACTTTTAATCGATAACCCAAAAGATTGGGATGGAGTTTGGGTTATGAAAAGTAAATGAGACAGTATATATTTGAAAAGCATTATCCGTCACTTTCTTACATAGCAAATAATTGGCCTAGATCTAAACACTTATTAAAAAAATTTGTTCTTTCAAATCAAAAAAAACCAGATTTTTATGAAATATGTACTAAGTGCTTAAACGATTTGAACATTTTCAAAATTCGTGACTATAGATCAATTTTAAAAAAACTTTCAAAATTGTGTTCATACAATTTTACCTACAATTCCTATCATGACCAGCATCATTTCAAGTCAGTTATTTTAATTGCTTGTTTATTAGCAAAACTCTCAAAATTGAAATTTAATGATGACAAAATTCTGTTAGTAATTATAGCTCTTACACATGATCTTAATCACCAAGGAAGGAGAGTTATCGGTAAACCTTACTATCAAGAAGAAAAAAGTTTTAAGGACCTGAGTTATGTTATTTTTAAAAAAATAACACATAAAAAATATTATAGAATTAAAAAAATTTTTAGAAGTACATTTTTTCCCGTTAAACCTAGTCATGTTAATGATCATCTTGAAAAAATTATTTTAGATGCTGACGTTTTAGCATCTTTAATGTTTGGAATGAAAACGGGAATGAAATTCGCTAGTAGACTAAAGCATGAAATACGATTTGATAATAAAGCTGATATTCTTTTTAGAGGGTTTCTTAAACTTTTAGACTCAAAAAGCTTGTATCTAGACTCTTCAAAAAAATCATGTTAAAAATAAACAAGAACAGAATGTTTTAGAAGACATAAAATAGTTTTCCACAATTTGCATATCTGTGGAAAACTTGGCACTAACTTTGCTATACAATTATAATGAAACACTTAATTACTCTAGCCTTCATTTTCTTTGTTTTTAAGCCAATATCATCTCAAGACTTAAATACAAATTCAGATTTTGATTTAGTTCGTTCTCTAGAGTTGGTATTAAAAAACCATAAACTGATTGAAGCTTCAAAAATTGACAGTAAAGCTGCTGAATTTAGAGTAAAACAGTCCAAAGGTGCATATTATCCAAGTTTAGATGTTACTGCAAATTATGGACATGAAAGAATTATTAAACATGGACCAACTAACGACACTCAACTTGTTGCTAGAGACGCAACGGCAAAGATAACACAAACAATAACAGATTTTGGTTTAAGAGAATCAACTGTAAAAACATCAGAATTAAGTCTTAAGCAAAGTCTTGCATTAGAAAAACAAATAAAAAACGATCTTTTACTAAGAGCGTTAACTGCTTATCTTAGAGTCATACAGTCAAGAGAAAGTGTAAAATATGCTGTTCAATCTGTTGCTAATATAAAAAAACAAACTGAATTAGAGGACGCGGCTGTTTCTGCAGGAGGAGGGCTTACCTCTGATGTCTTACAAGCAAAGACACAATTAGCAGGTGCTCAAGCTCGTTTAATTCAATTTGAAGGAGTGCTTGATGCAGCCAAACACGAGTTTGAATATCTTTACGGTTTTTTCCCAAAAAATTTAAATGATCTAAAACTAACCAAATCAATTACTGACCAATTACCTCAATCAATAGAAGAGACTGTTGAGAACACCATGAAAAACAATCCTTCCTTAATAGCTGCAAGAATAACTGAGGATATTGGAAAAGAAGCAATTAACACAGCTCGCTCTTCACTTTTTCCAACTATAAAGGGAATACTTAGCCATTCAGAAAAACAAGATTTTGGGGGTATTGTTGGTTTTAAAAGGGAAAGTTCTGCAAAAATTGATTTCTCCTACCCTTTAAACCTAAGCTTTTCGGAATACGCGGGCAAGGATGCAGCTGTTGAATCGTATTTAGCAACCTCAACTCGAATCAGAGATCAGGAAAATATGATCAAACAAATGGTTAGAACGACATGGGATGGTTTAGATACAGCACAAAAGAATGCTGAGTTTCTAACCAATCAAGCTAGAATATCTGGAGAGTTTCTTGAGCTTGCACGAAAAGAGAGAAAAGCAGGTAATAGGACTTTATTGGATGTTTTAGGCGGTGAAACAGCTTTGATTAATGCTCAGGCAGATGCTATCGCAGCAAAAATTGAGGTGTTAATTAATAGTTACACATTGTTGAGTTTAATGGGAGGTCTTACTTTGGATACAATTGATTTGGTTGCGGACTAATAGTTTGTTATTATTTAAGCAAGGAGATTAAAAATAAAAATAAGAATTTGCTATGCTAGATGATAAAATTATATATGCA
>CACCPY010000012.1 GCA_902547955.1 uncultured Alphaproteobacteria bacterium | reverse complement strand
TTCTTCTGTGTGCCACCTGAGCCTGTTGTTGTCGTTGATCCGGTCAATCCAAGTTGCTCTGAACCAATTAACGTACTTGGAACAACGCTTAGCTCAGAAGCTAATACAGCGTTTGAACCGTCGTATACTTTTGAACCATCTAAATCAACAGGTTTTGAAGTTACCGAGTAGTCGTGATTCGCTGATGACAGCGTTATTTTATAATTAGATGCTTTTCCTCCATTTGAACCATCTGCAAGAGCAAGCGTACCATTACTAGTTATTGCTGTTGCACTGGCTACATCCTTACTGTCTGCTGTACCTGTTCCGTTTATTGTTAAAGTTTCTCTTAATGAGTGACCGTCTGCTACATTTACAGGAAGAAAATAAGCTACACCGCCAGAAACTAAACCTGTACCAAAAGTACTAGTATTGGAACTACTTCCAGGAGCAGAGTAGGTACCCTGAGCTTCCATTCTGGTAATTGTACTTCCAGCTGCATCTGTGTTACCATCATATGTTTTAGTACCAGTAAGCTTGATTTCTCTTTGCGTAATGTCAATTGTTAGGTTTCCCCCGGTAAATGTATAGTTTGATGCAGCATGTGTTTGATCAGTCAGTGCCCATGTATTTATTGTTCCAATATTAATGTTAGTTCCTACATCTTCACTGTCTGATCGAGCAAATCCAGAGAATAAAACATTTTCGCCTGAAATTATATTTTGTATTTGAGCTTCTGGTGTATTGGAGTGGACCTCATTATCACCATCATAGACTTTAGTACCAGTAATCGTAAGCGGTAAAGGGTTTATTGTCATTGAGTGCGTTCCACCGTCTAGTGTATAGTTAGATCCTATCCCACCATTTGTTCCATTGCTTAAGGCCAAACTTCCTGTGTTGCTAATTGTACGACTTCCCACACCACCAGCATTAAGTGTACCAGTTCCTGAAATGGTGAGTGTTTCAGTCCCAACTGTTCCCGATGCAACAGATAGATCTGTATTTGCTGCGTTAACTGTTCCATCATACAGTCTCGTACCGCTTAAATTAATTGTTTTAGGTGTTATACTAACGTTTAAATACCCATTAATCGCAATTGTATTAATGTTGTAACTACCGGCATCTGCTCCACCCAACGCTAGAGTCCCTATGTTAGCATTGGTAATTGCAACACTATTTCCTACATTTGCTGAGCTGGCTGTTCCTGACCCGGTTATTGTTACGTTAGCACTGGGATTACTTGGGTCAACAAAACTTAAAATTGCTGCAGATATTGCTGTGGAGGCATCATAGGTCTTAGTACCAGTTATGTATGCACTTGTGGCAGATATGTCAACCTGATGAGTGCCACCAGTCAAAGTATAGTTGCTGGCTGTTCCTGTTCCACTAACTAAGTTAATTCCTGGAGATGTAGCATCAACTAATATCCCAATTCCTGGTGATGACTGTGCGGCCGTTCCAGACCCACTAGCAGTAAGTGTTTCTGTTGTTCCAGTTTCAACCGTCATTATTGATCCGGCCACACTCGTGGTACCATCATCCGCTCTTGATCCTGATAGATTTACAACTTTTTGTGTAATATCTGCTTCTACGTTTCCGTTAATGCTATAATTACTTGCTGCGCCGAAACCATCCGCTAAACTCATTCCAGTCACTACATAACCGGTACCTACGTCTGTTGTGCCTCCAGTAATAGTCCCAGTACCTGTTAGCGCTAATGTTTCATTAAAAACACCTGTTCTTGTAGCTGCATTACTAGGAGGACTACCCATTGTTGGGTATTCAAAGAAGACAGTATCATCGCTGTCAAATGTTGCATTAGTATCATATTGTTTTGTCAACTTGACTTTTAGCGGTCGTGGCTTAATTCTAAAGGCCGTTGATGTTACGTTATAGTTATTGGGGTCGCCCGCGACACCACCACTACCATTACCATTAGTTAATGAAATGTTGCTCATAGTAAAAGTTGTGTATGTATCTGCAGGATCTGCAACCATTGTGAAGAAACTGTCTGTACCAGCTGTAAATTGAAGGTCTTCACCCGCTATTAGACCTATTACCTCTAGCCCTCCAAAACCAGCAGAATCCGCGGCAGCTACGATGTCAGTTGTGGCATCATAGTACTTCTCACCCTGAATTTGAATGTTTTTACGTGAAATACGCCCAGTAAGGGTTGCTGCAGTGGCACTTGTTGATAATCCAAATATATCGGTAAAGTTCGTATGACTTTTAGATGTTATGGTATAGGCTGCGTCTGCACTAACCTGTTGATTTCCCTGATTTACATCGTCATAGGTAAAAGTTGGGTTGTTTAAAGTAACCGTTAGCCCAGTTGGTATCGCAGCACCCAAAGCCCCAGTAACAGATGGAGAAGAAGTATTAAAGGAAGCAGATGCTGTTGAGTTTGTTCCGTCATATTCTTTTGTTAAATGGTATGAAGTTGAACTAAATACATTGTAAATTCTTGTTAGATTACCTGGATCATATGCACTAAGTAAACCGCTACCCGTTCCTTGAATAACATCACCTGAAGAATAACCATATTGGATAAAGTCGCCGGTGAATCCACCGAATCTTGCTCCATTACTAGAAGTATCAGTGTTGATTGCTCGCCAAATTCCATTTGGAGTGCTCACAGAACCATTTCCACTTAGATATTTTGATGTTATATCAACAGCGGTTCCGGTACCATCAGCCGTTAATGAAGCACCACCTACGTTTATGCGTTTATTGGTGCTAGTCACATTTATTGCTGTTGAAGCGTTTAAGTCACCCAAAATACTTACTCGGGAGGTATTTGAGCCCGTTCCTGAATCAGTTAGGGTAATATTATTTGCATTGACAGTAGCGAGGCCTAAATTGACATTATTAGAATTGCCACTTGAAACATTACCGAGGGTGATGTTTAAATCTCCAGTTCCTAAGTTTAGCGTACTAGTTACATCAATGTCAGAATTGTCTGTCCCTCTGCTTGTAACAGATGCATTATTAGCTATCAAATTTAAGTCACCATTTGCCGTTGTAATATTAGCAGAAATTTCAATATCTACCCCAGCATTTATTGTAAGATCCCCGCCTGAACTGCCTGTAGCGATTATATCACTTTGAACAAATATATCTTGGCGTGCCTGAAGAATAACATTTGTTCCTGATGTAAGAGCTGCTTCAATTGTGGAACTGTTAACTTGATAGAGAGCATTAGTTCCATCATTAAAACTGTCAACATCATTGAGATTACTCGTCAATGTATAACCACCTAAAGAGCTATCTCTGACGTAAATATCTCGAGGATCTAGAAGCAAAGTTCCACCATTAAGAGAAACCCCAGCAATATTGGCTCTTTTTAGGTAATTTTTAGAGGAAATTTCTACAAATCCTCCACCTTTATCGTAAGACCGTGGAGGAGGGGGGTCCACCACAGACGAAATTAAAGGTTCCTTCATCCATAGTGACTTTCTTGGGGGATCACTTTTTGAATCAATATGGTTTGTATTACTTAAATGAGATGTGATTTGTTTTAAATCAGCACCTTTAGCATTGATGGTTCCATTGAAATCAGTCATTTCATCTGACCAAATCACGGCTGTTCCTCCTTTCCCTGCCGAACTGGACACATCTATATTTGCGTCCGCCTTAACGACCGTTTGCTTGGAATTGGCTAATGTGGGTTGGTCGCCAAAGCGGGAAACAAATCCCTGTTTAACTTTATTATCCAAATTGGTTATATTTCCGCCTAGATAATCACCACCGATTCTTACTTTTCCTCCTTGGTAATTACCTTTTGCTTCAATTTTTGCCTTTTCAACTTTTACTTTTTCAGCTGTAATATCTATTTTCCCTCCCAACTGAGCAGAATTTGCAGAGAGAGTTCCTAAAATTTTGATATTTTTCTTTGCTAAGGTTCTTATTTCACCCCCTTTGTATTGTCCTGAAACATCAATTACATTTTTGGGAGTAGTTTCTATTGCATTTTCTGACATAATGATGACTTTTCCACCCTTATCAGAAATGCCTTTTGCTAATATTGATCCATCAAGCTTTATGCTATCTTTGGAAATAACATTAATTTTACCCCCAAACGCTCCATTGGCGTAAATATTTCCACTGTGTGTTATTCTTCTGCCTTCAATTACAACTTTTCCTGATGGAGATAGAGAAGTTATTGAGCTAGAAACATCAATATTTCCTGCAATTCGAACAGAATTTGTTGTTGGACTACCTATTACAACTTTACCTGGCTTACTTCTAACAGTTTTTGCTATAATACTACCTGTAGAACCTATATTTACAGTATTTCGAGTTAAGCTTCTTGCAGTAGCTGCTGAAAGTTTTATGATTCCACCGTTTGCTTTTAGTGTACCAGAATTTGAAACAATACTTTTAAGCGTTTTCCCGTTAATATCTCTAATAGCATTAAGTTGATGATTGGGAATAGAAACCGTCATTAGTCCATCGCCCACAAAATCTAATGTTATTTTTTCACCTGCTCCAAGAGCAATTTTTCCTAGTTTTGCCGTTACAATACCTGTGTTAGAAACATATCCACCAAGAAGTGCTGCGTGACCACCGCCACCTATCGTAATCTTTCCTGAGTTTTTTACCCCTTTTGAGATACCATTGCCTTCAAATTTATATCGCTCATTTATAAAATCGTCATCTTTTATGTTCAATGTTGAAGCTGTAAACGATTTTGTATTTACTACTCCACTTGGAGTTATAACCACTCCATTAGGGTTAATAAGCATAATTTTACCGTTAGAATTCAATTGACCAGCTATAGTTGACGGCGTTGAACCTTTTACTCTGTTCAATGAAAAGGAACTTGTAGATGGTTGGTTAAAGTCAACTCTACCTTGCTTATGTATTGAAAAACTATTCCAGTTAATTATTGACTTTTGAGAATTTGAGTCAATGATCATATGGTTTGTTTCAGTACCAGTAATGGTAATATCGCCTGACTGTACGCTGGCACCTGATGGCATTTCGCCAGAAAAGCCTCTATTTGGTTGTACAAAAACCAAAAAGCTTATTAATGCTGACGTAACTGCTACGCCTTTGTATTTTCCATTTAACTTGCTTACGACCATTTCCCCCAAAAGTCCTATATTTATTTTTTCTCCTGTAACTAAAATCTCATCGCCATTGTTACCAATAAATGTTCCCTATTCAGTCTAACTGATGAGACATCCTCAATATTCGCAGTTGCCCAATTTTTTGAATATTCAACCCTTGCACTAATATTTTTTTCAAAAAAGTACTGATCATTTCCTGAAACTTCTAATCCTATACCCACAGACTTTGCTGTAGTCGCAGTTCTCTCTGTTGCGGTTGGTTGATTGAGGTAAACTGTGCCCCCAGCAGTGTAGACGTAAGGTGATAAGGTTAAATTTTTTGATAGTTTAAAGTTTTTATTAATTTGTCCTCGCATATACCAAGATTCATCTCCGCTAATGGAACCCGAAGTAAAGCCACTTAATCTCTGTTCACCGGTGATACTTGTTTGTTCTGAATTTAATAGGTTATTGAGAGTATATTGTCCTCCTCCGTTAAGCCTTAATACAAAATCCTTATAGGGATTAATAGTGTAGTTAGCATTTAATCTAAAATGTGTAAAATTAGAAGAAGCTGTGGATCTTGATAATGGCGTTCCACTTCCGACCTGACTGTTTGATCGTGAACCTAACTCAAGACCTTTTGATATCTCTGCGTCTATGCCTAAACAACCTGCACCACAACCATTAAAACTTGCTCCAACTCTTGCTGCAGTTACTCTATCGTGACTTATATCCTCGTCAACTCCACCAGCATTAGTTTGCTGAACTTCATCTGTCCAACTAATTGATGCTCTGGTAAAAAGAGCAAGATCTCTTTGGTATATTACTGGGTATGAGACTGTTGAAGTTGCTGATTTCATATTAGCCTCCAAACCAAGTTCTGATACATCTCCTCCAGGCCTTGTCATACTTTCAAGGTAAGAGACACCTGCTGTAAGCCCTTTATTTCCAACTGGCACAGAGATGGAAACACCTCCTGCCCTAATTGGAACCTCGATTCCTGTGCCTGACATACCTTTAAATGTAGGCCTAGATAACCCAAACAATGAAACCGTTTCGCCTAACCCAAGTGCAGAGCTAATCACTGCCCTTGCTTGGCCCTGTTGTCGACCTAATTCTTTGCTCTGAGTATTATCAAAATTGATACCTCCTGAAATGTGTTTATGGTCAGCCTTAATTATTAATTTAGTTCCACCCTCTTTAGTTCCTGACGTTAGTGAACTTGATAATTTTACACCAGCTATATTACTTGCTAACAAAAGTTGTCTCTCCATATCTTTGAGGCGTAGAGATTTTTTATTTAAAAGGGGTTTGAGATACGAGTATGTTCGTAATAATTGTTTTTTAGGCACTTTTGATAGATCTATTTTTTCAATGAAGCCATTGATAACTTTGAAAAAGATCGTTGCTTGTTCCTGGTCGAGCTCTTGAACAGGTAGAATTACCCTCACTAATGGATAACCTTTGCTACTGAACTCTTTTTCAATCTCAAGTGCTGTAGCATAAAGTTCGTTAATAGACTTTGGTTTTCCAATGATCTCTTGTTGATATTTATCAATTGAGATTATACTTTGAAGTTCTTTTGGTGCCAAAATGATTAGAGTCTCTGGAATAATTTTAATTCCTGTATCCTCTTGTTGTTTTATATCAATGGCTGGTAATTCAGGAATAATTTGTTCTTGTTTTTTGAATTGATAATAATCCAAACTTGGCTGCTTTTGAAACATTTTAGGTAAGGCTTGGCTTGGGGTTTGTGGAGCTGAGTGTAAGTTTTGTGCACAAAAAGTAGCCATAACGAAAGGGATTGCCCATTTCATTAAACTGGTCCGAAGTCCAAAATAATTACGCAAGACGATATTAAACCATTTATGGTTTAAAAATTTTAATATACCACCCATCAAAAACAGCCTATTTTATGCTTTCCAAGCCTGTGGATAATCGCACGAAAGAGCTGAAAATGCAAGGTTTTAATGCTTATATTTGGTTGTTTTTTCCACAGAAACTAAATATTGTGTATAATAAGTTAATATCTAATATATGTAGTATTATGTATTCCAAATTGCGTTTGGAATTTTTTTTAACATATTTTTATGAATGTTTTTTTCTTCTTCTGAAACATTAATCAAAATTCGTTTTCTGGTATTATAATCAATCGCTTTAGTATTTTTGGATTCTTTCAACGTCTCTTTGAATGTTAAATGTTCCTGTTTCCCCCCCATTAGTTCAATATAAACCCTAAAGAGCAGGTAACAGTCGGTTAGGGCTCCATGTTTTTCCCTACTTTCAAGGCCGATATTGAACCTTCTACATAAAGCATTCAAATTGTTTTTACTGCCAGGGAACTTTTTCTTAGCTAATTCCAGAGTACAGAGGACATTAGCCATGCTGAGAAGTTTTTTATTTTTTCTTTTCAATGCGCTGTTTATCATTGAAATATCAAACTGTGCATTGTGCACAACGAGTTGTGAATCACCTACAAAATCTAGAAATTCGTCTATTGAATCATCAAAACTCTTGTATTTTGTGAGAAAAGCATTGCTCAAGCCATGGATTTCCTCAGATTGTTGTGAAATAATTACTCCACTTGGGTTGTAATAATTGTGGAACCTTTTTTCAGTGTGTTGATTATCAATCAGTTCGAGACAAGCGCATTCTATTATTCTGTCTTTATTGTAATCTAGGCCAGTTGTTTCGGTGTCTAAAATAAGTTTGCGCATATATGTTTTATTTTGGTCTCCATTTCAATTTATCAATTACAGGTTGAATTTGGTCCAAACTCTTATACAGAATTGCCATCTTTCCGCTATTATTTGCTTTGTGAGTAAACTCAATTTTCAATCCAAGCAAATTGGTAAGTTCCTTTTCTAAAAATTCTATATTAGGGTTAGCATTATCAGCAAGATCGGCCTTTTTGTCAGAAAAACTTGGGTTTTCTAACCTTTTTTCTTTACTAACCAAGCTTTCAGTTTGTCTAACACTTAAACCTGAATCTACAATATGATCAGTGATTTCTTTAGCTTTATCTTCTGATAATGGAACTAGTGCTCTTGCATGTCCAAAAGATAACTGTCCATTTACTATAAAGCTTCTTACGTATTTAGGTAATGATAAAATTCTTAAAACATTGGCTATATGACTTCTGCTTTTTCCAAGTTGTGATGATAATTTCTCTTGTGTGTACTGGAAATTGTGCATTAGAGCCCTGTATCCCTCTGCTTCTTCAATTAAATTTAGGTCAGATCGTTGAAGGTTTTCAATCATAGCTACACCTAAAGCGGTCTCATCATCAAAGTCTCTTACTATAACTGGTACTTCATGAATTTTTGCAATTTGGGATGCTCTCCATCGCCTTTCACCTGCTATTATTTCGAATGTAGATCCACCTTTTGTTAAAGGCCTGACCAGTATCGGTTGCAGGATACCATTAGCCTTTATTGATTCAGCTAATTCATCAAGTTCAGCCAAATCGAAATTTTTTCTAGGTTGAAACTTACCGGATACTAAATTTTGGATAGGTAAAGTTCTTTGAATGTTGTCAGGACCAATAACACCTGAAGGATTTAATTTGCTGACCTTAGCTACTCCTAAGGAGGGTCTTTTTACATTAAAATTATCTGTATTTGATACTTTTTCAGATATTTTTGCCTTAATTACAGATGACAACTCTGCATCTTTTGATAACAAAGAGGATAGTCCCATTCCAAGTTTCTTTTTCCCTATTTTAGTGACCTTATCTGATTTTTTTAGTCTTGTTTTTTTTTCTTTAATTGTCATTTAAACCTCCAAAATTTCCTTTTTGCAGAACTTCTGCCGCTAAATTTACGTAAGCCTCGGAACCGATGCACGTATGATCATACAACAGGATTGGCTTTCCATGTGAAGGGGCCTCAGAAATCTTTATGTTTCTGGGAATGATTGTTTTATAAACTGCAGAGCCCATTACTTCACGCACATCCTCCTCCACCTGAAAGCTTAGTTTATTCCTAGAGTCGTACATTGTGAGCAAAATTCCATCTAAATCCAGAGAAGAATTCAATTCCGATTTAACACTCTTAATCACTCTTAGTATCTGGCTAAGTCCCTCTAAAGCAAAGAATTCGCACTGTAATGGTATTAAAACCTTATCTGAAGCCGCAAGAGCATTTGTTGTAAGAAAGCCTAATCCTGGTGGACAGTCGACAATTATAGCAGAATATTGTTTGGGCAACCGATCAATTGCTTTTTTTAAAATAAACTCCTTTTCTAAATCTCTAGGCACTTCATATTCAGCATTGGCCAAAGAAACTCTAGACGGAACTACTCCCAAACCATTTACTTCAGTGGATTTAATTGCATCAACAATATCTACTTTTTCTGTTAAAACTTCATAAGTTCCGGGCTTTCTTCTACCCGGGTCAACTGCAAAACCTGTACTTGCATTACCTTGGGGATCAAGATCTATTACCAAACATGATTTACCTGTTATAGATAAAGCAGTCGCAAGGTTAACGGCTGTAGTTGTTTTACCAACTCCCCCTTTTTGATTTACAATTGAAAATACTGTCCTCATTTTTTTAAATTTCTTATAACTAAAGTTACTCCACCAGATGAATCTATTCGTATATTATTTTTAACAACATTAAGTTCAAATTTCCACTTTTTTTTTGATTCCTTTACTTCTTCTTTCCATGTTCTACCCTTAAACAGAACTAAAATCGACTCTTTTTTAATCAAATTGTGATTGAGATCCAAAAAAGTCTTAACTGAGGTAACGGCTCTTGCAGTAATTATTTCAAACTTTTGGTTTATATTTTCAGATCTTTTATTAACAACGGTATATGAAACACCCAATTCTTTTTTTATACTTTTAAGAAAAAGGCTTTTTTTCCTGTTAGAGTCAGCCAAAGCAACTTTAATGGGTATTTTTTCTGCATTTGTCATTATGCTTAACACTACCCCGGGGAAACCTGCCCCTGAACCCACGTCTAAAAGATTTAAAACTTTTCCTTCACTATTTTGGTAAACTTCCTTTAAGATCTTTAGTAGTTTTGCGCTATCAGCAAAATGTCTAAGCCAAATACTGCCTAAAGTACTTTTTCCGATGAGATTAAACTTTTTTTGACCCTCGATAATCAATTTTTCATAAATTGATAACTTTTCCATTGTTTCACGTGAAACATCGTATAAATCTAAGAAAACCTTAATTTGCTCTTTTTGATTCACTCTATTTTTTTACAAAGCGGAGCAATATTGAGGCCGCAGCTGGAGTCATACCTGTAAGCTGCCTTGCTTCACCAATGCTTTTAGGTTTATTTTTTCTTAAAATCTCTTTAATTTCATTTGACAAACCCGGACACTTTTCAAAATCAACTCGTTCGTGAAGCTTAAGCTCTGTCTCTTTTCTCAACTCATCAATCTCTAGAAGTTGTCTTCCTACATACCTATCATAGAATGCATTTATTTTTATTTGCTTCTTTGTTACAGAATCCAGTTTCAATGATTCAAGCTCTGGCCATACTGACTCAATTAACTCCCAGCTTGAATCTTTGTAACCTAGGACTGAAAAAGCACTCCTTTTCTTCCCATCAAGATTTATTTTTAAACCTGCTTTTGCATACTTTTGAGGGGCTGCCTTCAAACTTATTAGTTTTTCTACAGCATTTTTAAGCATTTTCTTTTTATTAACCCAGACCATTTTTCTTTCCTTTTCAGCTGTGCCTATTTGAATCGCTAAATCAGTTAGTCTTTCATCTGCGTTATCTGCTCTAAGAAGAAGTCTATACTCAGCTCTAGACGTAAACATCCTGTACGGCTCAACTAACCCCCCCTTGTTTAGGTCAGATGTTAAAACTCCAAGATATCCTTGAGACCTATCTATAACAATTTCATTGAGTTTTGCTAAACTTCTTGCCGCATTGATACCAGCAAGCAATCCTTGCGCAGCTGCCTCTTCATAACCGGTAGTTCCATTTATTTGGCCCGCAAGATAAAGGCCTTTTATCCGTTTAGACTCATAAGTTAACTCTAACTCATTACTGTCCACACAATCATACTCTACTGCATATCCTAGCTCCTCAACGATAACATGTTCAAGTCCATTTATGGTGCGTAAAAAATGTTGCTGAGCATTTTTGTCTAAAGAAGTTGAAATTCCATTGGGGTAAATTAATTCTCCAGAACGAGTTTCAGGTTCTAGAAATATCTGGTGCTTGTCTTTTCCTTCAAATCTTTTCACCTTGTCTTCGATTGATGGGCAATATCTTGGCCCTTTAGAGATGATACTACCGTCAAAAAGAGGTGAGTTTTGAAAATTATCTAAGATAATTTTGTGAGTATTCTCGTTTGTATGAGTAATAAAACATGGATATTGCTTTGTATCTATGCTTTTAGTGAGAAAAGAAAAAGGGACAGGTATTTTGTCTCCCTTTTGAACTATACATTTGCTGAAATTTATTGAACTCCCTTTTAATCTTGGAGGTGTTCCTGTTTTTAGGCGATATGTTTGATATTTTTTACTTTTAAAAAATTTAGCTAAATCAAAAGATGGTCTTGCATTTAATCTTCCAGCTTTCCATTTTTCCTTGCCTCTATAAATAACACCTGACAGAAAAGTACCAGTTGTCACAACTAATTTTTTACAGTAAAGCTTTCCTTGAGAACAAGTTTCTACACCAATAATACTTTCATTACCACTTTTCCTTTCGGTAATTATGTCTCTTACTTCGCCCTCTACCAATTCCACTCCCGAATTTCTGACTATTCTCTGAATGTTTTCTTTATAT
The DNA here is from genome assembly GCA_902547955.1 of uncultured Alphaproteobacteria bacterium. Lineage (GTDB taxonomy): Bacteria > Pseudomonadota > Alphaproteobacteria > Methylaequorales > Methylaequoraceae > MED-G10. The sequence continues at coordinate 28,145 of CACCPY010000012.1, read as the reverse complement.
AAATCCCTGTCTATTTGTGCCCTTGGACCTTGAACTGCTTCCCCTCTGGTTCTATTCAACATTCTAAACTGAATTCCAGAATGATCAGAAGCTAAACCAATTACGCCACCCATTGCATCAATTTCCCTTATTAAATGCCCTTTTCCAAGACCACCCATCGCTGGGTTACAGGACATTACTCCTAAATCACTTTTTTTAAACGAAATTAACGCAGTATTTGCACCGATTCTATCTGATGCAATTGCAGCCTCAACTCCTGCATGTCCGGCGCCTATAATCAATACATCATATTTTTTCATAATAGTTCCACGTGAAACATTCATTTACCAATACAAAACCTATCAAATATATATCCAAGTCTATCCTCATAATTATTTTTCCCAAACAGTTCATCAAGAAGCTTTACAGCCTGATCCAAATAGTTAACAGAAATCTCTAAATCGTCTAAACTCATCAAAGCATCTTTAATATGTACCACTATTTTTTGTACGATATCAATCTGTCTCTTTTCAGAAAAAAAATAATCATCATTGCCTAAGGTGTCAATTGTTAAGAGATTTTTACTTATAAAATTATTTAACTCTACCAATATGTTGACGTTTTTAATATCTAAAGTACAAGATATTGATATATTTTTTAGTTTTTTTAACTGTTTAATTTTTGATATCCATAAGTTCTTACCAGTTTGAAAGTCAGGTAAATCATTTTTATTAAATATGACAATAGTTTTTTTTGTGTTTATGTTTTTCAAAGTGGACTCAATAAGTTTGCAGTTTTCGTCTGAAAAACAGTCAGGGGATAAAACTAATATGAATTTATTCGTTTGTTTTATTGATTCTTGGGTTTTTTCGACACCAATTTTTTCAACGTTACGACTGGCGTTTCTCAGACCTGCAGTATCAGTAATAACTGTTCTAATTCCGGAAATCTCAAGCACATTAGAGTTTTGATCAGTAGTTGTGCCTGCCTCATCAGAGGTAATAGCCCTGTCCTCTCTTGACAGAAGGTTAAAAAGTGATGATTTTCCTGAATTTGGAGGGCCGTAAATTAAAACTTTTGTTCCAAATAAGATTTCTTGGTTATTTTTTGCTAACTCAATTGTATTTGTTGCCTTTTTAACAACTTCATTTAAAGATTTTTCTACTTTGTTTAAGCTAAACGTTTCATTTTCGTCTGAAAAATCTATTGCAGCATCCAACAAAGCAATGCTTTCTAATAAAGACTCCCGCCAGGTCCTGTAAATATTTTCAGATTCTCCAAAAGACTGCTTAGTCGCTATTATTCTTTGGTTTTCAGTTTCTGATGCAATAAGATTTGCCAAGCCCTCATAATGAATCAGATCATTCTTTTTATTTGCAAACGCTCTTCTAGAAAACTCACCTGGGCTTGCGTATCTACAGTTTTCAATCAAACTTAATTCTAATAACATTTTATTTATAATTGAAATTCCTCCATGACACTGGAATTCAAGCATATCTTCTCCTGTAAAGGAAAAAGGAGAGTTAAAAAAAATCATAATTCCAGAATCTATGATTTTTTTTTGTTTATCATAGAATTTTGTAAAAGTTGCTTTACGTGGCTCAATTTTATTTATTTGGCAAATGCTTTTTGCTATCATTTTGCTCATATTGCCGGAAATCCTTACTACTGCTATGGCAGATTGTCCGTATGGAGTAGATAACGCAAAAATTGTTTCTTCAGTTTTCTTTTTCATAACACAGTAATATAAAGATTAATTATATAAAAAAACTAACAATTTTAATATAGTTCAGTTAAAGTTAACTACATCCTAGCTTTTTAGCGTTATTTGGTATCGGTGCAGTTGCAAGAAAGGGTTCTTGTGATAAATTTTTTAATTTGTTTTTTTCAGGTATGTCTTGTTTGTAACACTACACAGGCCAAAGTTTTCTCTAAGTAAGGACTGCACTAAAATGTGTGCTAATGCTTACAGGCTTGAAGACTCAAATTAGGCAAGAAACTTATTGGCATAACACATATTTACACATAATAACGGTTCCAACAAGCAAAACATCCACAGTCTGTGGAAAAAGAAATTTTAAATACAAAAAAAAGTTAGTAAAACTAGGGTTTCTAAGCTATTATCAACAGAGCAATTAACTGTTGATGGAAATTAAATGGAACAATTAAAAAGTATTATTTACTTTAAAATAATTTTATTATTTAGCTTCAGCATTCATGCAGCTTCAACTTCTCCGAGCCAAACTGTTCCAAAAGTTTTAGAAGATATTGAAAAAGAGAAAATTAAAAAACGAAGTGATGAAAATCTTTTGAATGGATTAGGCAATATTAAAATTAAAGAAAATCAACTGGATCAGATATCGGTTACTATTAAGTCATTAGTAGTTATTGCCTCAAAGGAATTACAAAATGTAATAAACTTTGACGATTACAAAAATCAATTAATTGGAAAATCGAGAAGTATAAATGAGTTAAACTTGATCGCAAAAAAAATGACTAAGGATTATCAGTTAAATGATTTTCCTTTAGTCAGAGTGATTTTACCCAAACAAGAATTAAAGCCAGACAGTGCTACTATTTTTTTTAAAGTTATAGACGGTTTCATAGAAAAAATAAATCTTAAAAAAATTCCAAAAAAACAAAAAAAGGCTGTTTTCCGATATCTTAGAGAGCTAAAAGATAAAAAAAATATAAAAAAATCACTCCTAGAAAGAAAACTATTATTAGCAGGAAGGGTAGCTGGGTTACAACTTAATACTGCCTTTGCTCCAGGAACAAAAGAGGGGGCAACTTTATTAGTCGTTGAAGCTAAACACAAACTGATCTCAGGAAATATAAATTTTAATAACACTCAAAGTGAAGAATTAGGAAGGCAATTAGGAGTTTTACAAACAACTATTAATTCACCATTTGGATTTGGGGAAAGTCTGACAATGTTTGGACTAGCCCGACCGACAATTAAAGGAATGAAAGGAACTGGAAATGCAGTAACGATCAGAGGAGGAGGATTATCTTTTTCGTATCCTTTAGGCGACAATGGTCTGATTTCTAACTTCTCATATTCAGAAAGTATGACTAGACCAGGTGGAGATATTACATCATTAGGAATTGAGTCCAATATGAAATCGGGATCGTTAGGCTTAACTTATCCTTTAAAACTAAGTGCAAATACTTCATGGACAGTAAGAGGAAACTTAACGTGGATTGACGAACTACAACAAACGAATACAACAGGTGTAGATCAAATTTTATCTCATGACAGACTAACAAGCCTAAGATTGGGTCTTAGTTATTTTGGTTGTCCAGGAGGTTGTATTTATTTTGATTCTGAATTATCTCGTGGAATTGACGTTGCGTCACGTTCAGCAAGTGAAGCAACGGATACACCTCTTTCTAGAACCTCAGGAACATCGCAATATCATCACTTACGAGTAAATTCATCGTACTCATTCTATATTCTTACAAACTACCTAATGAAAATAGGTTTGGGCGGGCAATACACTGATGACGCATTGTTAAATTCTGAACAAAGTACAGTTATTGGCATGGATAGAATAAGCTCCTTAACCTCAGGAGCCATTTCAGGAGATAAAATTTGGTACATTAGAGCAGAAGTTAACAGGAATTTTTTTCTTCTAAAAAATCTTTCAATAACACCATACATGTATTCCGCAATGGGGGTTGCATACCTAAATAGGCCAACTGCAGCAGAAAACAAAGAAACTGCGGCTAAGTCTGTTGGAGTCGGCCTCCAAATTAACAACTTTAATGATTATTTTTATTTCGACAAAAATATTACAGCTAAAGTTGAATATTCTAAAACAATCGCTACCGACAAAATTGAAGTGCTCTCAGATGTAAGATTAAATAAACATCATTTAATGCTAATGTTCAATATGGATTTCTAAATAATAAAAAAAAGACTTGTTTTGTCGTTTAAATAGGCGGAAAATACATTACGCTTTTTAAAAAGGAACTTTGAGGAAATGGTTCTTAAAAAAAATAAATTTAATTCGTTTATTGCAGCATCTTTGTGCGGCATTATGACAATCAGTCCAGGTATATCGGCAATAGCCTCAGATATGCCAACCGGTGGTTCTGTGCAAAATGGGAATGTAGAAATAGCTTATGTTAATCCTGACCACATGGTTCTTAATCAAAACACTCACAATTCTGTAATACATTGGGATTCATTTTCTGTTCACTCATCGGGAGTTGTCGATTTCAACATGCCGTCGTCTAACTCTTCTTCACTAAACAGGGTATTGGGCTCAACACCATCTAATATAGCTGGACGAGTAAACTCAAATGGAAATGTAGTACTTGTCAATCCTAATGGGGTGTTTTTAACAAAATCAGGGATCGTGAGAAGTAATTCATTCACTGCATCAAGTTTAGACATAAACACTAGTGATTTTTTACACGGAAGGCACAACTTCTATAAAAATAAAACAACGACTGGAGTTGAAAACCACGGAAATATAGAGGTGAGCGACTCCGGTCATGCCTCACTAATTGGAAAATACGTTTCAAATCAAGGGACAATAACAGCCAAGTTAGGAAAAATATTCATGGGGGCTGGTGAACAAATAACTTTAGATCTTTCGGGTAATGGTTTAATGAAAGTAGCGGTGCAAACAAGTGAGCTTTCAAATATTAAGGATATAAATGGAAAATCATTAGACAGCTTAGTCACAAACAATGGGTCATTAATTGCTGAAGGCGGTTACATCCAATTATCTTCAAAAACAGCAGAAAATTTAATGCTTGGGTCAGTAAATGTTGGTTCGTCAGGCATTGTTTCAGCCGCGAGTATAAATCAGCAAACAGGGAATGTAGTTATAGGTGGAGAAAATAATGATATTGTTGAAATAAAGGGTAATATAGATGTTTCAAGTAAAAATCCGACCACTCCCTCTGGTAGGCTAACAATAACTGGTACCAGTGTGTATTATGGAGGGTCTACGAATGCTAGCGGCTCAAGCGGTGGTAAAATATTAGCCAAAGCCAAAGAAGTACTAGTTCTGGATGGTTCTATTGTCGCCAAGGGTTTGAAAGAAAGTGGTGGAGACCTAATGGTAGTTTCAGAAGATGTATTGTTATCCACAGCTCGAACTAATGTTGATATGTCTGGGTCTCTTAACGGCGGATCTATTAAATTACATGGAGATAGTTATAACCTTGTTACTGGAGCGTTCAAGGCCGATGGGAATTCGAATCAAGGTGGTATTATTGATTATGCTGGACAGAATGTTAGGTTGGCTGCGGCAGATATTTCAGCTAAAGGAGCATCTCAGGGGGGTAAAGTAAGAATTGGTGGCGAATATTTAGGTGGTCAAGAGTTATCAAGGGTCAGTTTAAAGGAGTATAATGGATTTATCAATCGGTTTGAAAATCAAAATGAAATTATTAACTCCCAAAACACAATTGTTGATTACGACGTTAATATAAATATTTCAAGTGCATTTGGACAAGGTGGGACAGCAGTTATATGGTCAGACGAAACTACAGATTTTTTGGGCTCAATTGACGCCAATGGTTACTTAAAGGCAAATGAAGGTTGGGTTACTAAAGCTTACAACAAAAAAGAAAAAGGAGGTTTTATAGAAATCTCGTCAAAAAATCTTCTAAGAACAGTTAATTTAGACCGTGTAAGCGTGGATTATGGAACTTTACTTTTGGACCCAAAGAACATTACTGTCGATGCCAGTGGTTCGTCAGGGGCCTCTCTGGATAATGGGCTCAGAGCCCAAGTTTACTATAATTATTTTAACGATAGCTTTAGTTATTTTGGAACTGTTGGCGGCAGAACCCAGGATTCTAGGTCAAGTGTAAGAAATAGGTTCAACAGAGACTTCACTACTATTAATCATATAACACCTGGTAGAAATTTCGCTGAGAGATATTCTGCAGAATGGAGAGGTTTTTTTAAACCTAAGCAGACGGGTACCCATAGATTTTATACCTTCAGTGATGACTCTAGTTGGGCTTGGCTATTTACCCAAGGTTATAACAATGTAGACTCGTGGTCACGTTTCATAAGCGTAAGGAACAGTTCTAATAGATTAGTTGATAATAGAGGTGCACACGGTATGAGAATTAGATATAGTAGCAATGTAACACTACAAGCAGATACATATTATCCGTTGTTAATATATTTCGGAGAAAGAACGGGTGGGGATAGGATTGATTTTGGGTGGCAAGGGCCAGGGCAAGGTTGGACAACCAACATGAGTGGTGTCGCGTTTCATAATAACGATGAATTTTCATCAGGTTCATTTACCGGAGCATCAGGAAGTGCGGGCATTGAAACTGTCAATTCATTCTCAACAGATTCATCAAGTACAAATACTGTTGGCAGTGCAACAATACAGGATTTATTGGCGGCAGGGACCGATGTTTATTTAAGAGCTAACCAAGACATTACCGTATCTAATGCTATTAGCGTGAGTGGTAGCTCCGGTGGGAATCTTTCATTACTAGCTGGACGTGATATAACAATTAATTCTAATATAACTACCGCAAATGGTGACTTAACACTTCGCGCTAACACGTCAACATCATATGGTGTTGTTGATTCACAAAGAGGAAGCGGCACAGCAGACATAACTAATAATGCAACCATAAATGCAGGAAGCGGGACTGTAACAGCAGTCATAGATGGTGGAACCGGACTTACCAATGACCAACCAGGAAACATTTCATTGGGTACAATTACCGCTGGGGCCATAAACGCAACAGGAGATTCCGCTACTGGAACAATAACTGGTACTAGCCTTACGGCATCAAATAATAGTGGAACAACAATAGATATTTCTGGATATGAAATGGGAGCAATCTCATCAATTAACACAAATGGAAATAACACTAATTGGAGGATTAAAAGATTAAACAAATCCTCAGATAATACTTTCAGTGGTGTCGAATCTGCTGAATTTATCCAGTATGGTTATTCTAATGGCGATTCAATTAGTGGCTCGGGAAGTGGTATACTTAATGGTTATGATCCAGGCGAATTAACAAAAACCTACGGCAATGTATCAGGAACCTCAGTGAAAGTTAAAAAAGTCTACGATGGCACCACTTCCACATCTTCTGCAACCTTCGGTACGTCCAAAGTTACTGCTGCAAATGGACTCCCTAGCGGAGTTAATGTTACACTTAGTAATCAAACTTACACTTATAATTCAGGGACAGCTAGTGATAGTGCAATTGTAACAGCTGATGGTGCTTACACAATTTCATCAAAAACACATAGCAGGCATGGTGATGTTTATGGACTTGTGGCTAATTCAACAGTAAAGACAATTAATAATGCCCAGATAACACCAAAACAAATTAGCTTAAGTGGTTCAAGAAATTACAACGGCACCAATATTATCAGTTCTACTGATTTAACCGTTGGCAATCTCATTGGTAACGAAACGCTAACTCTCACTGGTTCAGCCTCATTATCATCAGCAAATGTCCAGTCAGAGTCAAGCTTAGCATCAACAGCAGGACTTTCTCTATCTGACGGATCGAATGGTGGATTAGCTAATAATTACACTTTAGTAGGGAGTAACCATAAAGTTACTATTAATAAAAAACCTATAAAATTAAGTGGTTCAAGAAAGATTAATAGAATTAATAGGAACGTAAGACTTACGTCAGGTCAATTAAGGATGAATAATCAAATAAAGGGTGATAATGTCAAGCTCTCTGGAAGCACTAAGACTAGAGTAACTAAAGAAGGTTTAAATAAAATAGGTACTAACGGATTAAAACTAAAGGGTACTGATGCTTCTAACTACACTCTATTAGGCGAAACTCATGAATTTTTGTTTGAACTCAGAGCCAAATTTAAAGCTATAAAAAATATTGAAAATAAGATAAATGAGTTGGCAAAATCAGGTAAAAAAATAATCACAGGTGCTACACAAGCCGTGCCTAAGGTGGTGGCAATGACAACTGCACCTGGCCCTAGTCCTGCAGCAGGAGGACCTTCTCTTGGCGGAGGAACTTCAGGTGGACCCTCAGCGAGTGGCGGTGCACTAGCAACAGGTGGTAGTTCCAGTGGGGCAAGCTCAGGGGGCGGAGAATCAGGCTCTGAGGAGTAATTTTCTTACTTTATTTTTAAAAGCTTAGTCCACAAATGTTTAGCTATGTTTATACCGCTGTGCTCTTGAATTTGAACTATACCTGTGGGCGAAGTAACGTTAATTTCCGTAAGTTTTTCGTTGATTATATCAATACCAACAAAAAATAACTTTTCACGTTTCAATGTTTTTTTAATAACCATACAAATTTTTTTTTCTTTTTTAGTCAATATTGTTTTTTTTGCCTCACCACCAAGATGCAAATTTGCTTTAAATTGACCTTTTTTGGGGATCCTGTTTATGACTCCTGCCGCTTTACCATCAATTAAAATTACTCTTTTATCTCCATAAACCACTTCATCAAGAAATTCTTGGACAACAACAGGTACAGAATATCGTTTTTTTATATTGTTAAATTCTTTAATGGCTTTTTTTTCATTTTCGTCAGAAACTTTTACGACTCCTTCACCTCCTTTATTATATAAAGTTTTAATAACTAAATATTTGTGCTTACGAAGCATTTTAAGAAAAATCATTTCATCCTCAGTAACCAAACTTTTAGGCATATGTTCGCTAAAAAAAAGTGGGAAAATTTTTTCAGTAAAGTTTTTAATTGCACTCGGATCATTCACAAAAAAAGGCTTTTTATTAAAACTTTTATGAAGTTCTAGTAAATAACAATTCGTTAAGTAAGACATATTAAAAGGGGGGTCTTGTCTTATAAAATAAAAATCGAATTCATTTATTTTTAAATTTTTTGGTTTCCCAAAACTTAAATCTGAACTAACTATTTTTTGTGCGGTTATTGATGCTTTACCATCAGAATATGTAAGTTTTTTTGGATATCCCACCCAAACATCAGCATTTATTTTAAGTGCTTCTTGTATTAGATTTAATGTCGTATCTGTATCAAAATCTAAATTATCGAATGAATCCATCTGAAAAAGAACTGAAATTCTGGGATTTTTTTTATTTTTAATTTTTTTTTTCATTTTTTAAGTTCTTATTATTTTGAATCTTTTTTTGGTAAAGAAACTATCGTTATTAATTTTTTTATATCTTTCATTTCTCTCAAAAAATTTTCTAGTTTTGTTTTTTCATCAAAATTAGAAGCTGTTCCCATTACATACACATTGCCATTAACGACATCAACTGAATAGTTGTTACTGTAAATTCCTGATTCAAACAAAAGTCTATTTTTAATTCTTGTTTCAAATAGTAAGTCGTCAGCTCTTTCTGAAAAAGTTTGAGAGGAACCTAAATACATTTCATTGTAAACTTTTTTTACACCTTCGATTTTCCAAACCTCTTTCATTAATTCTAGTCTTTTATTTTGACTTTCTACATTCCCAGCTAAAAGAACATGACCATGGGAAACTGATACGGTAATATTAGTAAAATTTTTTAGCTCAACTCCTGATATTTTTGTAATTATTTTAGTCATTAAAAAAGTATCATCAATTGAAGCAGAAAATCCTCTAGTTGAAGTTGAAGCATTTCCGAGAACTGCCCCAACTGAACTGACTGTCGAACATGAATATAAGTTAAAAAAAATTAGCAAACAACTAATTATCTTTACCAACTAAGACCTCTCTTCTCCCGACATGATTAGCTGGACTAACAATACCTTCGGCTTCCATTTTTTCAATTATTCTAGCAGCTCGATTGTATCCTATTTGAAGGTGTCTTTGAATAAAGCTTGTTGACGCTTTCTTTTCTCTACAAACAATAGAAACAGCTTTATCATAAAGTTCATCACCTCCATCTGAAAAGCCAAGAGAAAAATTTTCAGATTCCTCCTCCTCTATCGTAACAGACTGAAGGTATTCTGGTTCACCCTGACTTTTTAAATGATCTACTACCGCTTGAACCTCATCAGTTTTTACAAATGGGCCATGCACCCTTAATAATTTATCTCCAAGCATAGTAATTAAAAGATCGCCTTGACCCAATAATTGTTCTGCTCCTTGTTCCTCTAATATAGTTCTACTATTAATTTTGTTTACAACTTTATAACTAATTCTTGTTGGGAAATTAGACTTAATTGTCCCAGTTATTACATCAACAGAGGGTCTTTGCGTAGCAACAATTAAATGAATTCCCGCCGCTCTTGCCATCTGTGACAATCTTTGAATAGCTGATTCAATCTCTTTTCCTGAGGTAATCATTAAGTCAGCTAACTCATCAACTACGACAACAATTTTTGAAAAAATATTGAGATCTAAAGCTTTTTTTTCCAAAACTGGTTTTCCCGTTTCTGAATCGTAGCCTACTTGCGTTTCTTTAAAAATAACTTCTCCATCATCAAGGATCTTTTTTACTTTAACATTGTAGTCCTCGATCTCTCTTACACCTAAATGTGTCATCATTCTATATCTTGTTTCCATTTCTTTTACTGTCCACTTCAAAGCCGAAATCGCTTTTTTTGGGTCTGTAACAACTTCGGTCAAAAGATGAGGTATATCTTTATAAACTGACAACTCCAGCATTTTAGGGTCAATTAAAATTAATCTACACTCCTCAGGCGGCAAAGAATATAACAAAGATAATAGCATTGCGTTTATACCAACAGACTTACCTGAGCCAGTTGTCCCGGCTACCAAAAGATGAGGCATTTTCGCTAAGTCAACAACAACAGGTTTTCCAAAGATATCTTTACCAAGAGTTAAGGGTAATTTAAATTTTGTATTCTTATAGGTATCATCATTTAGCAACTCTCTTAAGAAAACAGTGTCTCTATTTTTATTTGGAATTTCTATTCCTAATGCATCTTTCCCAGGGATGGTAGAAATTCTAGCTGATTTCGCTCCCATTGATCTTGCTATGTCTTCAGATAATCTGATAACACTTGATGATTGAGTTCCAGGTGCTGGTGTTAACTCAAAAAGGGTCACTATTGGACCTTGTTTTACCTCAGTTATCTGGCCATTTATCTTAAAATCACTTAATACATTGCTTAGCATGGCAGTATTAATTTCAGTATTTTTTTTATTTTCAATATCAATTGAAGGATTTTTCTTCGGTTTTTCTAAAAGTTCTAAAGAAGGAAATAAAAAATTTGAATTACTTACAAAAGGACTTACGTGTCTTTTTATTGAACGCGATTTTTTTATTGTTTTTGGTGAAACATCTTTCTCAAAAAGACTTTTTAAATTTAGTTCTTTTGAAAATTTAAGTGTGTATGCAAAAAAAATAAAAATATTGGTGATAATTTTGAAGATTAGATTAAAAATAAACCTTATTTTTGATGTATTGATGTTAAAGGAAAAAAAAAGAAACATTATATTTATAAAAGCAATCACAAAAAGGAGGTATGTTTTATATTCAAAATCTTTAAAAAAATAATTGTGATAATTACCAAGGCCTTCACCAAGAATTCCGCTGTTGAGAAAAAATGCAGTATTATTTTCAGAAACAATTTCGATTAAAAGACAACTAATAATTAACAAAAATGGAAGACTAGAAAAATTGTACCAATTTATTTCCTCATTAAGAATTATTCGTATTGCATGTATTATAAAAAAAATAGGTATTAAAAAAGCAACCTTACCAAATATACTAAGCAATGATGAAGATAAAAAAGAACCAAAAGTACCTAAATAATTTTGATAATTAAATACTGATGAATCGAAGCTGTAAAAGCTATTATCATTTGGATTATGACTTACCAGCGAAAGAAAAATAAAAAAGCCAATTATAAATAATGTAAGAAACAGAATAGCTTTTTTTAAATTCTCTTTTAATTTTGTAATCATGAATTATTGTTACTATATTTACATTATATTTAGAGAAATTGTAAGATATTTTGTCGAATCAAATTAAACATAACATCATCATTATCGGATGCGGACTTGTCGGCATGGTGTTGGCTTTAAGCCTAACCAGAAGAGGTATTCCAGTAGCAATAATTGAAAAAAATAAAAAATCTAAACTATCAAATATCAATGATCTTAGAACATCAGCTATTTCTCAAGGTTCTTCAAGAATTTTAACCAATCTAAATATCTGGAACAAAATTGGAAATAAGGCACAATTAATAAACTCAATATTAGTAAAAGATGGAAAAATGAGTGAAATTAATTTTGATTCTGAATCGATATCTGAGGGCCCCCTTGGTTACATTATAGAAAATAAAATTTTGAAAGAATTTGTTTTCAAAGAACTTACTAAAAATGACCTTATTGATATTTATTATGATGTTGAGATTCAAGAAATTGAAAATAAACGTCAAGATGTAGTTAAATTAAAAACTAACAAAGGTATTTTCGAAAGTTACTTATTAGTAGGAGCTGATGGTAGGTATTCAAAAATAAGAGAGTTGTCTAGTTTTAAGTACTTTTACAATGATTATAACCAGCGAGCATTAGTTTTTAATATTTCACATGAACAAAATCATAATTCATCAGCAGTAGAATATTTTTTTCCATCTGGCCCCTTGGCATTACTACCAATGAAAAACAAGAAACAAAAAATGTCATCTGTTGTGTGGACAATAGAAAATTCTATGCAATTAGAGTTTAAAAGAAAAAATACTTTCTTAAAAGAATTTGAAAAAAGATATAATGGACACTTCGGTAAAATTTTGAATTTTTCAAAGCCAGTACCTTATGATTTAAATGTTTTTTATTGCTATAATTATTTTAAAAACAGAATTATTTTGGTAGGTGATGCGTGTCAAGCAATTCACCCTATTGCCGGTCAGGGATTGAACTTAGGCATTAGAGATGCCTATATACTATCAAACACCCTTGAAGAGGGATTAAGCTTAGGTATAGATTTTGGAGACGGGCTATTGTTGGAAAAATACAGCCGTAAACGTTCCATTGACAAAAATTTGCTAGTACAATCCACACACAATCTAAACAAATTGTTTTCTAACAATACATTTTTTTTATCAGCTATAAGAAAAATGGGGCTAAGAATTTTTAATCAATCAATGTTTTTAAAGAAGCAAAGTATGTTATTTGCCATGGGCTTAAGGCGTTTAGAATTTTGAGCCTATTTCATGCAAATATTCCCAACTGTAAATTCCGGTATTATGACCGTCATCAAAGACTATTCTGATTGCATAATTTCCGACACTTTCGATTCTTAAAATTGAAACATTTTGGTATTCTGAGAAATCAGGCTTTTCTAAGTTTTTTTTATTCTCGGCAGACGGGCTTAATGTTCTTAATTTTGTTGAGGATAAAATTAAATGTTTATTCCCATCATAGTACATTAATATTGACTTTTTGTTGTCGGACAATTTCACTGAATTGGGAATCATAGCAAATTCTATTTTATTGATAGATTTATTATGTTGTTTTTGATTTGGTAGATATTTTTTCTATCTTTGGTATGAAGTATCTTTTTTTTATCATCATAAAAAAGTTTTGAGCCAGTTTTTGGGCAAATTAGAAGGTCTAATATTTTCTCATCGAAATCTGACATTTAAGAGGGAGCGGCTCCAGAGACTAAATTTTTATTCTCATTAATGCTCATTTTCATCAAAGAAAGTAAAATTTCTATCCTCTCGTCGATATTCTGAGCTTCCAAAAGGGCTTGTTTTTCAATTTGATCAAAGGGACATCCCATCGCAATTGAGTTTACAATATCCTCATCACTCGACACGTCTATAGCCTCCCAGTCGGCACTTACAGAAATTTTTTTTAAAAAGGGTTTTAAGATATCCATAAACTCTTTTCTTTTACTTTTGTTTTTTAAATTTTTTATTTCAAAATCCTCTTTAAAGTTGCTCCAGTTTACAGTGGCCTTTCGAAATCCTTTTGTAGCTAATTGTTCAGAACCAAGTTTAAAACGACATAAACCCTTTAGTATAATTTCGTATCTATTATCATTCGTTTGAGAAAAAGCTGTTATGTACCCAGCACAGCCGATAGAGTAAAGATTTGGTTTTTTGTCATCTTTGTCGGTACTTTGTTTGTCATTTGGTTGTATTATCCCAATTGTCCTACCATTAGATAGAGCAAAGTCAAACATATGCAAATATCTGTTTTCAAAGAGGTTCAGTGGCAATTTTGCTCTTGGAAGCAAAAGTACTCTTTTCAAAGGAAAAAGTGGAAGCACTTTAGGTAAATCCTTAAAGTTCTTTTCAAAGCTATACATCATAAGTATTATAATATGCGATTAATATACGTTAATTAAAAGCCTTATTTAATAAATATTTAATCTTGGTAATAACATTGAATTTAATTTTTTTTAAAGTATATTGATAGAAATCAGTTCTGGCGGGAATAGCTCAGTGGTAGAGCATCACGTTGCCAACGTGAGGGTCGCGAGTTCGAATCTCGTTTCCCGCTCCATTAGCGTAAAAACAACTAAAATCCTTCAATTCAAGAATTTTAAAAAAAGAATACTATTAATTTAATTTTAAAATTTTCAATTTATAGTATATGATAATATACGATAAAATATTATTTTTTTTTTTACTTAGATATAGCATTATTAAAAATGGGGGAATCAAAGAAGATCAGCATATCATTTTCAAAGGCAAAAGAAGTATTAGATGAATATAGATACAAACCAAGAAGAGAATGGTCAAAAGAGGAGAGGTTTTTTTTTAAAATCTGTAATTTTGTAGTGTTATCAAAAAAAAGAGTAAATAAAATTTTCTCTGCAATTAACAGCTTTGGAAAACTAAGCGATAAAAGTCATTATAATTATAATGAATTTGATATTATCCAAATCAAAGAGCTTATACTTGATAACCTTGAAGGCTGCTTCCAAAATTTTTTTAAAGAAATAAAAATTTTAAAAGATTCAGATATTCAAGAAATCGTCGATCATTTAGAGAAACTTAAAGATGAAAATTTGAGACTACAAAATGAGAATGAAAGATTACAATTTCTTTTTAATGATTATTTAAGCGAAAAAAAATTAAGTAAAAGCTCAGTATTATCAAGGGTTCTTGAGAGTATTAATCAAAAAAAAGTAAAGAAAAGTAAAAAAGATTTCAAAATTGACAGAAAAAATATTAAAAAATTTGTTGAAAAGTGGGAGAAGGGAATGACAACAAATGAAATCACTAAAGAATTACAAGAAGAGAGTTTAACCATTAAACTTGGAAAAAGAAAAAGATACAATCTTAAAAATAGGGGCTAATTATTTACTTTTTTTTTTCTCATACATACCAATAAAATCTATTGGATTTATCATTAGCGGTGGAAAACCTCCCTCCCTTGAACAATTTGCAATTATTGTTCTAAGAAAAGGAAAAAGGAATTTTGGACACTCAATTAAAAGTATTTTTTCTAAAATATCTCCGTCAGCATTTTCTATGGTAAATATGCCACAATAAGAACCTTCAATAACAAATAAAGAGTCATCCTGAACTTTTGTTTCTCCTTTTATCAACAACTCAACTTCATATATATTTGGACCATGATCTGAGAGTGTTTTTGATTTAACATCTACATCTATTTTAAAAGTTGGATTCGATGAAAAATTTTTCAGTGAATCTGGAGCTCTGGGGTTTTCGAAAGAAAGGTCTTTTAGATATTGGGCATTAATAATAAATTTTAGATTGTTAACGTTTGAATTTTTTTTTTTATTTGCCATATTAAACTATCATTATTTGTTAGAAAGAAATATAATACTAAAAAAGCAGTTATGCTTCCATATAAATTAAATTAAAATGAATAACATACCATATATAGATATTTTAATACTTGCTATGATAGCAATATTCATCATTAATCGTTTGAAGAACGTTCTTGGGAAAAAAACCGGAAATGAACAAGATATTGTTGAAAAATTTTCTAGAAACAAAACAAGTTTTAAAGAATCACCACCCGATCAGACAACAGTTTCTCAAGTAACAAAAGACAAGGTAAAAGATGTTTTTTTTCACGAAGACCCAAAAATTAACTCAGATTTAAGAAAAATTTACAATCAAGATCAAAGTTTTGAGTCCGAACAATTTTTAGATGGTTCCAAGAAAGCGTTTGAATACATTATAAAAAACTATTCAGAAGAGAACCTAGAGCCATTGAAAGCCTTACTATCAAAATCAATTTATAAGGATTTTCAATCCCAGATTAATGCTAGAATGAAAAAATCGGAAAACCTTGATATAACAATTATAGGGATTAAATCAGCTGAAATTATAAGTGCATATCTTAAATCTAATATTGCAAATATTTCTGTTAAATTTAACTCAGAACAGGTTCAAGTTTTAAAAGACCTTAAAGGAAAAATTATAGATGGCGATAGCAATCAAATTCTTACGATCGTTGAACAATGGTCCTTTAGTAAAAATCTAAAAAGTAAAGATCCAAACTGGACATTAGAAAAAATTGAAGAAAGTAGTTAGTTTTTTATTTTTCTTAGCGATCTCTGCAACAACAGTTAAATCAAATGATTACAAAGTTTTTCAGTCTTTAGGAAAAAAAAACTTAAAAGAATTTAATGAAGTTTTAAAGAAGATCTGTCAAAATGATAGGTTTTTTAAAAACTTAGTTTCACATACATCCTACCCCAAATATGGAAGTAAAAAAAATTGGATAGAAGTATGTAAAAAAATAAAAAAAACAAAAATAGATAAAAACTTTCTTACTAATAAAAACTTTAAAACAAAACTTCTAAGTCAGGATTATGGCATTCTTACTGGTTACTACGAGCCAGAAATCAAAGTTTCAAGAATCAAAACCTCAAACTATTCAATACCGATTTTGAAATACAACAAAAAATTCAGAAATATGAAAAGAAGATTAATTAATAAAAAGTTTAGTAACAGTGATGTATTGTTATGGACCAACGATATAATAGATTTTTTTTTTTTGCAAATTCAAGGATCTGGTGTAGGGGTTTTTGAAAATGGCGAAAAAACTAAAATTCTTTATAGTGAAAACAATAATCTAAAATATACTTCTATAGGAAATATTCTAATTAAAAAAAAGTATTTAGATAAGAAAAAAGTCAACCTTTTTTCTATAAAAAAGTTTCTTAGGGAGAATCCAAATAAAGTGAAGAATATTTTAAACGAAAATGATAGATATATTTTCTTCAAATTAAATTCAGATATAAAAACTTCACCTGTAGGGGCATTTGGTATTAATCTTGTTCCTTATGTGAGTCTTGCTGTAGACAAAAAATATTACCCTTTGGGTATTCCAATTCTATACAAAGAGAGAGAAAGTAAAAATTATAAACCTTCATTGGCTATAGATACAGGTTCTGCGATAAAAGGAAAAAATAGAGCAGATCTTTTCACTGGAAGCGGGAAAGAAGCTGAAAATAAAGCAGGTATGCTAAAAAAAAAATTGCTTTTATATGTTTTAATTCCTTATATTGATTAAATGATTAACGATGAGTGGGAAGTCTTTAAAAAAGAGGTTAAACCTATTAAAGAGTCAGGTATAATAAAAGACTCATCCAAAAAGAAAACTTTTAAAAAAAAAATTCTTAATTTCCAGTTACCGAAAAATTACGAAGAAATAGATTTAGAGGACAGGCCTTTACAAAGCTTTAACATGGATAAAAATACCATTAAGAGAATAAAAAATGGAAAGATTAGTATCTCATCTACACTTGATTTACATAGCTTTACAGTGAAAGAATCAAAAGAAAAAGTAATAAAATTTATAGAAAATAATTTTTTAATTGGAAATAGATTAATTCTTATTATTACCGGAAAGGGTAAGCGACTTTCTGTTTCAGAGGGATGGAAGGGTGACGGTAAACTTAAAAGAACTGTTCCTCTCTGGTTAAGTTCTAATTATCTATCAAAATATATTTTATGGTTCGACATAGCAACACCAGAAAAGGGCGGAAGTGGTGCCCTGCTAGTTTTTTTAAAAAAAATCAAAGAATAAACTTAGTTAAGTCTGTGTCTTTATAAATATCACCAATTTGGGTCTTAACATATTTATCATCAACGTTAATTTTTTCCATTTTTTTTTCCGAAGCAGAAAAACTTATTTCTTCAAGAACCTTTTCAAGAATAGTGTGTAGTCTTCTAGCCCCAATATTTTCTATATCCTCATTAACCTTTGAAGCAATGCTAGCAACTTCAGCGATTGCACTCTCCGCAAAATTTAAACTTACACCCTCTGTTGCAATCAACTGTTCGTATTGTTTAATTAAATTATTCTCTGGTTCTTTAAGAATTTTTATAAAATCATCTTTTGATAAGGCAGACAATTCAACTCTATTTGGAAGCCTGCCTTGGAGTTCAGGTAACAGATCTGAGGGTTTTGATACATGAAATGCGCCAGATGCAATAAAAAGTATGTGATCGGTTTTAAGTGATCCATATTTTGTTGTAACTGTTGAACCCTCTATGAGTGGAAGTAAGTCTCTTTGAACCCCTTCTCTACTAACCTCTGCCGTACCAGAATTATTCTTTCCACAAATTTTATCGATTTCATCAATAAAAACTATGCCGTCCTGCTCAGCATTATTTATGGAGCGCTTTATAAGGCTTTCGTTGTCAATTAGTTTGTCGGATTCCTCATTTAATAAAAAATCGTATGATTCTTTTACAGTGAGCTTTCTTTTTTCTTTTTTTTGTCCAAAGCCTTTGCCCAGAATATCACCAAGATTTATCATCCCCATCATACCTCCTTGCATACCAGGTATCTCCATTGATTTTATAGGGGAGGATGAGTTTGTGGCTAGCTCTATTTCAATCTCTTGATTATCAAGCTCACCATTTCTTAACATATTCCTATATTTTTCTTTTGTTTGATTAGTTGCTGAGGAACCTACCAAAGCGTCAACAACCCTTTTTTCAGCATTAATTTCAGCTTTCGCTTTCACCTCTTTTTTAAGACTCTCCTTGTTGTTTGAAATTGAAACTTCAAGTAAATCCCTAATTATTTGTTCAACGTCTCTCCCTACATATCCAACCTCTGTAAATTTTGTCGCTTCTACCTTAATAAAAGGAGCATCCGCAAGTTTTGCCAATCTTCTTGCTATTTCAGTTTTACCCACCCCAGTTGGGCCAATCATAAGTATATTTTTGGGTAAAACTTCATCTTTTAAAGAGCCTTCAATTTGCTGACGGCGCCACCTATTTCTTAAGGCAATTGCGACAGCTCTCTTAGCGCTTTTTTGACCAACAATAAACCTATCTAATTCGGATACAATTTCTCTTGGTGTAAAAGAAGTCATTTTATTTTCTCAAAAGTAATATTATTATTAGTATAGATGCAAAGCTCTGCTGCGATTTCAAGACTCTGCATAGCAATTTTTTCTGCATCAAGTTTGGTATTATACAAGGCTCTTGCTGCTGCAAGAGCATAATTTCCTCCAGAACCAATAGCCATTACACCATCTTTGGGTTCGAGCACATCACCATTTCCGCTAAGAATTAAGCTTGCTTCTTTATCAGCAACCACCATCATTGCTTCTAGTCTTCTTAAATATCTGTCTGTTCTCCAGTCTTTAGCCATTTCAACACATGCTCTCATTAAGTTATTTGAAAATTTTTCGAGTTTTGCCTCTAATCTCTCAAACAAAGTGAAAGCATCCGCAGTTGCACCAGCAAAACCTGTAATTACCTTACCTGAAGCTAGCGATCTAACCTTTTTTGCATTAGACTTCATCACTGCATCACCCAAAGTTACTTGTCCGTCTCCAGCAATTACAACTTCATTTTTTTTTCTTACTGAGACAATTGTGGTACCATACCATTTTTCAAAACTTACATTTTCATTCATAATTGATTCGCCTAATTGATAATTTAATATTAATCTATATATTTTAGATTTAATATCCAATAAAATTTATATATGAGAAAATACTCAATTAAAAGAAAAACAAAAGAAACGAATATAAGTGTTGACCTATCACTTGATGGCGATGGCAAAAACTTGATCGATACTGGTATTGGCTTTCTTGACCACATGCTTGAGCAACTATCAAAACATAGCTTATTCGACATAAACGTAAAAGCTAAAGGTGATCTTCACATTGACTTTCATCATACAACCGAAGATAGTGCTTTGGCGTTAGGTGAAGCTTTCTCAAAGTCTCTAGGAGACAGAAAAGGTATTAAAAGATTTGGGCAAGCTTTGTCTGCAATGGACGAAACTTTGTCAAGAGTTGTTGTAGATTGTTCAAACAGACCTTATCTGGTATGGAAGGTAAAAATGTCAAAACCAAAACTTGGCGAAATGGATACAGAACTGTTTAAAGAATGGTTTCAAGCTTTTTCACAAACAGCAGGGATTACTCTTCATATCGAAAACTTGTATGGAGAAAATAATCATCACATAATTGAATCCTGTTTTAAGGGTCTTGCAAGGGCTCTCAGAGAAGCCGTTGTTATTGACCCAAGACAGATAGGACAAATACCATCAACGAAAGGGAAGCTTTAATTCTATGGAATCCTTTTTTATTTTAAGAAAAATCTCCGAGCCAAAAAAAATTATGGCAGAAAATAACGGGTTCAATAAATTTGCATTCTTTCTTGGTCCTATTTGGGGAATATTTAAAGGTCTGTGGTTTGAGGGTCTAATTTGGTTTTGGTTAATGAATTTTGCTATTTTCATTGCACCACAATTTTCTTTTTTATTCATTTTGACATCATCAATTTTTTGGGGATTTTTTGGAAAAGATATTTACATCCAAAAATTGCTGAAATCTGGCTACATTCCTGAGGACATAGTGGTATCAAACTCCTCCCAAAAGGCCATTTTAATTTTCTCATCAAAAAATAAATGAATCTCCTTACTATCATCGATTATGGTTGTGGAAATATTAAGTCGGTTTACAACGCTTTTAATCTTATATCAAAAAAAAAGTTAAAAATACTCATAAGCTCCAAAGAGTCGGATATCAAAAAATCTTCGCATCTAGTATTACCAGGAGTTGGGTCTTTTGAATCATGCATAAAGGGTTTAAAAAGTTCGAATTTAATTGATTCAATCTTGAAAAAAGTAAGTATTGAAAAAAAACCTTTTTTAGGAATATGTGTTGGAATGCAAATGCTTGCAACAAAGGGGTTTGAAAATGGAGAGTTTATGGGGCTAGATTGGATAGAAGGAAACGTTAAAAAATTAAAAAAAACTCATAAACATTTAAAAATTCCACATATGGGCTGGAATAATCTTGAGATTAAAAAAGAAAATATTTTTATCAAAAAGTTAAAAAAAAAAATTAATAGCTCAGAAATATCAGCCTATTTTGTTCATAGTTACAATTTTGAAACAAAAAATTCTGATTATAAAATTATGTCAACTCATTATGGTCAAGAAATAACAGCAATGGTCGCGAAAAATAATATTATCGGGGTTCAATTTCATCCTGAAAAAAGTCATAAATTTGGTATAAAATTTTTGGAAGCATTTTTAGAAAATGAGGAATTCTAAATGAATCTTTATCCAGCAATTGATTTAAAAGACGGGAAATGCATCAGGCTAAAGAAGGGAAAACTTGAAGATATTACTTTTTATAATCCTGATCCAATTGATCAAGCCTGCCAATTTATTAATTGTGGAGCGAAATGGATCCACATAGTTGATATTGATGGAGCATTCCAAGGTAGGAGTGTAAACCATGAAGTGTTTATTAAGATTAAAAAAAAATTTAACTGCTTTTTACAAGTTGGAGGGGGTATCAGAAATCAAGAAACAGTAGAATTTTTAATCAATAATGAAATTGATAGGGTTGTATTAGGAACAATTGCTCTCAACAACAAAAATCTCTGTGAACAAATATGTAGGTGTTTTCCTGATAAAATTGCTGTTGGGATTGATGCAAAAAAAGGTTTGGTGGCAAGTGACGGTTGGGCAAAGACCAGTAAAACAAAAGTCAGTGAAATGTTAAAGATTTATGAAGGTATTGGAGTGTCATCTGTTATTTTTACCGATATCGAAAAAGACGGAGTTTTGGCTGGAGTAAGTTTTGATCAATTAGAGAATATATTGAATCAAACTTCATTAAAAATTGTTGCCTCTGGAGGTGTATCAAGCTTGGATGATCTTAAGAAGTTAAAAGAAATAGGTAATATAAAAAAAAATTTAGATGGTGTGATTGTTGGTAGAGCAATATACGAAAACAAAATAAACGTAGATGAAGCTATAGAAATATTAAAATGATAAAGATAAGAATAATCCCTTGTCTAGACGTTGACAATGGACGGGTGGTAAAAGGAATAAACTTCGTAA
The DNA here is from genome assembly GCA_902547955.1 of uncultured Alphaproteobacteria bacterium. GTDB lineage: Bacteria > Pseudomonadota > Alphaproteobacteria > Methylaequorales > Methylaequoraceae > MED-G10. Next base: position 5,974 of record CACCPY010000012.1, on the reverse strand, counting down.
ACCTTGTCGACGCTGGAGATCCAGTAAAACAAGCAAAGTTTTACAGTGAGAATGGGGCTGATGAAATAACTTTTCTAGATATAACAGCTACTCATGAAAAAAGATTCGCAATGGTTGATATTATTGAGAGAACTGCAAATGAATGTTTAGTGCCACTTACTGTTGGTGGCGGAATAAGAGGTGTGGATGATATGAAAAATTTTTTATCCGTTGGTGCTGATAAAGTATCTGTAAATAGTTCAGCCATAAAGGAGCCTAAGATTATTACGGAAGGGGCCATGAAGTTTGGTAATCAATGCATAGTAGTTGCAATTGACGCAAAAAAAATTAAAAACTCTTGGAAAGTTTTTATTAATGGAGGAAGAGTGGAAACTGGCATAGATGCAATTCAGTGGGCAAAAAAAGTTGAAAAACTTGGTGCAGGAGAAATTTTACTAACATCAATGGATAGGGATGGAACGAAGAAAGGGTTTGATTTAGAACTAACCAAAAAAATATCTAGTTCTGTTGGAATTCCAGTTATTGCTTCAGGCGGAATAGGTAAAATTGATCATTTTGTAGACGGAGTAGTAAAGGGAGGTGCTTCTGCATTGTTAGCTGCATCCGTTTTTCATTTTGGAGAGTTCGGTATTTCGGAGGTAAAAAAACATTTAATTTCTAAGGGTATTAATGTAAGAATGGATTATTAGGAAAAATTTATGAATGAAAAAATAATTGTTCAACTTATGGAGATTATTAAAAAGAGAAAGAAAAGCTCTGACAAAAATTCCTACGTTGTGAATCTCTTTGACGAAGGGAAAGTTAAAATAGCAAATAAACTAGGAGAAGAAGCAGTTGAAACAATCTCCGCTTTTTTATCTGAGGGTAAACAGGAATTATTAGAGGAATCTGCTGACTTAATTTTTCATTTTCTAATTATGTTGGAAAGAGCAGACGTTTCATTCGATGAAGTTTTGTTAGTTTTAAAAAAAAGAATGAAAAATGATTGATATTAAAAATTATAATAACAATAATGTTTTTGCGAAAATTTTAAGAAAAGAGATACCTTCAAAAAAAGTTTATGAGGATGAATATGCATTTGCTTTTGAGGATATTTCACCTCAGGCCCCAGTGCACGTTTTAATAATCCCCAAAAAACCTTTCTGTAGTTTTGACGACTTTCTTGAAAAAGCAGACGATACTTTTATTCTTGGCTTTATAAAATCTATTAAGCTAATTAACAAGTGTCTTAACATTAAAAATGGCTACAGGCTCATTACAAATGTTGGCTTACACGGTGGTCAAGAGGTTCCTCACCTACATTTTCATTTACTATCTGGTGATTTCTCAAAAAAATTAGTGAGCAGTTAAAATGATAACTCTAAAACAACAGGAACATGATCTGATGGTTTTTGTAGCTCTCTGTATTCTTTAATTATTTTTGCTTTAATGAGTTTTAAAGAGCTTTTTTTATTAATCCAAATATGGTCGAGTCTTCTTCCTCTATTATTCAATCTAAAATCGGGTGAACGATAACTCCACCAAGTAAAATGATTTTCAGAAGAAGGTATTAATTTTTTCAAAGTATCAATAAAGTTTCCACTTTCTAGAATATCCAAAAGTTTAGTTCTTTCTATCTCTGTATGGCTAACAACATTTCTCAATTGTTTATGAGACCATACATCATTTTCATATGGCGCTATATTTAAATCTCCAGCTAAAATATGAGCATCATTTTTTGAAAAAAATTTTTTCATTTCTCCTAAAAAATTTAATTTATGTTCAAACTTTTTATTTACTGATGCATCTGGAATATCACCCCCTGCTGGAACGTACACAGAATGAATCCTCAATCCCTTGTATTTTACTTCTATGTGACGAGAATCATTTTTGTTACAAAAAACGTGAGAATATGTAGAATCAGCCTTATACTTTGATAATATTCCGACTCCGTTGTAAGAGGGCATTCCATTAATGTAAGAAAAATAATTTATTTTTTCAAAATCTCTTATTGGAAACGCATCATTAGATGATTTTATTTCTTGCAAACAAACGAAATCGGGATTTTCTTTTTTTATTAATTCCAAAAGTTGGTGCTTTCTAATCCTAATGGAATTAACATTCCAACTAATAATTTTCATTAAGATTTCATCGATTCAAAAAAGTCAGCGTTGTTTTTTGATCCTTTAATTTTGTCAATTAAAAATTCCATGGAATCATTAACACCCATTGGCATAAGTATTTTTCTCAAAATCCACATCTTCGAAAGGTCATCCTTTGACACTAGCAACTCTTCTTTTCGCGTACCAGATTTTGTAACATCTATAGAGGGAAAAACTCTTTTATCTGATAGCTTCCTATCTAATATTAGCTCTGAATTCCCAGTCCCTTTGAACTCCTCAAAGATCACCTCGTCCATTCTCGAACCTGTATCTACGAGAGCTGTACCTATTATTGTTAAGGATCCTCCTTCTTCGATGTTCCTTGCAGCGCCAAAAAATCTTTTTGGTCTCTGAAGAGCGTTCGCGTCCACACCACCTGTTAAAACTTTTCCTGAACTTGGAACTTGAGTATTATAAGCCCGCGCTAACCTAGTGATTGAATCTAACAAAATAACAACATCTCTTTTATGCTCAACCAGTCTTTTTGCTTTTGAAATGACCATTTCAGAAACTGCAACATGACGAACAGCTGGCTCATCGAATGTTGATGATACAACTTCTCCTTTTACAGACCTTATCATATCAGTGACCTCTTCTGGTCTTTCATCAATTAATAACACTATCAAATAAACCTCTGGATGATTTGATGTAATTGAATGAGCTATGTTTTGCAACATCACTGTTTTACCAGTTCTAGGTGGGGCAACTATCAAAGCTCTTTGGCCTTTTCCTAATGGCGTAATTAAATCCATGACTCTATGGGTGATATCTTTTTCCATAGGGTTTTCAACTTCCATCTTTAATTTTTCATCTGGATACAAAGGTGTTAGGTTATCAAAATTTATTCTTTGTTTTGTTTTTTCCACATTTTCAAAATTAATCTTGTCGATTTTAGTAATAGCAAAATATCTCTCGCTTTCTCGTGGGGCTCTCATTTCCCCCCTCAACTGTATCTCCTGTTCTTAGACTATTTTGTTTTATTTGCGAGGGTGATACGTAGATATCGTCTGGACCAGGTAAATAGTTTGCGTCTGAGGATCTTAAAAAACCAAATCCATCCTGGAGTATCTCAAGGACACCTTCTCCATATATTGCATCTTTGTTTTGAGCCATTTGTTTTAAAATGGCAAAAATCATGTCTTGTTTTCTTAATGTTCCTGCATTTTCAATTTTTAGCTCCTCAGCAATCTTTAGGAGTTCGGATGGTGATTTAGATTTTAAATCTTTTAAATGCATTTTTTTGGGAAGAAAGATGAATTTTTGTTATATGATATATGAAAAAATTTGTCAATTAAATGGTTTAAATACTACTAGCAAGACAATTAAAATAAATAAAACTGTTGGAACTTCATTTACGACTCTAAAGTATTTATCTGTTTTAATATTTGTTTTGTTATAGAAATCCTTTCTAACTTTTGCACAATACATATGAAAAATTGCCATTGTAAAGACCAGTAAAAATTTTAGTACAAACCATTTTTCATTATACTGTCTCGTTATAAGAACCAAAACCGTTCCTGTAACAAACGTTAAAATAAAAGATGGGTTCATAATGTATTTTAGTAATTTTTTTTCCATAACTGAAAAAGTCGTATAACTTTTACTCTCCTTTTTTTCCATTGAATGGTAAACGTATATTCTCGGAAGGTAAAAAAGGCCAGCCATCCAAGTTGTAAATGAAATAATATGAAGTGACTTTAGTAAATTATAATTGAGGACTAAATCCATCCTAATAATTCCCTCTGGATTATTTTGGAGTACATATTAATTGAAATTTCCGTATCGTTTAAACAATTTATATAATTAAAAGTTTCTCCTCCTTTTTCTTTAAATTCTTCGTTTCCTTGAATTTCTATTTCTTCTAAGGTTTCAAGACAGTCAACTGAAAATCCTGGTGCAACTACTATTAAATGATTTTGTTTTTTTTCAATAAATTCATCCATTTTTTCTTGCATGTATGGCTTTAACCATTCTTGTGGACCGAATCTCGATTGAAATGACATTTCTAAGATGACCTTCTCTTTTTTAAATTTTTCATTAAGTAGTCTGACTGTTTTTGCACAGTGACAATGATATGGATCTCCCTTGTAGAAATACTTTTTTGGTATCCCATGAAATGAACAAAGAATTTTTTTTGTTTTCAATTTCTTTTGTTTTAAATTTTTTTTTATATGTTTATAAATTGCATCTATATAGATTTCATCATCATAATAAGGTGGGACAAATCTCAACGTTGGTTGCCATCTTTCTTTTGTTAAATATCTGTTTACATTATCTATTACAGATGCGGTAGTTGTTGCTGAGTACTGAGGATACATAGGAAAAATAAGAATTTTTTCGCACCCTTTTGATTTAAGCTTTTTTAATTCGTTGCCAATCTGTGGAAATCCATAATTCATTGCAAATGAAAATTCTATTTTTTCCTTTTTATATTTTTTTTGTAGTTTTTCTGAAACATTTCTTGTAAATACTTTAAGTGGTGACTCGTCATTTTTTTTATCCCAAATACTTTTATATAACTTTCCCGATTTTCCTGGTCTTACCATAAGGATGATTCCATAGAGAATCGGATACCAAATTAATCTTGTTAATTCTATGATTCTTCTATCACTTAAAAATTCTCGAAGGTATTTCCACATATTAATAAAGTCAGTTTTCTCTGGTGTTCCCAGGTTTACCATCAAAACACCTAACTTTTTTCTGGGAATTTTTATATGATTATCTGGTTTCATTAAAGCTTTTTATTGTATCTATAGTTTTCTGAACATTATCTAATGGTGTAATTGGCATAATTCCATGAGATAGATTAAATATGTGGTCGTTTTTTGAAAATTGTAGCATAATTTTTTTTACTTCGTCTTCTAATTCTTTTCCTCCATTTATAAGGATCAAAGGGTCAAGGTTTCCTTGTAGAATTATCTCATTTTTTTTGGCTACTTTCAAAACTTCGGCTGATACTTCTTTATCCAACGATAAAACATCAGGTTTAACTCTTTTAATAAAAGAGTATATATTTTTGGATGACTGTCTCGGGAAAAAAATAATTGGTATCTTCGGAAAACTAGTTTTAATTGCTGTTTTTATTCTTTCATTTGGTTCAATGATAAATTCATTATAATCTTCTTTATCTAACAGCCCTGCCCATGATTCAAATACTTTAATTATATCAACTCCACTTCTTATCTGTTTTATTAAATACATAATTGAAAAGTCAGTAACAAGATTAATGAGCTTCTTAAAATCATCACGCTCTTGTTCTATTTTTTTTCTAATTAGATTATGATTTTTTGATGTACCACCCTCAAACATGTAGGTTAAAACTGTAAACGGTCCGCCGCAAAACCCAATTAATTGTTTATTTTTTTTTTCCTTCTTTAAAATCTTTATTGTCTCCATGATTGGCTCAAGCTTTTCTAAACATACCTGCAAATCGACGAGACTGAATTCATTTGCTGTCTTTATTTTATCTAATATTGGCCCAATTGATTCTTTAAATTTAACTTTTTGTCCTAACGCATGTGGGATAACCAAAATATCTGAAAAAAGAATAATGAAATCGAAATTAAAACGTCTTATTGGTTGCAATGATATTTCTGCAGCTAAGCTAGAATTAAAACAAAGATCTATAAAGTTTTTCTCTTTTTTTCTTATAGAGCGATACTCTGGGAGATATCTACCGGCTTGTCTCATAAACCAAACCGGGGTCTTCTTTTCAATTAGTTGTCTTAAGTTATTCATATTCTTCTACTACTATATATATATATATTTGTTGTTGTTGTTGTAAGCTTGGAGATGTTTATACTTTTTTTTTAACAGAAAGTTAACAAATTACT
>CACCPY010000011.1 GCA_902547955.1 uncultured Alphaproteobacteria bacterium | reverse complement strand
TTAATCTAGTCGAAAATGCGTCAAAATTTGGGAAAAGTATAAATATTAAAGTTAAGAAAAAACTTAAATTATTGACAATTGAAATAGAAGATGATGGACCAGGAATTCCAGATTATGACAAAAATAATATTTTCAAACCATTTTATAAAATTGATAGCTCAAGGAATATTAACAAGGGTGGCTCCGGTTTGGGACTCAGTATAGCTAATGAGCTAATTAAAAAATTACATGGTGAAATAAAACTGAGAGACTCAAAAACTAAAGGGTCAATTTTTTTCAATTATTCTGACAGAAACCTAATTATAATACTTAGAAAGATCTTTTGATTTTTTTTCTGCTTTTTTGATTGCGTCATTAATTATATGTTCAAGTTTATCGTTTTTTGAAAAATACATGAGAGCTTTTTCAGTTGTTCCTCCTTTACTCGCAACCTTTTTAATTAAATCACTAAAATCAATCTTTTCTTTTTCAAGGAAATCTATTGTTCCATTTAAAAGTTGAAAGATAAGTTTTAAAGAATTTTGGTTATTTATTTTTTTTTCTTTTAATATATTTTGTAAACATTTAAGAAAATAACTAATATATGCAGGTCCACCTCCGAAGAAAGCGGTGAAAAAATTAATTTCCTCTTCATTTCTAACCCAGATAAATGAACCAAAAAATGTAAAAAAATTACTAATTTTTTTTTTCTCCTTTTCCAAAACGTTAGTAGAATAAACTGCAGTAATACTTTTTCCATATCTTATTGATAGGTTAGGCATGAATCTCAATATTGACAACTTCATATGAAAAGATTTACTCAGTGAGGAAATCTTAATTCCAGCTACAAAAGATATGATAGTATTACTTAATTTTATGAATTCATTTAATTGCTTAATTAATTTTTCAATATCTTGAGGCTTTACACATATCATCAGATATTTATATTTTAGAAAATTAATTTCATTCAAGTTATTATAAATCGTTATTAATTTACTTTTTTTTTTTTTCAAAAAATTTAAAGTTTTTGCTTTTTTTTCAATAATTGAAATCTTTTTACCTTCGCCAAGAAAAGCCTCTGTTATCGAAAGACCTAAATTTCCGCAACCAATTAATAAAGTCTCATTCATGCTCGCCCATTAGTTTCGATTAATGAGGCGCTTAAAGCAAATTTTGGATCTTGTTTTTTAAAAAAAAATAAATAGAATGCAGGGAAATATTTATCACACTCATGAATAACTACATTTAATATATCATTTATTTGTTCCTCTGTTAAATAATCTAAGCCTTTTACTGAAACATGATATTTAAAAAAAACCGTATCTAGCTTTGAACAATAATGAAAGTATCCCAAATTTATCTTTTCATTTACTGTAGAAACTAGTGAATAAATATTTTTATTTATTTTTTCTTTCTTTGTTATATCAAAATGACTACTAACACTTATTATTTTATTTTGTTCATCCCAAACAAATACAACATTATAACATCTCCACTGTCCTCTATAATTTAAGTTCAAATGGTTTGGTGAATCTCTGAAAAAATCAACATCTAATTTATAGATTTGCTCTTCAATATAATCGATTGGGTTATACGAAGGGTTTATTTTATTTTGACTATCAAAATACACATCATAATATTAATATATAAATTACTAATTCACAACCTGTTGTGTTAAAAATGAGATTTATACACTATATATAGTCAAAATGATTAAAGACACCATTACAATTTTTTTAATTTTCTCGTATTTTATTTTTTTTGTTGTTTGGTTAATTTGGTTTCATAGATCTTTAAAAAATAAAACAAAAAAAAAAAATGTTTATTTATATAATATCCTAGGTTTTATAGTAGTTACTTATTTGATAAGCTTTCTCGTATTAAAAATTCTTTCTTAATAAATAATTTTCGGTGATGAAAAGGAAAAAAAAATGATTGTTATAACCGGAGGGGCAGGCTTTATTGGCTCAAATTTGATTAATGAATTAATGAGAAAAAATACTTATGAAATCGTTTCTGTTGACCAAAATAATGAAAAAAATAAAAATTATTTTTTGAATAATAACTTTAAAAAAATTTTGCCTGTAAATTTAAAAAAATTCTTAAAAAATAATAATAAAAAAATAATTGCTATTATTCACTTAGGTGCAATTACTTCGACAACCGAAAGAAATGTCAATCTAATAATTAAGAACAACCTTGAATTATCAATTTTCTTGTGGAGCTGGTGCCAAAAAAATAATAAAAGACTTATATATGCTTCATCTGCAGCTACATATGGAGATGGCTCAAATTTTTTTAATGATCGAGAAGATGATGAATATTTATCAAATCTTTTACCATTGAATCTTTATGGGTGGTCTAAACATATTTTTGATAGACATATTTGTAATAAAAAAGAACAACCAAGACAAATTGTAGGCTTAAAATTTTTTAATGTTTACGGGCCAAATGAAAATCATAAAGCAAATATGAGAAGTATAGTTTTAAAAATTTATCAAACAATTTCCAAAGGTATGGTTGTAAATCTATTTAAATCTCATAATAAAGATTATAAAAATGGAGAGCAGCTGAGAGATTTTATTTACGTTAAAGATGTAGTATCAATAATAGAGTGGTTTATAAATAATCCAAAATCAAATGGCTTGTTCAATGTTGGAACAGGAATCCCAAGAAGTTTTAATGATATAGCAAAGGCAGTCTTTGCTAACTCTAATAAAAGGGAAAAAATTGAATATATTGATACTCCTAAAAAAATTAGGAGTCAGTACCAATATTTTACAAAAGCAAATATTAAAAAGTTAAGAGATTTAGGATATAAAAAGGATTTCTTTTCTCTTGAGGACGGAATAAAAGATTATATTGTTAAGAACTTAATCAAGTAATCAAAATGTATGAGCACAATTTAGATCCAATCGCTTTGAGTTTTTTTGGTTTGAAAATTTACTGGTATTCTCTTGCATATATTTTTGGTTTTTTGTTTACATACTGGTATTCAAAAAAATTAATTAAAAATAAAATATTAAATCTTGATTTAGGAATTGCCGAGGATTTTATTTCTATAGGAATTTTAGCTGTAATTTTAGGTGGAAGATTTGGCTACGTTTTTTTTTATAACTTTGAATATTACCTTGTTAATCCTATAGAAATTTTCAAAATTTGGAAAGGAGGGATGTCATTTCATGGTGCATTGATTGGTCTAGTATGTCATTTGGTAATTTTTTCACATAAAAATAAACAAGATATTATTGAACTTGCAAATTTATTGGCTTTTTCTGGCCCTGTAGGAATTTTTTTAGGTAGAATTGCAAACTTTATTAATGGAGAGCTTGTTGGAAGGGCAACAAACGGATCTTGGGGAGTGATCTATAAGTTTGATAATCTACCAAGGCACCCGTCTCAACTTTACGAGGCTTTTTTTGAGGGATTGGTTATTTTTACAGTACTTTTTATTTTTTCTAAAAGTGAATTAAAAAAAAAGTTAAACGCATTTTCCATTTTTCTTATTTTATATTCTTTAGCTAGATTTTTTGTTGAATTTTTTCGAGAGCCTGACTCACAATTGGGTTTTATCTTTTATAATTTTTCAATGGGACAAATTCTAACTTTACCGATGTTAATTTTTGGTTGTATTTTCTTAATAAATGAAAAAAACAAGTAAAATTAAAATTCTTTTGTCAAATCATAAATCAATTTCGATGAGTAGATTTATAAATTTATGTTTGTATGAGAGTGGAAATGGTTATTATACAAAAAAAAAGGTTGGAGAAGATTTTGTTACTTCTCCACAATTAAGCCAAATGTTTGGTGAATGCATCTCAGTTTTCTTTTCTCTGATTCAAAAAGAAACTTTTCAAACAACTAACTTTTTAGAATTGGGTCCTGGTAATGGACTTTTGTTAAGAGATTTAATAAGAAGTATTTACAAAATAAAAAAAGAAAAAATTAATTATTTTTTTTTGGAAAAGTCAAATTTTTTAAAAGTAAATTCTCTAAAGGACCTAAGTGATAAAGCAAATATAACTAAATTAGAGAAGTTTATTTTAGAAAAAAAACCTTATTATTTTATTTGTAATGAATTTTTTGATGCTTTACCGATTAATCAATTTGAAAGAAAAAAAAACATTTGTTATGAAAAAAGAATCATACTCAAAAATAGCAAGTTTGAAATAATTAGTAAAAAATCAAAATTTTTTTCAAAAAGAAAAATTAATATCAAAGAAGGAGACGTATTGGAAATTTCTCCTTTATCCAATCTGTATTTAAATAAAATTTTTAAACATTTAAATATCTATGGAGGAGGAATAATTATCTTCGATTATGGACCTTCAGTAAAAAAAAAAATTGATACTATTCAGGCAATAAGAAATAAGAAAAAAAATAATTTTCTTGAACACCCGTATGAATCAGACATTACCTATCACATAGATTTCCAAGAAATAAAAGAAAAATCATTGAAGTTTGGGCTTAAAGCATATGGTCCGATATCTCAAAAGAAATTTTTATATTATAATGGCATTAATGAACGGTTCATTTCACTTACAAAAAATCTTCAATCAGATAAACAATTAAAAGCTCTCGAATCTAACTTTAGAAGACTAACGGATCCTGAGGGAATGGGAGGGTTAATAAAATGTATCTATATAAGTAAAAAGGAATTAGATTTAAGTTATTTTAAATGAGTAGTCAAAAAATAAAATACTTCAAAAATTTTAAATATTGTTTTTTTACAAGAAATGGTGGTGTCAGCAATAAAAATTTTAGTTCGCTAAACTGCGCATTTAATGAAGAGGAAAATCCAAAAAATGTTATAAAAAATAGAGAAATTGTAAAAACAAAATTTAGTAAAAGCAAAAAACTTATTTTGCTTAATCAAATACATTCAAACAAGGTAATATTCTTGAATAAAAAAATACCAAAAGTCATTATTGCAGATGGAGTTGTAACAAATAGAAAAGATTTATGTTTAGGAATATTGACAGCAGATTGCGCACCAATAGTTGTTTTTGGAAAAAAAAACTTTGGTATTGTTCATGTAGGTTGGAAAGGTGCTTTTTCAGATATTATTAAAAATACAGTGAAAACTTTTATTTCTAAAGGTGAAACAAATGATGATTTGAATTTTTTTATTGGACCACACATAAAAAAAGAATCATTTGAGGTAAAGAAAGATTTTATATTAAAACTTTTGAATAAAAATGAGAATTTCAAAAAATTTATTACAAAAAAAAGAAATAAGTTTTTTTTTGACTTTAGCCTCTTTCTAAAAGGGAAGATTATAGAATTAGGTATTTCTAAAATAAGAATTTCTAGAATAGATACATTTAGAAATTTTAGAAATTTTTTTAGCTACAGATATTATACAAAAAAAGGAATTAGTAATTGTGGTAGGCAAATAAGTTTAGTATGTTTTAAATAGCATTTGTACATATGAAATTAGTTTCAGGAAATAGTAACATAAATCTCTCCAAAGATATTGCTAAATACCTTGGTATTGATCTTGTAAAAGCTACAATAAAAAAATTTCCTGATAAAGAAATTTTTGTTGAGATTCATGAAAATGTTAGGGGGGAAGACGTTTTTGTAGTTCAATCAACCTCTTTTCCTGCAAATGACCACTTGATGGAGTTATTGATTACCATTGACGCTTTAAAAAGAGGGTCATCAAAGAGTATAGCTGCGATCATGCCATACTACGGGTATGCAAGACAAGATAGAAAGTCTGGACCAAGATCACCAATATCTGCAAAATTAGTTGCCAATCTCATAAGTGTAGCTGGAGCTAATAGAGCATTGATGGTAGATCTTCATGCTGGTCAAATACAAGGTTTTTTTGATATTCCAACTGACAACCTTTTTGCTGCACCAGTCTTCATAGATGATATTAAAAAAAAATTTAAAAGTAAAAACACTGTCATTGTTTCCCCAGATGTTGGTGGAGTTGTAAGAGCTAGAGCTATTGCTAAAAGGGTTGACTGTGATCTGGCAATTATAGACAAAAGAAGAGAAAAAGCCAGTGTATCAGAGGTGATGAATGTAATCGGAGAAGTTTCAAAAAAGGATTGTATTTTAATTGATGATATTTGTGACACTGCAGGTACGCTAACCAATGCTGCTAATGCATTAAAAAATAAAAATGCAAATTCAGTTCATGCTTATATTACCCACGGTATATTGTCGGATCCTGCTATAGAAAGGATAGACAATTCTCCCATTGATAAAATGATAATTACTGATAGCATTTTGGCTAGAAATGATGTAAAAGAATCTTCTAAAATAGAACAAATATCTATTGCACCTTTAATTGGTGAAGCAATTGGTAGGATTACCGAAAATAAGTCGGTTTCAAGTTTGTTTGCTTAGTGAGGAGAATAAAATGAGTGACACCGTTCAATTGAAGGTAGAAAAAAGAACAAAATCCGGAACTGGGTCTTCAAGAGATCTAAGGTCAAAAAATTATATACCAGGCATTATATATGGTGAGAAGAAAGATCCTATATTAATTAGTGTTGATGAAAAAACATTAAAAACTAATATTCAAGATTCTGGTTTTTTTTCTAAACAATGTGAGATTCATTTAGAGAATGAGAAACTTAAGGTTCTTCCAAAAGATATTCAACTTCATCCAGTCAAAGAGAGAATTCTTCACATAGATTTTTTGCGAGTAGGTGAAAATACAACAGTTACTTTGTATGTTCCAGTTAAATTTATCAATGAAAATAGTTGTCCTGGCCTAAGACAGGGCGGTGTAATAAATATAGTCAGACACGAAGTAGAGCTAAAAACGCCTGTTTCTAAAATACCTGAATTTCTTGAAGCTAACTTAGATGGACTTGAAATTGGTGGTAGTGTTCACATCAGTTCAATCAATCTTGAGGAAGGAGTAACTCCAACAATAAAAGATAGAGACTTTACAATTGCGACTATAGCACCGCCAACTGTGATGAAAGTTGAAGAGGAAAAACCTGTAACTGAAGAAGGGGCAGCGGCTGAATCTGACGAATCAAAAACTGACACAGAGGTCAAACAAGATTCAGACAACAAAACAGAAAATTCTGATACTAAGGATGCTACAGACAAAAAAAGCTAATATTTTTCTTATATGATTCTTATCGTTGGGTTAGGTAATCCAGGAGAGGAGTTTAAGAACACTCGTCATAACCTTGGTTTTGAAATTGTAGATATAATTCATAGTAGTTTTACTTTTCCAAAATTTTCAAAAAAATTTGATGGTGTTTTTGCTAAAAAGAATATCTATGATAATAATGTAATTTTATTCAAGCCAATGAATTTTATGAATCTCAGTGGGGCGCCTGTGTATAAAATATTTGATTTTTTTAATATAGAAAAAGTTAATAATTTAATAGTCTTTCACGACGACCTTGACCTAGTATTTTCAAAATTAAGAATTAAAAAATCTGGTGGACATGGAGGTCATAACGGAGTTAAAAATATAATTAAATTTTTTGGAGAGAATTTTTATCGAATTAAAGTAGGAATTAAAAATCCTCTTTACATCGAAAACGATATTCCCGCTGATAAATTTGTGTTAGGAAACTTCTCAGCTAAAGAGTTGTCTGAATTGGAAATTTTAAAAAAAAAAATTGTAGAAAACTTTCAATCAATTATTAACAAAAATTTCAATATTTTAGTAAGTAAAGTTTAAATATGAGTTTTAATTGTGGAATTCTTGGTTTACCCAATGTTGGAAAATCGACCTTATTTAATGCTTTAACTTCAACTCAACAAGCTGAATCAAAAAACTATCCCTTTTGTACAATTGAACCAAATATTGGTAAAGTTGAAATTAAGGATGAAAGATTAGATTTAATCTCTAAAATATCCAATTCAGAGAGAACAATTTATAATCAACTTGAATTTGTAGATATCGCTGGATTAGTTGAAGGTGCTAGTAAAGGCGAGGGACTTGGAAATAAATTTTTATCAAACCTCTCTCAAGTTGATGCAATAATTCATTTAGTAAGATGCTTTCAGGATAAAAATATAACGCACGTAGACAAAGAACTTTCTCCATTGAAAGATATAACAGTTATAGAAACTGAACTATTACTCTCTGATCTATCAAAAATAGAAAAAATAATTGAAAATCATAAGAAAAAAAATAAAGGAAAGAAAATCGAACCAAATTTAATTCAATCCTACGAAATAGCATCTGAAAAGCTAAATGATGGCATTCTTTTGAGAGATTGCAGTTTTTCACCAGAACAAATTAAAGTTTTAAATTTATGTAATCTTCTTACTTTAAAACCTCAAATATACGTATGTAATGTTGATGAAGAATCACTTTTAGAAGGGAATGATTTAACAACTGAAGTTTACGACTATGCTCAAAAAAAACAATCTAAAGTTTTAAGTATTTCAGCTGGAATAGAGGCTGAAATAGCTCAAATTGAAGATGATAAGGAAAAAAAACAATTTCTTTCGTCTATAGGTTTAAAAAATAATTCATTATCAAAATTGATAAAAGAAGGTTATGAATTATTAAATTTAATTACATTTTTTACTTCAGGAGCTAAGGAGTCTAGGGCTTGGGCATGTAAAATGGGTACTTTAGCCCCAGATGCTGGGGCAAAAATTCACACTGATTTTAAAAGAGGTTTCATTAAAGCTGAAGTAATAAGTTATAATGACTTTATTGAAAATAAAGGCGAACAAAACTGCAAGGACTTAGGAAAAATGCGTTTTGAGGGTAAAGACTATACCGTTTGCGATGCTGATATAATCACTTTTAAATTTAATGTTTGAGTTTATAATTCGAAAATGATTTTAGGACCTCTTTCATTTCATTGTCAGAAAGCATTTTTAAATTTTTAGATAACAAGCAAAAGAAATACTGCTTTGACAGTTTTTCTAGAGCAATAGATAAATGAGAGGCCTCCTCTAAATTTTTTCCAACACAAATTTGACCATGATTCGCCATTAAACAACCTTTTCTTTTTTTAATTGCTTTAAGTACATTTTTAGCTAACTTTTTCGTACCAAACGTTGCATATTCTGCGCACTTGATGTCTCTACCACCAAATTCTGCAACCATATAATGAAATTGAAGAATATCTTTTCTTTGGCAAGATAAAATTGATGCCCATTCTGAATGACAATGCACAACTGATCTAATCTCATCTCTATTTTTATAAAGCATAAGATGAAGATCAACTTCACTGGAAGGCTTGATTTTATTATTTTTAATTCCATCCAAATCTAAAATACTTATATGTTTTTCTTTTAAATCTTTAATGTCTATACCTGATGGGGTTATGTAAATTTTTTGGTTGTCTCTGATACTTATATTACCTTCTGAGCCAATATTTAAACCCATATCTAAATGCTTTTTATACGTTTCAATAATTTGCAGACCTATACTTTTCATTAATTCCCTAATAATTTTTTAATTAGTTCTTCTTTTGGGTCACAAATTCCTTTCTCAGTTATTAACTTTGTAATAAACTTTTTTGGTGTAACATCAAAAGCTGGGTTTAATGTTGGTGTGTCCTTTGCGTAAACATTCATGCTCATAAATTTATTTTTGATTTTTAAATTAACTTTAGATAACTCATCTCCATCTCGCAACTCTATTGGTATATCAGAAATTTTTTTAATTTTTTTATCAATTGTAGAAGTAGGTAATGCAACAAAAAAAGGTATATTGTTTTCATAAGCAACAACTGCTTTTAAATATGTTCCAATTTTATTACAAACATTTCCAGAAATAGTTGTTCTATCACTTCCTACTAAACACATATCTATTTTTTTATTTTGCATTAAATGACCACCAGCATTATCAACAATTACGGTGTGAGAAATATTTTCATTCTTTAACTCCCACGAGGTAAGAAGAGCACCTTGATTTCTAGGCCTAGTTTCATCAACCCAAATATGAACAGGTATTTTTTTTTTTTTTGCGTAAAAGATAGGTGCAAGAGCTGTTCCCCAATCTACGGTTGCCAGCCAACCAGCATTACAATGAGTAAGTATATTTACACATTTTTTTTTCTTTTTGTAAATCTTTTCAATGACTTCTAACCCATATTTGCCAATTTGCTTACAAGAATTTATGTCATCATTCCTAATTTTATTGGCAATTTTCATGGATTCTATTCCTCTTTGCTCAGGCTGCATTTTTAATATAACTTTCATAATTTCGTCAAGAGCCCATTTTAAATTTACAGCTGTTGGTCTACTGTTACAGAGAGTTCTATAACTTTTTAAAATATTACTCTTATTCGGATTTCTCAACACTTCTAGCGCCAAACCAAATGCTGCAGTAACTCCAATGAGAGGAGCACCTCTGACTTCCATTTTTTTTATTGCATTAAAAAAAGATTTTAATGAGCTTAGCTCTTTTATAACAAATTTGAATGGAAGCTTGGTTTGATCAATTATTTTAACCTTATTTTTTTCAAGCCAAATTGTTGAGTAATCTTTTTTATTTACTTTCATTAAATCTTATAATGTTACTTAATTTGTCTCTTGTTTTCTTTTTAATTTTTGATTTTTCAGTAATAATAGAATTTTTGGCAAGGTTTTTTGTAACTTCATTACACTTTATTGTTTCTTCTTTACAAATTTCATTAATGAACCTGAGAGCATTTTCGGAGTTCTTTTTCATAACTTTAACTATTTGGTCTACTGTGACTGAATCGTGGTTTTTATGCCAACAATCATAATCTGTTACCATCGACAAACTTACATAACAAATTCCAGCTTCCATTGCTAATTTTGACTCAGGCATGTTAGTCATTCCAATAACATCACAACCCCAAGACCTGTACAAATTAGACTCAGCTAGAGTCGAAAATTGTGGACCTTCAATACAAATATATGTTCCTCCCGAATGAAAATTTAGTTTGAGTTTTTTTAACGCTTTGGAAGATATTTTTTTTAAATTATTGCAAATTGGTGAAGCCATAGGAATATGGACCACGCAATCATCGTCAAAAAAACTTTTATTCCTAATGAAAGTCCTATCTATAAATTGATCGACCAGAACAAATTCTGAGGGTTTAAAGTCCTCTCTTAAACTACCCACAGCTGAAATTGAGATTATATTTTGAACGTTAAGTTTTTTCAAAGCTTCAATATTTGCTCTGTAATTTATTTTTGATGGTGATAAATTGTGATTTAAACCATGTCTTGGTAGAAAAGCAATCTTCTTTCCATTCAATGACCCAATACAAATTTTTGACGAAGGTTTTCCAAAGTTAGATGAAACATCTAGCCATTCTGAATTTTTAAAGTTTGGTATTTTATATAATCCACTACCGCCTATAAAAGCAATTTCAATCTCATTGGACAATTATTCAACATCCTTCCATATTTTTCTTTTCACACCTAAAAGCATGATTGTAAGTAAAATAAGGAAAAATAATGTTTTTACACCTAGACTTTTTCTCTCTTCAAGTTCCGGCTCTGCTGTCCAAGCGAGGAAAGAAGTAACATCCTTAGCTATCTGCTCTTGTGTTGCTTCAGTTCCATCTGAATATTCAACGATATCGTCCATTAAAGGAGATGGCATTGCTATTTGGTAACCTGGATAAAATTCATTGTAATACATACCTTCACTAGCTTCAAAATTTTCAGGATAATCCTTATATCCGTTTAACAAACTATATAAATAGTCAGCACCATTTGCCCTAGCTTTTACAATTAAAGATAAATCAGGGGGATAGGCTCCATTATTTGCAAGTCTAGCTATTTTATCATTTTCGTAAGGACCTACAAACTTATCGCTAGGTAGTGCTTCTCTATCGAACATTTCGCCTTCATCATTTGGCCCATCAACAATCTCGTAATCAGCAGCAATTACTTTAATTTCATCATTTGTGTATCCAATTCCTTTAAGGTCTCTGTATGAAATATGTCTGATGCCATGACAAGCAGCGCATACTTCTCTATAAACTTGAAACCCTCTCTGTAAAGATGACTCGTCAAATCTTCCAAAAATGCCGTTGAAAGGCCATTTTTGTTCCATTAGCTTTACATCGCTAGTTGCACCCGATATTAAAGCGGGTGATAGAATCATGACTTTCATTATAAAGAAAAGTCTCAAACACCTATTTAGCATAATTCTCTGTGCCTTTATCAAATTTGTCGGATAACACAGCGGATGATATACTTGAAGGTAATTCACCTATTTTCTCGTATCTACTTAATATGGGCATTATAATTAAGAAAAATGCAAAATAATAAATAGAGGCTGCGCGCGATATTGTGACATAGATGCCTTCGGCTGGCATTGCCCCTACCCACCCTAAAATCATACAGTCGATAAAAAACAACCAGTAAAATTGCTTGTAGTACGGTCTAAACTGTGCACTCCTTACTCTATGTTTATCAAGCCAAGGGAGAAGGAATAGAACTGCTACTGCCGCAAACATCAATAACACCCCCATCAGTTTATCTGGAACGGCCCTTAATATTGCATAGAAAGGTAAAAAATACCACTCAGGAACAATATGAGCAGGAGTCTGTAAAGGGTTGGCTGGAATATAGTTATCAGGGTGACCTAGAAAATTTGGTGCAAAAAATACAAGCGCAGCGAATATGATCAAGTAAACACCCAATCCAAAATAATCTTTTACTGTGTAATATGGGTGAAATGGTATAGTATCACCATCCGATTTCACATCAATTCCCGTTGGATTGTTAGAACCGAACTGGTGAAGAGCTACCAAATGTAAAGCAACAACGCCAACAATTGCGAATGGTAACAAATAATGTAAAACAAAAAACCTTGTCAAGGTCGGGTTGTCAACAGAAAAACCTCCCCATAGGAAAGTTACAATGTAATCCCCAACGACAGGAAATGCTGAAAAGAGATTGGTTATAACAGTTGCACCCCAGAAGCTCATCTGTCCCCATGGCAAGACATAACCCATGAATGCGGTAGCCATCATCAGTAGTAATATTACCACACCTAACATCCATAAAATTTCTCTAGGATATTTATACGAACCATAATAAAGCCCTCTAAATATGTGGATGTACACAATTATAAAGAACATTGAGGCTCCATTCATGTGTATATATCTTAGAAGCCAACCATTATTCACATCTCTCATTATTCTTTCTACACTATCAAACGCAAGATCAGTATCAGCAGTATACTGCATAGCTAGGAGAATCCCTGTAATAATCATGATAACAAGTGTCACCCCTGCCAGTGAACCAAAATTCCAGAAATAATTAAGGTTTTTTGGTGTTGGGTAATCCCTAAGATTGTGATTTATGAAAGTGAAGACTGGTAGTCTTTCATCAATCCAAGATGTTATGCCTTTCTTTTCTGTATCTTTGCTCATAATTTTTTATCCTATCTTTATAATATCATCGCTCACAAATTTGTAAGGTGGAACTTCTAAATTTAAAGGGGCTGGACCTTTTCTAATCCTACCTGAAGTATCATAATGAGATCCGTGACACGGACAAAACCATCCGCCGAACTCTCCTTTACTATCTCCAATCTTTTGACCTAGAGGAACGCATCCGAGGTGTGTACAAACGCCTACCACAACTAACCACTTAGGGTTTTCAACTCTAGAATCGTCAGTCGCTTTGTGTTTGAGGTTTTCAATTGATACATTAGAGGCTGAATCGATCTCTTCTTGACTTCTATGTCTGATGAAAATCGGTTTACCTCTCCACATAACCGTTAGACTTTGACCTTCTTCGACAGGCGACAAGTCGACTTCAGTTGTAGACAGTGCAAGTACATCCTTAGCAGGGTTCATTGTATTAACAAGAGAAACCGCGGTGACTGCCCCACCTGCAATTGCTAAGCCGGCGGTAGTTACAAATAGGAAGTCCCTTTTTTCTTCATCAATCTGTGATGAATCTTTTTTAGCTTGTGTCGTAGTTTTTTTCATAAAAAATATTCTTTGATTATAATATAAAAAATAAATATTTTAAAACAATGAAAAAAATTGAACAAAATAAAATTATGTGCTCAAAATGGTTTCAATCACTCAGAAATTTGATTTGTAAAGAGATTGAGGCACTTGAGGGGGGAAGTGTTAAATTTAAAAGAAAAAAGTGGTTCAGAAATCCGAATGGTTCAGAAAACATGGGTGGTGGTGAAATGAGTATTTTAAGAGGAGATACTTTTGAAAAAGCAGGTGTAAATATATCAACTGTTTTTGGCAATATCTCAACTAATTTAAAGGGAAAGATTCCTGGTACTGATAATTACAATAAATTTTGGGCTTCAGGCATTTCGGTAGTGATACATCCTTTTTCCCCAAAAATACCTGCAGTCCATATGAATACACGGCATATAATTACAAAAAAATCATGGTTTGGAGGTGGGATGGATATTACTCCAACGGATCTTAAATCGAAAGAATCAGAAAAACTTGCTGAGTATTTTCATGATAATCTTAAAAAAATTTGTGAAGAAAATAAAAAGGGAAGTTACAAAGAATACAAAAAATGGTGTGATGAATATTTTTTTCTACCTCACAGAAATGAGCCCAGAGGCTTAGGGGGAATATTTTATGATTATCTTAACTCAAAAAATTGGGAGAACGATTTTTATTTTACAAAAAAAGTAGGTGAAACTTTTATTAACTCATATAAGACTATTGTTTCAAGAACTAAGAACAAAAAATGGAATGAAAAAGATAAGGACCTTCAACTTCATAGAAGATCAAGATACACCGAGTTTAATTTGCTTCATGATAGGGGCACCAAATTTGGTTTACAAACTAATGGAAACATCGACGCAATATTAATGTCGTTACCTCCCTCAACTGGTTGGTAGAAGTTTTTTTTTGGCAAAATTAAGGCATTGTTTTTTATTTGGCTTAAATTTATTTTTAATCCACCATTTTTCAATTTCCAACAATGCCTTTCCCATTTTTCTTCCCTTTATAAAACCCATATTTAAAAGATCATAACCATTTATTGGTAAAAACTTTTTTTTTAGTTTCATAAATTTTTTAAACAAACTATTGGCTTTTTGACCACTTATTAGCCCATCAGCATAGTTTATTAAAATATTGTCGTAAATTTGATCTTCAGATTTTTCTAGAATCTGTTTAGCTGTTAAATATTCAGTGCTTAGCTTAAAATTAAAGTTATATTTAATCCTGTCATTAAAACTTTTACTAAGAATTTTTAAAAAATCTAGGTTTTTATTGGTATTTCTGATCAAAAACTTTATTCTTCTAGTTTTAGAAACTTTTTTCAGTTTTTTTTCTATCCTGCATAACTTATCAAAATTAGAAAAATCTATTTCTGAGTTTAGAGCCAACTTAAAAAATGGAACTATTTTTGAAATAACAGATTTATTTTTTATATTCTCCAAAATTAAAATTTTTCCTAGCTCATTAATTCTTCTTTGCATTGACAAATTTAGAATATTTTTTTTCAGTTTGTTGCATGCATTAAAACCATCACTATCAAACTTTTTCGAGTATAATAACGAAAACCTTATAAATCTTAATATTCTCAAATAGTCTTCTTTTATTCTATCCTCAGCTTTACCAATAAATCTTACTTTTTTGTGTTTCAAATCCCTAATGCCATCGCAGGGATCCATTAAATTTCCGCTCGTATCACAATATATAGCATTTATAGTAAAGTCTCTTCTTTCGGCGTCTAAATTTAAATCATCAGTAAATTTTACAGTTGCGTATCTTCCGTCAGTTTCCAGATCTTGTCTCATTGATGTAACATCAAATGATGCCTTTTTAATGTGTGCAGTGATAGACCCATATTTTAATCCAGCTTTTGAAATTTTTATTTTTTTTTGTTCTAGTGCTTTCACTATTAAATTTATAGGTAAATCACACACTAAATCTGAGTGTGATGTGCGTTTATTTTTTAATATTAAATCTCTTACATTCCCTCCAATCAAAAATAATTCACCTCTACAATTTTTTAATGCATTCTGAATTAATTTTATTTCATCTATCATTATTCCTAAACTTCTAGCTTGTTTCTCAAAATCTATTATTTTATTCATTAAAATAACCTGGAACTATTTTTTCACCGTCAAATGTAGGGGGTATGTAGTTTTTTTTATTATTTTTTTCATTTACTAAGAAAAAAGCAAAAAAGAATAATAAAAGACAAATAATTAAAAAGTAATTTAAAAGTAAAAATTTTTTTCCTAATTTTTTTGAAAAAAAGAAAATTATTAAGATAAAAATAAAAATGATTATAAAAATTAATACTTTAATCATAATAGAAAAAATACTATCATACCTTATTATTACAATTATTAAATGTTTCGTAAACTCATGTCACTTACTAAAATATGCAACAACAATATTAAGTCATTTGTTCTATTTATATGTCTTTGGTTTCTTTCTTATAACGAAACTGAATCTAAGCTTCTTTCTTATCAAAGCGAATATGAAGTTAGCTTAGGAGACACAGATATCGTAAGAGTACCTGGTAAAACTTATGTTGACAAAGCCTATGGCCAATTATTTATTGACTGGATAAACAACTGCGACAATTCATGGGTTTCTAATCAAAGAATGATGACTAGGTTCATTAACTCTTATGGGGTAGGAACAGTAAATGAGATTAATTATTCCATTAATGAAAATATTAATGGAGAAAATATGGAATTTGTTCTTGAAGTAAAAGAAAATGCAGAGTTAGTTGAAAGAACAATTGGAAAGGCAATAAAAGACAATAATTTAGTTGTTAAGTTTCCTCAAACTGATAAAAAAGACCTTACTTTTCCAAATGATGTTGTTTTCCCTCACACATTTCTCAAAGAAATAACAAATAAACTCAATGGGGAGGAAAAAATAATCGTAAAAAAAGTCTATGAAGGAACCATTCCTGAGGATTTTTTTAATATCTCGGTTTTTTTCACCGACAAAATTGTAAAATATTCTGAAGTTGATTTTCCAAGTGAAATTAAGAATAAGTTTAAAAAACTTAGGATGTCTTATTACAAAGATAACGAATCAACCCCAATTTTTGAACAAACAGTCCATTTGAATAGTCAAGGCATTGCAAGTTACTTTCGCTATGATTATCCCGATTATTCGCTCGTCTTGAAGTTAAAAAAAATTTCAACGGTAAAGTTAAACTGTAATTAGCTCTACCTTATCCTTAAATTTTTCTCCATACATCTTGTATAGTTGAGTTAACTTTTTATTTACAAGAGCCTTTTTATTTCCCGCTGTCACAAAAAAAGTGTTTGGTGCCGTCCTATTTCTTAAAATTGGCATCAATATTTCTACATTATTTGATAGAAAAAAATCTTTAATTTCTCTCAAATATATAAGATGATTTGTATTATAAGATTGAAACTGAGTAAAAATAACAATTTTTTTTTTTACTAAATATCTATTTATTTCGTCTATTAAAACATGTTTCAATGAATTTTTATTCTTATTTTTTAATATACCATTATCTGGATCAAGAAATATAACCTCTTGATTTTTAAAAAAAAACAAAGATGCTTGAAACCACGATTTTCTCTCTAAAACGGTGATTTTTTTATTATAAAATTTTATATATCTTTTTAAATGAGTTCGTTCTGTAAAATCAATTATATTTCTTTTCTCAATCTGAATAAAATTTATAAACTCTTCAGATATTGATGAGTCTAAACTGCAGATTTCTTTATTTTTTAAGTAATTTCTTTTTTCTCCATCTTTTTTTTTATCTTCACTAAGACTGACTTGTTTTGGACTGACTAGATACCAATTTAAACCAATTTTTTCTTTTAATTTTTTACTCAGATATTTCAAAAATAGAAATTTATAAAAATCGTGAACATCTCCTAAATATCTTTCTTGCATAATTTATAATCAAAGGTGAAAATGATTAATTATTGATCATTTTTTATTTTCTTAAGCTAATGTATAGTATAATTTTATAATCAAAAAACAACAAAAAAATTAATTTAGTCAACTATATCAATGACTTAAATGATTTAAAAAAATTTTGGCATGATTGCTGCATAACTATGACATATTAATTTAATTTAAGGGAGAAAAATAATGATTAATAAAATTAATACTTTCGGCTCTTATTTATTAAATGGTAAGTTCACAAAGCTGTTAGCATTTTCACTAGCTTTAATCTTTTCATTTAATGTCGGAGCCCAAGATGCTGCTGAAGTACCAGCAGTATCGGGGGAAGTTGCTTATATTTTGAACACTTTCTTGTTCTTAGTTTGTGGCTTCTTGGTAATGTTTATGGCTGCAGGTTTCTGTATGCTAGAGGCTGGACAAGTAAGAAGTAAAAATACAGCTGTAATATGCCTAAAAAATATAGGGTTATTTTCTATTGCAGGTTTTATGTACTACTTAGTGGGATATAATTTAATGTACGACGGCGTGGACGGTGGTTACATAGGTTCTTTTTCAATGTTTGATAGAAGTTCAGAAGTTGATTTAGAAACCGGTTATGCTGCAGCATCTGATTGGTATTTTCAAATGGTTTTTGTTGCTACAACTGCATCCATTGTTTCGGGTGCTTTGGCCGAGAGAATTCTAATTTGGCCTTTTTTCCTTTTCACAGCTATCTTAACAGCATTTATCTATCCTATTGCTGGTTCATGGCAGTGGGGTGGTGGTTGGTTAAGCGAAATGGGCTTTTCTGATTTCGCTGGCTCAACACTTGTTCACTCTGTTGGAGGATATGCAGCATTAGCTGGAGCAATATTGCTAGGGGCTAGAGATGGCAAATACTCTGCCGATGGTAAAGTAAATGTGATAGGAGGATGCTCGCTTCCAATGACTACGCTTGGTGTATTCATACTTTGGCTTGGTTGGTTTGGATTCAATGGTGGATCTCAATTAGCGCTAGGTTCTGGTGCAGACGCTACAGCTGTAGCAGATATATTCGTTAATACCAATCTTGCTGCTGCTGGTGGTGTATTAGCTTGTATGATTGTAAGTAAAGCTACTAATAGTCACACAAACATTGCCGCTACACTAAACGGAGCTATTGCAGGTTTAGTTGCGATAACTGCAGAACCATTGACTCCATCAATGGGGCAAGCTGTTATAATTGGTGCTATTGGTGGAATCATATGTATGTATGGTATGAAACTCCTAGATATGTTGAAAATAGATGATGTTGTAGGTGCAATTCCAGCTCACTTATTTGCGGGTATTTGGGGTACATTAGTGGTTGCTTGGACAAACCCAGATGCTTCATTTAAAGTTCAGCTCATAGGTGTAGTTTCATACGGGATATTTGCATTAGTTGCAAGCTTCATTGTTTGGTTCATTATTAAAGCTGTAATTGGTATTAGAGCTTCAAAAGATGATGAAGAGTATGGTCTAGATATGAGTGAGTTAGGGACAGTATCATTTCCTGACTTTACTAAAAAATAATCAGCTCCCCATAGAAAAAAGGGCCTAATTCACAGGCCCTTTTTTTCCCAACCCCTCAAATACAAAAAACCAAGTTAATATTGCTGGTAACCCCACACCAATCTCTCTTATCCTCCTCCCAATAGCCATCGAAAATGAAACACTATCACTCAAACCCACATGACTCCCAATTATAACAAAGGCTAATTCTTGAACTCCCAAACCCGCTGGAATAAAAAATACAACTGACCTAATTAAGCCTGTAAAAGCCTCTATTAAAATCACATCAACAAATGAAACCTCAACATTTATTATCATCAAAAAAACATATATTTCCAAAGCACCCGATATCCATCCAAGTAATCTTGTTATTGTAGCCTTAAAAATATTTAATTTATTACTACTTATTTTGAACAGTGAATAATCAATTTTGAGTAATAATTTTATATTGTTTCTTTTAAGCTTAAAATTAAGTGGATTTTTTAAATTTAAGAAGAATCTTAAAAGCCTTCTATTTATAAAGAAATAAAAAAATACACAACCACTCAACAAAATTAAAAGAGAAATAACAATGTAGAAACTATTATCATTTTGAAAAAAACTAACATTATTTGATAAAACAATTAAGAAACTTAAAGAGGCAATTAAAAATAAAGAAAAAGTAGCTATTACCAAATCAGCAAAAACCGTTGAAGAGGATTCATGAAATGATAAACCTTTCTTTGTTCCTAAATAAACTCTAATAAATTCCCCAGTTACAGTCCCAGTTGGAAAAAACTTTCCTGACGCTTGAGAAACCCATGTAATAATGAAGGACCACAAAATAGAAAAATTTTCATTTTTAATGAAAACTTTCCAAGCCATAGCATCAAAGAAAAGAGTTGGGATGTGAATTAATATAATAAAAAATAATTTAGATTTATTTTCTGTTATTAATTCTAAAGATTCTTTACTACCAAAAAATTCATAAACCCATTTAAATAAAAAAATTCCTATTAAAAAAAAGAGAAAAACTTTTATGTATTTTATATTCATTAAAAAATTTTTGATTCACAAATTTTCCTACATATTAAAGTTGGATCATCTGAGTCAATTCTAGGATGCCAACTAAAAAAAGAAAATCTACGGTAAAATAATCTACCTTCATGAGGTGGAAGTTTATAATCATATTTAAGAAGCTCTCTGAACGATTCTTTTTCAAGGGATATGTAATTAAGATTTTGTTTTTCGGACGCATACACGTTTAAAAAATTTTTTTTTTCTCTTTTTTCTTTATCCGTCAAATAAATAATGTAATCATTTTCTGATGCAGAAAAAAAATGATTGCTATGGATTTTATTTTTATAATAATTGTATTCAGCAAACTCATAGACTTTGCAAATATTTACAAACCTAGAACAAATAAAGTTTGCAACATCATGATCCTGATGACCTCCTTCATATGCAGGACAAAAAATTGTATCAATCTTATATTTTGTTTTTAATTTTAAAATCTTATTGTATGTTTTTACAATATTGTCCTTGAGTGAACGAGTATAAATATTCTGTAGATAAAATTTTTTAATTCCTAGAGATTTCATTGATTCTTTCATCTCTTTTTTTCTATTTTCAACCATTTTCTTGTGAAAGCCTTTTTGCCAAAACCAAAGAGAATTTTGATCAATAACTCCGTTTGTTAAAAAAAAAACTATAATTTTTTTTTTTTTTAAAATTTTTTTAATTATCATAAATGCACCAGCGATTTCATCGTCCGGGTGAGGTGCTATTAAAAGGGTATTTTTCATTGGGTCTTTAACAAATTTTTCCAATTTGAATCAAATTTTAAAAAAAATACATCTTTCCACGATTTTTGGGTATTGTCATTTTTTAATTTTCTTTTTATATAATCCAATTTTTTTTTATCAGATATTAGATTGGAAATTTTTTTGCACCAAACATCAACATTATAATCATTTATTATAATTCCATCCTCTTCATTTTTTTTTATGGCTCTTCCCCCTCCACCAGGAGAGACAAGGCAAACAGCCTGACATTGTTTAGCTTCAAAAATTACCTGAGGACCAGTTTCATGCAAAGATGGTAAAATAAAGAAATCACATATATTCATCATTATTGAAATCTCTTTCTCTTCTAAATAATCTAAAATAAAAAGGTTATCTCCACCTATCTTTTTACATTGAGCTCCTTGAAGATTTTCTCCGGCTAAAAATGTAGAAATTTTATAGCCTTTAGATTTAAGAGATTTGTGAATTTTAGCTAAAAATAGGGCACCCTTTAATTCATGAATCCTTCCACAGAAAAAAATTATTTTCGAATTCTTTGGCAAATTATAATTCTTAAAAAATTTTTTTTTGTCGACTATTTTTTTTTTAAAAATTTTTTTATCAACACCTCTTTCTAATAGAATTATTTGTTTAGGATTAATTTTTTTTTTATAATCATTTAAACGAATAGATGAATTGATCATTATTTTTTCACAAGATTTAAAATAATCAAATATTTTTTGTTCTTGATTATATTTAACTTTTTTATGAATACTTAGTTTCCTAATCATAAAATTAGAAAAAAATTGTGGAAAATAATTTAAAATTTTTTTTACATAAAATTCTGAATAAGCTGGTGCATCAGTATGAAATGAAGATGTTAACGGTATATTAAATTTTTTTGACACCTTTTTTGCAGTTTTAGCCATTGTAAAAAGTTGATCAGTAGTGTGAATTAAATCAAAACTTTTTAATTTTTTAAATAACCAGGGATTGATTGGTGCTAAATCTGTTGTATCTGCATCAATACCTATAATTCTAAGTAATTTTGATGATATTATTGGTTTTATTATATTAAAGCTTATAAAGTCATTAATTTTTTTTTTTGTGTTTTCATTTCCTAAAAAAAAAAACTCTAATTTATAATCCAACTTTTCCTTTTTAAGAGACTCACAAATTCTTTGCCAAAATTTAACGTGTCCGCCAGGCTTTTTGGATAATTCTAAATCAATCAATACAGCTACTTTATTCATAGTTATAGTTTAAATGCAAGTGTTCCAAAAAGACTTATAAAAACTGATATAATACCAATGCAGAAAATATTCATAAGAATTCCAGTTTTAACCATAAAACTAATATTTACTTGTCCAGTTGAAAAAACGATAGCATTAGGTGGTGTAGATATTGGCATCATAAACGCACAACTTGCTGCTAAAACAACAGGCAAAATAATTTTCACAACATCTAATCCAGCATCCATGGCAAAAGTACCGAGTAAAGGCAGAAGTAAAAAAGTAGTTGCAGTGTTACTTGTAAATTCAGTAAAAAAGCATGTTAAGAATGTCAAAAATAATATTATTAAAAAAATATCAAAGTTTTTAAGAAATATAATATTTTTAGAAATTTTACTTGCTAACCCAGTATCCATAACCAAAGAAGCCATAGCTAGCCCTCCACCAAATAGTATTAAAACATTCCAGGGAATATTTCTAAACCAGTCAGCATTAAGAATTGTATTATATTTTTTATTTACTGGAATTACAAAAAATAAAAAAGCACAAAATAAAGCAATTCCGGAATCACTTAAATTAATTTCAAAAATTTGATTTATTTTCATTTTAAAGATCCATAAACTGGCAACTGTTAAAAGGATAAATGATGTTATTTTTTCCTCTACTGATAAAGTTCCTAATGAAATAAGTTTCTTTTTTATTGAGGATTGATTAACTCTTTTATCTTCATTTCTTATTTTAAAGGAAAAATAAAGCCAAAGAAAAATTAGCAATATAATCGATAGTGGGGCAATAAATATAACCCAATCAATAAAGTTTATTGGTATGTTATATTTTTCTTCAAAAAATCCAATCATAACGGCATTTGGTATTGTACCTATTGGTGTGGTCATCCCTCCAATTGATGAAGAATAGGCTATACACAGGATTAAAATTTTTGAAAAAAAATTATTTTCATTTTGCTTAAAGCTTGTATCAACAATGAATTTAACTATTGGTAACATCAGTAAACATGTGGCTGTATTTGACAACCACATGCTTATGAATGCTGTTATAAAAATAAAACAAAGAAGAAGTGATGTTTTTGTTTTTCCAAAAAAGATTATGGTTTTTATTGCTACTCTCTGATGAAGACAACTCTTTTCAAAACCATTAGCGATTATAAAACCACCTAATAACAAAAACACTACTGGACTTGCATATGATGAAAAAATTGATTTAGTATTAAATCCAATTAAAAAGGGTGAGATTAATATTGGTATTAAAGCCGTAATCGATAGAGGAATAGCCTCCGTTATCCAAAAAAAAATCATTGTGATAAGCATTTGTAAAACAATTTTAGAATTCAAATCTAGGTTTGCGTCTAAACCTAAAATATTGGGAAGAAAACCAAGCAATATACCAATTGTAAAAAAATTAAATTTCATTTTATTTAGATCCTTCAATATCCATCGACTTTTCCTCTAATTCACGCCACTCTTTTTCAAGAAAAAATAAATCTTCTTGTGTTTCTTTAATACTCTGTATCAGGGTATTGTATTCATCAGAATTCCTCGTATTTTTAAATTCATGTTTTTCTAAACTAGTAGTTAATTCAGATAATTTTAATTCTTTTTTTTCAATTTTCTTTAAAACTCTATTTATTGTTTTTTCAATGTTTTCTGTTTTATAATTTTTATTTTTTTCAACTTGTTTGGTTGTTTGATCAACATTATTAATTTTTTGGTTTGAAAAAGTTTTCCAGTCTAAAGAAATTTTATGGTTACCATTTCCATCAAGAAATAAATATTTTTCAACCACTTGCTCTAAAAAATCTTTGTCATGTGATGCAACCATTACCCCACCATCATAAACTTTTAAAAAATCTATTAAAATATCAATTGTTTCAATATCTAAATCATTTGTTGGCTCATCTAATATTAAAATTTCCTTAGGGTCTGCTAATATTTTCGCTAGTAGCAATCTATTTTTTTCCCCACCAGATAATAATCCAACCCGGTAATCAATTTTTTTTGGATCAAATAAAAAGTTTTTCAAATATCCACATATATGTGTTTTTTTTTCTCCTACATATAAATAGTCTCCACCTCCTGGAATTAAATTTTCTTTTATTGATTTATTATTATTAAATTGAGCTCCTGATTGATCAAAAAAACTTATGCTAACATTTTTTCTTATTTTAATATTACCCTCATCTAAAGTATTTTTATTAACAACTAAATTTAGAAAGGTAGATTTACCAGATCCATTTTTTCCTACAATTCCAATTTTTTCACCTTTCATAAATTTATAATTAAAGTTCTTTAAAATAACTTTTTCTTGTCCAAAAACCTTAAATTTTTTTTTAACATTAAAAAAATTAACTAATAGATTTGGCGTATTTGTCTGATTTTCCTCATAATTAATTTTTACTTTGGAAATTGATTTTAAAAAATCTCTTCTCTGATTTTCAAAGTCCTCCTTGAAATTATAAAAATTTTCTTTTCTCCTCACATTTCTTTTTCTTCTTGCAGTCACACCTTTTGACAACCATTCTGTCTCTCTGAGAATTACTTTTTTTTTATTATCTATTTCTCTTTTTTCTTGTTCAATTAAGCTGTTACTCCATTCATTAAAATTTGCAAAACCTTTAGGAGAAACTCTTATTTTAGATCTATCAATCCAAAAAACTTTATTTGTCACTTTTTTTAAAAAACTTCTATTATGACTGATAACCAAAAATGAACCTTTGAATTCGTTAACTAAAAAAGTTTCTAGCCATTCGATTGATTCTAAATCTAAGTGATTTGTTGGTTCATCCAATAAAAGGAGATCTGGATCTTTTATTAATACAGATGCTAAGTTAAGTTTTCTTTTCATTCCACCAGAAAGTTTCTCCAAAGTTTTACTATCGTCAATTTTAAGGCCTTTACACAATTTTTTAATAAGAAAATCTATATTATCTGATTCATCAACATGGTTTCTCAAAAAATCTAAAGTACTAATTTTTTCTTCGAATATTTCTCTTTGATTTAAGTAACCTATATTTATTGATGGGTTTGTCCAAAGTTCACCAGAATCTATTTTTATTTTATCAGAAATGATATTAAATAACGTAGTTTTGCCTACACCATTTTTTCCAACTAGAGCTGTTTTATCATCCCGATGTATACTTAAAGAAATATCATCAAATATTTTGCGCTTACCAAAGGCAAATCCACAGTGATTTAAGGACAAAAAAACGTTATTTAACATTACAATTCTGGCTGGGGTGGTAGGATTCGAACCTACGAATGCCGATACCAAAAACCGGTGCCTTACCACTTGGCCACACCCCAATAGATAATAAAAACATAATCATTTTTTAATTCTTATACAAGACTAATATTCTTTAAACTTCATTTGTAAGTTCTGTTCTTTTTATCCAAATTTTCTTGAATTCAGATCTTAATATTCTCTCTGCATTAATTGCATCATCCTTATTTTCATAGATTGAAAAACAGGTTGCTCCAGAACCAGTCATTCTTGAAAATTTTGCATTAGTTTTTACTTTTAAAAAATCACTAATCTCTCTAATTTTTGGGCAAATCTTTTCAGCAAAAGGTTGTAGATCATTTTTTTTTTCTTCTAGATAATTAAAAAGATTTGCTTTGTCGATATCATTATAATCAAATTTATCTTTGTAACTTTTATTTAAATTTAAATTTTCAAAAATTTGTTTTGTAGAAATTTCAATAAGAGGATTAACCAATACTACAGGTAGTTCTCTAATTTTTTTGTTTAGGAAAAAAATTTTTTCTCCTTTTCCTTTAACCATTGCACTTTTTCTGTAATAACAAAATGGAACATCAGCGCCCAAGCTAAATAATAATTCATCAAGATCTTTTTTTTTAATTTTGAGATTATATAAATTTTTTAAACAATGGAAAACAGTAGCAGCATTGGAAGACCCTCCTCCCATTCCTGAAGATATTGGTAAATTTTTTTTTAAAACTATTTCAATATTAAATTTCATGCCAAAAAAATTTTCTAATAACGAAACTGTATCAATAATAATATTTTGCCTTGTCGATAAATTTTCTGAGAATGGGCCTTCAACTGAAAATAAAAATTTATTTGATTTTTTTATTTTGATAAAGTCACCAAACTTACAAAAAATCATTAAACTTTCAAGTTGATGGTAACCATCACTTGTTTTATTTATAACTTCTAAAAATAAATTTAGTTTAATGGGAGAGAGATACTCTTCAAAAGTTTTCATTACTTATATCCCAAATTCTATTTTTTTTTTTACAATATCTTTAGTTTTAAATTTTGGATCAATGATAAGAACCCTTTCCCATTGAGACTTAGCTTCTTCAAATCTTCCAGATTTCCAATATGCATCTCCTAAATGATCATTCAAAGTTGGGTCGTTAGGTAAAAAAGAGACTGCTTTCTCTAAAAAATAAATTGATTGTTCAAAAGAGTTTGACAAATAATAAGCCCACCCAAGAGAGTCTAAAATATATCCATCAGTAGGCTCTAATTCGACGGCTTTCTCTAGTAAGTTTAGAGCAACATCAATATTCATTTTTCTGTCTAACCAGCTGTATGCCAGATAGTTAATTACGTAGGGGTCATTAGGTTTTAGATTCATTGCCATCTGTAAATCTTCTTCTGCTTTTTTCCATTTGTTTGACCTTTCATATGCTATCCCTCGTGAATAAAAAATAGACCATTTATTTTCATCTAAAACATCATCTATTATTTGTGAATACAAATTAATTGATTCTTTATATTTTTCATCTATTCTGTAGATATCTGCTAATAGGATTTTTAATTCCCAATTTTTAGGATGATTTTTTGTAAGTTCCTCTAAAAGAGGCTTAATTTTGTTTTGTTTTTCTAATTTGTCATTAAGTGAAATCCTTAGTTTTAAAAATTTCATAAAATAAGGGTTTTTTGTTTTTGTTTTTGAAAGAATCTTATCTGCACTATCTTCCATATCCATTATTTCAAAAGAACTAGCAAGTAAAAGTCTCATCGCATTAAAGTCTTTTCTTAATCTTAAAGAGAGTTTTCCAAAAAAAATTGAAAATTTATACAAATCTTTTTGATAATACCAACTTGATATATTATAAAAAACTTCAGCTAGTCCATCACGTTCAGTGAGAACTGGGTTCAAAATCTCAAGATTATCTGAAATATTTCTAAATTCGTAATTATTCATATTAAGATCTTTATATGATAAACTTTCTATTAGTTCTTTTGCTTTTTTTGTTTTATTAAATTTTATGCTCGCATATAACTGCAATTCTTTAACTCTTGCAGAGGAGAATTTTTGGTTTTCAATCTTTTGAAAGAACTTTTGAGCTTTTTTTTTCTCTCCGTTTAACATTGTGCTCATTCCGTAATGAACACACAAAAGCGGTATACACTCTTCAAGTTTATTTTGATAATCTACATTTTTATCACCATCAATCCAGATCAAAATAGCTTCAAAGAAATTCGCATCTAATCTTTGATTATTGCTATCTGAAAAAGTTGATAGGTTAACTTTTTTTTTTTCTACAAAATTTTCTACCAACAGATAAAAGTTAGCTACGGTATTTTCTTTATTTAATTCAATTAATTTTAAAGAAATTTCTTTGCCAATATTCCAATCGTCAAAAATTATTGATTCAAACAATAATTCTTCTAAAGTGTTTTCATTAACTTTTGATAAGTTAATATGCTTATATTTTTTCTTTAATTTATTTACATCATTGATTTCTTTTGCGTAAATCCATTCAAGATAATTGCCAAATTTATTTGACGAATCTTTCGCATAAGAGAGACTTGTGATTAAAATAAATGTGAATAGAGCAACAAAAAATTTACATGTTTGTATAATTGGGCCCTCCTCCTCCTTCAGGAGAAACCCAAGTGATATTTTGTTTAGGATCTTTGATATCACATGTTTTACAGTGAATACAATTCTGAGAATTAATTTGAAGTCTGGGTTTTTCATTTTCTGTTAACACCTCATAGACACCTGCGGGACAATATCTTTGCTCTGGAGAATCATATAACTCTAAATTATTTGATATTGGTATATTATCATCAGTCAGTTTCAAATGACAGGGTTGATTTTCCTCATGATATGTAGATGAAAACGAAACATTTGTTAATTTATCAAAGGTCAATTTTCCATCAGGTTTAGGGTATTCAATTGGTTTACAATCTTTTTTATTTTTTAGGGATAAATGATCTGGCTCTGCATGACTTAACGTCCATGGTGCCTTTCCTCGAAATAGAATTTGATCAATACCCGTGTACATCATTCCAATACTAAGACCATATTTAAAAGATGGTCTCACATTTCTAGCCTTTTTCAATTCAACTCCTGCCCAAGATTGAAGAAACTTACTTTTAAAGTTGCTAAGGTGAGTGTTAGCGTTACCTTTTTCTAATTCTAAAAAAACTTCCTCAGCAGCGATCATTCCAGATTTCATAGCTGTGTGAGTGCCTTTAATCTTTGGTGTATTTAATGTTCCAGCATCACAACCTATTAATGCTCCACCGGGAAAGGTAAGTTCAGGTAAAGATTGCCAACCACCCTCGTTTAAAGCTCGAGCACCGTATGAAACTCTTCTTCCATTTTCAAATAGAGACTTCATTTTTGGATGTGTTTTAAATTTTTGAAATTCGTCGTACGGAGAAAGGTAAGGATTTTTATAATCTAAGCCTATAACAAAACCAACAGATACCAAATTATTTGATAAGTGATAGAGAAAAGACCCGCCATATGTTTGTCTGTCTAGTGGCCACCCTATTGTATGGAGTACTTCTCCCTCGTTAGCTTTCTCAGGGTGAACTTCCCATAACTCTTTTAAACCGATTCCATAGGTTTGATGCTCAGACTTATCTCTTAAACCAAATTCTTTCATCAGTCTTTTTCCTAAGTGTCCTCTGCAGCCTTCAGCAAAAAGGGTGTACTTACCATGAATCTCAATACCTGGCTGAAAATTTGGACCAGGCTTTCCGTGTTCATCTACACCAAGATCACCAGTTACAATCCCAGATAACTTTTTATCGTTAAGCAATATATCTGATGCAGCAAAACCGGGGTATATTTCAACGCCAAGCTTTTCTGCTTCTATCGAAAGCCATTTGCAAAAAGATCCAAGAGAAATAATGTAATTTCCATGATTATGCATAACTGGTGGAATAAACATTTTTGGTAAAGTAAATGCCTTGCTTTCACTAAGAAATTTTATTGATTCTTGTTTTACTTTAACTTTTACGGGGCAAGAATCGTCGCCTTGCCAATCATTAAGCAGTTCGTCTAGTGCTGTTGGTTCTAGTATTGCTCCTGATAGAATGTGTGCCCCGACCTCAGAACCTTTTTCAACGATACAAACAGAATAATTTTTTCCGTTACGTTGACAGTTTTTTTTAAAATTAATGGCTGCAGATAATCCCGATGGCCCAGCACCAACGATTACTAAATCGTATTCCATTTTTTCCCTATTAAAATCTGATTCCGTCATTCTAAGCCTTTATTTAATAAAATTTATATATAATATATATTAATGAATGTTAAAAACATAAAGTCTTTTGTTGAATTTTATGAATCCTTAGGAATTTCAACTTTTATAACCAAATCACAGAGATCTTCTAATACTCGGTCAAACTCAATCTACCTAGAGAAAGATAATCCAATTATTATAAATGAAAATAGTATTAAGGATAAAATAGATAGATTAAATATTTTAAAAAATAAAGTAGAAAAATTAGACTGCGGACTTAAAGACATAGCTTCAAATATTGTTTTTTCAGATGGCCAACATAATTCCAAAATCATGTTAATTGGTGAAGCCCCAGGAGCGGAAGAAGATAAAGCTGGAAAACCGTTTGTCGGTCAAGCCGGTAAACTTCTTGATAAAATGCTAAAGTTTATTAAATTAGACAGAAAAAAAAACTTCTACATAACAAATATTGTATTTTGGAGACCGCCAGGAAACAGAACTCCTAACGACCAAGAAATAAACATTTGTCTACCTTATGTCAAAGAACACATTAGAATAATTAATCCTCAACTTATCATTCCCTTAGGTAATATTGCAGCTAAGTCTATACTTCAAACAAATCAAGGAATTACTAAAATTAGAGGTAAAGATTTTTTTTATCTAGACGACGAAAATAGTTTTAAAATTGAGGCAATACCAATTTTTCATCCCGCATATTTATTGAGAAATCCAATTGAGAAAAAACATGTATGGGAAGACTTAAAAAAGATTTATAAGGTTATTAAGGAAAAAAGAATTTCATTAGATGGTTAAAGATAAAGTAGAATTTGTTAGTTTAAATATTTCAGTATTTGTTATATCTGACACTCGCAATGAAAGATCCGATAAATCAGGAAAAGTTCTGGAGAATCATATTATCAAATCTGGACACAAAGTTTTTGAAAAAAAATTTATTCAAGATGATAAACAATTAATAACCAAAGAATTAAAAATTTCACTAAATAGTGATTTAACAAGTGTTGTCATATTAACTGGAGGCACGGGGTTGACTGGGAGAGATTCCACGCCAGAAGCTGTGAAAGAATTAATTGAAAAAGAAATACCAGGATTTGGTGAGATATTTAGATATATAAGCTATAAAAAAATTGGCACCTCATCACTTCAATCAAGAGCAATGGCAGGTTTGGCAAAAAATAAATTTGTTTTTGTTTTGCCAGGATCGCCAAGCGCTTGCAGAGATGCGTGGGAAGAAATTTTGAAATATCAATTAGACTCGAGAACAAAACCTTGCAACTTAGTAGAGTTAATTCCCAGATTAAAAGAAAAATAAAACATTAATCAATCTAGAATAAATTAAAATCTTGATTTTGTTGCCTTCATCCATTCATTAATTTCAGCATTGGATTGCATGCAGCAAGATGTAATTGGAAATTCTTTTTTTTGAAGATCTGTCAACCTATCATCTTCAACACTAGGTTGGACATACATTATACAATTTATCTTGTGGATTGTTCCATTATCAGATTCGTTATTTTCCTTAATTACGACCATATCTTTCACAAACAAACTTCCTCTTTTATAAATTGGTAGAGATTTATTACTGACAGTGACTTCTAAAGAAATCTCTTCTCCAGTGTTAAGACTTGTTTTTTGACCAGTAAGCATATGATCCATAATTATACTTTTATTGTAAAATTCGTCTGATAAGATTTCTTTTTGGACTCTTTCTGGTGAAGCTTTAAAGGCCTTGTTAGTGGGTGCAAAAATTGTCCACTTCCATGGGAGTTTTTTTTGCAAAACTTCATCAAGACCAGTTTTTTTTAAATTGGCGTAAAAAATACTTAATTCTGAATCCTCTTTAATAACATCCATTATATTTTTGCTTATTGTTTGTGAGGAAATTGAAGTCACAAGTAAGAAAAACAAGAAAAATTTAAAGTTAGTTTTTAAAATTTTAATCATTAGTTTATAGTAAATTATGAAATAACAATTTTCTAGGATTTTGTCAGAAAAAAACCAAAAAAATTTTTTTAACGATATTAATGATCACATTATTGGCGTTGACGAGGTAGGCAGAGGTGCACTATGTGGTCCAGTTGTATCCTGCTGTGTACTCCTAAAAAAAGAAATATTCGAAAACGTTTTGGTAAATGAAATTAATGACTCAAAAAAAATATCTCCAAGAAAAAGAGAAGTCTTGTCGAATTTTATAAAGAGAAACTCTATATATTCTTTAGGTGAAGCCAGTAATACAGAAATTGATAATATTAACATACTTAATGCAACTATCAAATCAATGAAAAGAGCACTTAAAAGATTTGATGGATTCACAAATATAATAAAAGTTGATGGTCAAAAAACTTTTGACTACAACGAACGAACTTTCTTTGTAAAAAGAGGAGACTCAGTTTCAGTTTCAATTGCATCTGCATCTATAGTAGCAAAAACTTTCAGAGACAATCTTATGCTCGAGTATTCAAAAGATTACCCAAACTATAAATGGGACAAAAATAAGGGTTATGGGACAAAAGATCATTTTAGCGCAATACAACAATTTGGGCCAACACCGTTACATAGGAAAAGTTTTTTAAAAAATTTAATTACACAATAGATATCGGTAGATTTATATTTACCTGAAGACCTCCAAGTTCTTTTGACTTCTCCAACCAAACTTTGCCTTTGTAAACTTCAACAATATCTTTCACTATATTAAGTCCCAACCCAGTTCCCTGAGTTTGCTCGTCAAGTCTAAAGCCTCTAGCGAAAACCTCATTCATTTTTTTTGCTGGAAGTCCTTCTCCATCATCAGAAATCTGAATTATAACTTCTACATCTGATACTTTAATAATGGATATCCTGATTCTTGTTTTTCCATATTTACAACCATTTTCTAAAATATTACCAATTACTTCTTCCATATCTTCAAGGCTTCCATAGACGAAAAACTCCTTAAAATTATTAGGAAAATCAATTTTTATGCCCGGATAAATTTTATCAAAAATATTTATCATTTTTTTTAAAAATTGTATAAAGGCTATCTTTGACTTAACATTCTTTCCAACCGCTTGAAGATGGGCTTTCTTCAAATACCTGTCGATATGCTTTTGCATCAAAACTATCTGTGTTTCTAAAACACTATTACGATTACTACCTATTTCGTTAGAAATTACAGCAAGTGGTGTTTTTAGAACATGAGCAAGATTTCCAACATGAGTTTTTGCTCTTTCAACAATTTTTTCGTTATGCTCTAGCAACTCATTTATTTCAGTAGCTAACGGCTGAACCTCAAGTGGATATTGAGCCTCTAATTTTGTTTTGTCACCATTTCTAATCTTAAACAATGCTTGTTTGATTTTATTTAGAGGCAATAAACCATAATTTACTTGCAAAAACACTGCAATCATTAAACCTACTCCCAGAACAACAAGAGTTACCAACAGAGTATCATTGAACTTTTTAATATTATCCATATATTCTTTCGTATCTCCAGATACTAAAAAGTTAATTGGATTAGAAATTCCAGGAAATGAAATTTGTCTCTCAACAATATGAAGTTTCTTACTTTCGATTACAGTGTCAATGGTATTTTCAATTGTCACAGAATCCCTGAATTGTGATCTTCCACCTATTAATCTTTTATCAGAGGTAAAAACTTGATCCCACATAGACCTTGATCTACTGACAGTTTGTGCTCCATTATTAACCTGCCAATACCAACCAGAGTAAGGTTGAAAGAATCTTGGGTCTCCAATTGAGCTTACCACAGTAATACTGTCTGAGGAATCAACTCTACTAGCACCAATCAAAGTTTCAAGAAGAAGATTAAGTCTGTCGTCAAATGCTGCAAAATTTGATTTTTTATTTAAGTCTGATAATAGGAGTCCTGCTGCTAAAAGAGTCAATATAATCCAAACTGTCGCACTAAAGAAAAGCCTTACTGCTAGAGAATTCATTTTATTCCTTATCTACAGACAATCTATAACCGTAGCCTCTTTCAGTTTTAATAAGATTCATTCCTAACTTTTTTCTTAACCTTCCTATAAAAACTTCTATTGTATTTGAATCTCTGTCAAAATCTTGATCATAAATATGCTCAACTAATTCAGTTCTTGTGATTACTTTCTCTTGGTGATGTAGAAAGTATTCAATAATTTTATATTCATGTGAAGTAAGTTTTAATTTAGTCCCATTCAAAAAAACTTTGTTGGATTTAGTGTCAATCTTAAGTGGACCACAAGCTATATCTGATGAGGCATGTCCAGCAGACCTTCTTATTAACGCTCTTAATCTTGCAAGCAGCTCTTCCATTTGAAAAGGTTTGGTAACATAATCATCTGCACCAGCATCAAAACCAGAGACTTTGTCACTCCACTGATCCCTGGCAGTAAGAATTAAAACAGGGAAATTTTTTTTATCTTTACGCCATTTCTCAAGGACAGAAATACCATCAACTTTTGGCAAACCTAAGTCAAGTACAACTGCATCATATGGTTCAGTATCGCCTAGAAAATGACCTTCTTCTCCATCGTTTGCAGAATCGACTGAATAACCACTATCTTCCAATGATTGTTTTATCTGATCTTTTAAATTTGGGTCATCTTCGATCACTAATATTCTCATTAGTTACCTCCTGATTGAACTGAAAGGATTGTTGACGTCCCAGCATCAACCCTTAGCTGTTTTACATTGTTATCTACTCCAATTATCATAATATCATACACCCATCCAAAAAGACCTTTTTCGTTGTCCTTTAAGTTTATTGAAATTATTCTACCCCCAAATTCAGCTCCTACTTTTTTTAAAATTTCGTCAAGTGGTAAAATTTCTCCCTCATTAACTGCTCTAATAGCCTTTTCATGATCTCTTTCTGAGTTAGATAAGTCACTTTCATCAGCTAGTAAAGTAAAAAAATTAAAAAAATAAAATATTAAAAAAAATTTTACTATATACATATCATTAGTTTTTTTACCTTCATCATTAATGAGGATTTTGGTTTTGAATTATAAGCTCTATGCGTCATCCATTTGTAATTGGCCAAGTTGATTTTACTTTTTAATTTTATATCAACTACAAATAGTTTCAAATGAAAATGACTAAAAATGTGATTGACGTATCCCAAGATTTGATACTTTTGACTTATATTATGGAGGGACATCCAATCCAAAATAATTCGATCAATTAATTCTTTCTCAGTATTTTCTTTATTATTAATAAAATCCGAAAAAGGTATTGAATATAGACCTTGGAAGAGTTTTTTTTTTGAAATACCAACTAAAAAATTTTTATTTTCTCTTATAAAAAAACCAATACCTAACTTATTTATTTTTGGCTTTTTATTTAATTTTTTTTGTTTTCCGTCAAATTTGCATAAATTTTTAACAATACACTTTTCACAATAAGGCTTTTTTACTTTACAAACTAAATTTGCAAAATCCATCAAAGATTGACAATAAATGCCATTTTTTAAATCAGGAGTAAGTTCTTTTGCAATGTAGTAAATTTGTTTTTTGAACAATTTACTATTTTCATTCAAGTTAAAAACACGCTTAATGATTCTTTTAATATTTCCATCAACTACAGCACAGTTTTCATTTTTTAATATAGCTGATATAGAACAAGAAATGTAGTCACCAATTCCAGGTATTTGTTTTAGATTAGAGGAGCTAATAAATAGTTTGTTTTTTTTTAGATATTCTTTTGCTTTAAATAGATTTCTAGCCCTTTGATAATAACCTAACCCCTGCCAATAAAGTAGAATTTCATCAAGTGATGCATTGTAAAAAGATTTTAGGTTCGGCCATTTTTTAATAAACTTCTCGTAATATGGGATAACTGTTTTGACAATTGTCTGTTGAAGCATTACCTCAGAGATCCATATTTTATAAAAATTTTGATTGTTACTTTTTCTCCAAGGTAAATCTCTTTTATTTATTTCATACCAATTAATAATTTTTTTTTGCCATTGTCTCTTAAATTTTTTTTCTATGTTATACTTGTAATTCATCGGAATAATTAGAATGTCTAAAGCAAAAAAAATTTCAAGTTTAATTCCAAAAATATTTAAGTCATTGAAGCAAAATTCTAATTTACTGGAATTAAAAGCAAATTGGAAACAAGTTGTAGGAAAAAACTTTTCTGATAAGTGTTTTGTTTACGGATTAAAAAAAATTAATAAAAAAAATATCTTAATCATTGAGTCCTACGAAAATGATTTACTAGAATTAAGTTACTCCTCGGAAAGCTTAAAAAAAAAAATAAATACGTTTTTCTCAACTGAATTCATTGATGTCATAAAGTTTAAAAAATCATTACAAAATTAACTATTTATGGTAAAAAAAGGTATGAAAAAATTCAAACTACCATTCTCATTAGTTTTGTTGTTTTCATTTTTTTGTTTAAGCTTTACAGATGCTAGAGCAAGAATAGTTGATACTATTGAAGCTCTCAAAGAAAAAAAAATAGGGACAGAAGAAGCTAATATTGAAATCATAGAATTTGCTTCTCTTACCTGTGGACACTGTGCCAAGTTTCACAACGAAGTGTTTCCAAAGATTAAAAAGGAATTTATTGATACAGGAAAAGTTTCTTTCATATACCAAGATTTTCCCCTAGATAAATTTGCTTTAAAAGCTTCCGTTATTGCTAGATGTTCAGGAGAGAAAAAGTTTTTCAGTTTTTTGAAGGTTTTATATAGTAAACAAAAGGATTGGACCAGAACGGAAGATCCGTTTAGATCTTTATTGAAAATAGCAAAACTTGGCGGGCTTAAGAATGATGAAATTAAGGTTTGTGTTGGTAACAAATCTATTGAAGATGGTATTCTTAAACAAAGACTAAATGCATCTAAAAAGTTTGATATCAAAGCGACACCAACTTTGTATATCAATGGCGAAAAATATGATGGCGACCTAACTTTTGAAGCACTTAAGTTAAAAATCAATACACTTTTGAATTAAATTGTTTACTGTAAAAAAATTAAAGATCTCAGGTTTTAAATCTTTTGCACACCCGACAGAAATTCTCATAGAGGATGGAGTTACTGGGATAATTGGTCCTAACGGATGTGGAAAATCTAATATATTTGAAGCCATTAGATGGGTAATGGGTGAAACCTCGTCTAAGAGTCTTAGATCAGGTGCTATGGATGATATAATATTTAATGGAACCCAAAATTTACCCGCTAAAAACTTCGCTGAAGTATCGATTGAACTTGATGATTTTCAAGGAGATATTCAAAACATTCCCACAAACGATAAAAGAGTAATAATTTCCAGAACTTTAGAAAGAGGAGTTGGGTCATTTTATAAAATTAATAATAGAGACGTCAGAGCTAAAGATATAAGCATATTATTCTATGATTCAGGAAGTGGTCCAAGATCTAGTTCAATTATTAGTCAGGGCAATATTGATCAAATTATTAACTTTAAACCTATTGAAAGAAAAATTATTCTTGAAGACGCAGCAGGAACTTCAGGTCTTCAAGCCAGAAGACATGAATCTGAATTAAAGCTACAATCAACAGAGATTAATTTAGATAAGCTCGAAATAAATCTTAATAATTTAGTTGAACAAAAAAGGTCACTATCTAGACAGTCACGTCAGGCAGAGAGATACGAGCATTTGTCACAGACAATCAGATTTTATCAATCTGTATTATTAATGTCAGAGTGGAAAGAAAATATTCAAAATATAACTGAACATAAACTTAAGATAGAAGAGTACAAGAAAAGTTTGAAAGTGTTAATAGAACAAACAAATAATCAAAGCGAAATAGTTAATTTACATAAAAACAAACTAAAAAACATTAATCAAAAAAAAGAAGAGGTTAACAGAAGTATTTTTTCAACAGAAAATCAAATTAATAATCTTCAAAATAAATTAGAGGGAATTCAAAATAAGACCGATGAAATAAATAAATTTTTAAATACTATATTAAATGACAAAAATTTAGAGCAAAAAAAATACAAGGAATTAAGCTTATATGCAGTAAATATCAAAGAAAAAATTAAACAAAAGAAGAGTTTACATTCTCTTAAAGAAAAATTAACGCAACTATACATTGATGAAACGAATTTAAAAAACGAACTCAAACAGCTAGAAACTATATTTGTAAATGAAATTCAACTGACTCTAGGCGATGAATTTAAATCAGATAATCTTAAGGAAGAAAAAATAAATCTTGTTACAAAAAAACAAACTATTGTAGAAGAAATTAATAAAATTAAAAATAATCTTAAAAATATTGAAAATACGTTTTCAAAAAATGAATTAAATCTTAATAAACTTGATAATGAGAAAAAAGACTTTGAAAAAAGTATTTACACATTAAAAAATAGAATATCAAAAGGTTTTGATGAATCAAAAAAACAAAAGCAAATATCTGAAACGCTAGAAAATGAAGTTAAAGAGTCCTCAAAAAGACTTACAGAGATTATTACGGAAATTAAAACTCTTAATCAACTAATTGGTAGTGCTAATTCATCAAAAGATACAATTCTTAACCTTATAAAGATAAAAACAGGTTACGAAAATGCAGTTTATGCTTCTCTAATGTATGAACTTGATGCAACAATAAAAAAATCTGGAAAAATGTGGGTAAAAAAAAGCGTTGAGAATTTAGAGCCCATTAATAATTCACTAGCAAACTATGTTAAAGGACCTGAAGAACTGTCTCTGATTTTATCTCAAATTGGTATTGTAAATAATGCCGCAGAAGCTTTAAAAAATCAAAAAGAACTTAAAGTAGGGCAATCTCTCGTTGATAAAAGGGGAAACTTATGGAGGTGGGACGGTTTTATTTCAGAAGAAAATTTACAAAATAAAAAAATAATTGATTCACAATTGAAAATCAACAAACTTGATGAAGAAAAGAAATCGTTAGAACAAACGTTATCTATACAAAACAAAAAAAAAGAAAAGCACTTAAAATTCAAAGAAGAAATAGATGAGACTAATTTTTTAGAAAATAAAAATTTAGAGACTCTTTATTTAAATTTAGATACT
This sequence comes from uncultured Alphaproteobacteria bacterium, assembly GCA_902547955.1. Lineage (GTDB taxonomy): Bacteria > Pseudomonadota > Alphaproteobacteria > Methylaequorales > Methylaequoraceae > MED-G10. The sequence continues at coordinate 3,728 of CACCPY010000011.1, read as the reverse complement.
TTAATTTCAAAAATATCTTCTGAAAGGGAAAAAAACTCAATATTGAAATATGATGCTGACAAATTTCACGAAAAAATTAATGAACTTAATAATTTATACAAGGATACGACTGAGGAGCTTAAATCAATTAAAAATAAAGAAGATCTGCTTTTAAAAAGTGATGACTCAAAGGGAAAAAATGAAAAAAAAATTGTAGAAAAAAAAATTCAAGATTTGGATAAAAAAATTGAAGAAAAAAGAAACGAAATCATCACAATAAAAGAACTTATAGTTAAAGAAGAATTAAATGAATCATATTTAGAAAGTGATATGAAAAAAACTACATTAAATCTTGAGCAAATTAAAAAGCAGGTTGAGACTTTAGAACAAAGAGAAAAAGTTTATCTTCAAGAAAAAGAAAAACTCAAGGCTCAGCCTTATGAACTAAAAAAAGAAATTGAAAACAATTTGGGTATTTTCAATCAATTTAAAAATGAGCACAAAAAACTCTTAGAAATATATCAAACCATTTCATTAGAATTAAGCAAAGATGAAGATAAAATTGTTCAACTTAATAACAAAAGAGAAAATACTAGAAATGAAATTACAAGGATTGAAGGTTTATTTAACGGTTTTAGGGAAAAGGAAAAAGAGCTGAGAAATATTATTTTTGAAAGATCAAAAAAACAACCTGAAGATATTGAAAATAGTGAGAGTTTTAAAAATGCTAAACCAAAAAATACTGAAGATATAAATAAATATCTAGAGAAAATGTTATTTCAAAGAGAACAAATGGGTCCAGTCAACCTAAGAGCTAAAATTGAGGAAAAAGAAATAGAAACTTTAATCGAAGAAATTGAATTAGAAAAAAATGATTTGGAGCAGGCAATAGAAAAACTCAGATTAGCAATCAATAAAATTAATTCTGAAGGTAAAAATAGATTACTATCAGCATTTGAAAAAGTTAACAAAAATTTCTCAGATTTATTTAAAAAATTATTTAATGGTGGAGAGGCAAAGTTAGAGTTGGTTAAATCAGATGACCCCCTACAAACCGGATTAGAGATATTTGCGAGACCTCCTGGTAAAAAATTATCTAACATTAGTTTATTGTCTGGGGGTGAAAAAACATTAACTGCTATTTCATTAATTTTTTCTATTTTTTTGATCAACCCTTCACCCATCTGTATATTGGATGAGGTTGATGCGGCCTTAGATGATATAAATGTTGAAAAATTTTGTAAAATTTTAGCTGAATTAAAAAGTAACACAAAAACTAAGTTTTTGATCATTACACATCACAAATTCACAATGTCATCAATTGACAGAGTTTATGGTGTTACAATGGCCCAGAAAGGAATTTCTGATGTTGTTTCAGTAGACTTTGACAAAGATAATTTTAAAGAAGCTGTTTAAAATGCAAAACAAAGAAGTTAAGTTAAAGGAAAAAATCAAAATTTTAGAAGAAAAAAATAAAACAAATAAACAAAATCACTCACCGAAAAATCTTAATGTAGGGATAAGGATTAGTGTGGATCTTGTTTCCACAATTATTGTTTCAATTTTTATAGGTCTGGGCATAGATAAAATTTTTTCAACACACCCTATATTTTTTATTATTTTTTTGCTATTAGGGGTGATCACTGGATTTTATAATATTATTAGATACATGAGTAAACTTAAGTAAAAAAATATAAACATGGCAAGTCCACTATCTCAGTTTGAAATTAAAACCATCGTGCCCATAGAGGTATTTGGGTATGATATCTCCTTTACAAACTCCTCTTTGGCAATGTTAGCTACAGTTTTATTAATAATACTATTTCTATCAATAGGTTTAAAAAATTCATCAATTATTCCTAGTAAAAGTCAGACGTTAGTTGAATTATCATATGAATTCATTGCTGGTATGATAGGTGATAATATTGGAAAAGAGGGAATGAAATATTTATCTTTCATTTTTTCTTTGTTCATGTTTATTTTACTTGGAAATCTCTTAGGTATGCTTCCATACAGCTTCACTTGGACAAGCCATATAATAGTCACTTTTGCAATCTCATTCTTCATTTTTATTTTAGTTACATTTATAGCTATCTTTAAACATGGGTTATTTAAGTTTCTTGGATTTTTTGCACCAAGTGGTGTTCCAAAGGCAATGCTGATTTTACTTGTTCCAATTGAAGTAATTTCATATTTATCTAGACCAGTAAGCCTGTCGGTTAGACTTTTTGCAAATATGATGGCTGGGCACACTCTGCTAAAAGTTATTGGGGGATTTGTCTTTGTATTAGGAGCTAATAGTTTTATTATAGGAGGTGCATTACCAGTTGCCTTTTTAATAGCATTGACTGGCCTTGAAATAGTTATCGCCTTTCTCCAAGCTTATGTATTTGCAATATTAACTTGTTTGTATATAAATGATGCAATACATTTACATTAATATTTAACAACTAAAGGAGTAAACTTATGGATATTGAATCTGCAAAACTACTAGGTGCTGGTATAGCCGTTCTTGGTGTAATTGGATCAGGAATTGGAATAGGTTCTATTTTCTCAGCCTTTATTACGGCTGTCGGAAGAAACCCTGAAGCAAGAGAGCATGTTTTTACAATGACAATGCTTGGATTTGCATTGGTTGAAGCTCTAGCACTTTTTGCATTAATTATTGCTTTATTATTACTCTTCGTTTTTTGAGTGTTATGAGTAGATTTTTACTCACGTTAGTTATTCTTATTAGTTTTCGAGGTTCTTACAGTGCTGAAGGGAAAGGCGGTATGCCACAACTAAACCCAGAATCATTCAGCTCACAATTATTTTGGCTACTAATTTTTTTCACATTTCTTTTTTTTATCATTAACTCAATATTCATACCTAAAATAAAAAAAATTCGAAATAGAAGAGATGAAACTATTGATAAACTTTTGTCAGAATCAAAATCTATAAATCAATCTATGGAAAATATTATACAAAAAATCAATAATGAAATGAGTAAAGAAAAGGAAAATTCTAATATTCAAATTAACAAAGCCATTAATGAAAACAAAGCTATTCTCGATAAAAAAATTTCTTCATTAGATGTCGAATATGAGAAAAAAAGAGAAGTTGTTATAAAAGATCTAACAATTTCAAAAACTAAGATTGAGAAAAAAATTCCAGAAATTGTAATCGCATTATCAGATCAAATTTTTGAGAAAATTCTCGGTGAAAAAAGTAAATCTTCACTTGATGACTTCGAAAAATTTCAAAAGGATCCCAAATGATTGATTTATCAATTTTAGATGATGCAACAATTTGGGTAGCGATTTCTTTTCTGCTTTTCATTATACTTATATTCAAGCCAGTCAAATCTCAAATATCAGATAATCTTAATAAAAAAATAGACGATCTAAAAAATAAAATTGATGAGGCACAAAGGCTTAAAAATGAAGCTGAAAAGCTTCATAGAGAACAAGAGGAAAATCTAAAAATTAATTTAGAGAAAATTGAACAACTCAAATTAGATACCTTAACCGAGATTAAAAGAATAGAGAAAAATGTTAATGAGGAATTACGCGTTATTTCATTAAGAAAACAAAATACCTTTGATAAAAATTCAAAACAAGTTGAAGAAAAAATAAAAAATGAATTGAAAAAGGAAATTTTATCAAAAACTATTTTCTTTACTGAACACAGAATAAAAAAAAGTTTAAAAAAAACTCATAATTCAAAATTTATGCAGGAATCTCTTAAAAAGTTGTCAAAAAATGTTT
>CACCPY010000010.1 GCA_902547955.1 uncultured Alphaproteobacteria bacterium | reverse complement strand
AGCCGAGGGAATATATGGTGCCGAAACTTATATTATCAACAAAAGCGATATTCAAAATTCAACTAGTGATTCCGTGGTTGATTTAATTACAAATTTTCCAGGAATAAAAAAACAATTTGATATTTACGGAACGGGATTTGGAGTTGGATCAAGAATAGATATCAGAGGGTTTGCTGATACTGCGAGAGATAACACAGCCATTTTAATCAACGGACAAAAACTTACACTTGGAGATATGAGTTTAGTAGATCTGTCAATTATACCAGTTGACAGTATTCAAAAAATAGAAATTACAAAAGGTAATAATTCTGTTCTTTACGGAAACAACTCTACGGCTGGAACAGTAAATATTATTACAGATACTCTTCCAGGACAGAAAGATTCATTGTTCACTAAATTTGTAGTTGGCTCATTTGGTAAATTTGAAGGAGCCTTATCAGGCACAAAAACATCCGAAAGTTTTTCAATAACAGGTAATACTAATTTTATTTCCACTGATGGTTTCAGAAGAAACAATGCGCTAAGCCAGAGAAATGGCAATATTGAATTTAAAGGAATCACAGAAAATCTCTCCTATCACTTAAATGTTCTATCGCATAACCAATTTCTTGAGTTACCTGGGACACGGACTCCGGTTACACTCAGGAGTGATCCAAGAGGAACTACCACTCCAACTCAATTTAATCAAAGAAATGGCTACAAAGCTTTTTACGGATTAAGCTATTCCTTAATTAATAATCACGAAGTTGTCGTCGATGGAAGTTACAGTTTCGACAAAAGTCAGATGAACTCTGGAGAGTATATGGACACAGAGATTTATAACTACCAAATTTCGCCTAGGTATCTTTTTCAATATAAAGTTAATCAAATCAAGTTTGATAACATTGTTGGGATTGATCTTATATACGCTAACTACTACTCCGATAGAATGCAATCTGATGGAAATTATTACTACACAAATTATAAAATGACTGACAAAACAGCAGCTTTTTATTTTAATACTAACGTCACTTTAGATTCAGAAAATAAATTCTCAGTCGGGGCAAGATATCATGGCAACTGGTTTCGAGCATCCAATAGTGTAACACCAGGAGCATATTATGGCGGAACATTTACCGATAAATCTGCTGAAAGTGTCTCAACTCCTCAGTTTGCTTATCATCTCGGTTACGAACATAAAATAAATAATCACAATACAATATCTACAAAAGTTGGAAGAAGTTTCAGGTATCCTAATTTAGACGAAAGAATTGGGCTCGGGAGCGGATTTACTAATTTTGCACACTTTGCTTTAGGACCTCAAAAGTCTCATGATTTTGAGTTTAGTCATAAGCTAAATTATGAAAAATTTAATATTGCAACAACCCTATACTACATGAGGTTACGTTCAGAAATTTCTACAACAGATAATTCTTTTTATAATCGAAATTTAGCACCAACTGAAAGGTATGGTGTTGAAAATAGTATTAAATATTCTTTTTTAGACAACTTAAACATTGAAAATGATTTTACTCTGACACAGTCAAAATTTAGGGGAGGGAATAGAAATGGGAATGACCTTCCTGGTGTGCCAGCCTTTGTTGATTCATTACGGATTAATTATTTACCTTTTAAGAATATTTCAACATATTTTAATGTTTACTATCAATCTAGTTCGCGTCCAATAAATGATTTTGCTAACTACCAAATTATTCAGAAAGGTTATCATACTTTGAATCTTGGATTTACAGGAAATTACAAGGGATTTAATGTTTCATTAGCTCTAAATAATTTGCAAGATAAGATATATTACAATTATATGGTTGGATCAGGCTCTGGGGTTTATCACTCAGCAAGCTACTACACACTTCCAGGATTTAATACATTGTTAAAAATATCTAAGGAATTCTGAGGATGTTGAAAAACATTTATCTTAAGGGTTTAATTTTGTCATTAGGACTTCATGCGACTGTGTTATCATTCTTTTTCTTCAATAATAACAATTTTAAAAAAAGTGAATCTTCAATGACTGAGGTTATTATAGTATCATCTGATGAAAGCATTCCCTCAGACGAAAAAACTGATTATCAAAAAAAAATTCATGATGTAAAAAAAAAACTTAATAAACCAACACTTGAATCCGAGATTAAATTTAATAACAAGAATAATAATTCTCAACTAAAAGCTACTATTGAACCAAATACTTTAAAAAAAAAAAATCATAAAGAAAATAATGAATCAAAGAAAAATATATTTAACGAATTACAAGCACATGAAGACTTTACAAGTAAAACAACAAAAAGTATTTTAAGTAAATTAGCAAGTAAAAAAATCTTTCAATCTAGTGCATCTTACAGAATAGGTTCGGAAAATAATCCTCATCCCAGTTATCCTTTACTTGCAAGAAAAAAAGGATGGGAGGGAAGAGTTATAATACAAGCTAATATTGACAAAAAAGGAAATGTTAAATTCATAAAGGTTTCAGAATCTAGTGGCTTTAAAATACTTGATGATGTAAGTGTAAAAACTTTAAAAACATGGAAATTTAAACCCGCAATGTTAGGAAGTAAATTTGTTGACGACACAGTTTATATTCCAGTTAAATTTGTGCTTAAGAATTAACACCCTGATTTACTTAAATTAATGGCGTCCCCTACGGGATTCGAACCCGTGTTGCCGCCGTGAAAGGGCGGTGTCCTGAACCACTAGACGAAGGGGACTTGACTTTTTTTTATAAGATAATATATCTATCTAAATTTTTTAGTAAATAATATTATGAAATTATTAGTTTATATTTTGTCATTTGTTTTCTTCTTTCAACAAGTAAATGTTGTAAATTCGAAAGAAGCTGAAAACCACATGTGCTTTAAAAGAGGATTTGAAATCATATTTCCTTATCAAGAAGGGATTTTCAAAATTAAAAAAGAAACAAATATATCTCCCGATCAAAAAAGGGCAGAGTTAAACAGGTTTAAAACACACTTTGAGAAAAATTTTCAAGGTATCCCTCTTTACAAAGAGGCAGGTTGTTCCAATGCTAGGTTATCAGAATATCTAGAGTGTCTTATCTCAACCGACGGTAAAGACTGTAAAATTTATTACACTCAAATGAGAATAGTAGACTAACTAATTATTATATCCTCTATTTGTAACTGAATTGAAACTTCGTTGTTCCACTCATTCTTTCGAAGAATTGCGATCAGATCTACGGTTTCACCGGAAAAGCCATCTAAAAAATTTCCGATATCCTGATTTACAGAGTTAAATGCAATTCCTCTAGTTCTATTTCCATAAGAATCTTCTATCAACAGTGAATGATGATTATTGCCAACAACTTTAATGAAACTTAAATTACAATTTTTAATAAGAAATCTTGGCTTTACGTTTCCTGGTCCGAAAGGAGATAGCTTAGCTACTTCATCATACAGACATATATTTAAATTAGTAATCCTTAATACATATTCATATTCTTTTAATATCTCACTTGCTCCCTTTTTGTACTTATCTGATAAAAAATCTTTAAATTGCTCAATATTTTCTTTTAAAATTGTAAAACCACCGGCCATTTTATGACCTCCGCCATTTAATAACAATCCCTGACCTACTGCCTTAACTATTAAGTCACCTATATCAAAATTAAGAACAGATCTGCATGAAGCTTTACATAACTTTTCATCCTCTGATATAACAATTGAAGGACGGTTAAACTTTTCAACAAGTCTGCTTGCAACAATACCAATAACGCCGGGATGCCAATTCTTAGAATTAACGCAGATAATTTGATCATTTTCTTGAACCATTCCAACAGCTTTAATTTCGACAGCTTTTTCAATTTTTTTACGAAGATTGTTAAACTCTCCAAGTCTTAGCGCCATAACATTAGCTATTTTGTTTTCATTACATAATAATAATTCTGCTCCAAGAGATGACTTACCTACTCTCCCACCAGCATTGATTCTTGGTCCTATAACAAATCCTAAATGGTAATCAGTAACTTCACTATCTATTTTTGATTCTTTGAGAATTGATGAAACTCCCAAATTCGGGGAGTGATTTAAAATTCTTAATCCCTGTTTAATAAAAGCTCTGTTGAGGTGATCAATTTTTACTAAGTCGCAAACAGTACCGAGAGCAACTAAATCCAAGAAAAAAATTAAGTTTGGTTCACCATCCTTAAAAAAATTTATTTTTTTTAACTCCCTGTTTAATGACACAAGAAGAAAAAAAGTTACACCAGCAGCACATAAATTAACTAGATTTGAATTATCTGATTGTTTGTTTGGGTTAACTATTGCAAAAGCCTTGGGGAGTTCTTTGCCTTGCTTGTGATGATCAATAACAATAACGTCCACACCTTTTTTATTTGTAAAGTCAATTTCTTTGAATGCAGTAGTCCCACAATCAAGTGTAATAATCAGTTCACAATTACTATCCACTAACTTTGCGAACGCATCTTGATTTGGACCATAACCCTCTTTAATTCTATCAGGAATATAGAATTCAAATTCAACACCTGCTTCCTTGAAGTATCTACTCAATAGAGCTGTAGATGTTGATCCGTCAACATCATAATCACCAAAAATACCTATTTTTTTTTTTTCTTTTATAATTTCAACTATTTTATTAGTTGCTATCTCCATATCATGGAGAATGAATGGATCAGGCAAGATATTTTTAATTTTTGGATTCATATAGTCTTCAAAATTGTTAGCTTCAACATTTCTTGATGACAATAATCTTGAAAGAACAGGATTTATTTTTTTTTCTAAAAAGTTTTTTTCTTTTTTTGAGTTAAAATCTTTTTCAAACCAATATTGTTTTTTTACAGATATATTTTTTTTTAATTGTTCTTCATTAGCTTTAGCTTTAATCTGCATATAAAAATTTACCATGATTTTTTATGTTTAGTAATAAGAATATATTAATAGCTCAAGGTGGAGGACCAACCAATGTCATTAATATGTCTTTAGTATCTATTATTAAAGAGGAAAAAAAACTTAAATCTTCAGTTTTAGGATCATTAAATGGCGTAAGAGGAATTATTAATAATAAATTTAAAAATCTCAATAAAATTTCTGAAAACGATCTAAAAGTAATTTCTCAAACACCAGGAGCAGCGCTTGGATCTACGAGAGATAAACCTGACAATAAATATTGTTTGGAAATTTTCAAAGTTCTTAAGAGAAAAAAAATAAATAAATTCTATTATATTGGAGGTAACGATTCTTCCGATAGTTTAAGAATAATTTCTGAACATGCTAATAAAACTGGGTATAAACTTCAATGTATACACATACCAAAAACAATTGATAATGACCTAGTTTCAAATGATCATACACCTGGTTTTGGTTCAGCTGCGAAATATGTTGCCCAGCTTTTTTCAGGTATCAATTATGACGTAAAATCTCTTCCTGGGGTATATATTGGGGTTGTGATGGGACGACATGCAGGTTTTCTTACTGCATCATCTGCTTTGTTAAGACAGAATAATAATGATGGACCTCATCTAATTTATTTACCTGAATTTTCTTTTTCTTATCAGAGTTTTTTAGAAGATATAAAAAAGACTTACATTAGACATGGCAAATGTATAATTGCAGTTTCAGAAGGTATTCAAAATAAAAATAAAAAACTTGTTTCTCAGGAAATATCTAAAACTAAAGAATATGACGCTCATGGTAATATTCAGTTATCTGGATCAGGTTCATTGGGAGATTTTTTAGCTCAGCAAATAAAATCGAAACTTAAATTACCTAGGGTTAGGGCTGATACTCTTGGTTACCCGCAAAGATCCTTTTTAGGTTCAACTTCCGAAGTAGATCAAAAGGAAGCATTTGAAATAGGAAAGTTTGCCGTAAAAAAAGCACTTCGAGTAAGTTACTCGTTTTCTGCTGGTATCGAGGAAAGGAAAATCTTATCAAAACCCTATAAAGTTTCGTTCAGGATAAATTTACTAAAAGATGTTGCTGGTCAAACAAAAGTAATGTCAAAAGATTTTTATAATTATAAACAAAATTTTATTACAAAAAAATTTATAAATTATGCACTCCCTTTAATTGGAAAAAACATTTCAAAAACAAAATCTATTATTTAATATTCAAACACTTTTTCTGTATATAAACTAGGATAGTATTTTATAGACTTTCAATTCTTATCATTACAGTTTTCTTTACTACAAATTTAAGAGAATCAATTTTTTTTAATGCTTTTTTTATGTCTTTTTCTGAACATTTATGAGTAGTTATAACAATCGTTGCGTTTCTAGAATTAGGGCTTTGGTCCTTTTGAAGCATAGTCTTCATTGAGATATTATTAATTTTAAATTCTTTTGTAATACCTGAAATTACCCCTGATTTATCAATAGTTGTAAATCTTAAAAAATATCTTCCATACCTGTTGTTTATTTTTAGATTCTTATATTTAATTTTAGAATTTGGTATAAGTTTTGATCTAGTTACATTTATACTACTTATTAAATCACTAACCACAGATGTTGCAGTGGGTTCAGCTCCTGCACCTTCGCCTTGAAGAAAACTCTTGTTACAAAAATCAGACTCAACCACAACTCCATTATAAACTCCATCAACAGATGAAATTAATTCACTTTTATGAATCAGACACGGATAAACAAAACAAAGTAATTCATTACTATAAAATTGAGTAATTCCTAAAAGTTTTATTTTATATCCAAGTTCCTCAGAGTATTTTAAATCAGCTAATTCTATTTCTCTTATACCTTCAGTTGAAATATTATTAAAATTACAATTTAAATTAAATGCAATAGAAGCCAGTATCGAAAGCTTATGGGCTGTGTCAACACCATCAATATCAAAAGAAGGATCTGCCTCAGCGTATCCAAGATCTTGAGCTTTTTTTAAAACCTCCTTAAAATTCTCATTTTTAATAAACATATTTGTCAGAATAAAGTTTGAAGTTCCGTTTAAAATACCGTAAATCTTTGTAATTTTATTTGATAATAGAAATTCTTGAATTACTTTAATGATTGGAATTCCGCCGGCAACTGCAGCCTCAAAAAAAACAAATGAATTATTATCTTTACAACTTTTATTTATCTCTTTCCAGTATTTAGAAACAAGAGCTTTATTTGCAGTTATAACTTTTTTTCCTTTTCTTAGTGCATCAAATACAATTTCTTTTGAAATTCCTTCATCCCCACCAATAAGTTCAATTAAGATCTCATAGTCATCAATTTTTGTTAATTCTTTTGCATCATTAAAAATTTTTGTATTTTTTAAATTTAATTTTTTTTTGTTAAATTTTCTTCTACTCGCAATATGGGATATATCAAGATTGAATTTTCCTAATATTTTGTTTTTAATTAAAAGGTTTAAAACACCCGTACCAACTGTGCCAACTCCAGCAATAGCAATCCTTGTTAATTTTGAAGGCACAAGATTAGTAAATTATGAAAATTTCAGTTCTTTGATTTGCTTTTGTGCCTGCTGGCATAATTTCTTTAAAAAGAGGTTTTGAATCGGAAACAGCTTCGGTTTCTAACTTATTTCTGGGAAAGCCATACTTTTCAATAAAGATATTTGCAACAGAATGAGCTCTTTTATCAGAAATCATAAAGTTTACGATTTTGTGTTCAGCTATTGGCATGTCTTTTGTTCGTTCGCTTGCATGTCCAATTACTTTAATTTTTGCATTTCTTTCTTTAGCTATTTTCACAATCTTTTTAATTTTTTTAAGTCCGTTACCATCAACAATACTAGAGCCTGATCTGAAATTAATCGTAGCTACTCTATATTGGATTTTATCTTTCAAATTTAATGAAGATACTAAACTCTCAGGGGCCTTGAATGTGTTATTTTCAGAAGCTTTAGCCTGAGCTTGCTCTTTAAGAATGTTATCTATGGTCTCTGATGGATCTTCCTGAACGGTTTCGGTGTTTTGAGACTCTGTAGTTTCGGTAATTGTTGATTCGTCACTTTGGTCAATCAAGACACTGTCGTACTCTTTTGTAGGTGTTGCTGACAGCTGTTCATCTGCTATCTCAAAATCGTCTTCGTTCATAGATTCTGCGAGTATCTCCGCCAATGAAGGATCTTTCGTCTCTATCTCGTCAGATAAAAGCTGTTGATTATCATTTCCCTCCTCTACAAATTCGTCATCTCCAGGAATAATTGATTCAGTCCAATCTGTTATTGTTTCACAGGAGGCCAACATAAAAAAAGGAACAAAGAAAATTATCTTTAAAAATTTCATCACAATTATTTATAATAAAAATTAAAAAAAAAAAACTCAATTCTTTTTTAAAAATTCTTTTCTCAGTACTCCGTAAACCTTTGGAGTATTAATTAAAAGTTTTTTTTCGTTTTCGTTAGTCATTCTAAGAAATTTTGCAGGGTTTCCTGCCCAGAGTTCATTTTCTTTAATATTTGAGCCAGGTGTAACGACAGCACCAGCTGCAATGAAAGCCATTTTGTTAATGACTGCATTATCTAAAACCACTGCTCCCATTCCTACAAGTGCGTTATCATCTATTTTACATGCATGTATTGTTGCATTATGACCAATGGTGACATTGTCACCAATTTCTGTTGGGGATCCATTTCTTCCAGTCGCAGAAAAGCCATATGAAGAAACATGTATAATAGTACCATCTTGGATATTTGTATTTTTACCTATCTTTATATAATCAACATCACCCCTTAGAACACAATTATACCATATGCTTGATTCTTCGTTAATTTCAACGTTACCAATAATTTTTGAACCGTCAGCGATGAATACATTTTTTTTTATTGTCGGAGTTATATTATTATATTTAAGAATTTTACCTGTCATTTTATAAAAGTGATTCATATTCTTTGAAATCAAACATTAAATTCATATTTTGTATTGCCTGTCCAGCTGCACCCTTAATTAAATTATCTAATAAACTAATGATAATTATAGTTTTTTTTATTTTATTAGTAAAAACTGATATTTTCACTTTATTTGTGTTTTGTACATCAGAGAGCTTAGGAATATTCTTGTTATCAATACTAATAAAGATCTCATTCTTGTAAAATTCTTTCAGTGTAAATAGGACCTCGTCGTATTTAACCGTGTTTGCATGGATATATATGTTTGATTGAATTCCGCTAAAAACAGGAAGCAAATGTGGTACAAATGTCAAAGAACTTTCAAAACCATTCTTTTTTAATTCCTGAAAAATTTCTGGATAATGTTTATGATCGTTAAAACCATAAGAAAAAAAATTGTTATTTAATTCAGAGAACAAATATTGTTCTTTTAAGGTCTTTCCTGCACCACTCACGCCAGATTTTGAATCAATTATAAACTCTGTTTTCTTAAAGATTTTTTTTTTAAGCAAAGGAATTAAAGGAATAAGTACAGAAGTTGGATAACATCCAGGGTTGGCGATGAATTTTGAAGATTTGATGCTTTTTCGATTAATTTCACTCAAACCATAAACGAATTTGTTTTTATATGAAAAACTTTTATGTTTACACTTGTAATATTTTTCATATTCTTTTTTATCATCAATCCTAAAATCACCTGACAAATCAATAATTGAATTATCATAGTCAAGTTTAGGAAAAATTTCTTTTTGAAACTTTCCATGAGGGATACAACTAAAAATCAAATCAGTTGTTTTAAAATTAAATTTCTTGTAATTAGTGACTGTTAAATTTGGCAAATTTTGAAGACTCGGAAATAAATCTCTTATTTTTTTTCCTAAAGTTTTATCTCCAAAGACACCGATTAAATTTACATGCCTATGTTTGTTCAATAATTTAAGAAGGGTAGAGCCTGTATAACCAGACACACCAAAAATACAAACATTTATTGACATTAACTATCTTTTTGAAAACTGAGGGCTTCTTCTCGCTTTATGTTTACCGAATTTTTTTCTTTCAACTTTTCTTGCATCCCTTGTTAAGAAGCCTAATTGTTTAAGTTTTTTTCTTAGTGTAGGGTCTAAGTTGACCAGGGCACGACTGATTCCATGTCTCAGTGCTCCTGCTTGACCAGACAAACCACCGCCAGAAACAGTTGAAAAAATTTCCACTTTATCTAAGTTTTCTGTTCTATTAAGTGGGTCTTGAAGAATAGTTGAGTAAATTTTCCTTAAAAAATATTCATTAATAGGCTTGCCATTAACAACGATCTTTCCAGTTCCATATTTAATCCATACTCTTGATACAGATGTTTTTCTTCTACCAGTTGCATAAGCTCTACCGAGGTTATCTAAATTTGGTTTTGCTGTATCTATTGAAATTGGTTCTGAGGATAATTTATTTTCTGATGTATCTTTAGCCATTATGAAACCTTATTTTTTCTATTTTGAGAAGCAAAATCTATGAATTCAGGTTTTTGTGCTTCAAGAGTATGTTTTTCGTCACCGAAAATTTTTAAATTTGAAAGCTGTTTTTTTGAAAGTGCGTTGGCTGTCATCATTCTTTCAACTGCTTTCTTTATTATGTTTGTAGGGTTTTTCCCATTTAACATTTCAAAAAAAGAAGTTTCCTTAAGACCACCTGGATATCCAGTGTGTTTATAATAAACCTTTTTTTTTTCTTTTGAACCAGTTAACTTCACTTTTTTTGCATTGATGACAACAACGTTATCTCCACAGTCTAGATTAGGCGTATAATTAGTTTTGTGTTTGCCTCTAAGTAACACTGATATTTTTGATGCTAAACGACCAAGAACAAGACCTTCTGCATTGATCAGGTACCATTTTTTTCTAATATCTTTTTGTTTTAAACTGTAAGTTTTCATTTTAATTTTTTTATGAAACTAACGTATTAATAAAAACTGTCAACACCTAATAATTAATCTAATTTTCAAAAAACCATTTAAGATAATCTTTATTTGGTAAGCCTGTTTTTAGTTCAACAATTATTGGTGTATCATATCTATGAATTTTTTTTAAACTTCTCTGTATTTGAATACTTGTACTACAAGTTTTAATTATTAAAATAACTTCTTTTTGGTTTTGAATTTTTTTATTTTCTAAATAGAAACTATCAATATTTCTGATTAAATTCACACATAAAGCTTTATTATTTTTTAACAAATAATTTGCTATGGCTTTTGCATCCTTTGAGTTTCCACAAGTACTGTAAAAAATCCTAAATTTCTTTTTCATAATAATGGTCGGGGCGACTGGATTTGAACCAGCGACCTCCCGTCCCCCAGACGGACGCGCTACCAAACTGCGCTACGCCCCGTTATATTAGTTTATTTATTTCAATAATTAATTCTTTTAAGTCTTTAATAATTTTTTCTTTCTCATTTACATTTGACATCTCTTTGGATAATTGCCTATTTGCACCATCTATTGAATATTTTTTTATGTATAAAAGATTTTTTAAGGTTTCTATAATAGTTATTTGAGAATTATTATAGTATCTTGTGCCATTTTTTTTTTTTATTGGAGCTATCAAATTTATTTTTTTTTCCCAAAATCTTAACACGTAGATTGGTACATTAACAATTTTTGCAACTTCACCGATAGTTTTTAGTGCTTCAGGACTTTTCATCTAAATTTGATTGTACTGGGTTGATTGTGTTTAATAGAAACTCTGAAGCTTTAAACTTAACAACATTTCTTTTACTTATTTTAAACTCAATTTTTGTTTTTGGATTTCTTCCTACCCTTTCATTTTTCTGTCTCAATTTAAAGATTCCAAAATTTACAATTTTTACATCTTTTTTATTCTTTAAACTTTTCATTAAAATATCGATAAAAGTCTCGAAGAAAATCTGACATTCTCTTTTCGAAAGTCCAATTGTTTCATTTAAATGATTTACCAAAATTGCCTTTGAAATAATTTTATTCATTGTACGATTATATTATTAAATTTTTAAAATACAACTTCCCCAAGTAAGGCCTCCACCAATCGCACAAAGTGCTAAAATATCATTTTTTTTAATCTTACCCGAATTCACAGCACTTGATATAGCCAAAGGAATAGAAGCTGCTGATGTATTGGCATGATTTTCTACTGTACTAATTGTTTTTTTTTCGCCAATACCTAATTTTTTTGCTGTACTTAAAATTATTCTTTGATTTGCTTGATGAGGTACAAACCAATTTATGTCTTCTTTATTTAAGTTACACTCTTTTAGAGCATTTTCTGTTGCCTGAGAAAGTTTGGTTACCGCTTGTTTAAAAATATCTTGACCTTTCATTCTAATTTTCCCTACTCTTTGATTAAGAGAAGGTCCTCCATCAGCATACAGACTATCAATCCATTCACCATCTGAATAAATTTTTGTTGATAAAATTCCATTTTTTTTTTTATCTGCAGATAAAATCATCGAGCCTGCACCATCACCGAACAATACACAGGTTCTTCTATCTTTCCAATCAACGATTTTTGATAGGGTTTCAGCTCCAATGAGTAAAATATTTTTAAATTTCTCTGATTTTATGAACGAGTCAGCAATTTGTAATCCATAAATAAAGCCTGAACAAACTGCTTGAATATCAAATGATGGAATATCCTTTAACTGAAAAAAATTTTGAACTTTTGTAGCCGTAGAGGGAAAAGTATTATCTGGGGTAGTCGTAGCAATTATTATACAGTCTATGACTTTTGGGTCTATTTTTGAGTTATTGAAGGCACTTAAAGCTGCATTAATTGCAAGATTAGAAGTGAGTTCATTGCTCTCAGCGATATGTCTTTGCTTAATACCTGTTCGAGAGTATATCCATTCATCAGATGTATCGACTATTTTTTTTAAATCTTCATTTGAGTATATTTTTTTTGGAAGAAAATGTCCAAAACCCGATATTTTGGTATAAATATTCACGAATTAAATTTTAATTTTTTTTTCAATTTCATTTATATATGAATTCTCTATTAATGATACAGCCACGCTTATTGCATTGCAAAAACCAAATGCATCTGTTCCTCCATGACTTTTAACAACAATCCCATTTAAACCAAGCAGAACAGCACCATTATATTTTCTTGGGTCAATTCTTGTCTTAAATCTATTTATTGCTGGTTTAGATAAAAAATATCCAATTTTTGAAACTAGGGAACTTTTATAAGAATTTTTAAGGAATGTAAAAATTAATTCGGCAACACCTTCAGCTGTTTTTAGTGCAATATTACCAGAAAAACCATCCGTCACTACCACATCTACATTACCTTTGTTAATATCATTACCTTCAATAAATCCATAAAAATTTAATTTTGGTGATATCTTTTTCAAATCCTCAAAAGTTTGTTTAACAACTGAATTTCCTTTAATATGTTCAGATCCTACATTTAATAAACCTAAAACAGGATTTTTTATACCAATGACTGTTTTAGAAAAAACATCACCCATTAAAGCGAATTGAACAAGGTTTTGACTTGTGCAATCAACGTTTGCACCCAAGTCTAAAACAACTGTTTGGCCTTTCATAGTTGGAAGAATCCCCGCAATCGCTGGTCTATCAATACCATTTATAGTTTTTAGAACAAATTTTGATATAGCCATTAAAGCTCCAGTGTTACCAGCTGAAACAAAACCATGACATTCTTTTGAATTTACACAATTAATCCCCAATCTCATACTCGATTTTTTTAATTTTCTTAGCGCATTAACTGGTTCGTCGTCGGATTTTATGCTTTCATTAGTATGAAAAAATTCAAAGTTATTAAACTCGGAGTTTTCAAGTAGATCGTTATTTGATTTATCTTTATCACCAAACAACATAAACTTGACATTGGGATGTATTTTAGACGCCATCGCAACGCCCTCAACAGTGGTTTTAGGACCGTAGTCGCCACCCATAACATCAATGGCAAGAACTATATTTTTCAAGTTTCTCTCCGAACATTAGTCATTTGAATCTGAATCTTCCTCAGACTCAGCTTCTTTTGAGCTAATTATCAACTTTTTATCGTAATAGCCACATGCCTGACATACGTGATGGGTCAGTTTTAGTTCACCACAATTTGGGCATTCCATAACATTTTGTTTAAGAAGACTATCGTGTGATCTTCTCATTTTTCTTTTTGAAGGAGTTGTTTTTCTTTTTGGAACAGCCATAAATAATCTCGTAAAGCTGAATGTTTACAAAAAAAAATATAACATGACAACGTTTTTTTTTTATTTTATGACTTTAAGTCAAAAAAAAGTCAGCTTTTGAAAATCTTTTTTCTCAGTCTTACAAAGATAATTTATATTTTTTTGAAGATATCTTGAATATTTAACGTAATTAATCTTCTCTTCATTGAAATTAGATTTAAGTTTTTTTATTAATTGACAGTCCTTTTTTTCAAAAATTTTGTCAAATTGAATTGAATAGCTGTATAGTCTTCCATAAAAATTCTCAGTCAATTTTCTCATTTTTCTTGGAATCCTTGATTCAGCTTCTCCAATTTCAAAGCAAAGTGATTCTAGATCTTTGAGAAAGATCGAAATTAAAAGTGTAATGTCTTTCTGATCAAATTCTTTTTTTTTCATATACCATAATACTACAATTAAATTTAACTGAAAAACTTCTATTAGAGAATCTGTTTTATTTGGTACAAAAAAAACATCAAAAAAAAATTTTTTTTTTGATTGTTCTACAATTTTCTTATAAACATCTTTAATATAGTTTTTCATATGTTTAAATTAGTTAATTTATTTTTTTTTTCATCAATTTTTTGCTTTTGTCTCTCCTCATGTGTAAGTCAAAAAGAAATTCATGGTAACTTACCCGAAGCTCAACTTGTTTCACTGCTTCAAATAGGAAAAGATAGTAAACAATCAGTATCTAAAATTTTAGGTGAGCCAACTTTTCGCGGAACTCTTGGTGATAATTCTTTTTACTATGTAGGTACTGTAAATTCAAAAATTGCATTCCTAGATCCATCAATTGATGAACAATTTGTGTTAGAGCTTAATTTTGATAAGGGAAATAAGTTAAAAAATATTTTTATTTATGATGAAAATCAATCAATGGATGTAGCTATGTCAGATCTAAAAACAAAAAGTTCTGGTCAAAAGGAAACCTTTTTTCAGTCTCTTATTCGAAATTTTGGTGTGCCAGTCGGTGGTGGCCGAGGAGTCATAATAGGAAGTGGCAAAGCCGAAGATTAAGCTAACATTGATAACAATAAAATTGAAACAATGTTCACAATTTTAATCATTGGATTGATAGCAGGTCCAGCCGTATCTTTATAGGGGTCTCCAACTGTGTCTCCTGTGATAGCTGCTTTATGAGCGTCAGAATTCTTTCCACCAAAATTTCCATCTTCTATATATTTTTTAGCGTTATCCCAAGCACCTCCGCCAGATGTCATTGAAATAGCTACAAATAAACCAGTAACAATGGTTCCTAATAACATTGCACCCAAAGCAGTGAAAGCCGCTGACTCGGTTCCTGAAATAAAATAAATTAAAAAATAAGTAATGAAAGGGGCCAACACTGGCAAAAGAGAGGGTACGATCATTTCAATAATAGCAGCTTTAGTTAAAATATCTACTGCCTTTCCATATTCAGGTTTTGATCTTCCTGTCATTATTCCCTTATTCTCCCTGAATTGTCTTCTTACCTCATTCACAATTTTTGATGCTGTTTTACCAACCGCTGTCATTCCCATTGATCCAAAAAGATAAGGTAACATTCCTCCAATTAGCAACCCTACTACAACGTATGGATCATCTAATGAAAATTTAACGTCTAAATTAGGAAAATAATACTTCAAATCTTGAGTGTAAGCTCCAAATAAAACAAGTGATGCCAGGCCTGCAGAGCCAATAGCGTATCCCTTTGTTACCGCTTTTGTTGTATTTCCCACTGCATCAAGAGCATCCGTAGTTTTTCTAACACTCTCCGGTAGGTTTGACATTTCAGCTATGCCACCTGCATTATCGGTTACAGGACCATATGCATCAAGTGCAACAATCATTCCAGCTAATGCAAGCATCGTTGTAGCTGCTATCGAAATTCCATAAAGACCAGCAAATTTATAAGAAAATACAATTCCTAAAATAATTACAATAGTTGGTAAAGCGGTTGACTGCATAGAAATGGCAAGACCTTGAATAATGTTAGTTGCATGACCTGACTGAGAAGAGTTAGCAACTGATTTTACTGGAGAGAATTCTGTACTTGTATAATACTCGGTTATCCATACGATTAAACCTGTAACAGTCAGACCCACTAGAGCACAATAAAATAAATCTACACCAGAAAAAGATTCGATAAAAAGATCATTGTTAATAATAACTTTATCAAGTCCAATGAAAAATTCGGTGATGAGGTATATGAAAACAACAGAGGCTAGCGCAGTTATTATTAGCCCTTTATAAAGAGCACCCATGATGTTTTGAGAATCACCTAATTTAACGTAATAAGATCCAACAAGTGATGAAACGATACAAACTCCTGCAATTAAGAGTGGGTACATCATAAAGATTTTTTGATCTACACCTTGAAATAAAATTAAACCTAGCACCATTGTTCCAACTATGGTTACAGCATAAGTTTCAAATAAATCTGCTGCCATACCTGCACAATCACCAACATTATCTCCAACGTTATCAGCAATTACTGCAGGGTTTCTCGGATCATCTTCAGGTATACCTGCCTCAATTTTACCAACAAGATCTGCTCCTACGTCTGCACCCTTTGTAAAAATACCTCCACCCAATCTTGCAAATATTGATATAAGAGATGCACCAAAGCTTAGAGCTACCATTGCTTCTATAATTTTCCTACCTTCAGATTCGCCAAGATAAAAGTTTAGATAACCATAGTAACTTATCATTCCTAAAAGTCCTAGACCGACAACTAAAAAACCAGTGATAGCACCAGATTTAAATGATATATCTAAAGCCTTATGTATACTATCAGTTGCTGCTTCTGTAGTTCTAACATTAGCTCTAACTGAAACAAACATCCCAATGTAGCCTGCAAGCCCCGATAAAAAAGCACCTATCACAAAACCAATTGAAACAAAATGGTTCTCCATCAAATAAAACAATAAAACAGCTATGAGTACCCCTACTAAGGAAATTGTAATGTATTGTCTATTTAAATACGCCTGTGCACCTTCTTGAATTGCTAAAGCTATTTCTTTCATTCTTTCCGAACCTTCAGGACATTGAAGGATTTTATTAATGGTGTAGCCACCGTATATTAATGATAAAAGTGAACAGAAAAAGACAATAAAATATTCAAAATACATACAATTAAAAAATCGATTTAAAAGATTTATATATTATTTAAATCACATCAATATCAAATAATTAAAAATGACAAAAGCCTTTTTTTTTAAAATTTATTTTTTTCTTATTTTGATCATATATTTCAACTCCTGTACCAGAAGAAAAAAAACCAATTTTTTTTATATTCTTAATGTTATCTTTTAAATATTTTTTTTTACTGCTTCTCACAGAGAATAAAAGCTTATAATCTTCTCCTCCTGTAAGAATCAGCTCTAATACTTTTTTTTTCAATCCGCTTTTCTTCAATACTTTTCTAGTCTGAGTTGAAAGAGGTATTTCAGATTCAAAAATATTTGCTTTTAAGTTTGAGTTATTTGCAATTGTTTCAAGCTCAGTTAATAATCCATCTGAAATATCTGTACAAAAATCTACTATCCCTGTAAGTGATTTACCAAGAGAAATTTGAGGATCTGGAAGAAAGAGTTTATTTAAAAAATAACTTTTATCTTTCAAACTTATTTTTTTATTCAAAATACTCAGACCTATTGCAGCATCACCTATATTTCCTCCCACATAAATTTCAGAATCCTTAATTACATGAAAATTTTTGTGAAATTTATTACCTACAACTCCTAAAAAAGTTGCAGATAAAAAAATCTTTGAAGACACACTAAGATCACCACCAAATAGTTTAATACCAAATTTTTTTCCATCTAAATTTAAACCATGAGAGAATTTTTCTAGCCAACGTACCCTATTTCTTTTTGGTATCGCAACATTTAAAGTATATCCGTAAGGTGAAGCACCCATAGCAGCAACATCAGACAAATTAATTCTTAAAAGTTTTCTGGCCAAAATTTCTGGATTATAACTTTTGTCAAAGTGTACATCTTCAATCATCATATCAGATGTTATAATCATCTTTTTCTTTTTAAACAAAACAGCCGCATCATTTTTTAGCTCCATTGATTCTTTGTTATCTGCGATTGGATAAAAAAAAGTTTTTATTAATTTCTGTTCTTCATTCATTTAATTTTAATTTTGGATACTCTTTAAGTTTATTGTAAATTTTCTCCAGTATTGCATTAGTGAAAGAAAATTCCTTTTCTGTATAGAAACATTCAGTGAACATTATATATTCACTAATGATAACACCAATAGAAGTTTTGGGATAAATTATCATCTCCGCTACAGCAACTCTTAAAATTGCAAGTTGAACCTTTGGTATTCTATCAAGTCTCCATTCTGATACGAGGTAACTTTTAATCAATTCATCAATTTTGTCTTTTTCTTTTTCTATGTAATTTAAAATATCAGAGAAAAAAACTTTATTCATTTTTGTTTTTTTAAAATTAAGCTCATAGTTTGAATCAACAAAGAACCCTTTATTTGAGGTTAAATTTTTTTTTACTTCATTAAGGTTTTTTGAATAATCTAGATTGTACAATGCTTGGATTGCTGCGTATCTAGTTAGAGACTTAGATAGAGAGTTATTTTTCATTTATTTTTTTTATTAATTCTAAGCAAACTTTAGCGGCATTTTCCCCAAGATTTTTTTTATCCACTTTTGATCTTTCTAAAGCTTGAGAATAATTTTCAACAGTTAAAAGTGCGTTTGATATCGGAAAATTATTTTCATAAGAAAAATCGTATATTTTTGATAAAGTAATATCTTTGACTACATGGTAATGATCAGTCTCACCTTTTATAACACAACCCAAAATAATATATCCAAGAAACTTATCTATATTTTTTTTTAAAAAAAGAGGTATTTCCATAGAACCTGGAACTGTTAATATTTCATATCGAATTTTTTTTAACTTGAGATAATTAGTTGCACCCTCGATTAAATTATCAGAAATTTCTTGATAAAAATTTGAAGAAATTATTAAAATTTTTTTATAGTTTTTGTGACCCATTAATTTCCAATCCAAAACCGTCAATCCCAACAATATTTTTTGACGAACTTGTTAAAAGTCTTATTTTTTTAACTCCTAAATCAGTCAAAATTTGAGCACCAATTCCATATTCTTTCAAAATTTTATTATCACTGATTCTTTTAATTTTGTTGTCTTTTATTAACAATTCCGTTTTTGGATTCCTAATAATTACTATTATTCCATTTTCATTTTTTGAAATTATATCAATAGCTTTGTCAAGATTATGTTTTTTTTGGTTCAACAAATCCGAAAAAATATTCAAACTATGCATTCTAACCAAAATATCTCTCTCTTTATTTATTTTTCCTTTTACCAATGCAATATGTTCAGTGTTATCTATTATGTTTTTGTATATAAACATCTTAAATATCTTCGTATCGCTCAACCTCAACTCTTCAGTTCTAACGCATTTCACTAATTTTTCTTTTTTTACTTTATATTCAATTAAATCTTTTATTGACGACATCTTTAATTTATGTTTTTTACAAAACTTAATTAGATCATCAAATCTAGCCATAGTTCCGTCATCATTCATAATTTCACAAATAACTCCATACGGATAATTGTCAGAAGTAGCAAGCCCTGCTAAATCAACAGCAGCCTCAGTATGCCCTGCTCTTACTAAAACACCACCGTCATTTGCTAGAAGGGGAAAAATATGTCCAGGACTAACCAAATCAGCTGGTTTAGATGTTGGTGAAACTGCGACTTTGATTGTTTGTGCCCTATCCTTAGCACTTATTCCAGTAGTTACTCCCTTTTTAGCTTCAATAGAAACAGTAAAAGCTGTTCTATGCTTGCTTTGATTAGAATCTGTCATTAATTTTAGATTCAATTTTTTAAATCTCTTTTTATCAAGTGCTAAACAAATCAAACCCCTAGCATACTTTGCCATAAAATTAATTTTTTCAGATGAAACAAAAGAACCACAAAACATAAGATCTCCTTCATTTTCTCTATTCTCATCATCCACAATTACCACCATTCTTCCAACAGAAAGCTCTTCAATTATTTCTTTAATTGGGGAAAGAAAACTTTTCATTTTTTTAAAGCCTTAAAAACATATCTAGCTAACATGTCTACTTCAGTATTCAAAAAATCACCTTTCTCAACTTTTTTCAAGGAGGTATTTTCCCATGTGTAGGGTATAATACTAACATTAAATTTTGATTTGGATATATTATTAACTGTGAGGGAAATTCCATCTAGAGCGATCGAACATTTTGGAGACAAATATTTAATAATATTTTTTTCTACTTCAAATTCTAAAACTACTGAGTCTTCCAAATGTTTAATACTTACTACTTTTGAAAGTCCGTCAACATGCCCAAAAACGAAATGACCATTTATCTCATCTCCAACTTTTAGAGATTTTTCTAAATTTATTCGTTCTCCAACTCTAAAATTAGTTAAGTTGGTTTTTTTTTTTGTTTCAGATGAAATATTAAATTCAAGAATCTTTTTTTTTACTCTCATTATTGTTAAACAAACTCCAGAGCAACTTATTGAATCTCCCAATCTAACATTTTGCATTGAAGATTTAATTGACAGAATGCTATCAGTTTCACTGTAAGAAACTATCTCCCCAACATTCATTATTATACCAGAAAACATAATCTATTAACTTTCATATTTTTTTATTTTTATATATTTCAAGTAAGTTATCGCCAAAATTTTTTACGTAACTTTTTTTCAATCTAAAATTAGATACGTCTATTTTAGCTTCTGAAAAATTTTTTTCCTTTATTCCTGAAAAAAAATTACTCCTAAATATATAAATATAATCAAATAAATTTTCCTTTAAAAAAGAATTAAAAATTTTTCCACCACCTTCAACTAACAAATTCGATATTCCCAAATAAGAAAGTTTTTTTAAGATGTTTTTGAGTGTATAAAATTCTTTTTTCAGAAAAGTAACTTCTACACCCTTTTTTTCATAATTTTTAATCAAATTTTTACGTGAATTGCTTGTAAATAAAATAGTTCTAAACTCTTTACAATTTTCAAAAATTTTTGAATTAGTACTAAGATCTAACTTTCTATTAAGAACAACTCTAATTGGTGATTTATTAATTAGACCAGTCATTTTACACTTTAAAATACAGTTATCTATTCTTACTGTATTAGCACCAACTAAAATCGCATCAACCTCAGATCTTAATATATCAGAATATTTGTCAGAAATTAAGTTTGTTATTTTCGTTCTTTTTCCCTTTTCAAAAGTTATATAACCATCTTTAGTCATTGCTAATTTTAAAATTATTTTTGGTCTATTTTCTTTTCTATTTAGAATATATCCCTGGTACAAATTCTTTATTTGATTCTCTAATAATCCAGATTTTACTTCCAAATTATTCTTTTTAAGTATCTTCTTTCCTTTACCATTTACTCTTTTATCGGGATCAATAAGAGAAAAAATAACTCTATTTATTTTTTTAGATTTTAATATTTTAGAGACGCAAGATTCGTCTCTGCCTTCATGGCAACAAGGTTCAAGTGTTGAATAAAGAGTATATATTTTATTATTTTTGAAATAAACGTTTTCAAGTGCATTAGCCTCTGCATGTGGTCTGCCACTAGAGCTAGTATGACCAAATGATATAATTTTATTGTCTCTAAACTGCTTATCGGATTCTACTAAAATTGCAAAAACTGATGGGTTTGGAAAACTACTTCCAATTATTTTTTCTAAACTATACAGTGCAACATTCAAATATTTCTTATCATGTTGCACTAATGTCTATTCACTTTTTAAGCTTATATTATTATCTATAAATTTTCTGAAATCGT
This sequence comes from uncultured Alphaproteobacteria bacterium, assembly GCA_902547955.1. Lineage (GTDB taxonomy): Bacteria > Pseudomonadota > Alphaproteobacteria > Methylaequorales > Methylaequoraceae > MED-G10. Next base: position 33,170 of record CACCPY010000010.1, on the reverse strand, counting down.
CGGTCTCTTGAAAATCCTTATACACTGATGCAAACCTCAAATAGGCAACCCTATCTAATTCTTTTAGGGCGTCCATAACTAACTCCCCGACAACTTTTGATGGAATCTCTGTTTCTCCAGAACTTTCCAAACGTCTTTGGATACTGTTAGTAATTAACTCAATTTGATCTGGCTTAACGGGTCTTTTCCTACAAGATATATTAATTGACCTGACTAATTTTTCCCTGTCGAAAACGACTCTAGATTCATCTTTTTTTATTACCATAAGTTCTCTGAGTTGAACTCTTTCAAATGTGGTAAATCTTGCTCCACAGGCAGGGCACTGACGTCGTCTTCTTATGGCACTGTTGTCCTCAGATGGTCTAGAATCTTTAACCTGAGTTTCATCGTGACCACAAAAAGGACAACGCATTATTTAAATCCCCTTTTTAGATTACAGCACTATAAATCGGAAATTTTTCACAAAGATTTTTTACTTTGATTTTAACTTCTTTCTCAACGGCTGAGTTGTCTTCAGGGTTTTGCGCAAGACCATCTAGCACATCACCAATCAGATTTCCAATTAACTGGAACTCTTCAGCTCCAAAACCTCTACTTGTTCCTGCTGGGGAACCTAGCCTAATGCCAGATGTAACGAATGGGCTTTCAGGGTCAAATGGCACTCCGTTTTTGTTACATGTAATTCCTGCATTTTCTAAGGATCTTTCTGCAGCTTTTCCTGTAAGTTTCTTTGGTCTTAAATCAACTAATACAAGGTGAGTATCAGTTCCTCCTGAAACAACGGCTAAACCCCTTTCAAGCATAACGTCGGATAAAATTTTGGAATTTCTGATAACTGAATCAATATAATTTTTAAATTCGGGTTTTAAAGCTTCACCAAAAGCGACTGCTTTTGCACATATAACATGCATTAATGGACCACCTTGAAGACCAGGAAAAACAGCAGAGTTAATTTTCTTTGCGTGATCAGCATTGTTTGTCAGGACAATCCCTCCTCTAGGTCCTCTGAGTGTTTTGTGGGTTGTAGAGGTAACAACATCTGCAAAATCTAGTGGGTTAGGGTAAAAACCTGTTGCTACTAAGCCTGCAAAATGAGCCATGTCTACTAAAAGCAAAGCACCAACTTTGTCAGCAATTTTTTTAAATTTATCAAACTCTATTATTCTTGGATAAGCTGATCCACCTGCAATGATCAATTTTGGTTTATTTTCTATGGCCAGTTTTTCTACTTCGTTGTAATCTATGAGTGCAGTATCTTCTTTGACACCATATTGGATGGCATTGAACCATTTACCGGATTCATTAGGAGGAGCACCGTGAGTCAAATGTCCACCCGCTGCCAAAGACATACCCATTATTGTATCTCCAGGTTTTAAGAGAGCCAAAAAGACAGCTTGGTTGGCTTGAGACCCTGAATGAACTTGCACATTAGCAAAACTTGCATTGAATAGCTTCTTTATCCTATCTATACAAATATCCTCCACGACATCGACGTGCTCGCATCCACCGTAGTATCGTTTACCTGAGTATCCTTCAGCATATTTGTTGGTTAGTATTGTTCCTTGAGCCTCGAGCACAGCTTTTGATACGATGTTCTCAGATGCAATCAACTCGATTTGGTCGTTTTGCCTATGATACTCCCTTTCAATGGCATCTAGTACCATAGGATCTGTTTGCGTTAAGCTGCTTTCAAAAAAAATTTGTCCTGTCATAATTACTCCCTTTACATTTTTACATCATTGAACTTGTCAAGTCTAGCCTGATGTCGATTACCTTCGAATTTAGAATTAAAAAACATAATTAAACATTTAATAGCTTCTTCACAAGAAATCAACCTAGAACCTAAAACCAAAACATTTGCATTGTTATGTTCTCTAGAAAGTTGTGCCATTTTTTCATTTAAACAAAGAGCTGCTCTGACGTCTTTGTATCTATTTGCTACCATTGACATGCCTATCCCACTACCACAAATAAGAAGACCAAAGGAATTTTTACTTTCTGAAATTTTTTGAGATAATACGTGAGCATAATCAGGATAATCTACTGAATCAGGGGAGTTTGGGCCAAAGTCTATAAATTCATGTTCACTTTTAAAATGCTTTTTTAGTTCTTCTTTCAAATGAAAACCTGCATGATCTGATGCTATTAAAATCTTTGCCATTTATAACTTTATCTTTTTTAAATCATCTTTTATTCCAGATGATAAGAAATATAAACCAATTATATTAGGTAATGACATAGCAAAAATCATTGAATCGGAAAAATTAATGACACTTCCAAGATTCATTGAACTTCCAATAATAGTAAAAGATAAAAAAATCAGTTTGAAAGAGTATTTACTCACTGAACTAAGTCCAAATATGTAAGTCCAACATCTTAAACCATAATAAGACCAAGTAATTAATGTTGATATTGCAAATAAAGTAATGGCTACTGCTAAAATTGACGGGAACCAGCTAAAATAACTCTCAAATGCTCTCGAGGTTAATTCAACTCCTTGAATACCATCATTATCCTGGTAAACTCCCGTAATGATTATGGTCATAGCAGTCATAGAACAAACAATTACTGTATCAACAACAGGAGAAAGCAAAGACATTAACCCTGTGTTCAAATGATTGTCACTTTTAGCCGGAGCGTAAGCTATGGGTGCACTGCCAATTCCAGATTCATTGGAAAAAACAGCTCTTTTTACACCAGCAATCATTGATCCTAAAACTCCACCTGTCGTAGCATCAAAACTGAATGCACTTTGAAAAACTTTAAATAATGCGTCAGGAATCTGTTCAAAATTAGATAAAATAATTAATAAACATGACACAACATAGACTATACCCATAAATGGAACTAAGCGTTCAGTTACTTTACCAATTGATTTGATACCCCCAATTATTATAAATCCAACTATAATCGCGAATATTGTACCTCCTAACCAACCTTTTCCGTACAAAGGACTATTGTCTCCACCGGTAGCTTCAACTATTTGTTGAAATGCTTGATTAGCTTGAAACATATTTCCTCCCCCAAAAGAACCTCCAATACAGCAAATTGCAAAAAATAAAGCTAAAAACGATCCTAGCCTTGGAAAACCTTTATCACTCAATCCTTTAGATAAATATCTAATGGCACCACCAGAAACGGTTCCATCTTTATGAATAACTCGATATTTATGTCCTAGACTAACCTCAACAAACTTTAGTGTCATTCCAAAAAATGCAGTAAGAATCATCCACAACATTGCTCCAGGTCCCCCTATTGAAATGGCTACAGCAACTCCAGCAATATTCCCAAGTCCAATTGTTCCCGACATTGCAGCGGTGAAAGACTGAAAATGAGTGATTTCACCCGGATGGCTTGGATCATCGTATTTTCCCAAAGCAACTTTTATTGCTCTTTTGAAAAACCTGATATTAAGAAAATTAAAATAAAAAGTGAAAAATAGACTAGCAATAAGCAACCAACAGACAATGTATGGAACATCTGAACCCATCAATGAAAAACTATCAAAAATAAAATTTGTAATAGAGTCTGATATTGGTTTCAGTGCACTATCAATTTTGTTATCTAACGATTCATCCATTTACTATCTTTTATCAAATTAATATTTATTTATTAAGTCAAAATCTCAATAATTTTTTCATAACAATTACTAAGTGTGTTTTCTTTTATACAGTATGGTGGCATTAGATATATTGTATTACCTAATGGTCTTAATAATAGACCATTTTCTAAAAAAATATTTTTTAATTTCTGGTTTTCTGATGAACCGTATTTTTGATCCATACCATTAAATTCAAATGCAGCAATGCTTCCTAAAACTCTAGGTTTTGAAATATTAATTTTTTTTAGTTTGTTGATATATTCATGATGAATAATAGAAATTTTTTCTACTTTTTTTAAAGTTTGCTCTTTTTCGAATAATTCAATTGAAGTTAAGGCTGCAGAACATGCTATAGGATTAGCAGTAAATGAATGACCATGTAGAAATGTTTTTTTTATATCGTCTCCAAAAAATTCGTCGTGAATCATTTTACTGAAAACAGTTGCGGCCAAAGGTATATATCCTCCTGTTAATGATTTGGCTAAACACATAATATCAGGTTTTGTTTTAAGATAATCCGCAGCAAACATTTTTCCGGTTCTGCCAAAACCAGTCATAACTTCATCAAATATAATTAAAACTCCTGCTTCACGAAACTTTTTCAATAATTTTTCTAAAAATTCTTTTCTACAAACTTTCATACCACCCGCACCTTGAATCAACGGTTCAAAAATCACAGCAGCAATATCATTTTTATTCTTTGATAAAATTTCATCAGCCCTATCAAGTGAAAATAGTTCCTCTTTTTCAATGTCATTTTTTCCCTCCCAATAATCAGGATAAGGAATATGTATTGATTTCATTAAAAAATCTTTGAAAGGTTCATAAAAACCTGAACTAAAACCTACAGACATCGCACCAAATGTGTCACCATGATACCCACCAGTCATTGACACAAATTTTTTCTTTTGTATTCCTTTATTAAACCAATATTGTATCGCAACTTTCATAGCAATTTCTACAGCGGTGGAGCCGTTATCTGAAAAAAAAACTCTTGATAAATTTTTGGGCATCAAATCAACTATTTTTTCGGCTAGATTTACCGCAGGTTCATGTGTAAAATCAGCAAATAAAACTTGTTCTAATTTTTTTGATTGTTTTCTGATGCTTTCAATAATTTCTTTTTTACAATGACCATGAATATTAACCCACCATGATGAAATTAGATCTACATACTCATTTCCATTAATATCTTTTAAAATATCATTTTTTGCACTTGCAATAACAACTGGGTCATACTGATTGTTAATTTTTGTAAAAGGATGCCACAAAAATTGTTTATCTTTTTTTTTTATTATTTTTTCCATGTACTAAATTTTTAAAAGTTTCCCAAAATTTTTAATTTCTTTTGAAGAGATTTTTTTTTTAAAAGGGATTTTACCTAATATGTTTATTTTTTGTCCTAAAATTTTTTTTCCAAAAAACTCAATTGTTTTTATAGTCTTATCAATATTTTTACCTACAAAAACCAAACCTTTGAAATTTATTTTTTTAATTTTGATTAATTCAATTGATAACAAACTATGATTAATCGTACCAAGTGTTGTTCTACAAACTAAGATTAGAGGTAGATCTATCTTTTTTGCCAAATCACTTACAAAATATTTATTATTTATCGGTACTTGTAAGCCACCTGCTCCTTCAATAATAATTTCCCTTTCCATGTGCATTTTTTTTATCTCAAGTATTTTTTTTAAATAAATTTTTCTTTTCTCTTTTTTTGAAGCGATATTTGGACTTACAGGATCTTTAAAAAAATATGTCTCAGGAATTATTTCTGCATTAGGGCAAAATTTTTTCACCACATCTGAATCTGTTTCAGAAAATTCATTTTTCCCACATTGTATTGGTTTAAAATATTGTGCCTCCAGTTTATTTACTAGGATGGAAGAAACAATTGTTTTTCCAACATTAGTATCATTACCTGAAATAAAATATCCTTTAAACATTTATGCTCTAATTTTTTTTATTATAAAGAAAATTACATCATAGTTTATTGTTATTTCTGAATTCATTCTTCTTAAAAAAAATATATTAGTTTTATTTTTTTTAAAGTTTACATTTGCACCGATACTTTTTAAATTCAAAAAAAATTCGATAGGTTTTTTAAACTTCTCTTTAAATATCTTTTTTTTTGAAAAGAAATAAAATTTTTCTTTATCTATTTGGCTCACAGAATAATTAGTATCTGGAAATTTATTAATTAATTCTTCAAATAAACTTTTCTTAATTTCTTTTGGATCAAAATCAAACTTTATTGAAGTTAAAAGAGAAAAAACTAAATAACCACCTTTAGGCATCTGATTTAATAAATAAAAAAAAAGTTTTGAAAAATTTTCTGACCAATGAAGTGACATATTTGAATATATAAAATCATAAATTTTATAATTCTTAAAATTATCAAAATCTTTAACCTCATAAGAAAAATTTTGATTTGGAAAATTTTCTTTTGCTATCGAAATCATTTTTTTTGAAATATCAATTAAGTGAATTTTTTTAAAATTCTCAAGTTTATTTATTTGATTAGTCATAAAACCAGACCCGCATCCTATTTCTAATCCATTTGTAAATTGCACTTTATGGTTGAGAGTTACCAGTTTTTTATAAAAGTTTAATAGTTCAATACAAATTGTTCTTTGTATTTTTGCATTAGATTCGTAAAACTTTGAACCTCTGTCAAATGAATAAGAAATTTTTTTTTTAAAATTTATCATTTCCTCAAACTCCTCAAATAATTCTCAATTATCTTAGCTGTTTCTTTAGGTCTTAAATAGGGATATGCATGCATATCAGAATTAATTAATACGTATTGTTTTTTATAATACATCAAAGAATTAAATTTTTCTGGAGATAGATCAAATATTTTATCATCTTTGGCAAAAACATTTGATATCTTGTCGCTCAACTTAAGAAAATCATTTTCATAATTTTTTAATCTTAAATCTTTTAAACTTTTAAGAAGGTTTTTAGCGTTTATTTTATTGATTAATTTAATTTTTGTAATTCCACAATTTTTGTAAAATTCTTCTAAAACAAAATTCGGAGATTCATGAAATTTTTTTATCATTAAATCAAGAGTTTTTTCGACTTTTTTAGGATTTTTTTGAAAATTGATAAAACTTGGAGCTGAAAAGAAATTTAAGAGACCAAGACAATTAATTTTTTTTTCTAAAAACCAATGAAGACCATAAGAATGTGTTATGAATACATTAATCCTTGAATTAGTGTTAATTTTATTCTTTGAATTAGAACCAAAAAAATCTAAATCAATGTAAAAAAGAGATTTTATAAGATTATTTTTTTTTATATATTTTGTTGTTGGCAACCAAAAATTTTTATCAAAACCCCAACCATGAATAAAATAAATATCAAACATCTTAAGTCAAAATATTTTTCATTGATTCACAAAAATCACTCAATGATTTTTTTTTCATCGAAGAGGTTAACGATAATCTAATTCTTTCTGTACCCTTCAAAACTGTTGGAGACTTGATTATTTTCAAAAAGAAACCTTTATGTTCTAGTTTTTTTTTTAATTTTAAACACTTTTTTTCATCTTTTAAAATGATCGGAATTATATGTGACTGTGAGTTTCCAGTATCAATATTTAGCTTATTTAATTTTGTTCTAAGAAATTTTGAGTTTTCTAAAAGATTTTTTCTTTCTTTATTTAGTTTAGGAACTATTTTAAGCGCTGCATGAATTGACGCATAGACTGATGGTGGTAGAGCAGTTGTATAAATTAATCCACCACAAAAATTTATAATTTTTTTTGCATAATCTTCTGATGTTGACACAAAGGATCCAAAACTTCCAAAACTTTTTCCAAATGTACCAACAACAATTTCTTTTTCGTACTTTTTACCAAATGCACAACCAGATCCGTCTTTGCCGTAAATTCCAATAGAATGGGCTTCATCTAAATATAAAACAGCATCATATTTTTTTGCTATTACCCTTAATTCTTTTACATTTGCTAAATCTCCATCCATACTAAATAATGTTTCACTTATGATAAATTTTGGAGTTTTTTTATCACTCTTTTTTAGAAGGTACTCAAGATGATTTAAATCTAAATGATTATATCTAAAAACTCTCTGCCTTGTTAAATAACAACCATAATTAATGCTGGCATGATTAAGTTTATCAGAAAAAATTTCTACTTTATTTCTTTGCCCTAGAGTGTTACCCGTCAAAGTAGGAATTAGTGTTGAATTCATAAGAAACCCTCCAGAAAAAATCAATGATTTTTCTTTACCTGTAAATTCACTAAGTTTTGATTCGATGACAGAAATTTTATCTAAATTTCCTGAAACAAATCTTGAGGATGATAAGCTTGATCCATAAATTTCTGACCATTTTTTTGATTCATTTATTATTTTTGTATTTTTAGACAAACTTAAATAATCATTACTTGAAAAATTAAAAAGTTTTTTTCCTGAAATTAATATTATGTCAAAATTTTTTTTGACTGTTCTGTTTTCATATGAAATATTTTCAAGGCTTCTTTTCATTTTTATATTTGAAATTAAGTTTTTCAGAGTTTAAAGTAAATATTAAAATAAAACTTATAGGAAATTAATGAAAGACGAAACAATAGTTCTGCATGCAGGACACAGAAGAGACGACTCTACAACCTCAGTAGCAGTTCCAATTTACCAAACTACTTCCTATCAATTTGATAGTACTGAACATGCTTCAAAGCTATTTTCTTTACAAGAGTTAGGTAATATATATACACGAATAATGAACCCTACCTGCTCTGTTTTAGAAGAAAGAATGACAAAGCTTGAAGGCGGGGCTGCAGCGATGGCTCTGAGCTCTGGTCAAGCAGCATCTGCAATTGCTGTTCAAAACATATGTCATGCAGGCGACAATTTTGTTAGTTCAACTGATCTTTATGGTGGGACATGGAATTTATTTTCTAATACCTTCAAAGAAATGGGAATCGAATGTCGATTTGTTGATCCCGCAAAGCCAGAGGAATTTGAAAATGCTATAGATGAAAATACAAGATGTATATATGCTGAAACACTTCCAAACCCAAAACTTCAAGTTTTTCCAATTGGGGAAGTGGCTAAAATTGGTAATAGTCACAATGTACCATTAATCGTAGATAATACTGCGGCTCCATATATCTCAAAGCCAATACAACACGGTGCTAACATCGTTGTATACTCAACAACAAAATATATTGGCGGGCATGGGGTATCAATCGGAGGTTTAATAATCGATGGTGGGAATTTTGATTGGGCTGCTGCAGGTGATAGATTTAAAATGTTAAATACTCCAGACGCGAGTTATCATGGAGCTATTTGGACTGAAGCAGCTAAACCTCTCGGTCCTATAGCATATATATTAAGAGCAAGGGTAATTTTACTTCGAGATTTAGGCTCGGCAATGAGCCCTTTTAATGCATTCACTTTCATTCAAGGTCTCGAAACTCTTCCATTAAGAATGGAAAGACATTGTGAAAATGCAAAAAAAGTTGCTGAATTTTTAGAAAAAAATGAAAAAGTTTCAAGAGTTATATATCCGAGCTTAATGGAAGAAGAATATTTCAGCAGAGCAAAAAAATATTTGGAAAACGGTTTTGGAGCCTTGTTAGGATTTGAACTTAAAGACGGTGTTGAAGCTGGAAAAAAATTTATAGATAACCTTAAACTTTTCTACCATGTTGCAAACATCGGTGATGCAAGGTCACTGGCAATTCATCCATCATCAACCACGCACTCTCAACTTTCTGAGAAAGAACAACTTTCTACGGGAGTTACGCCTGGTTATGTGAGGTTGTCGATTGGAATAGAGCACATTGATGATATATTAGAAGATCTAGATCAAGCGTTAAGTAATTCTTAATGAAACATTTTTACTCTAGAGGATTTCCCTTTCATAGAGGCAGAAGGCTTAGAAATAACAAAAATATCTGTGACTTGGTTAGTGAGACGAATCTGTCGGTAAAGGATTTAGTAATGCCCTATTTTCTTAGAGAGGACAATGATGAAACAAAAATTTCCAATATGCCGGGTTTGAAAAGATTTAGCATTGATGAACTCATTATAGAATTAGAAGAAATAGAGAGTTTAGGAATTAAAACAGTGGCTATTTTTCCAAAAATTAATGAAAAAAAAAAAGACGACCAAGCCTCTGAAAGTTTAAATGAAGATAATTTAGTCTGTAGATCACTCCGGAAAATCCAAAAAAAATGTCCCAACATCTCTGTAGTCTGTGATTTAGCTTTAGATGCTTATACCACAAAAGGTCATGATGGCGTGGTAGACAAAAGTGGGGTTATAAACAATGATCAGACAATTGAAATTTTGTCGAATATGGCTGTACTCTTTGCCACGAATGGTTGTAAAATTGTTGCACCAAGCGACATGATGGATGGGAGAGTAAAAATAATAAGAGAAACCTTAGAGAAAAAAAATTTTAAAGACACAGTAATTTTATCTTACAGCTCAAAATTTTCTTCAAATTTTTATTCACCTTTTAGAGATGCGCTAGGAAGTAAAACCAACTTAGGAGATTCTTCAAAAAATACTTATCAAATTAATTTTAAAAATAAAAGGGAAGCAATCAAAGAGTCACTTGAAGATCAACATGAAGGAGCTGACATACTTATGGTCAAACCTGCAATGTATTATCTCGATATAATTAATGAATTAAAAAATAACACCTTTTGTCCAATCGCTGCATATCAGGTTAGTGGAGAATATTCTATGATAAAATATTTATCGGATAAACAAATCTTTAATCATAGAGATGTCGTTCTTGAAAGTCTCTATTGTATTAAAAGAGCAGGAGCTGATATTATTTTTACATATTTTGCTAAAGAAGTTGCAAAGTGGTTAAAATAATAAAATCATAATGAACTTGATTTTTAAAAATTATAGGATTAAAAAAAAGATAACGTTACATAAATTAGGAGAACAAAATGTCAAGAACACACCCAGGTAGATTTCACATAGCAATTCCCGGTCCAACTAATATACCGGAAAGAATTTTAAATGCTATGCACATCTCGTCAGAAGATCAAAGGAACCCAGAAATACCAAACCTCACAATCCCTCTTTACAAAGATGTAAAAAAGGTTTTTAAATCTGAAAAAGGCACTGTATTTCTTTTTCCAGGTTCAGGCACAGGTGCTTGGGAGTCTGCGATCATTAATACTATGTCTCCAGGCGAAAAAGTTTTAATTTACAGATATGGGCAATTTAGTCATTTGTGGGCAGATATGTTTAAAAGACTGGGGTTGGATACGCAACTAGTCGAGAGAGAATGGGGGACAGGAACACCACCAGAGGAAGTGGAGAAAACTCTCAAAGCTGATACTGATCACAAAATTAAAGTAGTTTGTGTAACACAAAATGAAACTGCAACTGGAGTGACATCACACGTAGAAGACGTTAGAAAAGCAATGGATGCTGCAAATCACCCTGCACTTTTATTCGTTGACGGTGTTAGTTCTATTGCTTCAATTGATTTTAGAATGGATGAATGGAAAGTTGATTGTGCAATATCGGGATCTCAGAAAGGTTTTATGTTACCATCCGGGATGGCAATAATGTGTGTAAGCGAAAAGGCTCTTGAAGCTCATAAAACAGCTGAACTTAAAAGATGCTATTATTCTTGGGAAGATCAAATAGCTACAAACAAAGACGGTTATTTCCCCTACACCCCTCAAATCCCAATGCTAAGAGCATTACAGGAATCATGTAATATGATTTTTGAGGAAGGTCTTGAAAATGTTTTTAAAAGACATCACAGAATTGCCGAAGGTGTAAGAAGAGCCATTTTAGATGGTTGGGAATTAAAGTTGTGTGCTAAAGATCCGTATTGGTATTCCGATACAGTGTCCGCAATAGTTGTACCAGAGGGTAAAGATGCTAAAGAAGTACTCGCAACTGCTTTTAAGAAATATCATCTTTCTCTTGGTGCTGGCCTAACTGAAGTTGCTGGAAAAGTCTTTAGGATAGGTCATTTAGGAGATCTTAACGAACTCCAAGCTTCAGCATTCATCAATGGAGCTGAAATGGCAATGATTGATTCAGGTATAAATGTAAAACCTGGAAGTGGTGTTGCTGCTGCTTCTGAATATTGGAGAAAGGCCTTAGAAGATGACGGAAAAGTTCAAAATATTAGTAACAAGGAAGTGGCCTAAAAAAGTTGAAGAGAAATTACTTACAACATTTGATACAACATTAAATGTTGAAGACAGACCGCTATCTGAAGCCGAACTTGTTGAGGGAATGAAATCTTACGACGCACTTCTACCTACGGTTACAGATCCTATTACAGATAAGATAATTTCAACGTCAAACAAAAAAGTGAAAATTATTGGAAATTTTGGTGTTGGGTTTAACAATATAGACATTGATTCTGCCAAAAGGAACAGCATCGTTGTCACTAATACACCTGAAGTTCTTACAGATTGTACTGCCGACATTGCAATGCTTTTAATGTTGGGAGTGGCAAGACGCGGCTCAGAGGGTGAATTTCATGTTAGAAAAAAGGAATGGACTGGATGGAGACCAACACACATGATGGGAACCAAAGTTACTGGCAAAACTCTTGGTTTAATTGGCATGGGGAGGATAGCCCAAGCTATGGCACATAAATCTCACTTTGGATTTAATATGAAAATAATTTTTTTTGATCCCTACTTTGATAATGACGAAGTCGTGAAAAAATTTCAAGCAACTAAGTTAAATTCTATTGATGAAGTTTTATCTCAAGCCGATTTCGTTTCTCTACATTGTCCATCAACTAAAGAAACAAAAGGGTTAATAAACAAAGAGACAATTTCTAAAATGAAAAAGTCCGCTTATTTAATTAACACCGCAAGAGGCGATATCGTGAATGAAAATGATTTAGTTGAAGCGTTAAAAGAAGAAATGATAATGGGTGCTGGTTTAGATGTTTACGAAAAAGAACCGTCGGTTCATAAAAACTTAGTACAACTAAAAAATGTATTCCTGCTTCCCCATCTTGGTAGCGCAACCATCGAGACAAGAGAAGCTATGGGGATGAGAGTATTTGAAAATATTCAAGCATTCTTTAACAATAAGGAACCAATAGACAGAGTTGTATAATAATGTTTCAAATAAGACTGACTTCTGCAAAATGTCAGTTTCTGAACAATTACTTGAAATCTTTAAACATGGTGTTTCTAGTGTACAACCAAACAATATACTAGATAACTTTATAAAGGTTAAAAGTAAAAAAATAATAGTTACAGAAGGTTCAAAACAAAAAATATATTCAAAAATAAATAGAGTTTTTCCAGTATGTATTGGAAAAGCCTCTGTTGATATGGCAAAGAAAATTAAAAAAATTTTTAAAGTATCTAATTTTAAAATCGAAAAAGGAATTCTGATAGTTAATAAAGAAAATTTTTCAAAAGTTAAGGGATTTAAGTGTTTTAGTTCTGGACACCCTATTCCAAATAGAAATGGTCTTGATGCGTCAATATTTCTTGAAAATTATTTAGGTAAATTAGAAAAAAATGATCTTGTGCTTATCTTTATTTCAGGAGGTGGATCTGCTCTAGCACCATATCCCGTAGATGGAATAAGCTTAGAGGAAAAAATAATTATAAATAGGATTCTATTGGAATCAGGAGCAAATATAAAAGAAATTAATATAGTTAGAAAACATTTATCGAAATTAAAAGGGGGTAATCTTGTAAAAATCTGTAACCCTGCGTACGTTCATAGTTTTATTTTATCTGATGTAATTGGTGATGATTTAAGTTCAATTGCTAGCGGTATGACAACTTATGATAATTCAACCTTTAAAGATGTAAAAAAAATATTAAACAAATACAAAATATGGACCAAGATTCCAAAAAATATAAAAAATCACATTAATAATGGAGAAAAAAAAAAGGAACTCGAAACCCCAAAAAAAAATAATCAAATTTTTAAAAAAACAAACAATACACTCATCGGAAGTAATAATCTATGTCTTAATAATATGAAAAATCTTTGCAAAAAATATAATATTAATTCAAAGATTTGGTTTAAAAATATAGATGGAGATGTAAAGAAAATATCAAAAAAATTCTCAAATAATATAAAAAAAATTAGATATAAAACACCCGTTTTATTAATTTCTGGCGGAGAAACCACTGTAAAGGTTAATGGAAAAGGGAAAGGTGGGAGAAACCAAGAATTCGCTTTATATTTTGCAATTGAGATGAAAAAAATCAATCCATCCAAAAGTTTTATAATATTATCTGCAGGTACAGATGGACGAGACGGTCCGACTAATGCAGCAGGAGGTATTTTAAATCAAGGTTCACTTGAAAAGATTAAAAACAAAAAGGTTAATTTAAAAAAAGAGTTATTGAATAATAACTCTTACCAAGTATTGAAAAAAATAAATTCACTTGTAATAATAGATGGAACAAACACTAATGTTGCTGATGTGCAATTAATTTATTTATTCTAGAATGGATTTTTTAAAAAATAAGAAACTTATTTTCAGAAGAACACTAGAGTTCGATTGCTCTTATCTTTATGGAAGAAAAGAAAAAAGATTATATGTAAATCTACTTAATTCAAATAAAAACAATTCACTGATTTCTGATTTAACAGAAAATGGGTTTAGAAGAAGCTTTGATCACATGTATGTACCCATATGTGAAAGTTGTAATCTTTGTATATCCTCTAGAATAAATATAAATAAATTTACTCTTTCAAAAAGTAACAAAAGGAACTTAAAACTTAATCAAGACCTTAGATTAATAAAGGCTTCTAATTCGATGAAGGATAAGAGATACAAACTTTTTACAGAATATTGTATTAAGAGACATAAAGAGAGCAAAATGGGTGAAATGACTTCAGAAGAATTTAGTTCCTTTTTTTATAATCAAAGAAATAAAACGGAAATATTAGATTTAATCGATAAATCTAATAACTTATTTGGATCAATACTTCTAGATATATTAGATAATGGATATTCTGCAGTATATAGTTTCTTTGATGCAAAACTGTCTGAAAGAGGACTTGGAAAAAATTTAATTATACAGACGGTTCTTAAATTAAAAAAAAAAAACGTACCATATCTCTATTTAGGCTATTGGGTTAAAGACTGTAATAAAATGAAATACAAAATACTATTCAATAATGTTGAACTTTTTACACATGGAGTTTGGACTGAAAAAAGTTAAACTTTTTTTAACTTTTTAATTAATTCATTTCTAAAAATAAAATTAGAGTATTTTTTTTCAAAATTCTTTTTTAAAAAAAAACCAGTTATATTTAAACCTTCAATACAGTCATTTAGATCAACTTTTTTATTTACTGTTTTGAAACAATTAGGTATTTTAAACAGTTTTTTCTCATATTTTTTTCCAACTTTAAATGAAACTGCATTACCAGTTTTTGGAGAAATAAAACAAATATCTTGCGTAGTACCAGAGACTACACAATTATCTAAGTTTAGACCATAGCCAAGATTTTTTAAGAATAAAATTTCCCACCAAACATATCTTACTAAAATATCTTGATGTTGAATTTTTTTTAGATCAAAAAGTATTTCAATATCGTTGAAAATTTCAATATTTTTTTGCCAAAATGGAAGACATTTCAGACAAAGTTCAGAGGTTGACGCTTTAATTAATTCAAATATAAAGGAGCCCTCATTTTTTTTTGAAATTTCATGTAAATTCATTTTCAGATAACCTAAGCTATCTGTATTTTTTGAATTCCACGCAAAAGTCACTTTATCAAGTATAGAAAAGTTGTTTCTCTCTTTTTTACTCAATCTTGTAAAGCCTTTAATGAGTCCATTTTTTCTTGAAAGTATAAAAGAGATGAAAGAGCTTTCTCCATACTTTTTTGAACCTAAATAAAATCCATCATCAATTACTTTCATGTCATTGATTTTTTAAAACCCTTAATTCTAAAAAAACTTTTTTTTTAAAAACTTTTTCCATATCAACCCTTGATCTGCTTCCTATATCTTTAATCTTACTACCGCCTTGACCAATAATAATTGCTTTTTGAGATTCCTTCTCAACAATTATTCTTTGTTCTACAACAATCATATTTTTTTCTTTTTTGAACAAAGATTTTATTTTTATAACGTATGGAAGTTCTTTGTTTAGTAAATTAAAAATTTTTTCTCTAGTGATTTCCGATAATATAAAATTCAAATCTTTATTTATTATATCTTTATTATTATTATTAAATTTCCAATCTCTATACGGTGATATTTTCGATATCATTTTTAATAAATTTTCAATACCAATTTTTTTTTTTACTGACACAGGAAACGTTTCAGTAAAACATATTTTCTTGTTTAGTTGTTCAATTTGTTGAAGTAAATGATCATTTTTTACCAAATCAATTTTATTCAAAATAAGATAATTTTTTTTAAAAGTTGAAATAGTTTCATTTATTTTATTTAGCTTTAATGTTGTTAGTTTTTTAGTCACATCATAAACAAATAAATTAATGTCTATTTGTTCAGTATTTTTGAAAATTTCTCTGGAAAGTTTTTTACTGTAAAATTTTTTTTTATTAATTATTCCAGGGGTATCAACGAAAATCATTTGGCAATCATTATGATTCAAAACCGCTTGAATATTTTCATTTGTAGTTTGGACTTTACTAGAAACTATTGAAATTTTCCTTTTTAATAAAAAATTAATTAAAGATGATTTACCAACATTCGGAAAACCTGTAATTAAAATATTACTCGATTTCTTTTTCTTCACTTATTTTTTTTAAAAGTTTTTCTGCTGCATTTATCTCTGCATCTTGTTTACTATTACCATTAGCTGAAGAATAAGTGTGATTATCAATAAAAACTTTTATTTTGAATGTTGGTTGATGGTCAGGACCAATTTTCTCAATAAGTTTATATTCCGGTAGTTTTTTTTTATATTTTAAACACCACTCTTGTAAACTTGATTTTGGATCAAATGATGACAGGTTAATATTATCAAAATAATTTTTCCATAGACTGAGAATTACGGTGGTTGTCTTTTCTAAATTTGAATCTAAATATATAGCTCCTATTAGTGCCTCTAGGGCGTTTGCTTTAATACTTTCAAGAGAATCAACTTTTTTTGAATGTTTAACATATTTTTCAAGTTCAATTTCATTGGCAATTTTTTTTAATGTTGACTTGCATACCAAGAATGAAAGCTTTTTTGCTAAATCACCTTCGCTTGATTGTATATTTTGAAAGTATAGCTTGGACGCAATAATTAGACCAAGAACTCTGTCACCTAGGAATTCTAACCTTTCATAATTATGAACCTTTGCGCTACCATTGAAACTGGAGTGGGTAAGTGCTTCATCAAGATTAGAAATATCTTTAAATTTATAATTAATATTTTTCATTAATGTATCAATATTATTCATTGGTTTAATTTTCTTTTGGTAAGAGACTTACAAAAAATCTGTCTTTTCTTAATGCAGGGTACCATGTCCAGAATTTTAAAAAACTTCCAATTTCAGTATCAAATGAGAGAAATACTATCTCGGCTCTACCTACAAGATTTTTTTTTGGAATGAAACCAATGTATCGACTATCCTGAGAATTGTCCCTATTATCACCTAAGACAAAAAAGTGATCTTCTGGAACTGTAACTTCAGAGAAATTATTTGTATCTAAGTCCATAAACGGTTTAACAAATTCATAGATATTGTATGTTCTGTTATTTGGAAGCTTTTCTTCAATTTTTTGTACATCAATAAATTTATATTTTTCGTTATCAACAAATTTAGTGGAGATTATTTCGTCGTTTACAAATATTTCATTAGACATCATTTTTATTTTATCACCTGGTAATCCTATTAGTCTTTTTATATAGTCTGTTCTATTATCTTCTGGTGTCTTAAAAACAACAATATCACCCCTTTTTGGCTCTTCATATAAAATCCTACCCGGAATAAATGGAAGACTTAGTGGAAGGGAGTGTCTAGAAAATCCATATGAATACTTCGAAACAAAAAGGTAATCACCCACTTTTAAATTGGGGTACATCGATCCAGATGGAATACTAAAAGGTTCAAACATAAAACTTCTAATTGCTAAAGCAGCTAAAACTGCATAAGTAATTTGAATTAAATTTTTTTTAAGCTTTTCTTTCATTTTTATGCGTTTTAGTCGATTATTTAAATATGTTTGCTAGAGTGATTTATAATTTTCATAAACTTTTTTACGGTTTCCTCCAAACCAATGTAAATAGAGTTACTAATTATAAAGTGACCAACATTCAATTCAACAATTTGCTCAATTTTACATATATTTTTTACATTTTCATAATTTAAGCCATGACCAGCGTGACATTTAATTCCCAATTCTGAACAAAATATTGCAGACTCTTTTATTTTATTCAATTCAGCATTAAATTCATTATGATCGAATAAGTTGGCGTATTTTCCAGTATGCAGCTCAACTGCATAAACTCCTAAATCTTTTGCAGCTTGAATTTGACTGGGATCAGGATCTACAAATAGAGAAACCTTTATACCAGAATCGATTAATCTAGGAAGGTAATCACTCAGATAAATCATTTGATTTTTAACATCTAAGCCTCCCTCTGTTGTCAGTTCCTCTCTTCTTTCTGGAACTATACAACAAGCATTAGGCATTGTTTTGAGACAAATTTCTTTCATTTCAGGCGTTGCTGCCATTTCAAGGTTAAGCGGGAGTAAATTTAAGTTTTTCAGAGTTTCAACGTCATTATCTCTTATATGTCTTCTATCCTCCCTGAGATGTACTGTAATGCTATCAACTTTAACTTTATGTAAAATTTTTGCTACTGCTGTTATGTCTGGAAAATTTTCATTTCTTGCGTTTCTAAGTGTTGCAATATGATCAATATTAACTCCTAATTTAGTTTTTTTTTGCATCTAACCTTTTTTCTAAAATTTTTTTTGTTAAATTATAGGTAATTAACCAAACTAATATTGCAACAGGAATACTTCCAAAGAAGGTTGGGAAAAAAAGTTCTTCGAAATTTTTTACAAGAAAGTTTAGTTTGAACTCATATTCCTTCATTTTTTCAAAATAGAATAAAACTCCAATCTTATAATCTAAATAAAAAAAAATAGGAAATGTCCAAGGGTTTCCAAAAATTGTTCCAACTGTAGCTGCTATGAGATTTCCCCTCATTATCCACGTTCCTGTATAACAAATGATTAAATGTAATCCTAATAAAGGCGTTACAGAAACTGCAGCACCCCACGCTAAACCAATTGCTACAGATTCAGGAAAGTCTTTAATTCTTATCACTTTATAGGTTTGAAGTTTAAAAAATCTAAAAAACTTCTTCATAAAGTTATTTTAAAGTCTTGATACATTTTCGACAAATTCTGAGGTTCTTAAAGAAACTAAAACTTTATTAAAGTGATCTAGGTCTTTAACATCAATTTCTACATCTATTTTAAAAAAATCT
This sequence comes from uncultured Alphaproteobacteria bacterium, assembly GCA_902547955.1. Taxonomy (GTDB): domain Bacteria; phylum Pseudomonadota; class Alphaproteobacteria; order Methylaequorales; family Methylaequoraceae; genus MED-G10. The sequence goes on along the minus strand of CACCPY010000010.1, from coordinate 14,148 downwards.
TTGTTTCTATCAGTAATTTTTAAGTTTCTGATATTACTCATAGATCTTCCAATAATTGAAGATAAAGATCCCAACGATCCGATTTTATTTTTTATTATTACATTAATTTTAGCAACAAAGTTTTTTTTCTTATGTTTAAAATTTTCCCATCTAACGTTAATTATTTTTGAATTACTAATTTTAAGCTTTTTTATTTCCTCACAAGTATCAACATGAATCACTAAACCTTTTCCTTCTGAGATATAAGCCATAACAGAGTCGCCTGGTATAGGGTTACAACAACTCGCATAATGAACACTCATACCAGGAGTTAATCCCTCTAATAAAATAGACTTATTTTCTTGTCTTTTTTGTTTTACTTCATTGAGCAAAATTATTTTGTCGTTAGATTCAATTAAACTTTTTTCAGGAAATAAAGAAAAAATAATTTTTGAAGGAATTAATTCTCCTTTACCAATTTTCAAAAAAAGTTCATCACTATTCTTCAATTTAAAATTTCCTAAAACTGTTTTAACGCTCTCTTCGGAAAATCTTATTTTTTGAATTTTAAACTGATTTAATATAATCTCCTTTCCAAGCTTTTTAAATTCGTCATCTTCTTTGATGTGAAGATACCTTTTAATACATGCTCTAGCCTTTCCAGTAATTGATAATTCTAGCCATTTTGGACTAATCACATTCTCTTTTCCTGTCAAAATTTCCACTTGATCTCCATTTTTTAATTTTGTGTATAGTGGCTTAATAGAATTGTTTACTTTGACTCCAATACAGTTTGAACCAATATCCGTGTGCACTAAAAATGCAAAATCAAGAGGCATTGCACCTTTGGGAAGAGAAATTAAATCTCCACTTGGTGTAAAAACGAAAACCTGATGAGCATACATTTGTAATTTTGTGTGTTCTAAAAACTCCTCTGGCTCCTTTGATTGATCAAGTATATCTAAAATTTGTCTTATACCTTTGTATTGTTTACCTTCATTTTTATCAATTTTTTCCTTGTATATCCAATGTGCAGCAACGCCAAGATCGGCTTGATCGTTCATTTTGAAAGTTCTTACTTGTATTTCAATTCTTCTATTGATTGGCCCAATTAAAGTTGTATGGAGTGATTGATATCCGTTTGGTTTAGGAGTTGATATGTAATCTTTAAATCTACCTGGTACATAGGAATACTTTTGATGCAAAAGGCCTAAAACATTGTAACAATCATCAATGTTCTCCAATAAAATTGTAAAACCCATGATATCGGACAACTGAGAGAAGTTTACAGATTTAACTTTCATTTTCTTCCAAATAGAATAGGGCTTTTTTTCACGTCCAAAAATTTTAGCATCAATTTTTTTTTTATCTAATAATTCTTCAATCTTTTTTATAGTTTGTTGAAGTACATTTTCATCCTGCTGTCTTAAAAGCTGTAATCTTTGCAAAATAGAGTCTCTTATCTCTGGTTCTATTACAGCAAAACTTAGATCATCCAGCTCACTTCTAACCTCCTGCATTCCAAGTCTTTCTGCAAGTGGTGCATAAATTTCTAATGTCTCATATGAAATTTTTTTTCTTTTTTCTATGTTTTTTATGTGTGAGATTGTTCTCATATTGTGCAATCTATCAGCAAGTTTTACCAAAAGGACTCTTATATCTTTAGAAGTTGCTAACAATAGTTTTCTAAAATTCTCTGCCTGATTAAATTTTGCTGATCTATCTTCAAATTTAGAAAGTTTCGTAACGCCATCCACTAGATGAGAAATTTCGTTTCCAAAATTTACTTTTATATCTTTAAGATCTGTATTCGTATCTTCTACTACATCGTGAAGTAAGGCAGTTATGATCGTTTTTGAGTCAAATTTATAATCTGCTAAAATACCAGCAACCTCAAGTGGATGCGAAAAATAAGGTGCACCTGAAGCTCTTTTTTGAGATCCATGAGCTTTCATCGAATATACATATGCTTTATTTAACAATTCTTCTTCTACATATGGGTCGTATGACTTAACCTTTTCAACTAATTCAACTTGTCTAAGCACAGTTAATATTATGACAAAGAAAATATTTTTTGAAGTTTTTTTTTTTAAGCAGTTTTTGAATCAGCTTGATCCGCATCTTCTAAATTTTCTTGAGTCTCGTCTTTAATAAGTTCATCTATGTTTTCTTCAATATCAGACTCAATGTTCACACCGTCTTTTTTTTTATCAATTAATTTTTGGATTTCATTTTGCGTTAAGTATATTTTTTTTCTTTTCTTTTCAGCAGCATTTTCTTTTTCAAAATTATCAAAAGAAAGGTTTGATGCATCTTGATTTAACGGTACCGCTTGATCATCGTTAATATCTGTTTCTTCAACGGATTGGTACTTTTGAGATGTTGTAACAACTCCATCCCAAATTTTCATTAAGTCTAACTTCTTTTCAGCAATTTCTCTGAGTGCTATGACTGTGTTTTTATCATTGTCTTTAGTGACATTAGCTTCATTTCCAGATGAAAGGTCTCTTGCTCTTCTGCAAGCATAAATTACTAATTGAAACCTATTAGGAATTGATATTACGCAATCTTCTGTTGTAACTCTAGCCATAATTAGTAACTAATTTATATTTAAAATTTTTTGGTTTGCAAGTTTTTTTAATAAGTTTAATGCTTTTTCTTTAAAAACTGGATGTACCCATTTTGGATTTATATCGCACAATGGTTTTAAAACAAACATTCTTTGATGCATTCTGGGATGAGGAAGAATTAAAGATTTCTTTTTACAAATTAATTTATTATAGGCGATTAAGTCTAAGTCAATTGTACGAGATTCATTTTTTTTTTTTCTTATTCGTTTGAAATGATCTTCAATGGAGAAAAGTTTTTTTAGAATATCGAAAGGATGCAAGTTTGTTTTGATTTCAACAACACCGTTTACATACCATGGTTGATTAGATTTAGGGATTGGTTCAGTTTTATAAAATCTTGAAACTTTTTTTACAAAAAAGAATTTTTTTATAAGCATTACACTTTTCAAACAATTTTTTAAAGGAGATCCATAAGTATCTGAATGTAAGTTTGATCCAACGGCTATAATAATCATTTTTTTAATAATCTTTCTTTTTGTCTTTTCCAATCTTGGTCTTTTTTATACTCCCTTTTATCAACTTTTTTTCTTCCTTTAGATATTCCAAGATCTATTTTTACAAACCCTTTTTTATTAAAATGCATATTTAAAGGAATCATAGTAAAATTATTTGTCTTTAAATTTTGAGAAATTTTGGAGATTTCTTGTTTTGACAAAAGAAGTTTTTTTGGTCTTAGGTTATCTAAACTACTGAATTTTTTGTTATAGTTTTTTAAGTCTATATATAAATTCATCATCCAGATTTCACCTTTTTTTAATACTGCATATGCATTATCTAATACAACTTTTCCAAGCCTTATAGATTTAACTTCATTACCCTTTAATATAACTCCAGTTTCAATTTGACTATGAATTTCGTAATCATACCTGGCTCGTCTATTTAAAATTTTTTTTTGATTTTGTTTTAACTTAGACACTAACTCACTTTATAAGATTTAAATCTTTTAATGTAATATCAATTTTTTTTTCCGTTTCTTTTTCAATGGACACCATTGGCTTCCTTAGAATGTTAAGGCATTTTCCCATCCTACTTAAAGCATATTTTACAGGACTAGGACTTGTCTCTGAAAATAAAACATTGTTCAGTGGGTACAATTTAAAATTTAGAGACATAGCTTCGTTAATCTTTTTAGATTTCCACAAATTATATATATTAGCAATCAACCCTGGCACTACGTTCGCTGTAACTGAGATACAACCAACACCACCACTAATCAAAAAGGATAAGAATGTGGCGTCTTCTCCTGATAATTGTTGAAAACTTTCTTTACAATTTGTTCGAACCTCAAGTGGAGTTGTCAAATCTGCTGTTGCATCTTTTACTCCCACAATATTACTTATTTGAGATAATTTTTTCATAGTATCTATCTCGAGTCTGACAACAGATCTACCAGGAATATTGTATAAGTAGTTTGGAATTTTTGGGCATGAATTTGCAATAAGTCTAAAATGCTCATATAAACCCTTTTGTGTTGGTTTATTATAATAAGGTGTTACCAATAAAGTTGCTTTTGCTCCTGACTTATAAGCATGATGAACAAAGTCAATCGATTCTTTTGTTGAGTTTGAACCACAACCAGCCATCACAGGTACTCTTCCTTTACTTTTATTGATTATGAATTCAGTAACTATCTTATGCTCATCATGATCCAAAGTTGGTGACTCACCTGTAGTCCCACAAGAAACTAAGCCATGTGATCCCTCAGAAATTAAAAATTCAATGTGACTCTCTAAACTATCGAAATCGATTTCTTCGTTCTTATCGAAAGGAGTTATAACTGCAGGTATTGATCCCTCAAACACTATTAAACCTCTATTTTTACTTACTTATTTATAATATTGTTGCCTTATGAACATTTAGAAATATTATTATGGTTTTATGATAACAAATTTATCCATAATCAAGTTTTTTTTTTTTATTGTTCTTTTAAACTTTTCAAAAGCTTCAGCTTTAAACCCTCCAGAAGCTCTAGCTCGTCCAGAAGTAAAAATCCAAAAATACCAAGATGTTTTCGATCAAATAAAAAAACAAAATTGGGTTATGGCAATTACCCTCGCCAACGATTACAATAATGAATCGCTTTCATCATATGTGAAGTGGCTTGATATTACTAGACCAGGAAGCAATCATAACTTTGAATACTTAGTGAACTTTTTCTCAAAACATAAACACTGGCCAAAAAAAAAGACAATGTTAGAAAAAATTGAATCTTCAATTACAAAAGATACCAACACGCAAAGAGTTCTAACTTGGTTTAAAAAAAATATACCCGTTACAGCAAAAGGGGCAATAGATAATCTTGAATTTAACCTAAAGAGTGGTAATCAAGAGAACAAAATAACAAAGATTAAAAATATATGGATAAATCATAATTTAACCTATAAACAACAAATTTACTTTACCAAAAAATACAGCAGATTTTGGAATCAAGATGATAATTGGAAAAGGTTCAACAGATTAATTTATGAGGGAAAAAATATCTCAGCCAGAAGAACTTTAAATAGAATTTCAGGTGACCTAAGAAAGCTTGGAGAGGCAAGACTTGCATTGAGTCGAAGAAGCCCAAACGTATCTTCTCTAATAAAAAAAGTTCCTCAGAAATATCAAAGCGACCCTGGATTAATTTATGAAAGGATGAGATGGAGAAGAAAAGCTAAATTGGACACTGCATCTGATTTACTTATTAATCCTCCTTTAAATATAGAAAATGTGAGAAACTGGTGGATAAATTCACGTATTGTTGTGAGAAGATTAATAAATAAAAAAAAATATCAAAAAGCTTATCAAATACTAAGTAATCATAATTTACCAATTAACACTCAATCAGGACGTGAGGCAGAATGGTTAGCAGGTTGGGTATCAATTTTTCATCTAAAAAATGCAAAGCAAAGTCTCTATCATTTTGAAAAAGTCTTTAACAATTCTGATGATGAAAATGTAAAGGCTAAAGCAGCATTCTGGTTATCAAGAGGATACAATAATTTAAATGATAAAGTTAAAGAGAAAAGTTGGCTAAAAAAATCGGCTGAAAATAAGTTTTCATACTATGGTCAAAATGCTTCAATTAAAATTAACAAATTTAAAGTTATAGAAGAACCAAAAATTAAAAGTGTTAAACCAGTTGGTTATGACGATCTTTTTAACGCCATCGATATTATTTTGGAGTCTTCTAGTGAAAACGAAAAAACCATAGTGTTTTTTAAAAAGTTATTTGAATTATCTAAAAATTTGGAGAATAAATATTTTGTTTTAGAAAAAGCAAGTTTATTGGAAGAAAAATATATAGTCACAGCACTTTCAAGAAAGTTGAAAAAACCATCAATTAAGTATTCTTATCCTCTGATAAGTAATTACATACCTGCAAAATATAAAAATTCGTCAACTACCATTGCATTAATACATGCAATATCTCATCAAGAAAGCAACTTTAGAATCAAAGCATATAGTTCTGCAGGAGCTCGAGGATTAATGCAACTAATGCCATTTACTGCAAAAAAAGTCGCAAGAGATTTAAAAATTAAATATTACAAATCAGCACTAACAACCAATCCGAAGTACAATATAATATTAGGTACCACTTATATTAATGAGATGCTTTTGAAATTCGATAATGCATTACCTTTAGCTTTAGCCGCATACAATGCAGGACCTGGGAGAGTGAAAATTTGGTTAAAGAGATACGGTGATCCTCGTAAAAATAAAATAAGCTATATTGATTGGATTGAGTCAATACCAATTTCTGAAACTAGGTATTATGTAAAAAAAGTACTAGCTAATCTTCGAATTTATCAAAAAAAATATAATTTAGAACTTTATGAGGCAAATTTTGGTAAAAAAATTGCATTGTCATATTGACATGATGTCTTTTTGACATTATATTAACATTATAAACATCGCCTAATTTTGGGATGTAATACTAATCTTGCTTATTTAAAGGAGATAATAATGCAAAACATAACTACATTTGACACTAATAAATTCCTTCCATATAGCGTTGGTTTTGACAGCTTATTTGATAAACTTTTCGAAATGGATATGGATAATTCTCAATCTTACCCACCATACAATATTAGTAAACATGATGATAATAATTATGTCATCGAAATGGCTTTGGCTGGTTTTAACAAAGATAACATTGAGATCGAACTATCTAATGGAGAACTTACCGTTAAATCAAAAAAGAAAGATAGTTCAGAAAAGAATGTAAATCTCATACATCAAGGTATATCTTTAAGATCATTTGTCAGAAAATTTACATTATCAGATGAAATTATTGTTAAAAATGCTGAAATGAAAGATGGTATGCTTTCTATTAAGTTAGAGAGATTCATACCAGAAAATAAAAAACCAAAATTAATAAGTATTAAATAACAACCACAACATTCACAGGTAGTTAACCCTGCCTGTGAATACTTATTGACAAATATAGGTATTGTAATTATTTATTTAAATTAATAATAATTATCATTATCATAAATGTTTAAAGTTTTCTTATTTCTGTTCATTTTTGTAAATTCTGCTACTGCAAACGAAATTAATCTTTTTACATCTCGACATTATGAGTCCGACGCAAGACTTTTTAAAAAATTCACTGATCAAACAGGTATCAAGATCAATATCATATCTGGAAAGTCAAAAATTTTGGAAAAAAGAATTTTTGAAGAAGGTAATAATAGTAAAGCTGATATATTATTTTTAGCCGATGCTGGAGCATTGTACTCCGCACAGAATAAAAACTTGTTTTCAAAAATTAAATCAGAATTTATTAAAAAAAAAGTACCTATCTCACTCAGAAATGACTTTTGGGTTGGTATTACAAAAAGATCAAGAATCTTATATTATAATCCCAATTTTTTATCAAAAAAAGAAATTGAAGACATTTCTTATGAAGATCTATCGGATAAAAAATGGTTAAATTCCATCGCAGTGAGACAATCTAATAATATTTATAATCAATCCCTTGTAGCCTCTATGCTAGAACACAACGGGGTGAATAACACAAAAAAATGGCTTGAAGGCCTTGTAAACAATTTTGCTCGCTCACCCCAAGGAAACGACAGAGCACAAATATTAATGGTAGCCTCCGGTGAAGCTAAGTTAGCAATCGCCAACTCATATTATTATGCATTGATGCTCTCAGGTAAAAAAGGAATTGAGCAAAAAAAAGCTGCGGAAAAAGTAATACCAATTTTTCCAAATCAATTAAATAGAGGAGCACATATTAATATTTCAGGAGCAGGGATTATTAAATTTTCGAAAAATAAAAAAAAAGCAGAAAAATTTTTGGAATTTTTATTGACCAATGATTCGCAATCAGAGTTTTGTAGTAACTCATTTGAGTATCCTGTTATAGATGATAAAGGTGTTGACAAACCAGAGTATAATCTCAGTAGTAATTTCAAAGAAGATACATCAATAGATGTTTCAATCTATGGAAAAAGACAAGCCGAAGCATTTAAGCTTATGAAAAAAGCTGGATGGAACTAAATTTTGTTTGCAAAAAAGCATAAATCATTCAACTTTATTGATAGATCAGTATATGTTTTTTCACTAATAATATCTTTATTAATTATTGCACCAATTTTTGGAGTGATCCTTGGAAATATAAGCGTGGATAATGAGTATTTTAAATTTTTCTCTCAAACAGAGCTTGTGAGATACACAAAAAACTCGTTATTTATACTCATTAGTGTGCTTTTTATAACATTTTTTTTAGGAACTTTCTCAGCGTATCTAGTTTCTTTTTATGAATTTCCTTTTGTGAATTTTTTTAAATATTCATTATTATTATCATTTGCAATACCGCCTTATATTTTTGGTTATACACTATCAGGTTTTTTTGAGAACTACGGAACATTTTATTCAATTTTAAATTATTTTTTGGATGAAAAAATAATCAATTCTATTCTTCCTAACTTAGGACCTTTTTTAGGCTCGATTATTTCACTGAGTTTAACTTTATTTGGTTATGTATTTATCCTTACAAGATCATCTTTTTTAAATCAATCTAAAAATCTTATTGAGGTTGGAAAAAATTTAGGTTTCACAACTTTTGATATTTTTTTTAAAATAATACTACCATCTGCTAGACCAGCTATTTTCATTGGATTGAGTTTAGTTGGTATGGAAACTTTAGCTGATTTTGGAACTGTTTCCTTTTTTGGTTTGTCTACATTCACTACCGGCATTTACAATTCGTGGTTCATTTTTGATGATTTAAAAACAGCAAATGTTCTGTCATTCTTATTGCTTTTTTTTATTTTAACTCTTTTTGTACTTGAAAGTTTTTTTAGAAAAAATATGAAGTTTCATAATTCTACTAGTTCATTAAAAAGAAAAAATGAAAAAATTAATTTAAAAGGTACAAAAAGAATTCTGGCTTTTTTATTCTGTTTTACAATCTTTTTTATCAGTTTTTTATTTCCTTTATTTCAAATGCTCTTCTGGTCGTTTACATTTCCAAATTCTTTTGATTTTCTGGAAATTATTTCTATAAATTTTAATTCAATGAAATTAATTTTTTTTGCATCAACAGTTATTATCTTTCTTTCATTTTTTGTAAATTTTGGGACAAGAGTTTTAAAAAGTAACGTTTTAAGTTTTTTTTCAAATCTATCAATTGCCGGTTACGCAATACCAGGAATAGTTATTTCTGTTGCAATAATAACTTTTTTTTCTTTAATTGATAATCTATTACACTTAAGCATAAAAAGTTATTTCATTGGATCACTTGCAGGTCTAATTTTTGGATATGTGATAAGATTTTATTCAATTTCTTTCAATACTATAAAAACCGTTTATTTAAAAATAAATAAAACAATTGATGATAGTGCATTGTTACTGGGGTTTGACAAATTAAAAATTTTAAAAAAAATTCATTTTCCTCTATTAAAAAGTCATTTTGTTTTTGCTTTCATATTAATATCTATTGAGATAATTAAGGAATTACCAATTACCCTAATATTAAGACCATTTAACTTTGAAACTTTTTCAACTAAAGCGTTTAACATGGCATCGAATGATTTAATCGAAGCAGCAGCAGTTCCCTCACTTTTTATAATTTTGTGGTCATCACTTTTAATTATATTGTCAATAAAATTCTTTTTAATAGATAAGAAATAATCTATAAAAAATAATGAAAAATTTTTTTGATGTAAAAAATGTAACATTTTCTTCAAGTAGCGATCATAAGTTAATTGATGTTACATTTAATATTAAAAATCCTGGTGATATAATTTCTATTCTTGGACCATCTGGAGTTGGAAAAACAACTATTCTTCGAACAATTGCAGGTTTAGAAAAAATTTATAAGGGAGAAATTTGGCTTAATAACAGTTTAATTTCATCTAAAGATTTTTTTATTGAACCTGAGAAAAGAGGTATTGCTCTATCTTTTCAAGATAACAGCTTGTTTCCACATCTAAATGTTTATCAAAATTTAATAATTGGCGAAAAAAGAAAGTCAAAGATTAAAAGAAAAATAAAGTTAGAAGAATGTATTGAACTTTTTCAACTAGAATCGCTATTAAAGAAATTTCCTCATGAAATTAGTGCGGGTGAAGCACAAAGAGCTTCTCTTGTAAGATCACTTTTATCAAATCCATCTCTATTACTCTTAGACGAACCATTTTCAAATGTAGACATAGGTTTGAAGGAAAAATTACAAGTAAACTTAAAAAATCTTTTAAAAGAAAATAAAATTAGCACGATAATTGTTACCCACAATTATGAGGAAGCATTTTATTTTGGAGGAAAATGTTGTCTTTTTTCTAAAAATAAATTAATTCAATTTGATAACCCCTACAATATTTATCATTTCCCAGCATCACAAGATGTAGCAAATTTTTTTAATAAAGGGGCATTTTTGAATGCAAAAGTTATTTCTGATAATGAGTTAGAGCATAATATTTTAGGAGTAATAAAAGGTAAATTCGTTAGAAAATTTAAAAAAGGGGATATAGTTAAGCTTCTTGTTCAACCTGAGGATTTAATACATAGTGACAAAAGTAATCTTAAATTTAAAATAATAGATAAAAGATTTTTAGGTACTAATTTTATATATTTTTTAAAAGTTTCTGCCAAAGAGATACTCCCCGTACTTGTTCATTCTCATCACATTCATCAACATACAATCAATGAATATTTTGGAGTAAAAACTCCAATAATAATAAAGCATTTAGTTTGTTTTTAAAAAAAAACATATAAAACTTTACAATTTCAATTTGTAAAATTAATCTAATTTTTATGAATGAAGAAAAATTAAATTTGTCAGTTAGAAAATTTTTAAAAAATGTTGGTATAACATCACAGAGAAAAATTGAAGAGAAGGTTAGAGAAAAAATTAAATCTTCAAATATATCAAATTCAAAAAAAATAATTATCTCTGCTCAATTATTTTCGGAAGAACTTAATCTAAATGAAAAAATTGAAGGCGAGATTGAAATTGAAATATAAAATTGGAACAAAAAGAAACAAAACATAAAACCAATTTTGAATTCTGTAATGAGAAAGTTAAAACATTCAAAGAGGATTTAATTTGTCAACAAGATTCTGTTCACAAATCGATGGTTGATAACCCTTTAGGTTTTATAGTCTTTTACGTGTTAGCTATATTATTTGTTGGTTTTTTGTTCCAACTCTCACAGAAGGACTTCAAAAAAAAAGGAAAAAACAATAAACAGTCTTAACTTACTCATTCTAATTTTATCTTGCATCCACACTTTATTAGTTTTTTTAGTTTTGAATATTGCTAAACTATTTAATATTGAAAAGCTTAATCTTATTCTTTTAAAAGATTCAAAAATTAGTTTCTATCTACTTTATATTATTAGTTTCCTAATACTTGCGTTTGTTTTTTTTCAAACATTTGGTATTAAAGGTTTACAAATTGCAAACTTTATATTCTCTTTTGTTATGCTTTTTGAACTTTGTATTAAAATTGCGGAATCAGATAGATTTATAAATTGGATTGGTGATGGTCTTGATAAATCAATAAGGTATTTAATAATGTTTGTAATATCTCTAAATGCTACCTATTTCTTTACTAGAATCACACTTCAAATTATCGAGAGTCAAGTTATATGAAAGATAAAAAAATAAAAGTTTTTTTTGATGGTAGTTGTAAAGTCTGCTCAAAAGAGATTAATTATTACAATAAACATGATAAAAACAATAAATTTAATTGGATTGATTTAAATAGTAGAAGTAAAGATTTAAAAAGTCTTGGTATCAGTAAAGGTGAACTCATGGAATCTCTTCACATCCAGTTACATAATGGAAGAGTCATTAAAGGTGTCGATGCCTTTAAAATTATTTGGAGAGAGTATCCTTTTCTAAAGTTTCTTAGTTACATCTTAGATTTTAAAATTATAAGAATCATAGCTAAACCTATTTATAGACTTTTGGTTAAAATCAAAGCTATTTTTACTTAACTTTTGATAATCAAGCGCTTCACTATCTTTCCTTTTAGCAGATGTGTATTAATAATTTCATCTACATCCTGTATACTTTTAAAGCTATACCATACGCCTTGAGGATAGATCACCATTATTGGTCCAAGCTCGCATTTGTCTAAACACCCAGATTGATTTACTCTTATTCTTTTTAAACCCAGTTCGCTTATTTTTTTTTTCATGTGATTTCTTAAAATCAAAGATTTTTTTTTTCTACAACACTCCCTTACTGCGCTATCAGGCCTCTCATTAACACAACAGAAAATATGGTAATCGTACATAGACTTATATATCGTTATTTAAAAAAAATTTTCATGAAAAAAAATCTTTAATAATATTTTTTTCATTTTTTAGAAATTTTTGTTTATTATATTTAACTAAAAATTTTCCTTTTTCTATTAATATTATCTCATCCGCTAATCTTTTAGCTTGTAAAAAGTCGTGCGTTATCATAATAATTTTTTTCTTTTTTTTGTTTCGTTTCAAATATAATTCTACTTTTTTTCTATGAATTTCATCTAAATTTGAACAGGGCTCATCGAGAATTAAAATGTTTGGGTCATCAACAATTGATCTAACGAATGAAATAAACTGAGCATTTCCTGCCGACAAACTTCTTGCTGAGAACGATTTTTTATCAAAAATATTAAATTCGGTTAGTAAATAATTTACTCTTTGCTTTACGTAACTCTCTCTTTTACCTTTAACTCTCAAAGGAAAAGCAATATTATCAAAAACGTTTCTTCTTAAAAAAACCACCTGTTGTGGAGCATATCCAATATCGTTTTTTTTTTTAATAAGCACTTTTCCTTTATCAATGTTTACTATGCCTTTCATAATTTTTGTTAAAATAGTTTTTCCGGATCCATTTGGTCCTAAAATAATTGATATGCCTTTAGATGAAAATCTTAAGGAAAAATTCTTAAATATTTCATTTCCTTCTAATTCAAAAAAAATATTTTTTAACTCAACTTGTAAATTCTTACTCATATGAATTTTTGATTGAAATATTCTTTAAAACAAAAGCTACGGAATTTAATAATAAAGCAATAAAAATTAAAATTATTCCTAAAGACATAGCCAGTGAAAGATTACCTCTGGATGTTTCAAGAGCAATAGTGGTAGTCATCACGCGTGTATAGTGAATTATATTACCCCCAACAATTATTATTGCACCAACCTCTGATAATGCTCTTCCAAGACCTGATAGAATACATGTAATTAAAGAAAATCTAGCATCCCATAATAAAGTTAAAATTCTTCTTTTTAATTTAGTATTAAACATTAGGAAAAAATCTTCATATTCTTTGTTTATCATTTCTAAATTTTCAATTGAAATAGAAATTATAATAGGAAGAATAATAATTATTTGTGCAACTATCATAATCGATGGTGTATACAAAATTTCAAAAAAACCCAATGGACCACTTTTTGAAAACAAAATATATAATATTAAACCAACAAAAACTGGTGGCAAAGCCATTAAGGAATTAAAAAAAAGCTTTAAAACTTTTTTTCCGTAGAAGTTTTTAATAGCAACAAATGCTGAAATTGGTAGTGCCAAAATTGTTGAAATTATCAATGCACTCAAAGAAACCTTTAAAGATAAAAAAATTATTTCATATAAATTAGGATCAAAAGAAAAAATCAAACTAAATGATTGATATAAAATTTCCACTAATAGTTATTTTAATCGTGCTTGGCTATTATAACTGTAGCTGCAGGAAAAATACATGTAACTATATTTCCTTTTGTTAGTTCCATTTTTTTACAGATATCTACGGGGATTGCTGCATGTATAAAACTACCAGTTGCCACACCATCAGCATCGGTTTGTTCAACAGCTACCTGCGAGTAACTTGAACCATGGATAACAGATGCAACTCTTCCTTGTTTTTGATTTTTTGCGCTGATTTGCATAATAAATTTCTCCTATAAAATTATTAACTTATTTTTTTTTCCATAAATAAACAAGTGCTACAGAAGAAATATTATGCCACAAGCTAAAAATAGCCGATGGTAAGGCCACTAATTTACTAAAGTGAAGAATTGATAATGTCATACCAAGACCTGAGTTTTGCATACCT
>CACCPY010000009.1 GCA_902547955.1 uncultured Alphaproteobacteria bacterium | reverse complement strand
AAGAATTTTACCTGATAGCAGTCAACTCCCTATTCCACTAATAAGTAAAATTTTTGATTCTAAAATTGGTGATATCAACATTGAACAACGCGGAACCAATGAAATTATTGTAGCCAAAACTGTTGAAATTTTGAATAATTTATCAAAAGATGAAAAGGAGGTTAAAGAATTATCAGATAAAATTAAAGACGACCTAACTATAGACTTGCTAGCTCAATTTTCAGAGGCATTGCGAAAAAAATACAAAATTACTATCAATGATGATGTAATCAATCAATTAAATTAATTCTAAATGGATATTTTAAAGCCTGATTTTGATTTATTTAAAAAAAAATATAAATTAGGCAAAAGACAAATCTTGTATACCTCTTTAGCTGCTGATGTTCATACTCCAGTGTCATCACTTATAAAATTAGAAAAAGAAAGTTACACTTTTTTATTTGAATCAGTAGAAAAGGGAAGTCAAAAAGGAAGATATTCTGTTATAGGTCTCAAACCTGACTTAATATGGGAATGTAGAAACAATAATTGTAAGGTCACTGACAAAACTTTAAAAAAAAATTATTATGAAAATAATATTTCACCCTTAAACAGTTTAAGAAATTTAATTAAAAGTAACAAATTAAAAATACCAAATCAAATTCCTTCGATATCTTCTGGTCTTTTCGGTTACATGGGGTATGAAATGATACAATATTTTGAAAAGGTAATTTTATCTAAAAAAAATAATCTTGAATTACCAGACTCTATATTTATTAGACCTTCAATGACTTTAGTTTTTGATAATGTAAATGATAAACTTTTTATCACCAGAACTGTTTTTCCTAATGGTAAAGATCCTGTTCAGTCTTTCAATAAAGCAAAAAAAGACATTGTCAATTTAACAAAAAAAATAAATAAACCTCTCAGTAGAAATTCCTTAGAGCTTCAGAGTTTTAAAAAGGGTATGGATGTTTTTAAGGATGTTAAATCCAACACTAACTACAAAGATTTTAAAAATATGGTAGAAAAAGCAAAAAAACTTATTTACGATGGCGAAATATTTCAAGTTGTTCTCTCAAGAATATTCAAAAAAAAAATCAAAAATAAACCTCTTTCAATATACAGAGCCTTGAGACATCTAAACCCTTCGCCATACCTTTTTTACATGAGTTTTAAAGATTTTACAATTGTTGGTTCAAGCCCTGAAATTTTAATTAAATTAGACGATAAAAAAGTTACCATCCGCCCAATAGCTGGAACAAGAAAACGAGGTGTGAACAAACATGAAGACGATAAACTAAAGAATGATTTATTAAACGATTCTAAGGAAATATCTGAGCACTTAATGCTATTAGATCTTGGAAGAAATGATATTAGTAGAGTTTCACAACCAGGAACTGTTAAGGTTACCGATAAAATGTATATAGAGTATTTTTCTCATGTAATGCACATAGTTTCTAACATTGAGGCAAAATTAAAAGACAAAAATGATAGCACAGATGTTCTTTTTAGTGGTTTTCCAGCTGGAACTGTAACAGGAGCCCCCAAGATTAGAGCAATTCAGATTATAGAACAGTTAGAAAAGAGTAGGAGAAATGTATACGCTGGTTCTGTTGGATATATTTCTAACAATGGCGACGTTAACACATGTATTGCATTAAGAACTGCGTTAATTAAAAATAATTATATTTATGTTCAAGCAGGTGCTGGTATCGTTGCGGATAGTAAGCCGAAAAATGAATTTAAAGAAACTGAAAACAAAGCTCTTGCTATTCTAACAGCGTGTGCATACGCCAATAATTTCAAGTAAATTTTTATGTTAGTATTAATAGATAATTATGATAGTTTCACTTACAATCTAGTTCATTATTTTGAAGAAATAGGTGAAAGAGTGAACGTATTTCGGAATGATGAAGTTAAAACAAAAGATATATTTAATTTGAACCCTGACTATATTGTTATTTCTCCTGGGCCTAGTACACCAAAAAATTCAGGAATCTGTATTGATTTAATAAAAGAAAATGCAAGTTTAAAGAAAGTTAAACCTCTCCTAGGGGTCTGCTTAGGTCATCAAGCAATAGCAGAAGCATTTGGAGCTAATGTCATTCAAAGTGGCAAACCTATACACGGTAAAGTTAGTAAAATAAATCATAATAAATCAAATCTATTTAAAAACATTGAGAATCCTTTTAATGCTACAAGATATCATTCTTTGATAGTAGAAAATAATTCGTTACCAAGCACTTTAGAAATAACAGCTACAACAGATGATCAAATTATAATGGCAATTCAACACAAAAAACATCCGATATTTGGTGTTCAATTCCATCCAGAGAGTATAGCAACAAATTTTGGTCATGAATTGTTAAAAAATTTTCTAAGTTTAAAAAAGTAGTAAAGATTGTAATGATTTAATAATGACAAATTCAATTCAAAATATTTTTGATACGCTTATTCAAAAAAAAGACTTAGATGAACGTCAATCAGATTTTCTTGTAAAAAAAATTTTTAATAGAGAAACTGACCCTGTTCAAACAGCCATAATACTAACTTTAATGCATCAAAAAGGTGAATCATTTGAAGAAATTTATTCCTTCATAAAGTATCTTAAATCAAAGTCTTTAAAATTGAATTTAAAAGGCAACTTTCTGGACACTTGTGGCACTGGAGGGGATAGTAAAAATAGCTTTAATTTCTCAACTGCAACCTCAATTCTTCTTGCTGCATTTAACATCAAAATCGTTAAACATGGAAATAGAAGTGTTACATCAAAATCAGGAAGTTTTGATGTATTAGAGTCCCTTGGTGTAAAAATTTTGTCAGATCCTAAAAAAATTGAAAAGTTTTTTTTAAGGAATAATATTTGTTTTTTATTTGCACCTTATTTTCATTCAACTTTAAAAAACGTTGCAGACATAAGAAAATCAATTCCATTTAGAACAATCTTTAACCTACTAGGGCCCCTACTTAACCCAGTAAAATTAAGATATCAATTACTTGGAGTAAGTAATGAAAAAAACCTTATTACCCATGCTAAATGTTTAAAAAAGATGGACTTAAAAAAAGGATGGGTTGTTTATAATGAAAAAGGTTACGATGAATTAACTACAACTTCTAACAATTTTTTCATTGAAATAAAAAATGGAAAATTAATGCAAAAGAAAATTATTAGTCCCAAATCCCTAGGATTCAAAATTAGAAATGAAAATGAATTAAAAGGGGGATCACCCAAAGAAAATGCTTTTTTAATGAGAAGGCTTTTTGATGGAGAAACTGGTGCAATTAGAGATAATGTGGTTCTTAACACCGCTGCCGCATTAGTTATTTGTGAGAAAGTTAAGTCTATAGAAGAAGGCATAAAATTGGCAGAAAATAAAATTGATTCTGGAGTTGCTCAAAAGAAACTTAAATCATTGGTAGGATAAGCAAATGAATATACTTAAAGAAATATGTTTAAAAAAATCAGATGAAATAAAGTCATTAAAAAAGAAAATAAATTTTGATAAAAACGAAAGTATTCATTGCAGAGGATTTCTCAATTATCTTGTAAAAGAAAGTAATGAAAACTTTAATATTATTGCTGAAATCAAAAGAAGCTCTCCAAGTAAAGGAATTATTAGAGAAAATTTTGATGTGTTAAAAATAGCAAAGTCTTATGAATCAGCTGGAGCAAAATGTATTTCTATTTTAACTGAAAAAAACTATTTTGGCGGTGACATAACTTACATAAAAAAAGTCAAGAAAGTTTCATCACTTCCTATACTAAGAAAGGACTTTATAATCGATGAATGGCAAATTTATGAGAGCTTTTATTCTGGTGCTGATTGTATATTATTAATATTAGCAATTTTAAATGATAGAAATTTTTTAAAATTTTATAAAATCGCTAAAAATCTTGGTTTAGACGTAATTTGTGAAGTTCATGATCAAGATGAACTTTCCAGGGTATTAAAAATAGATGTTGAATGTATTGGAATCAATAATAGAAATCTTAAGACTTTGGAAATAAATCCAGAAACGTTCAATCTTCTATCAAAATCAATTCCTAAAGATATAATTAAGATATGTGAAAGTGGAATTAATGATAGTCTACAATTAAATTATTATTCAAAGAATGGAGCCGATGCCTTTTTAATTGGTGAATTTTTAATGAAATCACCTGATATTTTGGAAGAAACTAGAAAGTTAATAAAAAAATGAAGTTTAGTCATTTCAAGCAAAAAAAAATAAATATGGTTGATATTACTAAAAAAAAAATCACCAACAGAGAAGCATGTGCATCATCAATAATTATATTTTCTCCAGAAGCTTTTAAAAAAATAATTGAAGATGGTTCTCCAAAAGGTGAAATCTTCAATGTCGCTAGATGTGCTGGTATCCTAGCTGCAAAAAAAACTAGTCAAATAATTCCTCTTTGTCACAACATAAATCTTAGTAGTGTAAAAATTGATTTTGATATTGATAAAAAAAAATTTTTATTAAAAGTTTTTTCTAAAGTGAAAACTTTATTTTCTACAGGGGTTGAAATGGAAGCACTAACAGCGTGTTCAGTTGCTTCTTTAACAATTTATGATATGTGCAAATCAATTGATAAAAAAATTTCTATTACAGATATTAAATTAGCATACAAAACAGGTGGTAAAACAGGGACTTTTAAGAATGATAAGTTATGAGAAAGCTTTAAAGATAATGAGACAGAATATAAAAGTTTCAAAAAAAACTGAAAGAATAAACATTCAAAATTCACATATGAGGATAATCTCAAAAGAAATTTTGTCAAAGTTCGATTATCCAAGAAATAACACTTCTGCAATGGATGGTATTGTAATTTTCAAATCAGAATTGAGGAAAAATAAAATTCTTAAAATTGTTGGTGAATCAAAAGCCGGAAATAAGTCTTGTTCTTCATTTAAAAAAAATGAAGCAAAGTTTATTTATACTGGCGCACCTATCCCTGGACTAAATAAAATAGTCATACCTAAAGAAAACTATATTTACAATGATAAGGATCACTCAGTTACTATTAAAAAAATTGATAAAAGACACTTTATAAGGTTCAAAGGTGAGGATATAAAAAAAAGAAAAGTTTGTTTTTTAAAAAATGAAATTGTAAAAATAAGATCTTTATCGCTCGCTAGGACTATGGGCATCGACTCCATAAACGTTAAAAAAAGACCAAATGTATATGTAATTATTACAGGAGACGAACTCATTACAAAAGATAATCCAAGAGGTTTAATCGAATCCTCTAATGAAATTTTAATTAACATGATAGTTGAAAAGTTTGGTGGAGATTTAAAAGGAACATTTACGGCTAGAGATAATGAAAAAGATTTTATGTCCAAATTAAAGAAGTTAAAGAATTATGATTTACTCATAACGTCTGGGGGAATTTCCAAAGGAAAATATGATATTGTAAAAAAAGTTTTAAAAAAAAATAAACTTAAAATTTTATTCGATCAAGTTGCCGTTAAACCAGGAAAACCAACAACTTTTGGGAAAATAGGTTCAAATAGTTATTTTTTAGGGTTACCTGGTAACCCCGTTTCATGCTTTATTTCGTTGTTATTTTACTTTTCACAATTTATTAATTGCTTTTATGGTGTTAAGTTTATCAACCTAGAAGAAAAAAAGATGAAAGTCAGTCACTTGGTAAAAAAAAATAATTCTTTGACAAATTTTTTAAGAGTTAGATTTTTGCCAAATAACACTGAAACATTTAGTGTTTATGAAAATCAAGATAGTTCAATGCAAAAAATCTTAAAAGAGTCAGACGGTATTTGGATAAGAAAACCAAATGAAATCGGAAAAAGTAAAAATGATGCATGTAATATTGTTGCCTTAAATAACTCTTTTGTTCAAGAAATTTAACTTGACATTCAGGTAGAACTTATGTAGAACATTTACATGTTAACTTTAAAACAAAAAAAATTATTGGACTATATTGTTCAGTATTGTAACTCAAATAAAATTTATCCAACATTTGATGAAATGAGAAGTTATCTTAATATTAAGTCTAAGTCCGGAATCCATAAATTATTATCAAGTCTCGAGGATAAGGGAATAATTGAACGCTTACCTCATAAAGCTCGAGCTTTAAAATTAAAAAAAGTCATAAACTTACCAAAATCTGATGAAAGAAGCATACCCTTTCTGGGAAGAATTGCAGCTGGAAATCCAATAGAAGCAATAACAGGAAGTTTTGAACAAATTTCTGTACCAAATTATCTAATTAATGGAAAGGATGAACATTTCACATTAGAAGTTACTGGAGACTCAATGATTGAAGATGGAATTAATGATGGAGATATTGTAGTCATTAAAAAATCTAATGTAGCCAATTCTGGCGATATAATTGTTGCATTAGTTGATGATAATGAAGTAACTTTAAAAAGATTCAGGTCATATAAAAATTCCATTGCTCTTGAACCAGCTAATAAAAATTATAAAACCAGAATTTTTGGTGAAGATAGGGTTAAAGTCCAAGGTAAATTAGTTGGATTAATTAGAAAATTTTAATTTTCAATGTCCGTTATAACGAGATTCGCTCCATCACCCACAGGATCACTACATATAGGCGGTGCGAGAACCGCTCTTTTTAATTATATTTATGCAAAGTCTAACAATGGAATCTTTAAAATAAGGATTGAGGACACGGATAAATCAAGAAACATAAAAACATCTGTTGATTCAATCATAGATGGTCTTAATTGGTTGGGACTTAAAACCAATGAAAAAATTATTTTTCAAAGTAAAAATATTAGTAATCATGTTGAAATTGTAAAAAAGATGATCGATGAAAATTTAGCATACAGATGCTTTCATACAGAAGAAGAAATAAATGAAAAAAGAAAAAAAAATAAAAAATTTAAAAGTGAATGGAGAGATAAAAAACAAAATAAAATTATCAACAAAGAATTTTGTGTTAGAATAAAGTCTCCCACAGGCGGTAATAGTAGTGTTAAAGATAAAATACAAGGTCTTATAACTGTAGATAATTCTGAGCTTGATGACTTTATAATTATTAGAAAGGACGGAACACCAACATTCCTTCTTTCATCAGCGGTTGATGATCATGAAATGTCAGTTACTGATATCATAAGAGGAGACGATCATATGACTAATACCTTTAGGCAATTACAAATTTTTAAATTTTTGAACTACTTTCCAAATTTTTCGCACATGTCACTTATTCATAATGAAAATAACCAAAAACTATCAAAAAGGGACAAAGTTTTATCAATTGAGGATTATAAACAAAAAGGATTTTTGAAAGAAAGTTTAATAAACTATATGCTAAGAATGGGTTGGTCTTACGGAAATAATGAAATTATTTCTATAAACGAGGCAATCAAAAAATTTACACTTGAAAAGATATCTAAATCACCAGCAATGATTGATGAAAGAAAACTTATATATCTAAACAATTATTATATCAATAATTCATCTGAACAATTTATTCTTGAGGTTTTACAAAATCTTTACAAAACAGATTTATCAAATATAAACCAAAGTAATGAATTAATTTTAAAATTAATTCCTTTATATCAGGATAGATCGTCAACAATTCTAGAAATTAAAGAAAAAATTATTCAAATCTTCAAAAAAACATATATTTTTTCAAATGATCAAAAAAAAATCTTAGATTCTCTAAAGGATAATAAATCTTTTATAATTGGAGAATTTAGTAGTATTGTAGATTGGAATGAATATATTATTGGTGAAAAAATTAAATATATTTTAGATAAATTAGAATTAAAATTTAAACAACTAGGGCAACCTTTAAGATTGATTCTTTCCGGAAGCAAGGACGGACCTTCAATTTCAAAATTAATGGAAATTATTGGTAAGAATTTCTCTTTAAAAAAGCTTAACCAAAATTGGTAATTTAAATGAAAAATGACACTATCACATTCATAGATAATAGAAGCGGAAAAAAACATAACTTTACGATTAAAAAAGGGTCATCTGGTCCTGATGTGGTTGATTTAACTTCTTTTTTTTCAAAAACTGGGATGTTTATTTACGATCCAGGTTTCACATCAACAGCAAGCTGTTCTTCTCAGATTACATATATAGACGGAGAAAAAGGTACCCTTCTTCATAGAGGTTACAAAATAGAGGATCTTGCAGAAAAATCAGATTACCCTGAAGTTTGTTATCTTCTTTTGAATGGGGAACTTCCAAGTAAGGAAAACAAGGAAAGATTCATAAGTATTCTAACACATCATACAATGCTTCATGAACAAATTCTAAGGTTTTACAGTGGTTTTAGAAGAGACTCTCATCCAATGGCAGTAATGGTAGGAATTGTTGGTGCTCTTTCCTCGTTTTATTCAGAAAAGATTTATGATTTTTCTACTACAGAGGGAAAATGGGTTGCCGTCAGTCGATTGCTAGCAAAACTTCCAACAATGGCAGCAATGGCTTATAAATATTCATTAGGTCAACCGTTTATATACCCTAAAAATAATCTTAGTTATGCTGAAAATTTTCTGCATATGATGTTTTCTACACCATGTGGTGAATATAAACCATCTCAAGCAAGCATAGATGCGTTAGATAAATTATTAATTCTTCATGCCGATCATGAACAAAATGCCTCAACATCAACAGTAAAAATTGCTGGTTCCTCTGGAGCAAATCCGTTTGCGTGTGTGGCTGCTGGAGTAGCGTCATTATGGGGTCCTGCTCATGGTGGAGCTAATGAATCTGTTATTAGAATGCTAAATGAAATTGGTAATGAAAAAAATATAAAAAAATATATAGAAAAAGCAAAAAATAAAGATGACCCATTTAGACTAATGGGCTTTGGGCACCGTGTTTATAAAAATTACGATCCGAGAGCAAATGTATTAAGAAAGTATTGCCATAATTTATTAAAGGAATCAGACAATTTTAATTTACCATTATTTAAACTAGCTAATAAATTGGAGGAAATTGCACTAAATGACAGTTATTTCATTAAGAAAAAATTATATCCAAACGTTGATTTTTATTCGGGTATAATCTTAAAAGCTTTAGGATTACCAGAATCAATGTTCACCGTAATATTTGCTGTAGCCAGAACAGTTGGATGGATATCACAATGGAAAGAAATGACAGAAATGAGTCAAAAAAAAATAAGTAGACCAAGACAATTATATATTGGAAATAATCATAGAGAGTATATAGATATACTAAAAAGAAAAAAACAAAAGCAAATGTTTCCTGGCGAAATTAAATAAACTAATCTTTTAAGATTGATTTTGCGATTATTTCTGATGGGTTTTTTTTATCCAATATCATTTTCTCAGAAAAATCATTCATCATTCTCAACTGATTCATTCTTGAATTTTTATTACCTATAAGCTCAATCATTTTCTTAAAAACATTTTCTGCGTTGAATTTTTCAAAAAGAAATTCAGGAAGAACTTCTCGATTATAAAAAATATTTATTAACGAGGCAAATTTTACTCTTACAAATAATTTAAGAATTATTTTAGTTATAAAATGAGTATCATAAACAATAATAGAAGGAACTTTATACTTACATAATTCTAAAGAAACACTACCTGAGGCTGCCACGGCAAGAAAAGACGTTTTCATAATTTTTTTTTTTTTTTTATAATCTGTTATGACTTTTATTTTTAAACCTTTAACCATTTCATCCACCAAACTTTTACTATGGTCAAAAGTTAACACAAAAAAATCATAATCCTTAAATTTTGCTATTGATTCTTTAATTGAGGGGATCATTTTTGACAAATTATTTTTTATTTCGATATTCCTAGAACCAGGTAGAAAACAAATAGTTTTTTTTTTTTTTTCTACTTTTCTTCTAAAAAAAATTTGATGTCCAACGTACTGTGTAGATAGCTGATATTTTGTAAAATATTTATTCTCAAATCTAAAAAGAGTAAACATACCATCATAAAGTTTTGCAAAAATTTTTGCTCTATATTTTTTCCAAGCCCATACTGTTGGTGCAACATAATGATAAATTTTTATATTTTTTTTTTCTTTCAAGTCTTGAATTCTTTTAACTACCCTATAACTAAGACTTGGAGAATCAATTGTAATTAAAATATTTGGTTCATTTAATCGAATTTGATTTTCAATTTTTTTTAAAATCTTTAGGAACTTTTTTATTCTTATGAGAACCTCAAATAAACCAATAGTGTTAAATTCACTAATTGGAATCCAAGATTTAAATCCAATACTTTCCATCAAAGGTCCACCAACACCATATAAATTAATTTTTTTTTTTTTTTTTTTTAAAGACTTAATCAAATTATAACCCAAATAATCAGAAGAAGCTTCTGTAGCAATAATCACGACCTTCATTCATACTCCAAATAAAAAGATTTTATTTTTTTCACAATAATTTATTACCTGAAGTTTATTTAAAATTATTGTTTTATTTGAACTATAGGCAAGACCCTCTAGAGAATATTTCTTTAAGAATTTGACTGTTTTTAATCCAATGGTTGGTAAATCAACTCTAAGATCTTGTTTTTTTTTTATCATTTTTATTAAAACTCCCTCATTTATGTTTTTAAGATATGGGAATGACTGTTTAATTAAGTTGTCTGTACCTTGAGCAGCTTCAATCCCTATAACTGAACCATGTTGTATAATAATAGATTGGCCTATATCAAATTTAGAAATATTAGCTAAAATTTTAACACCTTTATTAATATCAGACAGATTTGATTTTGATATTTTACATTTAGTCTGATTACCTTTACCGATAAACATCTCTGGTAAAAAATTTTTAATACTTAAAATCTTAAATCCATTTTTTTCTAACTCATTTATTACTAAAGTCAAAAGATTATTGTCACCACCTTCCATTAATTTTTTTATAAATTTAGGAAGTAACTTTATTGAATTCAAATCTGGCTTTAGATCCTTTAAACTCGGTCTTTGCATTGAACCAGCCATTAAAATTTTATTAAATCCACTTTTTTTTAGTTTTTTTAGTTCGGTTAAAACATTTCCAAAAGTAACTTTTTTTGAAACCGAACTATCTTTCATTATATTTTTTTTGGAAAAATAAAGTACATAATAACAAATATTTTTTAGTTTACATTTGTTAATTATTAACTTTGGGAGTAGACCGTTTCCAGCTAATATAATAATTTTTTGCATTTTAATGGTTATGGTAAAACAAATGATCTCTCAGAATCCGAAGATAAAAAGTCTAAAAGAACTTTAATAGTTTTTTCTTTAAATTTTTTATTCTCTATTTCTTTGATTCTTACTTTAAGTGTGTTTTTTTTTTCGTAAAATATATATTTAAACACTTTTCTTAATTGTGACACCTCACTCTTTTTTATTAATCTTCTTTTAAGTCCCAAAATATTTATTCCGGATAATTTTGCACGATTACCTAAAACTGTTGCAAATGGAACTACATCAGCAGTAACACCAGACATACCTCCAATCATTGCTCCCTCTCCTATTCTTGAAAACTGATGTATAGCACTTAATGCTCCAACTACCACATTATTGTGAATCACAACATGTCCGGCAAGGGTAGAATGATTAGCAAAGATTACATTATTTCCAATTAGACAATCATGTGCTATGTGAGTTCCAACCATCAACAAACAATTATCTCCAACCGTCGTCAATCCACCTCCACCTTCAGTTCCAATATTAACTGTAACATATTCTCTAATTTTACAACTTGAACCAATTCTAACTTTTGTTTTTTCTCCCTTGTATTTTAAATCTTGAGGAGCAGATCCTATTGAAGTAAAAGGAAAAATTTCTGTATTTTCCCCTATTTCAACGTCACCTTGTAAATTTACATGGCTATGAAGTTTACAACCATCACCAATTCTTACATTTTCACCAATAAAACAAAAAGGACCAATTACACATTTTTTTCCGATTTTAGCAGATTTATTAATAACCGAAAACTTATGAAACATCATGATAAGTTAAACAATACAATCAAAAGAACAAATAAAAAAACATTTCAAATTATTACAACAGTTAATAATTCAAAATTGCAGAAATTTCTGCCTCTGCAACAAGCTTTGAATCAACATGAGATTTGCAAATAAACTTCCAAATATTTTTTACATTTTGTTTTTTCTCAACTTTATGTTTTAAAACATCACCTGGATAAACTGGTTTTCTAAACTTAGCTTTATCAACTGTTAATAAATAAACTGATAAATTTTCGATATCTTTTTTTAAACTAAACATCACCAAAGTTCCTGCAGCTTGGGCCATAGATTCTATTATTAGAGCACCTGGCATAACAGAATTGGATTCAAAATGACCTTGAAAAAAATTTTCATTAAATGTAACATTTTTAATTCCTGTTGCGCTTAGATTTGGCTTAATATCTTCTAATCTATCTATTAACAAAAAGGGATATCTGTGAGGAATCAATCTTTTTATTTCTTCTATATTCAAATTATTTTTTTCAGTCATCGGTTTTTCTTAATAAAAATTGTTCCTCTATGCCAATCAATTAAATTTTCTGCCGGATATCCTCCAATATTTGAGTTGTTGGGAATGTCTTTCATAATCCCACTTTTGGCAGCGATTTTTACATTATCTCCAATTCTTACATGCCCACTAATTCCTACCTGTCCTCCAATCATAGCATTTTTTCCAATCTCAGTACTACCAGAAATTCCAGTCATTGCAGCAATAATCGAATTTTCACCAATTTTTACATTATGAGCGATATGAACAAGATTATCAATCATGGTGTTTTTTGAAATTACAGTATCACCAATTGAACCCCTATCTAACGTTGAGTTACATCCAATCTGGACGTTTTCTCTAATTATTACACGTCCTAACTGTGGAATTTTTTTAAAGAAGTCTTTTTTGGCAATAAAGCCGAATCCCTCACCCCCAATCTTTACTCCTTGAAAAATTTTTACATTATGAGAAATTTTTGCGTAATAGATACTGACGTTATCACCAATTAAACAATTATCTCCTATAGTTACTCCTGGTCCTATCTTTACAAATGATCCAATTTCACAATTTTTTCCTATACGCGAACTTTTATGGATAAAAACATTTTGTGAACATTTTTTAGGTTTTTCAGATGAATTTATTAAATCATCTTCATCGAAATAAAAGCTTTGATATTCACAATCTGGATAAAACATTGAAGCTATTTTTGCTATTGTGACATATGGATCATCTACAACTAAATATTCATTTTCAGGTTTTATCTTAAAAGATTTATCAACAACAAGAACACCAGCCCTTGTTTTTTCTAAATGATGTCTATACTTGGCACTGTTATAAAAACTTATTTCAGTTTCCGAAGCATCTTCTAGAGATGCTATATCAAGAATTTTTTTATCACCATTACCAAATACAGAAGCATCAACTTTTGAAGCTATCTCGTCTAAAGAAAAAGGACCAATGTTTTTATAAAAATCCTTGTCAATCAATTAAATACTCTCTATTTCTTCAAAGAAATTTTTGGCAAAACTTTATTTAATTCTTGTATTGCCTGATCGGTTATATCTATTTCTTTACCAACTAGTAATACCTGACTTTTGGCTAAAACGAGGTCTAATCCTTTTTTACCTGCTATCATTGACAATACGTCAACTAACGCTCCTTGAATTTTATTAGTTGATTTTTCAAAGTCATTTTCAAATTTTTTTGCATCTGAAGCTTGCTTTGATTTTAACTCATTAATTTTTTGATTTAATTGTTTAACTTTTTCAGCATAAGCTTCTTTTGATATAACATTCTTTTGCTTTAAAAGGTTGCTCTCTTCATCTCTTATGACATCTTCTTGCTTGGTGAAGGTGTTTCTATGTTTTCTTCTAATATCTTCAAATTGTTCAACAATACTTTGATAGGCAGTTGATTGACTAAGTATTTTCTTCATGTCAACTACACCAATACCAGTTTGCAATATATTTGCAGATTTTAATTCTACTTTTTTTTCTTGAGAGTTTAAATTAGTCGTAAGAAAAAAAGTTATAACAATTAAAATTAAATTTTTCATATTTCTCCTTGTTTATTCTATTTAATATGTTGTACCAAAACTAAATCTAAAAATCTCTTTTTTATCATAATTTTCTTTCATAAGTGCTTTTGATAAGTAGAACTTAACTGGACCAAAAGGTGAAACCCAAGATATACCAATACCTGCAGATGCTCTAAGTGCACTTTCATCATGAATATTCAACGCAGATGATGATTGATTATAAATTGTGCCAATATCGGCAAATATTAGCCCCCCAATTCCAAGGTCATCGGGTAAGCCTAATGGAAAAGTTATTTCATTTCTATTTACATAATAAATCTCGCCTCCTAATGCATCAGAGGTAGAGGAATCTCTTGGACCAATTCCTAAGTTTTTAAAACCTCTTAGCTGATCTCCATTGAGATTAAACCTATCATTTATTTTAACCTCCTTGATTGAACCTATGTATCCTCCTTCTAAAAAATTTGCTAGAACAAAACCATCAGCTATTCTATAAAAATGAGCAATTTTTAATTCTGTTAGAATATGTTCGGAATCTCCAACTAAACCAAAATAATCAAAATCTAATCTTATTCTATAACCATCTGTAGGATTGATTCTATCATTTAATTTATCATATTGAATGGCTTGACCTATTACAGAGGTGACTCTTTTTCCCTCTTGTGCTTGAATATATATGGAAGTATTATTGTCGATGTCATGTATTTTGTCTCTTTTTAAAGTATAACTGGAAAAATACCTTAGATTATCAATTATCTCAAAACCAGATCTTAGTTTAAAGCCAATGATATTATGTTTATAACCACTATACGTTTTTTGATTTCTTCTAACATTAAAAATATCGATGCCAGCTGCAAGGTCTCTATTAAGAAAATAAGGATCTGTATAGGACAGGTCAATTTCTGACCTTCTAGTTGATAGTCCTAAATTAAGACCTAGTTCTTTTGCTTCACCAAATAAATTAGATTCTTTAATTCCAATGTTACCCAGAGCACCGTCAAGAGAGGAAAAACCAGCACCTACAGTAAACTGACCAGTTGATCTTTCTGCAACGCTAACGTCAACTTTAGTTTTATTTGTACCGACCATTTCGTCTAGTTTAATCTCAATATTATCAAATAATCCCGTTCCTTTAATTCTTCGTTCACTTTCTTTAATTTTGGAAAGATTATAAGCATCACCCTCAACAAACTGTAACTCTCTTCTAATAACCGAATCATTTGTTTTAATATTCCCGGTTATATTAATTCGATCTATAAAAATTTTTGTTCCTTGTTGAATTTCAAAAGTAATTTCCACCTGGTTATCACCAAACTTTTTGATTCTTGGAGATACATCAACGAACGCATATCCCATTTGAGAGGTTATATCTGTTATTTTTTTTATTGAATTATCTATTTCTAAGGAGCTAAACCAATCACCTGCATCAATATCAACTAAATCCTTAATTTGTTCATTTTTTAAATTTCTTATCGAAGAATTATATTTAACATTTGTAATTTTATATCTTTTACCTTCAAAAAGAGTAAAGTTCACGATAAAATCTTTTCTATTGTCTACTAAACTTGAATTAACAGAAATGATTTCAAAATCTATATAACCATTATCAAAATAATATTTTTTTAAAAGATCTTTGTCATAATTAATTCTATCTTTATCAAAACGATCGTTGTTTCCCCAAAACTCATACCATCTATACTCAGATGAGCTGATAATGTCTTTTAAAGTTGAATCTGAAAAAATTTTATTATTGATAAAATTTACCTTTTTAATTGTAGCCTCTTTACCCTCAAAAACTTCAAAAACTAAATTAACTCTATTTTCATCAACTCGGATAATTTTTGGTTCAACGAAAGTTGAAAAAAAACCTTGTCTTTTATAAAGTGTTAAAATTTTTTCTGAATCTAATTTGATCTGATCAGTTGAAAAAACATTTCTGGATTTTGTAATTAATTCCGCTAAGATTATATCGTCAGTTATTTCTTTGTTTCCTTCTATAGAAATCTGATCAACTATAGGATTTTCTTTAACATTAATAAAAATTATATTCTTATCTTTGTAAATTTTTACATCCTCAAAATACCCAGTCTTATAGAGATTTTTTATTGCTAAGCTAAGACTTTTATCATCAGTTCCAATCTTTTCAATCCCAGATGATCTTAAAATTAATTCGTTCTCTAGCCTTCTATTACCCTGAATTATAATCTGATTTGGAGTTTGAATTGGAATTTGATTTATTAACTTTTCATTTATATTATTTTTTGATTTATCACTGAAATAGTAGTCATTATTGTAACTAGAAGAGGGTGTACCTGGAGAATTAGCAAAAGCACTAGAAGTTAAGAAAAGTATAAAAAAGAATACTTTTGATCTTTTTAGATAACAAGACATTAAATTACCTAATAATTCTTAAAACATCATTATATGTAGCAAAAACCATTAAAGATAGTAAGAGAAACAGTCCTACAGAGTGAATTATTTCTAGGGATTTTTGATTTAATGGCGAACCTTTAAGATATTCAATAAAGTTAAGCAATAAATGTCCTCCATCAAGCATTGGAATCGGAAACAAATTGATTAGACCAAGATTTAGAGATATTATCATCATAAACCATAATGTGCTTTGAACACCTTTGCTCCAGAAATCACCAGATAACTCGGCAATTCTAATTGGTCCACCAAGGTCTTCAGTTCCTCTTGAACCAGAAATCATTTCATATATCCCAATTAATGTAACCTTAACAAAATAAAATATTTGATATGCTGATTTAAAAATTGATTCAACAATATCTAATTTTACTGACTCAACTGTTCCCCTTATACCTATTTTTTTGTTGATGACTTTAGTTTCAAGATAATCTATTTTATTACTTCTACTGTAGAGGATTTTAAGGGTATCAGAACTACTTGATCCAATAATATCTCTTAAAGAGCTAAAATCTTCAATTTTCTTATCATTAACTTCTAAAATAATATCACCTTCTTTTAATCCTGCATTGTAAGCAGGGCTATCTTGTTCAACCTCGCTAATAATCGGTTTTGTAACACTAAAACCAAAATAACAATTGATAAAAACTAAAACAAAAAAAGAAAAAATAAAATTTGCAGCAGGACCCGCAAATAGTATCGTGGACCTTTGAGCTATTGATTTATTATGAAAAGAAAATTTATCGTCTGTTTTAACCTTTTTGTTTTTCTTTGAACTGGCTGCATCTGCATCTCCATACATTTTCACATACCCACCCAAAGGAACTAGAGAAAACTTCCATCTTGTACCGGATTTATCTGTGTACCCAAAAAGCTCTTTACCAAAACCAATTGAAAATACTTCAACTTTTACGCCATTTTTGATAGCAGCTAGGTAATGTCCAAGCTCATGAACAAATACTAAGACTGTTAATATGAATAAAAAGGGTATTATTGTATTTATTAGTATCTCTAACATGTTATCAGATTCTATAGTTAGTTATAAATTCCGTAGCAATTCTCCTTGATTCAGTATCAACGTCTACTACATCTTTTATACTATTAATATCAGAAATTGAAGCTTTATTTAAAGTTTTTTCAACAATCCTGTGTATTGATAAAAAAGAAATCTTCTTTTTTAGAAAAGCGTCAACAGCAATTTCATTTGCAGCATTTAGCACGGTTGGTGCACTCTTTTTAATTTTTAATGAGGAATAAGCAAGTTCGAGACATGGAAATTTTAAAAAATTAGGCTCATAAAACGTGAGTTTCTTGATGTCACTTAATTTTAGCTTTTCGACTCTTGTTGGTATTCTATTTGGATAAGCAAGAGTATATGAAATTGGTGTTCTCATATCTGGATTTCCCATTTGTGCTAAAATTGACCCGTCAGAATATTCCACACACGAATGAATTATAGATTCTGGATGAACAACAATATCAATTTTATCGTGTGGCATGTCAAATAGATAATGCGCTTCAATAAGTTCTAATCCTTTATTCATCATAGTAGCAGAATCTACAGAAATTTTTTTTCCCATGGTCCAGTTTGGGTGTTTTATGGCTTCTTCTGGAGAAATGTTTTGTAATTCTTCAGTAATCTTATTTAAAAAAGGACCACCTGATGCTGTCAAAATTAATTTTGATACATTCTGCTTGTTCTTTACATCTAAAACCTGATAAATTGCATTATGTTCGGAATCTACGGGCAAAATCATTGAACCATTTTTTTTTGCTAATGTAGTTACCAAGGATCCAGAACAAACTAAACTTTCTTTATTAGCCAAGGCTATAGTTATACCTCTTTTTGCAGCTCCAACAACTGGAAGTAGTCCAGCTGACCCCGTAATAGCAGCCACTACAATATCAGTTTCATAATTTAGAATATCATCAAAAGAGTCACTTCCATTTAATATTTTTAGATTTTTTAAGGTATTTCTATTTTTAAATTTTTCAAAGGACTTGGTGTCTTTAATGGATACTATCTTAGGCTTAAAGGCTGAAACTTGCTCAAGTAATTTTTCATAATTATTATTTATGCTTAAGCCAACAATCTCGTACTTGTCACTGTGTTGACTAATGATATCAAGTGTTGATAATCCGATTGATCCCGTAGACCCAAAAATTGTAATTTTTTTTTTCATTCCAACTAAATTTATATTATAAAGTAAAAATTAAAATTGAAAATCTTTAAAATATAAACAAAAGAAGTCAATAATAAAAAGCCGTCAAACCTATCTAAAACACCACCATGACCTGGAATTAAATTACTACTTTCTTTCACAAAACAATATCTTTTAAAAGAAGACTCAATTAAATCTCCTATTTGAACAATCAATGAAAATAAAAAAGAAGTGACGGAAATTAAAAAAAAAGAAACTTCAGAATTAGAAAAAAAAATTAAACTAAAAAAAAGTGGTAATATTATACCACCTAACGAGCCCGACAAAGTTTTACCTGGACTAATCTTGGGAGCAAGTTTCATTCCTCCAAACATTTTTCCAACCAAAAAAGAAGAAACATCAGTAGTAATTGAATAAAAGATTATGAAGAAAATGTACATTTTAAAATTTTCTTCATTACTGAGCTGTATTATGAAGAAAATGGGTAAAGAAATGTACAAAATTCCAAAAATCTTTTCTAAACTAATTTTTTGTAAGAATAAAAGAATAAAAAACGAAATAAATGAAATGAAAAATAGATAAATATAATTTTTAATTAAAAGAAAACATAAAAAATTTAATAAAATTATTATTACATGATCAAAAAAATCAATTTTTTGTCTTGTTAGAAAAAAACCTGTTTTCTCAAGTAAATTATTTTGGATAAGACGAAAACTTGATAATCTTAAAAATTCCCAAACACTCATTGAAATCAAAAAATATATAGATAAAACAAACAATTGTTTAATTTCTCCAAGAATAGAGTAAAAAAAAAAAAACAAAAAAAAGCTTGAAATTGTCCTCAATATTAAATTTTGCAAGTCAATCTCCTCCAAATCTTCTTTTTCTACTTACATAATTTTTTAGAGCTAAAGAATATCTAGACGTATTAAAATCAGGCCAAAGGGTTTTGGTAAAATATAACTCTGAATACGCAATTTGCCATAAAAGAAAATTAGACAATCTTTTTTCACCTGATGTTCTTATAACTAAGTCTGGATCAGGGAGTTTAGACGTCATCAAATTTTTACTTATATCATTTTCATTAATCTTGTTTATGTTTTTTTTGACTTTTTTCACGGCGTAAAGAATCTCATCTCTTGAACCGTAGCCCAAAGCCAGAACAAAAAAAAGTTTTGAAAAGTTAGATGTTATTTTTTTTAGGTTAACTAATTTTTTTCTAACAACAGAGCTAAATCTGCTAATGTCACCAATGAAAGAAAAATTAATTTTTTTATTTTTAAAATTATCTAATTCCGAATCTAAGTAGAACTCAAGTAAACTTTGTAATTTAAGAACTTCACTTTTACTTCTATTCCAATTTTCCGTTGAAAAACCATAAAAAGTTAGATACTTGATTCCTAGTTTTAACGATTTTACCACTATTTTCTTTATAATTTCTGAACCCATTTTATGTCCTTCTATGACTGGTAATTTCTTTTTTTTTGCCCATCTTCTATTACCATCCATTATAAAAGCGACGTGCGTAGGAAGTAATTTTGTATAACTTTGACTGAAAGCCATTATACTCTAAGGATATCTTTTTCTTTCTCGCTAAACAACAACTCTATTTGTTCTATTAGTTTATCAGTAATTTCTTGTACTTGATCAGAAAATTTAAATGATTCATCTTTTGATATTTCCTTATTTTTTTCAAAATTTTTAATTTTTTCCATAGCTTCTCTTCTAACATTTCTAATTGATACCTTACATTCTTCTGAATACTTTGAAGCAATTTTTACTAACTCTATTCTTCTTTCCTCAGATAACTCTGGTATAGGAATTCTAATCAAATTTCCCTCCAACATAGGGTTTAGCCCTAAATCAGAATTTCTTATTTTACTTTCAACCAAATTAATCAAGGATTCATCCCAGACTTGAACCGTTAATAGTCTAGGTTCTGGAACACTAATATTAGAAACTTGATTTAACGGCACATTACCTCCGTAAGCCTCAACATGTATTGAGTCAAGCAAAGAAACTGATGCTCTTCCTGTTCTTAATCCGTTGAATTCTCTTTTTAAAACCTCAACAGACTTATTCATTTTTGTTTCATATTCATTTAAGTTAATCATAATAAACTAATCGATAATTGTGTATGATCCTTTTCCTTCTATAATTTTTGTTAAGGAATCTTTTTCAAGTATTGAAAAAACTAAAATT
Organism: uncultured Alphaproteobacteria bacterium; assembly: GCA_902547955.1. GTDB lineage: Bacteria > Pseudomonadota > Alphaproteobacteria > Methylaequorales > Methylaequoraceae > MED-G10. Next base: position 42,089 of record CACCPY010000009.1, on the reverse strand, counting down.
GGAATATTATTTTCCTTAGCTAATGATATTGATGCTGTATCCATAATCTTTAGATTATTATTAATAACATAATCATAATTTAGGTCATATAACTTTTTTGCATTTTTATTAAATTTAGGATCTTTATCATAAATTCCATCGACCTTAGTTGCTTTGAATAAAATATCACATTTCATCTCTGATGCTCTAAGTGCAGCTGCAGTGTCAGTTGTGAAAAAAGGATTTCCTATTCCAGCTGCAAATATAACTATTCTTTTTTTTTCTATGTGTCTAATGGCTCTTCTTCTAATATAAGGTTCACATACCGTGTCCATCTTTATAGCTGACAAAACTCTAGTTGGGACACCCTTTTGCTCTAAAGAGTTTTGAAGTATTAAAGAATTTATTACTGTTGCCAACATTCCAGTATAGTCAGCAGATGATCTATCCATACCATCTGATGAAGCAGAAATACCTCTAAATATATTTCCTCCTCCTACGACAAGAGAGATTTTAATTCCCTTTTTATAAATCAATGAAATCTGTTTAGTTATAGATTTAATAGTTACTAGGTCTATGCCGAATTCTTTATTACCCATCAATGCTTCTCCAGAGAGCTTAAGCATGATGTGTTTGTTCTTAAAATTTTTCAAAATTACTAAATTTAATCCTGACCAAGTTTATACATAATAAAATTATTAATTTTAAAATCGTCGTTATTTTCTTTATTAAAATTAATGATGGATTCTTTGATGGGGGTTTTATTATCAATAACAAAGATTTGTTCAAGCAGACAAACCTCTGTGTAAAACTTTTTAATCTTTCCGTCTACTATTTTTTCTAAAATATTATCTGGCTTACCTGAAGATTTTAGTTGTTCATGATAAATTGCTCTTTCTTTATTTATAATTTCTTGGTCTAGATTTTCTACTTCCATTGCAATAGGGTCGCTAGCCGCAATGTGCATGCATAGTTGTTTTGAAAACAAATCAACTTTTTCATTAAAGTGTTTTGCATTAAAAGATAACATTACACCAATTTTTCCAGAATTTTCTGAAATTGCACTATGTAAATATTTTTGAAAAAAAAAACCCTTTTTAAATTCGTAGTTTAATTTTTTTATAACAATATTTTCACCAAGTTTGGATATAACATTTGTAAGTTCATCTTCAACTGTTTTACCAGAATCACTGAATTCAGTCTTTAAAAGTGATTCTTTATCGTCTATTTTTTTAATCAAACATAAATTAGTAATATCTAGACAAAACTTTTGGAAATTTTCATTTCTAGCAACGAAATCTGTTTCAGAATTTATCTCAATAATTACACCACATGAATCTTTTATCGAAACTGTTATCAAACCTTCTGAGGCTTCACGTGCAGATTTTTTTTGTGCGGTATTAATACCTTTTTTTCTCAGCCACTCTTCAGCTCTTTCTAAATCACCATCAGTTTCGTTTAATGCTGATTTACAATCCATCATACCAGCACCAGTTTTTTCCCTAAGTAATTTAATATTTTCTGGTTTAACTGACATTACTAGAGCCTTGATTATCATCTTTATTTTTGGAACTACTCTTTATTGTCTGTGAAATTGTGTTGCAATAATATTCTATTGATCTGATTGCATCATCATTCCCAGGTATTGGAAAGTCTATTCCTTCTGGATCAGAGTTTGAGTCAATAACTGCAACAATAGGTATACCCATTTTGTTTGCTTCCTTAACGGCCAATATTTCTTTATTCGTATCAATTATAAAAAGAATATCTGGTTTTCCCACCATGTTTTTTATACCGCCAAGAGCTTTATTTAGCTTTTGAGCAGAATTTTCAAACCTCAAAACCTCTTTTTTTGTGTAAGAATTAATTTTATTCTCAAGAATGTCTTCAATTTTTTTTAATCTTTTGATTGAATTCTGTATAGTATCCCAGTTAGTTAACATCCCACCTAACCAGCGCTTGTTTATAAAGTACTGATTACAATCTAGAGCATATTTCTCAATTATTTCTGAGGCTTGTCTTTTTGTACCAATAAATAGAATATTTTTTCCGTTAGATGCATAATCTTTTATAACTTTTAAAGCTTCGTTAAAGTAGATAACAGTTTTTTGCAAATCTATTATATGTATACCATTTCTATGTCCAAAGATATATTCAGACATCTTAGGATTCCACCTATTTTTCCTGTGACCAAAATGGATCCCTGCATCAAGAAGATCTTTAATTGAAATTTTTGTCATATTCACTCCGGTTTTACATTCACACAACATCATATCACCAGAGTTGTTGTGTGTTTGAAATACTTTGTGAATTTACATTTTTATTTACGATTATCAATACTTTTTTTAATTTATTTGCGAAACATCCAACACACCTTCAATTTTTTTTAGATTAGATATCTCATTAAAATTAAATTGAAACAATCTATCGCTTTTAATTTCTACTTTGTATTGATTATAAAGAATTTTAAAAAACAATTCACTATCTCCTGTACTACTTTTTTTAAAAAAATTTTTAAACTGCTCATAATCTATTGAATTAGAATTGATTAGAATTTCAAATTTTTTTTTTGACTCTATTTTTTCAATATCAGATAATGAAGCAACAACGTACTTTTTTGTCTCCCTCATAGTCTGTAATACAAGACTTGCGCAAACAATTTTGCCTTCAACTAAATCAAAATTTAAATTTTCTAAAACTTCGGAAAAGCAAATTGTATCAATATCTCCAGTATCATCTGAAAATTTTAAAAAACAAAATTTTTTTCCTATTTTTGATTTTCTTTCATTTTTTTCTGAAATCAAGGCAATAATCTTTCTATTTATTTTATTATCTTTATTATCTAATAAATCTTTTATGTCAGAATACTTTTTTTCTTTTAATAAACCTTTATGAAGCTTTGTTGGATGTTCGGATAAATAAAAGCCAAAAGCCTTAAATTCAAATTCTAGTTTTTCACTAGCTTCTAAGTTTTGGTAACCAAATGAATTAAAAATATTATCGTCATTATTTTCTGAAAATAAATTATTTTGATTTTTAAAATTATTTTTATGATAGTTAACGTTAAATAGAATAATTTCTTCCATTTTATCTAATAAAAAATATTGATTCTTTTCTAATGAAATTAAAGAATTAGAAAAAATCAAAGCTTCAATAATCTTTTTATTTAAAGCACTGTTATTTACTCTTTTGAGGAGATCAACAAGGGATATAAATTTCCCATTTTTCTTTCTTTCTTCAATAATTTCTAATACAGAGTTTTCACCAATATTCTTGATTGCACTTAATCCGTATCTAATTCCTATTGGATTTTTTTTATCATCATAAATTACTTGAAAATGTGCCTCAGATTCATTGATATCAGGATTAAAAATTTTAAAATCAGATTTTTTAACTTCATTTATATAACTCGATATTTTGTCAAAATTACCAATATCACAATTCATAAGAGAACATAAAAATTCTAAAGGATAATTTGCTTTTAAATAAGCAGTTTGATAAGCAATCATTGCATATGCTGCAGCATGGCTTTTATTGAAACCATAACCAGCAAACTTTTCTATTTCATCAAAAAGTTCTAAAGCTCTTTCATTCTTTAGTCCATTCTTTTCGCAACCAAACACAAAACTATTTTTTTGAGCAATCATCTCAGACTTTATTTTCTTCCCCATGGCTCTTCTTAAAAGATCAGCTTTGGCTAAACTAAAGCCAGCAACCTTTTGGGCAATTAACATCACCTGTTCTTGATAAACCATTATTCCATAAGTCTCATCAAGAATATTTTTTAACTCTTTATGTATATATTCGTACTTCTCTTTTTTTTGTTTTCTATTAATGTATGTTTGAATATTATCCATAGGTCCGGGTCTGTATAGTGAAACAACGGCAATTAAATCCTCAAATCTATCTGGTATAATATTTTTTAGAGTTTCCCTCATTCCCAATCCCTCAAGTTGAAAAACCCCTGTAGTATCGCCATTTTTTAATAAAGCAAAAGTTTTTTTATCATTCAGTAATATATTTTCTAGATCTAAATTAATTCCTTGTTTTTTTAAATACAGAACTGTTTCATTTATAACTGTTAAGGTTTTTAAACCCAAAAAGTCAAATTTTATTAAACCTATCTTTTCGACATATTTCATTGAGAATTGTGTTACTGCTACAACTGACTTTGGATCTTTATATAGAGGTAATGATTTAGTTAGGTCTTCATCGGAAATTACAATACCAGCTGCATGAGTTGAAGCGTGTCTTAATAAACCCTCAAGATTTTTAGACACATCAAATAACTTTTTTATATTGGGTTCACTGGCAATAATTTTTTTAATTTTATCGTCTTTAGCAATAACATCTGAAAGACTAATTTGCTGTGCTGGGTTAAAAGGAATCATTTTACATATTTCATCAACTTGAAATAATGGTAACTGCATTACTCTGCCCACATCTCTTATAGCAGCTCTGGCTTGAAAAGATCCAAAAGTTATAATTTGAGCTACATTTGATTCACCATATTTTTTTTGAACGTATTTAATAACCTCATCCCTTTTATCCATACAAAAATCAATATCAAAATCGGGTAATGAAACTCTTTCAGGATTTAGAAATCTTTCAAAAAGTAGACCAAACTTTATTGGATCAAGATTGGTTATAAAAAGGCACCATGCAACTAACGATCCTGCACCTGAACCTCGACCAGGACCAACAGGAATAAAATTTTGTTTTGCCCAATTAATAAAATCTGAGACTATAAGAAAATAGCTTGCAAATCCCATCTTTATAATTGTATTTAATTCAAAATTAAGCCTATCCTTGTAGATTTCATAACACTGCTTATTAACGGAATTCCTTTTTAATCTTCTTTCCAGACCCTCGAAAGATTTTTTTTTAAGAAAACTGTTTTCATCATTATTTTCAACATTTATTTTAGGTAGTTTTGGATTTTTTTCTTCTAGAAAAAAACTACATTTCCTTGCAATCATAACTGTATTTTCCAATGCATCAGGTAATTTCTTGAAGTCTGAAACGATTTCGTGATCTTCTTTAAAACAAAAGTTTCTATCACTTTTTAATCTATCTTCAGAGTCAAGGTATTTTTGCTCTGATATACTAAGCAATGCATCGTGGGATTCATAAAAACTTTTGTCTAGAAAAAAATTTTCATTCGTCGCGACTAAAGGAATGTTTTTACTTATAGATTGAGTTATCAGAAAACTATGTAGTTCCTTATTTTTACTTAAATCTTTCTGGATTTCTAAAAAAAAGTCATTACAAAAAATTTCGTTAAGCCTTTTAATTGCCTCGTTTACTTTACTTATTCTTTCCCTTGAATAGTTTTTAGATATAAAACCAAACTCCCCTCCAGCTAAACAAATTAAACCACTAGAATGATTTAAAAGATCGTTAAAACTAATATATGGGTAATTTTCTTTACTATTTTCTAAATAAGAAATTGTTACTAGTCTTGAGAGATTCTTAAAACCAAGTTCGTTTTTAGCAATTAATAGCAAATACCCATTTTCAAAATTATTATCTACTAAGTAAATATTACAACCAATAATTGGTTGAATTCCATTAGCTTTACACTCTAAAGAAAACTCCATACTACCGAATAGATTGCCAAAATCTGAAATACCAATTGCTGGAATTTTACTTTTTAAACATTTATTGACCAGATCTTTTACTTTAATAGCACCTTTTGAAAGAGAATATTGTGTATAATTTCTAAGATGAATAAATTTTTGACTAGATTTCAATTAATTTACCCTCATTAATCTTAAAACAAATATCAAGCTTCTTAATAAATTTAGTGTTATGAGTAGCAATGATAGTTAATGTATTATTTTTTTTTGACAAATCAGTAATGTATTTAAAAACTATTTCAGCGGTGTTATCATCCAAACTACCAGTTGGTTCATCAGCTAACAATATTGATGGTTTTTTAATCATAGCTCTTGCTACAGCAACTCTTTGTTGCTCTCCTCCAGATAGAACACCTGGTTTAAAAGTCATTCTTTTTTCTAAGCTGAATAAACTTAAAAAGTTCCTAGCTTTATCGCAAGCTTTATTATAATTCTCCCCATTTAAAATTAATGGCAGTGCAACATTTTCTTGTACGTTAAAATCTTCTAATAACTGATTGTTTTGAAAAATATAACCTATATTCTTTTTTCTGAATTCAGTTTTCCTCAAATTAGACAAATCTAAACAATCTAAGTTATTAAAAAAATATTTTCCTGATTTTGGTTTTTCAATTAATCCTATAATATTTAAGAGTGAAGTTTTACCAGAGCCTGATGGACCAATTATTCCTATATTCTTTGGTTCATTAATTTTAAAATCTAAATTTTTAAAAATATTAACAGGCATGTTACCTTGAAAATACTTTTGCTCTATTTCTAATAATCTTAACAAATCAGTCCCATTTGATTAAATTTATTGGTTCAACTCTACTAGCCTTAATGGATGGATATATTGTTGCTAAAAAAGATAAAATAAGAGAAATTAAAACTATTTTTAATATTTGACTAAAATCTAGAATAACCGGAAGTTTTGTAAAAAAATAAATCTCTTCTGAAAAAAGTTCAAAATTCAGTAAATATTCTAAGGTTTCTTTTATATCATTTATATTTAAGCAAAAAATAACTCCAATAATTAAACCTAAGGTTGTACCACATAATCCAATGAATGAACCATTCATTATAAATATTTTTAATAACTGCTTTCTTCCCACACCCAATGTTCTTAAAATACCAATATCTCTGGATTTAGTAGATACCAAAATGATCATTGACGAAATCAAGTTAAAAGCTGCGACTAAAATAATTAACAAGAGAATCAGAAACATTACATTCCTCTCGACTTCAAGCGCATTAAATAATGTAGGGTTTAAGTTCCTCCAATCAATTATTCTAAAATAATCCGGTAAAATGAGTTTTAATTCATTTTTATAAAATTCAATTTGTGAAAATTTATTTATATAAATTTCAAAAAAATCTATTTTTTTATTTAAATTAAGGAATTTTTGCATTGCTAAATGAGGTATAAATATTAAGCTAGAATCATATTCATACATTCCGATGCTAAAAAAACCAATAACTTTAAAGCTTGCTGATCTTGGGATCGTTCCAAGTATTGTTTCAATATTATCGGGAGAGATTATATTTATTTTATCACCAATTTTAAGATTTAATTTGTCTCCTATTTTTTTACCAATTATAACTCCTTCATTTTTTTTGAATAATGTGAGTGAATCTTTATCTATAGTATTGCTAAAAATTTTTCTTTCTAAGAAATAGTCTGTTTCCACACCTTTCATCAAAATACCGGAGGAGTATGAACGATAATTTAGCAAACCCTGACCAACTATGACTTTGTGAGCATTTATATTTTTGATTTTTTTTTCAATATTTATTTTCAGTTCGTCGTGTTTTTCTATTTTAAAATTATTAAAAGGTTTGACTTTAAGATGTCCATTTACTCCCAAAATTTTAGACGTAAGTTCATCTCTGAAACCATTCATTACAGACATCACAATAATTAGAGTAGCAACTCCCAAGGAAATACCGGCAAAGGAAATAAATGTAATAATTGAAAAGAATTTTTCCTTGGTTTTAGGAAAAAGAAATTTATAGGAAACCCATAATTCGAAAAAACTAATCATGTAATTTTATTAATTTTTTTATTTTATTGACTGCATCACTTTCAGGAATTTCTATTTCTTCATCAGAATATTTATTTATTATTGTGACACTTTTTTTTTTTAAATAATTTTTTCCAATTATTATAACAAAAGGTATCCCTAACAAATCTGCATCAGAAAATTTTATCCCTGGTCTCTCGTCTCTATCATCATAAAAAATGTCAATTCCATCTTCTATAAACCTTGAATACATATTGTCGCAAAACTTTTCTACTAAATCACTTTTTTTATCAAGATTAAGAATTACAGCCCTAAATGGTGAAACATTAACTGGCCATATAACACCATCTTTTTTATCTGAACCTTCTATTAAAGCTGCAGGTATTCTGGAAACACCAATTCCATAAGAACCCATAAACGGTAAAAATTTTCCCTTTTCGGCATCTATAAAAAAGTCAAAAGATTTTGAATATTTATCACCGAAAAGGAAAATATGACCAAGCTCAATACTTTTAAATTTTTTTAAACTCATTGTAATTTTATTTTCATTATAAAATTCATCTGTATAAGATTTTATGGACATAACATCATCTATAGAATAATTATTGAAATCCATAGACTCTAAGGATTCATCAATATAAATTTCAGATTCACCACTTTCAACAATCATATGAAATTCATGCGATAGATTACCACCAATTTCTCCAGCAGGAGCTCTTACTGGTATAACTTTTATACCCAGTTCTTTAAAAATTTTTAAATATAACTTAAAGAACATCAAATATGTTTCCTCACCTTTTTTTTTGTTCAAATCAAAACTATAAGCATCTTTCATTAAAAATTCTCTGGCTCTCATTACACCAAACCTTGGCCTTATTTCATCTCTAAATTTTGATTGAATATGATAAAAGTATCTTGGTAAATTTTTATAACTTTTAATAAAACTTTTAGCTAACAATGTAATCATTTCTTCATTTGTTGGACCATATAATAGTTCTTTTTCATGTCTATCAGTTATCCTTAACATTTCTTTTCCATAAGTGTGATATCTATTACTTTTTTTCCAAATCTCTGCACTTTGTATTGTTGGCATTAAAATTTGGTTCACTCCAGCTAACTCATGAAACTTTTCAATTACTTTAATAATTTTTTGTATGATTCTGAATCCCACTGGTAACCATGAGTAAATACCAGAAGCTTCTTGTTTTATCATCCCAGACTTAATCATCAAAATGTGCGATTTAATTTTAGCATCTGATGAATTTTCCTTTTGAGTAGGAATAAAGTATTTAGAGAATCTCATTTTTAATGATAAAAACTATTAAAGTTACAATAAAAGCAGCAATTGTAGTAATCAAAAATTTTTTTTTTAGCATTGGATCATTAGGTGCTCCTGGATCATTACCAAATTTAACCTTTTTTTGTTTATTGATACCGGTTGGAAGAATTATAAAAAGGATTAACCACCAAAAAATTACAAAAATTACAAAAAAAGTGAGCAAATATTACTCCTGCTCTAACTCAATCAATGTACCAAAAAAGTCTTTTGGATGCAAAAATATGACTGGCTTGTTATGTGCACCATTTTTTGGAGAACCATCACCTAAAATTCTAACATTTTTTCTTTTCAGTTCTTCTGCAGTTTTGTATATATCTTTAACCTCTAAACAGATATGATGAATTGCTCCGTTCATATTTTTATCAAGAAAATTTTTTATAGGAGATTTTTCTCCAAAAGGATACATTAACTCGATTTTAGTATTACCTACATTTACAAAAACTACACTTACACCATGCTCCTCATAATTATTAATTTCGGAAACTTTTGCATTCAAAACATCTTTGTACTTGTTTTTGGCCGCTTCAAGATCAGGCACAACTATAGCAACATGGTTAAATCTTGTTAGCATAACTTATTATATTCTAAATTCTCACAATCTCAACATAGGTTAAAGGTTTTAAGCCAATGTTTTTATTAATAAACTTTTTTACGTTTCTTTTTATTTCATCTCTCATAATATTATCATCAATAAAATTTTTTCCAAATTTAATAATTTCCTCTTCAATTTGATTTTTAATTTCTTTGATCAAGGATTCGTTGTTTGTAACCGTTGGACAAAATATAACTGGTTCGTTGATTAAATTGTTTTCAAGATTTAAGATTAGATTTACAAATATTTCTCCATCTGAATTTACAAATTTCAAATTTTTAAAAAATTGATCATTTAACGGGATTAAATTTTTTCCTTTAAGAATATCTCTTCCAGTAAAAACTTTATCTTTTTTTTTAATTGATCCTTTATCAATTTCAATAACATCACCATTTTGTATAAGTAATTGTTTATTTACACCGCAGGATTTTGAAAAGTTTACTTGTTCTTTCAAGTGCCTGTATTCACCATGAACCGGAATCAAAGCATTAGGAGAAACCCATTTATACATTTTTTTTAACTCCTGCTTTGAAGGATGACCGGATACGTGAACTTTTTGCGTTCTGTGATCAAGATATACACAATCTTTCTTGAGAATTTTTTCTTTCAAAATATTTATTTTTCTTTCATTTCCTGGGATTTCTCTTGAAGAAAAAATTATCAAATCATTTTTATTTATCTGTATATATTTGTTGTTTCCGTCAATTAATTTTGTAAGGGCAGCATTTTGTTCTCCTTGGCTACCAGTGCAAATTAAAACTAACTCGTCGTCAGAAATAATTTTTGATTCTTTTTCAGAAATGATGTTTTTAAAATTTTCTAAATAATTATTTTCTATAGCTGACTCATAAATTCTATGAATTGATCTTCCAACAAAAACACATAGTTTATTAAGATCTTCAGATACTTTTAAAATTGTTTCTAGTCTTGCAATATTTGATGCAAAACAGGTAACAATTATTTTTCCTTTTTTATTTTTCAAAAAAATTTTCTTAAATACCTCCCTTACTTCACTTTCACTTCCTGAAGGGTTTTCGTTAAAAACATTTGTCGAATCACATATCATTACATTGATTCCCTCATTCTTAATATCTTTTAGTTTCTTTTCATTTATTGGTTTACCAACTAATGGGTCAGGATCAATTTTCCAATCTCCTGTGTGAAAAATGTTACCTTTTTTTGTTTTAAGAATGATTGCATTTGGCTCTGGAATGGAATGTGTTAGTGCAAAAATTTGAACCTCAAACTTACCTATAGAAATAATTTTATTATAATCTAGCAGATTTATTGTTGCAGGCTGATTTCCAATAGACAAAAACTTTCTTTTTAAAACAGATGCTGTAAATGCTGTTGTGAATATTGGCACGTTTTGAAGCTTATCATATAGATATGGCACAGCTCCAATATGATCTTCATGTGCGTGTGTTAAGATTAAAGCATCGAGCTTTATATTATTTTCTAAAATAAAATTAATACTTGGCAATATTAGTTCATTAGGAGATATCGATGAATTTCCAAACATTACCCCCAAATCAATCATTATCCAACTTCCATCATAATGGTATAAGTTACAATTCATCCCAATTTCTCCGGATCCACCCAGTGGGAGAAAAATTAATTCATTTTTTGAAAATCTCATTTATAAAACTCATTTATTAAATAATGTAAACCTCTTGAAGTAAATAAATCATCAATTATGTAGACATTTTCAAACATATTTTTAAAAAAATTTGCATTTCCACCTGTTAGAACGATCTTATGATTATCTTCATTTTCTAAATTAATTTTTTTAATTAGTCCTTCAATCATTGAAACATAACCCCAAAAAAAACCAGATTGAATTGCATTAATAGTAGAAGTTCCCATAATTTTTTTTGTTTTTTTAAACTTAACTAAGGGTAATTTAGCTGTCATTTTTTTTAAGGAACCTAAAGAAAGTTCGATACCGGGGGTTATAACACCTCCATTATAAATTCCATCTTTATTCAAAACATCCAAAGTTGTAGCTGTACCGAAATCAATTACTATAACAGATTTACCAAATTTTTTTTTTGCATAAAGCATATTGACAATTCTATCATCTCCAATCTCTTTTCTATTACGAATCTTAGTTTTTAGTTTAAAATTGTTAACAATATCTTTTAAAAAATAAAATTTAAATGATTTTTTTTTTAAAAAACCTTTAAGAATTTTATCTACACTTGGAACAACAGAGGAAATTATAATACCAGAAAATTTTTTAAAATCTTTATCGATCTTTTCTTCATTTATAATTTTATTTAATTTGAAGTCTGATAACTCTTTGGTGTGAACTCTTTTAGTAAAGATTACTTTATGTAAAGAGAAAAAACAAAATAAAGTACTAGTGTTTCCAACATCTATTGTTAACTTAGTCAAATAATATCTCCAAAACTAATAATATTTGTTTTATCATTTTTTTTTAAAATCATTTCACCGTTATTACCAATTCCAAAAAAAATCCCTTTAAAAATTTTTCCTTTACTTTTTATTTTTATAGTTTTGCCAAAATCTTTAAAATTTTGAAGATAATGTTTATCTATTTTGAAAGCAAATTTTTTAAATTTTTTTAATGAATCATTTATTTCATTAGTTAAAAGAATAAAAAAATTAATTGGGTTTTGTTTTTTTGCAAAGTAGCTTATTGAAATAGTTTGTTTTTCAAGATTTTTTGGACTTGAAACAAAATTTATTCCTAAACCAATAATTAAATTTTGAATATTATTTTTTAGAATAATTGTTTCAATTAATATACCAGCAAGTTTCCTATCCTCTAGATAAATATCATTTGGCCATTTAATCTTAAATTTTTGTTTTGGAAATTTTTTTTTTAATAAAGAAATTAGGATGTGGCTAAACCACAAATTAATTTGTCCAATTTCTTTTAATTTGAACTCTCTATTAATCAAAAAGGAACATGTTAAATCACCTTTTCTACTTATCCATTTTCTATTTATTCTTCCTCTACCCATAGTTTGTTGTAAAGAGAAAAGAGCAATATTATTTTTTTTTTTTGAAAATTGATTTATTTTTTTTACTTCATCATTTGTATTTATTAAGGTTTTATAGAAATAAAATTCAAATAAGAAGTCTTTCATTCTATCTTAATGCAAAAAGTGATAATGTAATTGATGCACATAAATTCAAAAAAAATTGTGGGTAAAAGATTACCGATAAATTAAATAATCCAAAAATTGATAACAATAATTTAGATTGCGAATTTGTAAGTAAATCTAATTCTTCAGTAGGAGAATCAAAAAACATGGATTTAACTAATCTTATATAATAAAAAGCTGATATTACTGATGTAATTACTGCAATAATAGCTAGAAAAAATAAATTATTATCAATAACAATATTCAAAATTAAAAGTTTACTAATAAAACCTGCTAGTGGCGGAATACCAGCCATTGAAAAAAAAAGTAATGCTAAACAACCCGCAATAAGTGGTTCAGTTTTGTAAAGTCCAGAGAGATCTTTGATCTTTGTCACATTTAGTTGATCTCTTTTCATATTAAGAATAAAAAGAAAAACACCAAGATTCATAGTTATATAGAATATTAAGTATATACAAATAGCAGTAATTCCATCCTCAGATCCAGGTACCAATCCCATTAAAATAAAGCCTATATGATTAATTGTACTATATGCCATCAATCTTTTTAAATCATCTTGTCTTAAAGCTCCTAAAGAACCGATCAACATGGAAAAAATTGAGAGAATAACCAGTATTTTACCCCAATCTACAATTATTTCTCCAAAAGGATAAACTAAGACTCTTATCAAAACACCAAAAACAGCTACTTTGGGTGCTGTTGATAAAAAAGCAGTTACCAAAGATGGAGATCCTTGATAAACATCAGGGGTCCACATGTGAAAGGGGGCTGCAGAAATTTTTAAGGATAAAGATACGAGGATAAATATTAACCCTACAACTAACAATAAAGGCACAGAATATTGATCAGACATAAATTGACTTATCTCTGAGAAATTTGTTGATCCAACTAAACCATAAATTAAACTCGACCCAAAAAGGAAAATGCAGGTAGAAAGACTTCCTATCACAAAGTATTTTACCCCAGCTTCAGATGAATTAAAATCTTCCTTTGAAAAGGAAACCAGTATATACAATGCTAAACTTTGTAATTCAATAGAAACAAACAAAGATAACAAATCATTTGATGATACCATCAACATCATTCCAATTATGGAAATCAATATTATCATAGAAAATTCTGAGCGATTTAGAGATGAATCATTTTTTACAATTATATAAAAATAGATTACAAAGCCAGCACATATTAAAATCACCGACTTAAGAAAAGAGCCAAATGAATCAATAACAAAAAAGTTATTAAAAATTTCCTCAAAAAGAAAAATATCTTTAAGAACAAAAAATTGAGTTAGAAAGATAAGAAGTAAAGATAAATAACCAAGAACAATATTTTGATTTTTTTTTACAAAAACTGAAATTATAAGAATTATTAGAAATCCTATTGACATAAAAACTTCAGGAATATAAATCACGATTTCGGTCCTCTAAAAAATTGATATGGGATACAATTTTATTATCCTTTCAAGTGAAGATGATGTGTAATCGAGTATTAAATTAGGTTTAATTCCAAAAATAAAAATTACAACTGCTAATATTGAATAGGTCAATATCTCAAAGATATTTAATCTCTCAGTTTTTTTCTCTATTCTTTCGTTAACAACACCTAAAAACACTCGTTTATATAAAATTAACATGTAGGATGCTGCTAGAACCACCCCAGTAGCTGACAAAAAAGCAACTAGTGTACTTTTACTGTAAACCGATAAAAGTGTTAAATATTCTCCAATAAACCCTGAGGTTCCTGGAAATCCGATGGCTCCCAAGGTAAAAATAAGAAAAAAAACAGAAAATTTTGACATTTTATGTCCTAAACCTCCGTAAAAATTTATTTCTTTTGTTTTATATCTATTATAAATAGAGCCTATACTGAAAAATAATGCAGCAGAAATTATTCCATGAGAAATCATTTGTATAATTGCACCGTGTAACCCTTGCAGATTTGAAGAGAATATTCCGAGTGTAACAAACCCCATATGTGCTACAGAGGAATAAGCAATAAGTTTTTTCATATCCTCCTGAACCAAGGCTATTAGAGAAGTGTAAATAATAGCGATAACGGATAAAAAGTAAATGAAAGGAGTGAAAAAAATTGATGCATCTGGAAGAATAGAGAGGTTAAACCTTATAAAACCATAGCCACCTAACTTTAGTAAGATTCCTGCAAGAATTACAGAACCCTCAGTAGGAGCCTCAACATGTGCGTCGGGAAGCCAGGTGTGAAACGGCCACATCGGAATTTTTACAGCGAAAGAAGCAAAAAATGCTAACCACAACCAAACTTGAATATAAAAAGGAAGGGAAAAGTCAAATAACCTAGGAATACTTGTTGTTCCAAATTCTTGGTATAAAAAGATTATAGCCAACAACATCAGTACAGATCCAAGTAAAGTGTACAAAAAAAACTTATAGGCTGAGTAAATTCTTCTCTCCCCACCCCAAAAACCTATAATCAAATACATTGGAATCAGAATAGACTCAAAAAATATATAAAAAGAAAATAGATCTATTGAACTAAATGTGCCAATCAGAAATGATTCGAGTAAAATAAAAGAAGCTAAGTACATTCTCATATTTTTTTTTTTTTGAGGATAAAGAAAAATTACACAAAGCAAAATTAAAAAAGTTGATAACACTATGAAAGGCATAGAAAGTCCGTCAACTCCCAGAGAAAATTTTAAATTATCACTGTTAAACCACCCAAAAGAATTCAC
Source organism: uncultured Alphaproteobacteria bacterium (assembly GCA_902547955.1). Lineage (GTDB taxonomy): Bacteria > Pseudomonadota > Alphaproteobacteria > Methylaequorales > Methylaequoraceae > MED-G10. The sequence goes on along the minus strand of CACCPY010000009.1, from coordinate 26,696 downwards.
AAATTGGAAATGCGGAATACTTTTGTCAAAATTTAAAGGAAGATATAAGGAAAGGAGAAAATTACTAATTGATGTCCACAATGCTGATCTTTTTGACTGAAGAGCGAACTCATCATTTTCGGATGATAACAAAATAAAAATCAGACCAATTAAAGGTATGGAAATTAAAATTGGTAAAATAGGTAGATTTGACATCAGAAGATATAAGTATACAAACTAATTAACAATGTGAGTCCTATAATTATTGACAAAACGTAGTGATATAAATAACCAGATTGCATTTTGGAAACGATAAGGCCGATAGAACTTACAAATTTACTCATTCCATTCGGTCCCAAGTTGTCTATAAGATCTCTATCAACAGATTTCCAAAAACCTTTACCTAGATAAAATGCAAGAAAAACAAATGTTTTTTTATATATTTCGTCAATATACCATTTATTTTTAAAGAAATTATGTACTATACGTAACCTATTTTTTATAACTGGGAGAAACTTATCAAAGGAAAAGTAAATTAAGTAAGAAATGATAATACCGCATATAATAATAATAAGTGGTAACTTCTTATAAAATATTGGCATATTTTCATATATAAAGTTTTCATTAAATGATTTATCAACGAAGATAATTTCAGACCAAACACTTAAGTAATCACTACCAATAAAATATGAATTTGAAAACATTCCAAAGAATATTGCAAAAATTGATAATACAATAAGTGGAAAGGTCATTATAAATGGGGACTCATGAATATGAGCTACAACTTTCTCATCGGCCATACTTTTCCTATGAAAAACATATATTATCAATCGTAAAGAATATAATGTTGTAAAAAGAACAGCAAGTAAACCTGTTAAGAAAGCATATGAGGATAATTCAGAATCTCTTAGAAATAATGTTTCTAGAATCAGATCTTTTGAAAAATAACCACTAAAAAATGGAACTCCAATTAGTGATAGAGAACCTATAATCATTGTTAAGTAAGTTAATGGAATCTTATTATATAAACCGCCCATATTTTTAATATTTTGTTCATCAGACATTGAATGAATCACTGATCCTGCACCTAAAAAAAGTAGTGCTTTAAAAAAGGCGTGAGAGATCAAATGAAAGTATGCCAAAGAATAAGCAGAAGCCCCAACAGCCATAAACATGTAACCAAGTTGGCTACATGTTGAATAAGCGATTATTTTTTTGATATCATTTTGGAAAATTGCTACCGAAGCAGCAAAAATACAAGTTAAAGAACCAACAATTAATATCAATTTACTCGCAAATTCTGAAACCTCTATTAATGGAGACATTAAAATTAAGAGAAAAACTCCGGCTGTTACCATAGTTGCAGCATGTATTAGAGCTGAGACTGGAGTTGGGCCCTCCATAGCATCGGGTAACCAGGTGTGAAGACCGAATTGGGCAGATTTTCCCATACATCCAATAAATAACAAAACACTAATAAGAGTAATAGAATGAATTTTTATACCTAAAAAATTAAAATAAGAGTCTGAGTATGAGTTTACCAAAATCATTATCTCATTAATATTTAATGTTCCAAAAACCACAAAAATTGTAAAAATAGCAAGCAAAAGTCCAAAATCTCCGATTCTATTAACAACGAACGCCTTAATAGCTGCATCGTTTGCAGAGTTTTTGTAATTCCAAAAACCTATCAAAAGATAGGATGTAAGGCCTACTCCCTCCCAACCGAGAAATAATTGCAGAAGGTTATTAGATGAAACTAACAACAACATAAAAAAAGTAAAAAGACCTAAATAGCCCATAAAAGTGCTTCTTTTAGGATCTTTATTCATATAACCTACTGAATAAATGTGTATCAAAGTAGAAACAAAATTTACCATTAGGACCATTGAACAACTAAGAAGATTGAAGTTTATAGACCAATCCACACTAAAGCTACCTGAGGAAATCCAGTTACTTATCAAAACTACTGAATCACCATTAATGTGAAAAAAATAAAATGAAATCAATGACAAAGTTGTTGCAATTGATAATAAACCACAGGAAATTAAACTTATTTGCTTACCACTTAAATAGCTTTTGAAAATTACGCAAAAAAGATAGCTTATTAATGGAATAAATATTGATAGAAAAAACAAAGCTTTATCCCTTTAATCTATTTATTGAGTCAACACTAATTGAATTTGATTTTTTAAAAAATATGGTAAGAATTGCTAAACCAATCGCTGCTTCTGCTGCTGCTACTACTAATATAAACAAAGAAAAAATTTGTCCAGACAGATCGCCAAGAAGGTCTGAAAATCCAATAAAATTTATATTTGCAGAGAGTAACATTAATTCAATAGACATAAGAATAGTAATAAGGTTTTTTCGATTAATGAAGATACCTAAAAAGCCAACAGAAAATAGTAATGAAGACAAGATAAGAAAATTAAAAGGTTCCATAGTCTAACTTTAATTTAGTTTAATAATATCTTTTTTTCTAACTTTTTTTTGATTAATTGATGACGTCGATTTTAATTTTCTTTCATCACTTTGAGCCAGAACAATAGCACCAATCATTGCTAATAAAAGGATAAAACCAGATATTTGAAAAATAATAAAATAATCTGTGTAAAGAAAAAGTCCTATAAGTTTTGTATTGCTTGATTCTGTCAACATCGCTTCATTTACATTTATTTTAACGTTTTCAGGTATGGGAAAATTTTGGAAATTAAATACTAAAAATAACTCACTAATAAAAATAGCTATCAAAATTAGTCCAAAAGGAAAATATTTTAAAAAACCTTCTTTAATTTCGGATTCAGTGATATTTAGCATCATAACAACAAACAAAAATAATACTGCGATTGCACCAACATAAACTATGACTATTGTCATTGCTAAAAACTCTGCATTCATTAAGAGAAACAATATTGCTGAATTGAAAAAAGTAAAGATTAAGTAAAGTACAGAATGAACTGCATTATTTGAAGAGATCACCAAAATACTAGAGGATATAATTAAAAAAGAGAAAAAATAAAAAAAATAAATCGTCATAAATATCTTGATTCCTTCTCAAGATTTTTTCTTATTTCAAGCTCCCATCTGTCACCATTTTCCAGTAATTTATCCTTATCATATATTAATTCTTCTCTAGTTTCTGTAGCAAACTCAAAGTTGGGACCCTCAACTATTGCATCGACCGGACAAGATTCTTGACAATATCCGCAATAAATGCACTTTGTCATATCTATATCATATCTTGTTGTTTTTCTGGAACCATCTTTTCTTGGCTCAGCCTCTATGGTAATTGCTTGAGCAGGACAAACAGCTTCGCAAAGCTTACAAGCAATGCATCTTTCCTCTCCAGAATCGTATCTTCTCAAAGCATGTTCACCTCTAAATCTTGAACTTAGATATCCTTTTTCAAAAGGATAATTTATGGTAACCTTGGGTTTAAAAAAGTACTTAAGTGTCAGAAACATTCCTGAGAGGATTTCTATTAAAAGTAACTCTTTTAGAATAAAGAAAAAATTTTTAAGATTTTTCAATTTTTTTACCTTCTTAATAATAGTAAAGCACTATTGATGTGATTATAATCCAAAACAAAGATAAAGGAAGAAATAACTTCCATCCTAAACTCATCAACTGATCATATCTATATCTTGGAAGTGTTGCCCTAACCCACAAAAATACAAACAAAAGGAATGAGACTTTAAGCATAAACCAGACAAAACCAGGTATTAAATTAAAGAAATCATTATTTAAAGGTGGTAACCACCCACCTAAAAATAAAATAGTGGTCATTGCACTCATTAGAATCATATTCCCATATTCTCCAAGAAAGAAAAGACCAAAAGTCATCGACGAATATTCAACATTATAGCCAGCAACTAGCTCTGATTCAGCTTCAGGCAAGTCGAACGGCGCCCTATTAGTTTCAGCAAGAGTAGAAATAAAAAAAATTAAAAACATTGGAAAATGTGGAATTATGTACCAATAATTTTCTTGACTCAAAACTATTTCCGACAAATTTAAACTTCCTGCTGTTAAAAGTATAGAAATAATAATCAAACCAATAGAAACCTCATACGAAATCATCTGTGCTGCTGATCTTAAAGCACCAAGAAATGCATACCTTGAATTACTTGACCATCCAGCCATTATAATTCCATAAATACCTAGAGAGGAGATTGCAAATATATACATTATGCCTACGTTAATATCTGAAAGAACTACTTTGTAATCTATGGGGATTACAGCCCAACTTAAAAGAGCCAAAGCAAACGTAAGGATTGGGGAGAAAGCAAATATGAACTTGTTAGCGTTTTGAGGAAAAATTGTTTCTTTAGTTAACAACTTTATTCCATCAGCAATCGGCTGAAACAAACCAAATGGACCAACAACATTAGGTCCTTTTCTAAGTTGAATCGCACCAATCACTTTTCTCTCAAAATATGTCAAATATGCGATGGAAACCATCAGCGGAATGATAATGATAAAGACTTTAAGGATTATAATTAGGATTTCGTAAAGCATTATCTGATTAATTGATTTATTTTGAAAAAAAGTTTAGCGAACATTCAGACATAATTGGAGAACTTCTACTGACAGAATCCGTCATATAAAAGTTTTTAATTGGTGAGAAAATTTCTGTGTTCAAAAGGTTGTTTTTAACTTTTTTTTCTTTATGAAGTTTTGAATAGGAAATTTTATTAATTCTTGATAAATGTTCATTATGATGAAACATTAGTTGTCTTAGATCATCAAAGCTTTTAAAATTTAAATCAACGTTTAAAGCGTGGCTTATTTTTTTGATGAAATCTGAAAAATGGTTGACATCTGGTAAGGGTAGTTTTATTTGTCTAGAAATTTGAGGTCGTCCCTCAAGGTTAACGTAAATACCCTCTTTCTCTGTAAAACAACTTATTGGGATTATCAAATCCGCTCGTTTTACTGCTCTGTCCCCATGGTGACCGAAGTAAATCACAAAAGTATTCTTTGGTATTTTTTCAAAATCTAATTCATCGGCACTCAACAAAAAAAGTGTTTTAAATTTCCCACTGTAAATTTTCTTTATCATCGATCTAGAAATTACATTTTTTTTATTAAAAAAACCCAAATCTAATCCCCCCACTCTACCCGCATAATTTTGAAGAATGTTAAAACCGTTCCATTTATCGTTCTTAGAGTATTTATGGTAAACCATTAAAGAATAGTTGAATATAGACTCAGAATCTTCAGCGCACATTGCCCCCTGACCAAGAATAAACATGGGTTTTTTTGATTTTTTTAAGATTTCTGTGTATTTTTTTTCTTTTAATTTTAACAAGGATTTAGAATCAATTCCAAGGTCAATTGTATTGAAGATCGTTTTATTCTGTTTGCCAATTCTCAAGATTTGATAAGATTTTTCGTAATTTAAAAATCTTTGACGTATTCTGGAAGAAAGCACAGGAGCTTCTTTCTTTATATCGGTTCCAATTAAAATACAAAGATCGGATTCATCGATTCCACTGATTGTGCTGTTAAAAATATAGGATGACCTTTGATTTGGTAAAAAAAATGACTCGTCTTGTCTACAATCATAATTTAAAGCACCAATTTTATCCAATAAAAGTTTGAAAGAGAAAATTGATTCACAATCAACTGAATTCCCTACAATTGATGCTATATCGTTTTTATTTTTAGTTTGTAACCTGCTATTGATTAGCTGAATTGCATCCTCCTCGGAACTCTCTGTTAGCTTGTTATTCGAGTCCCTCATATAAAATTTATTTATTCTTTGAAAATTTAGACCATCGTATGCAAATCTGGTTTTGTCTGATATCCACTCGTCATTTATTTCTTCGTTTATTCTGGGAAGCACTCTTAAAATTTGATCTCCTTTAGAGTCAATTCTTACGTTGCTCCCCACTGCATCAAAAACATCAATAGTTTGTGTTTTTTTTAATTCCCAGGGTCTGGCTAAGAACTCATAAGGCTTTGATGTTAAAGCACCTACAGGACACAAATCTATTACATTGGCTGACATCTCTGAATCAATTGATTTTTCTAAAAAACTTGTTATTTCTGTATCTTCACCCCTATTTAAGGAACCTAGCTGGTCATTTCCAGCTACTTCCTCTGCGAACCTGATACACCTTGTACAATGTATACATCTAGTCATATGTGTTTGAATTAAAGGTCCTAAGTTTTTATCTTTAACTGCCCTTTTTTGTTCTACATATCTTCCTATCCCGCTACCGTAAGCCATAGCCTGATCTTGAAGATCACACTCACCTCCTTGATCACAAATTGGACAATCGAGTGGATGATTAATTAGCAAAAACTCCATCACACCTTTTCTCGCTTTCATTACCATTTCAGAATTTGTTTTAATTTTCATCCCTTTTGCTACAGGCATTGCACATGAAGCGACAGGTTTTGCAGAATTCTCCATTTCAACTAAACACATTCTGCAATTACCTGCAATGGATAACTTTTCATGATAACAAAATCTAGGAATCTCCTCACCTGCTTGTTCACAAGCTTGGATTACTGTTATACCGTCTTCAACCTCAAAGGGTTTTCCGTTTATAAAAATTTCAACCATTATGCGACCTTAGATTTTTTTTCAATGGATTTAAGAATATCATTTTTAAAGTGTTTCAACAATCCTTGAATCGGCCATGCCGCTGCGTCTCCAAGTGCACAGATTGTATGTCCCTCAATTTGATGGGTTACTTCCTCAAGAAGTTCTATTTCATCTTCCGAGACATTACCATGAACTATTCTATCCATCATTCTCATCAACCAACCCGTACCCTCTCTACAAGGTGTGCATTGGCCGCAAGATTCGTGTTTATAGAACTCTGATAGTCTAGCTATAAACTTAACAATATTAGTTTGTTTATTAATTACAATTATACCTGCTGTACCTAATCCTGAGCCGGAGTTTTTAAGAGAGTCAAAGTCCATCAGCACATCCTCACAAACATGTTTTGGGAGTAATGGTACAGAGGAACCACCTGGGACGACTGCTAATAAGTTATTCCAACCACCGATTACATCTCCAGCATATTTTTGTATAAGATATTTTAATGGTACACCTAGCTCCTCTTCAACATTACATGGTTTGTTTACCTGACCAGAGATACAAAAAATTTTAGAACCACTATTATTTTTTGTACCCATACCACTAAACCAATCTGAACCTTTTCTTAATATTGTTGGTATAACAGCTATTGTTTCAACATTATTGACAGTGGTTGGCATGCCATATAGTCCTACGTTAGCAGGAAAAGGTGGTTTAAGCCTGGGCTGGCCCTTTTTGCCTTCTAAACTTTCTATAAGAGCGGTCTCCTCTCCACAAACATATGCACCTGAACCATAATGAAGATATAAGTCAAAATCAAAATCACTTCCGCAAGAGTTTTTTCCGATAAAACCTGCCTCGTAAGCCTCATCAATAGCTTTCTGCAAAATAGCTGCTTCATTAAAAAACTCACCTCTGATGTAAATGTAACATTTAGATGCATTTATGGCGTAGGCAGACAAAAGACAACCCTCAATGAGTTTATGAGGTTCATTCCTAATAATATCTCTATCTTTACACGTGCCTGGCTCACCTTCATCGGCATTAATTACCAAGTAATGTTGTTTATTACCGTCCTTGGGCATAAAACTCCATTTCATACCAGTTGAAAAACCGGCCCCACCCCTTCCTCTTAATCCTGATTTAGTGACTATATCGATCAAATATGATGGTTTGTTTTTAAGAATCTTTTTTGTGTCTTTCCAGTCGCCTCTCTTTGAAGCATATTTAAGATATGGGCTCTCAAAGCCATAAAGGTTGTTGAAGATACGATTATTTTTTTTTATCATTATGTTTTTCCCGGCTCGGAACCTTTTCTAGAAGTTTGAGGTCCTGCTTTTATTTTTTTGTTATTAATTAGCTTATTTATTAATTCTTCCACAGATTGCAAGGTAAGATCTTCATAATAATTTTCATTTATTTTGACAATTGGTGCATTTACACAGGCACCAAGGCATTCAACCTTATTCAAAGAAAAATTACAGTCTTTTGAAACTTCTCCTATGCCAATGCCAGTAAGTTTTTTTAGTCTTTCTAGAATTTCATCAGATCCTCTCAACATACATGGAGAGGTAGTACAAACCTCAATATGATTTTTTCCAACTGGTGATAAATTATACATAGAGTAAAATGTTGCAATTTCTAAAACCTTAATTTCTGGTACATTTAAAAACTCTGATACATATTCTATAGCCTTTTTTGGAAGCCAACCATCATTTTGACGTTGAGCAATCGATAGTAAAGGCATAATTGAGCTTTCTTTATAATTTTTTGGATACATTTTTAATATTTCCTTGGCTTTTACAAGGTTATTATTATTAAACACAAAACTTTTTGGTTGGACATTTTCGTCAGCAAAATTTTTAAAACTGTTATCCATCTTTATCTATCGATTTCTCCAAATACAATATCTAGACTTCCTATTATCGCAACCAAATCTGAGAGCATATGACCTTTTGATAAAAATTGCGTAGCTTGTAATAATGAAAAGCCAGGTGCTCTAATTTTGCATCTATAAGGTTTATTAGATCCATCTGATAGTAAAAGAACACCAAATTCTCCCTTCGGTGCTTCAACAGAAAAATAGGTTTCACCCTCTGGAACATGAAAGCCCTCTGTAAATAACTTAAAGTGATTGATTAAAGATTCCATGGAATTCTTCATATCAACCCTTTTAGGTGGAACAATTCTTGGATCCCTTGAAATACAATCTCCTTTTGGTATTTGATCTAAACACTGCTCAATAATTAATAAAGACTGTCGCATTTCCTCAATTCTTACAAGAAATCTTTCATAACAATCACCGCTTGAACCAGTTGGAATCTTGAATTCTAGGTTTTCATAACAATCATACGGTTGGTTTTTCCTTAGATCCCAATTAAGACCCGTTGCTCTTAGACATGGACCAGTAAATCCCCAACTCAAAGCATCATTAGTGGATATTTTTCCAATACCAACTGATCTTTGTTTAAAAATTCTGTTTTCTTCTATCAGCTTTTCTAAATCATCAATATGTTTTGGAAATCTTAGACAAAAACTTTTTATATCGTTTTCTAAACCCTCTGGGAGATCTCTATGAACACCACCTGGACGAAAATAGGCAGAATGCAACCTTGAGCCAGAAACCCTTTCATAAAACTCCATTAAAACTTCTCTTTCTTCAAATAACCAGAGAAATGGGGTCATTGCACCCACATCTAATGCAAAAGTGGTAATATTTAAAATATGATTCAAAATTCGTGTGATTTCAGAAAATAAAACTCTTATGTATTGTCCCCTAAGAGGTACCTGGACATTGAGTAACTTTTCAATCGCGAGAGAATATGCATGCTCTTGGCACATAGGCGAAACGTAATCTAGTCTGTCAAAATATGGAAGTGCTTGAATGTATGTTTTATTTTCAATTAGTTTTTCAGTTCCTCTGTGTAACAAACCAATATGCGGATCTGCTCTTTCCACAACTTCGCCATCCAACTCCAATACGAGTCTTAAAACTCCATGGGCGGCTGGATGTTGTGGTCCAAAATTTAATGTATAGTTTTCAGTCTTTGTCATTTGAAATATTTGATTTTTCGTCTCCAGGTAAGTATTTTGACATTCCCTCCCACGGACTTAGATTGTCAAAATTTCTAAACTCCTGATCTAACTTAACTGGCTCATTGATGACTCTACCTAACTCATCATCAAATCTTACTTGTGTAAATCCAGTCAAAGGGAAATCCTTTCTCAATGGATGACCGTCGAAATCATAGTCAGTTAATATCCTTCTAAGATCAGGATGCCCCGAAAATCTTATTCCAAATAAATCCCAAACTTCCCTTTCATACCAGTTTGCACAAGGATAAACCTCATAAACAGATGCTACTGGATTGTCTTCATTTGTTTTTGTTTTTACTTTAATTCTGAAATTCTTAGAAACACTCAAAAGATTGTAGACTAATAGAAATCTCTTTTCACTACCTGGATAATCAATTGCTGTAATGTCAATAAGAGATTCCATACTTAGGGAAGGATTGTCTCTTAAAAACATTAATGTAGAAATTAAATCTTCCTTTTTTATAAATAAACTTATCTCGTCTCTTTCGATGATAATCTCGTATTCGCAGAAATTTAAGAGACTTTTTATAAGATCAGCTATATCTTCTATAAACCTTTTGTTGGAGTATTTCATATTCTGTATATTTTTTTATCTCTTAATATTTTTTTTTGAAGTTGCAAAATACCATATAACAATGCTTCAGCAGTGGGTGGACAACCAGGAACATAGATATCAACTGGAACAATCTTGTCGCATCCTCTAACAACAGAATACGAATAATGATAATAACCACCACCATTTGCACAACTGCCCATAGAAATAACCCATCTCGGTTCAGGCATTTGATCGTAAACCTTTCTTAACGCTGGTGCCATTTTATTTGTCAAAGTGCCTGCAACGATCATAACATCTGATTGTCTTGGACTAGGTCTGAAAACAATACCGAATCTGTCGAAGTCGTATCTGCTTGCAGCGGATTGCATCATTTCGACGGCACAACACGCTAACCCAAAGCTCATTGGCCATAGAGATCCAGATCTTGCCCAGTTCACTAAATCATTAACCTTTGTAATTAAAAAACCATTACTAGAAATGTGTTTCTGTGCTTGGTCAAAATTTTTTGCGTCAACTTTCTTTAACTCCAATCTAAAGCTCCTTTCATCCATTCATAAACAAATCCAATTGTAAGTACGAACAGAAAAAACATCATTGATAGAAACCCAAAAAGACCTATTTCTGAGAACGCTACTGCCCAGGGAAACAAAAAAATTATTTCAAGATCAAAAATAATAAACAATATCGCTACAAGGTAGAATTTTACTTCAAACCTTCCTCGAGAGTCATCAAAAGGTTCAAAACCACATTCGTATGTAGAGTTTTTTTCAGCGTAAGAAGATTTTTTTCCAACAAAAATTGAAAAGAAAAACGCTCCAAACGATAAAAGAAACGCGAATATCAGAAATATTAATATGGGTATATATTCATTCATATTATTAATATAGTTAAATTAAAATCAAATTACATCTAATTGTTCATTATTTCGTTTACTCTATCAATGCTTTCTTTAAAAGTAGGATAATCATTACTTTTAAGTAATGTATTTTGTCTTATGGACTTTATTGTATTAGATAAGAAATCACACCCAACTCTTTTGTCATTTCCCTTAAAATGATACCATAATCCCCCCTCTCCAACGATACAGGATGATTCGTTATCAATAAAGACATGTTTCAAAATAATTATTTTTGCGTTAAAACCCAATGATCTCATGACATTAAGTGCCAAAGGAATATTTAACAAAGGAACCTCATAGATTTTTGAAGTACTAGAAATTACAATCGTCTCGTTACTACCCAGTAAACCCTTCTTTGAGTCTGGCACAAAAATGAAAATTTCTTTTTCACCCTGCTCAGCGATTCTTCCACCTAACAACGAAAATGCCAATAATTTAGACTCAGCCACATCAGCAACACTAACCATTGAGTTTTCACCAAAAAAAAGTGTTCTAACTTCTTGTGGTAGTAGTGATTCAATAATATTTTGTTGATACCCATAATCATCATAGAGTGACTTTATTGCAGAATCTAAGGACATAGGAGATGGTATTATTTGGGTCCTAATAAATTCTTGTGCAATTGCATTATCCTTATTTACTGCAGTCGCATACAATCTTAATATTCTATCAAATGATATTTCATAATGACCTATAATGGAGTCACCAAAAAGAGAGAAAAATTCACATTTTTCAGGATGTCTTAAAAAAACTTTAGATGATCTATCTAGTAATGAAGCTAATGTAGCTCCTCCAAGTGATGCAAATTTATCAATATCAATTTTAACATTTCTTTCATCCTTTAGTTGTAATGAATAAAATCTTATTGATTTATGCTTTATCTCTTCCTGTGTTAAAGGAGGACCACTTTCAAATTCTTTTCCGGTAGGGTTAAATTTTTTCAATTTAAAATTTAACAACTTTATCAACTCCGAATCTTTTGACAATTCACAATCGTCCTTTTCATTGGTTTGGTCGGTTTGGTTGGGAGTACCAAAGTCGTTTAAATCGTCGTCTTCGAGACTTTGACTTTGGGCTATTGAAATAGAATTCAATAGAAAAAAAATGAATATTATACGGGTCAAATTAATCATTATTTACAATATAACAATAATTAAATATCAATAAATAGTTTTATAAACTTATTATTTACCATTGGGTGGCGGGAGTGACGAGACTCGAACTCGCGGCCTCCTGCGTGACAGGCAGGCGTTCTAACCAACTGAACTACACCCCCGCAATGGAGTTATGGTGGGCGGTGAGAGGATCGAACTCCCGACATCCACGGTGTAAACGTGGCGCTCTCCCAGCTGAGCTAACCGCCCTGTACCAATAATCAGTATTTTATATGATATTTTCTCATTATTTTAAACAATTTATTTTTTTATAATATTATAATCAAAAATTAAAATATCTAAAAAATGAATTCAAAAATTAAAATACTTAATAAAAAAATAATTTCATGTAACAAATGTAAAAGGTTAAAAAATTTTAGAGAAAAAATTGCTAAAGAGAAAAGAAAACAGTTTCAAGATCAAAAATATTGGGGAAAGCCTGTAACTGGATTTGGTGACCTTGACTCAGAAATTTTAATGGTAGGTTTAGCACCAGCAGCACATGGAGGAAACCGGACTGGAAGAGTCTTCACTGGCGATAAATCAGCTGACTTTCTCTTTAGATGCTTGCACTCAGCCAACTTTTCTAATAAGTCAAAATCTATCCATGTAAACGATGGTTTAATTCTTAAAAATATATACCTAACTGTTGCCTTAAAATGTGTTCCACCCTTTGATAAACCAACTGCTGATGAGCTAACAGAATGTTTTCAATACTTCCAAGAGGAGTTGAGTATGTTGAAGAAGCTTAAAACAATCGTTGCATTAGGAAAAATCGCTTTTGATAGTTGTTTAAAGTTTTTTAATTTAAAGAAAAAAGATTTCAAATTTTACCATGGTGCCAAATACAAAATTCTCAATAATTTAGAACTTGTAGCGAGTTACCATCCTAGTCCAAGGAATGTTAATACAAAAAGACTGGACAAAAAAAAAATGGTTTTTTTACTAATGGGATTAAAATAAATCACACCTTTAAACTTGGTGCTAAAGATATGATTCATTTTAAAAAAAATTAATTCAGGGACTCTTTTAGAGCCTTACCTGGTCTAAACTTTGGAACATTAGCAGCAGGAATGTTAATTGCAGCTCCTGTTTGTGGGTTTCTGCCAGTTGTAGCTTTTCTTTTTGACACAAGAAACGTCCCAAAACCAACTAATCTAACATCTCCCCCACTTTTAAGAGTATCCGTTATTGTGTCTAGCACAGAATCTACTGCTTTTGCGCTATCAGATTTGCTTAAGCCAGTATTATCTGACACTTGATTAACTAAATCATTCTTATTCACCCTTGACCCCCTTTGATATATTAGGATTTAATCTAGCTATAATATTAGTAACTCAGCACGTAGTCAATTATATTTTAATGAGTAAGTGCAGTTTCTTTGGGGATTGATTTATCAGGAATTTTTATATTTTTCTTACCAACATTTTTTGTTGGGGTTATTTTGGAAGTAAAAGCTTTTTTTATTATCTCATTGGCGTTGTCAACAAAATGAATTTCTATATTTTTCAAAATCTCATTTTCTGTAATTTCAGTTAAATCTTTTTTGTTTTCACTGGGGATTATCACTTCTTTAATGCCTCCTCTGACCGCTGCTAGTAACTTCTCTTTTAGGCCTCCGATAGGCAAAACTCTACCACGTAGTGTAATTTCTCCAGTCATTGCGACATTATTTTTGACTGGAACTCCTGTAAATGCAGAAATAATTGAGGTGAACATTGCAATTCCAGCTGACGGACCATCTTTTGGAGTTGCACCTTCTGGTACATGGACGTGAATATCATTTTTTTCAAATAAACTGTCAGGAATTCCGTACTTAGATGCATTTGAGTGAACGAAACTTTGAGCTGCTTGAACGGATTCTTTCATAACATCACCCAGCTTACCTGTATAATATGCTTTACCCTTACCTGGCATTATTACAGACTCAATTTGTAAAAGTTCACCACCTACCTCTGTCCAAGCTAAACCAGTACAAACCCCTACTAAAGATTTGCTTTCAATTTCTCCAAATTTAAACTTTTTAACACCTAGGTAACTCTCTATATTTCTTTTCGATATAGAACAAGAACGTCTTTTCTTTATTATTATTGACTTTAAAGCTTTTCTAAGAAGTTTTGAAATTTCTCTTTCTAAATTTCTCACACCGGATTCACGAGTGTAATACCTAATTATGCTTTGAAGAGCGGAGTCTGCAATATTAACTTCTTTAGGTTTAACACCATTTTCCTTGATTTGCTTGGGAAGAATGTATTTACTTCCAATTTTTAATTTTTCCGACTCTGTGTAACCTGATATTCTAATAACTTCCATTCTGTCTACTAGAGGTTGGGGGATGTTCAAAGTGTTAGCGGTTGTTAAAAACATTACATTGGACAAGTCGTAATCAACCTCCAAATAATGATCATTAAAATTCTTATTCTGTTCTGGGTCTAAAACCTCCAACAATGCGGAAGCAGGATCCCCTCTCCAATCAGCACCAATTTTATCGACCTCATCTAAAAGAAATAAAGGATTTGAAAATTTTGATTTTTTAAGACTTTGGATGATTTTTCCTGGCATTGATCCAATGTAAGTCCTTCTGTGCCCTCTGATCTCAGACTCATCTCTAATTCCACCTAACGAAACTTTAATAAATGGTCTGTCCAAAGCCCTTGCAATAGATCTGCCTAATGAAGTTTTTCCAACTCCAGGTGGACCAACTAAGCAAAGAATCGGACCTTTTGGTTTTGACACTCTAGTTTGAACAGCTAAGTATTCAATAATTCTGTCTTTAACTTTATCTAACCCAAAATGATCTTCATCTAAAACCTTACCAGCTTTATCTAGATTAATTTTAGAATCAGTATTTTTATTCCATGGTATAGAAGTAATCCAGTCTATGTAGTTTCTAATGACAGTTGCCTCAGCTGACATCGGACCCATATTTTTCAGTTTCTTAAGCTCTGATTTTACTTTCTCAAGTGCTTCATCTGAAAAGTTTATCTTCTTAATTTTTTCTTCGATCTCGGAGATTTCGTCTTTTGTGTCAGTAGACTCACCGAGTTCCTTTTGAATTGCTTTCATTTGTTCGTTTAAGTAGTATTCCTTCTGAGTTTTATCCATCTGCCTTTTAACTCTGCTTCTTATTTTCTTCTCGACCTGAAGAACACCAATTTCATCGTCCATGAATTCAATAATTTTTGACAACCTTTCTCTGACTGATACTGTTTCTAAAAGATTTTGTTTTTCAGAGAGCTTTATTCCCAAATGAGCACTCATTGTATCAGCGAGCTTATTTAAGTCTGTTATTTGGTTTAAAGTGACAAGTATTTCTGGGGGAACTTTTCTATTTAATTTAACATAATTTTCAAATTGAGAAACAGCGGTTCTGGAAAGTGCATTGGTTTCTCTATCATTCTCGTAATTAGCCAAGCTTAGCTTATCAAGATAAGCTTCAAAGAAATCTTGATTTTCTACAAAATGAGAGATTTTTGCACGTTCAATCCCCTCAACCAAAACCTTGACTGTACCATCGGGTAGCCTTAATAATTGAAGTATAGTTGCAACGGTTCCGAAGTTATAAATATCATCGACATTAGGTTCATCAACATTAGCATCTCTTTGTGCAACTAAAAAGATTTCTTTGTCATTTTTTTCAGCATATTCTAAAGCTTTGATAGACTTCGTTCTCCCCACAAAAAGTGGAACTATCATATTTGGAAAAACAACTATGTCTCTTAGCGGTAATATACAAAAAGGGTTTTTGAAATCGGTCATTTAATTAAGCTTTTTTGTTTATGACTTTATTTGATTTATCATAAATATATAAAGGTTTAGTGTTTTTTTGGACTACATCAGCGTTTACCACAATTTCGTCAACTCCTTCGATTCCTGGTAGATTAAACATGGTATCTAAAAGTATATTTTCAAGTATAGTTCTTAACCCTCTTGCACCTGTATTTTTATCTAATGCTTTTTTCGCGATTGATGAAAGTGCATCATCAGTAAATTCTAGTTTTACGTTCTCAAAACCAAAAAGTTTTTGGTACTGTTTAACCAGCGCATTTTTTGGTTTAGTTAAAATTTCAATCAAAGCATCTTTATCTAAATCATCCAAGGTTGCAATAACTGGCAACCTTCCAACAAATTCTGGGATCAAACCAAACTTGAGTAAATCATCAGTCTCTAATTTTTTTAGAATGGATCCGATGTTTTTAGATGATTTATCTTTAACTTCAGCCTCAAAACCAATGCTTGATTTATCACCCCTATTAGATATTATTTTATCGATTCCGGCAAATGCTCCACCGCAAATAAATAAAATATTTGTTGTATCGACTTGCAGGAAATCTTGTTGAGGATGCTTTCTTCCTCCCTGCGGTGGAACTGAGGCTACCGTTCCTTCCATAATCTTTAACAGTGCTTGTTGTACTCCTTCACCTGAAACATCTCTAGTAATTGAAGGATTATCAGATTTTCTGCTAATCTTATCTACTTCATCAATATAAACTATTCCTCTTTGTGCCCTTTCAACATTATAATCTGCAGCTTGTAATAATTTAAGGATAATATTTTCAACGTCTTCACCAACATACCCTGCCTCTGTTAGTGTAGTAGCATCTGCCATTGTAAAGGGAACATCAATTATTCTAGCCAACGTCTCTGCTACAAGAGTCTTTCCAGATCCTGTTGGACCAACAAGTAATACATTTGATTTTGACAACTCAACGTCGTTATTTAGACTTACATTATCAATTCTTTTGTAGTGATTATGAACAGCAACAGAAAGAATCTTTTTTGCATCGTCTTGTCCAATTACGTAATCATTTAAAAGTTTATAAAGCTCTTTTGGAGTTTCAACATTTGCAGACTTAGGAGAAGAAATCACCTTATTTTCTTCTCTAATAATGTCCATACAAAGTTCTACACACTCATCACAGATAAAAACAGTTGGACCAGCTATAAGTTTTCTTACTTCGTGTTGGCTCTTTCCACAGAAACTGCAAAATAAAGTATTTTTTGAATTGTTTTTTGAATCTACCATAACTTAAGTTAATACAATTATTCTCACTACTGCAACCTTTATTCCAAATTAAAAATTATTTTTTTTCATTTTTTTCATGAACATTTGGTCTTTCTGAAACTACTTTATCGACTATACCTATTTTTTTTGCGTCTTCTGCACTCATAAAGTTATCTCTATCCATCATTTTTTCAATATAACTTAAAGTTTGACCTGTATGTTTTTCGTAGATTTTATTAAGATTTTTTCTAAGGTTAATAATTTCCTTTGCATGAATTTCTATATCTGTTGCTTGCCCTTGTACACCTCCAGATGGCTGATGAGTCATTATTCTACAATGTGGCAGACAATATCTTTTCCCTTTTTTTCCAGATGCAAGTAGAAGGGAACCCATACTTGCTGCTTGGCCAATGCATACAGTTGATATATCTGGTCTTATGTATTGAATAGTGTCATATATTGCTAACCCAGATGTAACAACCCCTCCTGGTGAATTGATGTATAGAAAAATATCTTTTTTCGGATCCTCAGACTCTAAAAATAAAAGTTGGGCACATATGACACTGGCAACTGCATCGTTAACTTCACCGGTTAAGAAGATTATTCTTTCTTTTAATAATCTGGAAAAAATATCATATGAACGTTCACCTCTATTGGTTTGCTCAACTACCATTGGTATTAAAGAACTCATTTAACCTCCTTTTTTTTGCTTGATATTTGAGATTTTTCTTCTTTCAAAAAATCTGATTTAAAGAGCTCATCCATCGTACACTTTTTTTCTGTTTTTTTACAGCTATTAACAACAAAGCTCATTACCTTCTCTTCTAACGCTATACCTCTAAGATTGTTCATCATGGATGGGTTATCTTTATAAAACTGAACAACTTTCTGTTCTTGACCTGGGTACTTTTTTGCTTCTTCTACTACTGACTTTGTCAAGTCAGAATCTTCAACTATTATGTTATTTTTTTCAGATATTGAACTTATTATAACACCTAATTTTACTCTTCTATCAGCAAGATCTTTAATTTCTTTTTCTTTTTTATCCTTGGTATTAGATTTTAAAAATTTAAATTCTTCGTCAACCATTTTAGATGGTAGTTCGAAGTCAATTTTTTTAAGAAGTAACTCTGTTGCTTGTCGTCTCATCTTTAATGAGGATAACGTTTTAAACTCTCGATCCATTTTTTCAGTAATTTTTTCTTTCAAGCTGTTTAAATCTTTTTCACCAATCTCTTTGGCTAGTTGATCGTCAATAGGTATTTTTTTAACTCTTTCTTGAATATCTTTGACCTTCAACAGAAATGATGCATCCTTCCCAGCCAGAGACTTCTCTCTGTAGTCATCTGGAAATTTGACTTTTATTTCTTTTTTATCACCAACACTTAAACCTACCATTTGCTCCTCATATCCAGGAATATATTTATTTGAACCCAAAACTACAGTCTCATCTTGTCCAGATCCATTTTTAAATTTCTTGTTATTTATTTTTCCTTCGTAGTCAAATAAAACTAGATCACCGTTAATCGCTGGTCTGTTTTTTTTCAAGGGACTAAACCTCTCATGCTTTTTTGCAATGTCATTAAGTGTGTTATTTATGTCTTCCTCACGTATATTTAAAGTCGACTTTTCAAGTGATATAGATTTTAAATCAAAGTCTTTAACATCAGGCATCTTTTGAATAATTACCTTTAAGATTAAGTCTTCTCCTTCTTCATATTTTTCAATATTTACAGATGGCTGAACTGAAGGTTTTATTTTTTTTTCAAAAAAGACTTTTCTGAGGTTGTCATTTATAATAGTGTCCAACGTTTCCGAAATTACAGATTGTGAAAATCTTTTTTTTATAATGTTTATGGGAACCTTTCCTTGTCTAAATCCAGGGATTTTTAAATTTTTTCCTAAATTTGAGTATTTCTCTTCAAGTCTTGGGTTAATCAATGATGATGGAATTGTAACATTCCACTCAAGATCTAGACCGTTATTTTTTTTTTCATCAATCTTCATATTTTTTCCTTGGTACGGGCGGAGGGACTTGAACCCACACGACAAAAGTCACTGGAACCTAAATCCAGCGCGTCTACCAATTCCGCCACGCCCGCTGAATAATTATTAAAGAACAACATTATTAAGAGTAAATCAATTATTATTTTTTAATCTTAAAAAAATTTTTGGAATAGATCTTAAAAAATCTTCAGCCGTTAGATTATTTTCAATTTGAGATAACTCACCTTGGATAAAAACAGCCGCTAATATAGCTTTTTTAAAATTCATTTTTTGAGCTAATAAACCTGAAATTAAGCCACACAAAATATCTCCAGTTCCTGCAGTTGCTAGAGAATTTGTTGCATTATCATTAATCCAAATATTCTGATTTTTAAAACTAATTACTGTGTCGTTTCCTTTAAATAAAATTGTATTACGGATAAGCTTTGTGGCGTTGAAACTTTCCTGAATTTTTGATTGCGAGGTGTATTTGAAAAGCCTTGAAAATTCTCCTTCGTGTGGAGTCAACACAATGTCCTTCTTTTTAACTAAAATATCATAAATTAGTCTTTTGTTATTTTTAAATATGCTGATTGCGTCAGCATCTACAACAATCGGACCCTTGAATTTTTTTATTAAATTCAAGATTAAATTTTTTTCAAAAGTCTTTCCTAATCCAGGACCTATAACGAGAACATCTTTTTTTTCGAATAAATTTTTATCCAGTGTTTGAATTATTGTGCCAGTCTCTAAACGATTGTAAAATTTAAGATGTTTTTCTAAAATTCCAATCGTTGATAGACCACAACCAATTTTTCTGGCGGCAATAGCAACCATTCTCGATGCACCCGCCATTTCCCCTCCTATTACTAAAACATGCCCTTTATCATATTTGTTTACATCAATGTCAAATTTAGGAAGGTAGTTAAATATTTTTGAGGAATTTAAATAAATTTTAGGAAAACTTCTTTTTGGAGCTTTTAAATTTAACCTTATAAGCTTCTTCTTTCCACAATATTTCTTTCCAGGAAGTAAGAAGTGTGCTGGTTTAAAAAAACCCATACAAAGAGTTATATCAGCATTAACAACATTTCCTAAAATCTTACCTGTGTCACATTCAATACCGCTTGGGATATCTAATGAAATTACTTTTTTTTCAGAGTCATTTATTAAATCAACTATTTTTTTGAAAATTTTTCTTAACTCTCTATTTAAACCACTTCCAAAAATAGAATCCACTATAATATCAAATTCTTTCAAGTATGATTCTAAATATTTAGAGCTTTTGTGAGTTTTTACCTCATATATTTTAGACACTTGCTTCTTTTTTTTCAAAAAATTTGAGGCAATTTTTCCATCCATTCCATTATTTCCATGCCCACAAATAAAAAGAAAGTTTTTTCCCCTAAAATGCTTGTAAAGATATTTACCTATTTTATTACCAGCATATTCAATCAAAATTTTTTCAGAATTTTTAGCAATAAAATTGTTTTCTGAAGCTAAAATTTGTTGTAAGGTAAGTATTCTTTCAAAAGACATGATTTTATTTATGCATTTTTTTTCTTTTCTTTACATATTTTTTTTTTCGATTGCTGCTGCTAACGATTTAAAAATTAGATCTATAATTGTTCTTGATAATAACGTACCGAGTGAATGCGGCTTAAGCTTTGAAACAACCGATATCGTCTCAAAAGTTACAATAAAAAAAAATAGAAATGGAACCTCAACAGTTTTTAATGTTGAATCAAAAAAAGAAATTTTAAAAAGTGCAAATATTATCACTAACAGTGTAAATCTTAATAAGCTACTTGATGGAAAATTTATAGAGTCAAAAAATATTTTAATTGAATCAGTAACCAATGAAAATGAGACCTCGAGTTTTTTTCAAGAATTATTAATTGGCGGAGCGGAAATGTTCATTAATGATAAAAAAATTGACATAACGGGGCCCATTGATTCAAAGGTGAGGTTAGAGTATCTTTTTTGTACAGGTGAAATGTTTCTTCCAAACTATAACTAAAAAAAAATGAAATATAACAAAAAAAAGATTCTGGAAATTTTAAACTTATCATTGGATGATTTAATTTTTAAAGCTCAAAAAGTCCATAGAAAATTTTTTAGAAACACAGGCGTTCAACTTGCTTCACTTGTATCAATTAAAACTGGAAGTTGTCCTGAGGATTGCAAATACTGTCCACAATCTGCACATTTTAATGTGGATATTAAAAAAGAAAAATTAATGGATTTTTCAGATCTAAAAACTGCAGCATTTAAAGCAAAAAAGAATGGTGCAGACAGATTCTGCATGGGTGCTGCTTGGAAAAAATTAAATGACGGTCCTGAACTAGATTCTGTATTAGACATGATTAAAGAAGTTAAATCGTTAGGACTTGAGGCATGTGTTACTTTGGGTTCTGTTAGCTACTCACAAGCAAGAAAACTGAAAGAAGCTGGCTTGGATGCTTATAACCACAACATAGACACCTCTCCAGATTTTTATAAAAAAATTATTTCTACCAGAACTTTTGAAGAAAGACTGGAAACCATAAAAAATATTAGTGATGCTGGAATAAGTGTATGCTGCGGTGGAATAATTGGAATGGGGGAAACATGGGAGGATAGGGCAACAATGCTTGAAGTTTTAGTCAATTTAACCCCCCCTCCTGAAAGTGTTCCTCTCAATGCTTTGGTTCCCGTCAAAGGTACACCATTAGAAAATCAGCCCCCAGTAAATCCTCTTGAAATGGTTAGAATGGTTGCAACAACAAGGATTGTGTTACCAAAAACAAGGGTCAGATTATCAGCGGGTCGAAAAAATTTTTCAAATGAAACTCAATTGTTGTGCTTACTCGCAGGAGCAAACTCAATTTTTTATGGAGATTCACTCCTTACAACCGAGAACAATCAAATGGATGATGATAGGAAGCTATTATCAGAGTTCAGTAATAAAGATTTTTTAAAATCTGATAATAATCGATTATAAAATATTTTTTTACTTGAAGAATTTAAACGAAAACCTGATGATTAAGTTTATAATTATGGTCTGATATTTGCAAAAGATCCCTTGCAGTTAAAATAAAACTTACAATATAGAGTAGATGTCAAAATTCTTTGAAAATATTAACAAAAATAGTGTGCAACTTGACGTCCTTCACGGTTGGGATGTTATAGCTAAAGAATGGTACATTGACATAAAAATGACAGGCTTTTCCGGAAGCAATATTAGAGAATCTTTTACATCTGAAAAAAACTACAAAAAAACTCTTAAGAATATTATGATATAGCTATATTATTAAACCGTATTAATGAAAAATACGTTTAATATAGTCCTTTTCAACCCTCAAATTCCTCCTAACACAGGTAACATACTTAGACTTTGCGCCAATACCGGTACAAAGTTGCATATAATTAAACCAATTGGTTTTGATCTTAGTGAAAAATCCCTTAGAAGGGCTGGCTTAGATTACTATAAGAAAGTAGACTTAAGAATTTATGATAGTTTAGATCAATTTTTAAAAAATAATAAATTCAAAAACTTATTCTTAGTTACTAAATTTGGAAAAAAAAGATACGATAAAGTAGGATATAAACGAAATGATTTTTTTATGTTTGGATCCGAGATTAATGGACTTACTGAAGAAGTTTACACAAAACTTAAGGGTTCCGTAAAAATATATATTCCGATGATTTCAGGTAATAGGAGTATTAATTTGGCAAACGCAGTTTCAATATGTGTATATGAAGCTTGGAAACAAATTAACTTTTCAACTGTCTAAAATCACATAATAAACATCTTTTGGAGTTGTATTGAAATAGAAAGAATTTACGACATTAAAGATTTTTTTTAATTTTTCTTCCATTGAAGATCTACTGGTATAAAAAATACTATTTTCTATTTTTGTGGAGTTCGAGTGTTGAAGGTTAAAAATAATACCAATTTTTGAGTGTTTATAACATTTTTCAAGATTATGAATTAGATATTTTTCCCATCTGTATATATTTTCATTAATTGCGTAATTGTAAGTTCCATTCATAATCGAAAAATCACAAGTTTCTAGAGGGTGATCTGAAACAAAAAAAAAATTCTCGTTACTTTTCTTTAAGGTCTTACAATAATCTATGAATTGTGGATTAATATCGTAACCTTTGTAAGAAAATTTTTTTACGAAATTCTTCAATAAAAATGAATTTAAATCACCATAACCACAACCAATATCAGCGATTCGTATCTCTTTATCAATAGTTTTTGAATACTTCAAAAGTAATTTTGATAATATTTTGAATCTATTTTCTTGTGATTCTCTAGAATTCCAAAAAAGACCCCTTGGGGTGAATCCGTATTTTTTAACATTTTTTCTATAGGTACGAATTAACAAAGAATTGATACATTTCAAATAAAAACTTGTAAACATAATTTGCATTTAATTAAAGGATTTTAAACTTCTATAATTTCCATAAATTAAATTTTATGATAGAAACTAAAAAAAAAAAATAAAATTTTGATTATTTATCAAGAAAGGTTGAAATGAATTTAATTAAAAAAGCAGTTTTAAGTGGTTTGATCGTATCGACTGGTGCTTTGATCGTAAGTGGTACAATTGCCGCTATTTTAAACAAAAAAAGAATAATTAATAAACTAGAAAAAATGCAATTCAAAGAAAATAAGAGTGCTTCAATTAAATAGCTTGATTTTACAAATCTTCATATTACTTTAATGAAAAACAAAGGAGTAAATATGTCTAAATTACTAACAATTTTATCTCTTTCATTTATGTTCAGTATCGTTAGCGTGGATGCCAACGCAAACCATTGCGGTGGCGGTCACAAAGAGATCAAAGATACAAAAGACACATCGACTGATGAAGATTCGAAAGAGGCAAAAAACTAGTATTGTGCAGAGGCTAGTGCCTCTGCATAATCCAGAACATGATCAACACAAGACAAGATGCCATTCATAAACTAAGCTCCTTTATTAAAAACGGCCTTAACACATACAGCTCTCAGAGAAACTTCGACTTAGGACCACAAAACCGAACTAATGTTTCAAATCTTTCTCCATTCATAAAAAAAAGGATAATACACGAGGAAGAAGTTTTAAATGAATGTTTAAAAGTAAAAAAATACGAGCATATTGAAAAATTTATTCAAGAAGTATTTTGGAGAACTTATTGGAAAGGCTGGCTTGAAGGTAGATCCGAAGTTTGGGAAAAGTACAAAATGTCATTAAACGAATTGGTTGAACAGCATAAATTTGGTATTAGAAAAAAAAACTACGATGATGCAGTAAATGCAAGAACAGGAATTGATTGCTTTGATTTTTGGATAAATGAACTAATTGAATTCGGGTATTTACACAACCACTCGAGAATGTGGTTTGCCAGTATTTGGATACATACACTTAATTTACCTTGGCAGTTGGGGGCAAATTTCTTTTTAAAGCATTTGCTTGATGGTGATCCTGCTTCAAATACTCTGTCTTGGAGGTGGGTTGCCGGACTTCATACCCAGGGCAAAAGTTATTTAGCTAATGAAGATAACATCAATAAGTTTACACAGAATAGGTTTAAAAATAAGAAAAATTTATCCTTAAAACCAAAAATTTTTGATTACGATTTATATGAATACAAACCCAAAGGTTTCAAAGCTTTTGATAAAAAGTTAGAAAATAATACCATCCTAATAAATTTAAATAACATTAGCTATAACAAAAAAACTTTTGACATTTTTCTCAACAACAATATTTGTTTAATTGAAACTATGGTTAAAAATGACAACAGTGAGGTGGTCGAAGCATTTAATAAAAAGGCATTGGAAGACTATATTTCAATACTGAGGAAAAAAAATGCAAAATTAAAAATTTTTAAAGATGTTTCTGATTTCATTAACTACTTAAACAAAAATAATTGTGATCAAATCTTTACTTTTTATCCCAGTATAGGAAGACAAAAGGATTTTCTTGATTATATAGCTAAAGTGAATAATTTGAATTTAACATTTATCTATGATGACTTTGACCAAATGTGCTGGCCGTTTGCCTCATCTGGTTTCTTTAAATTTAAAAAAAAAATTCCTTTTTTTCTTGATAAAGTAACCAGTAATTAATTACAGGTTTTATCAAATTGTTTTTCTTTATTTCTCAAAGGCATTTGATCTATAAATGTAAAATATTGATCAAGACTTTGGATTTCATTGTTTGAAAATTTTAAAAAACCGTCAAGTCCAACAATTGAAACTTTACTAGGTAAAATATATGTAAGAGAATTCTCTTTTTGGTCATTTTTTAGATAAAAATATTCATTATTTTTTTTATATAAGAATACAATTTTTCTATTTTCAACCTCACATTTTTTTTGTTCAATTTCATTTTTTAATCTCAAAGCTTCACTTTTTGAAATATTCATAAATACAACCCTTTTTACACCAAAGAAAATTGAATTCTCTAAATAATTTATAGGCAGTCTTGGGTGATGATGAATTGCTAATACTTCTTTAAAAAAAGAAAAAAGACAAACAAAAAATACTAATAAACAATTTTTTTTTAAATTCATTACTAATATAATAAACTTAAATTAATAAAATAAAATGAAATAAAAAATTGAAAAAAAATAGATTAATTATTTTTGCCATTATTATGTCATTTTGCACAAGCACTACAGTTTCGGCTATTCTTATAATTATGAACTCAGACTTAAATAATTTTTTTTCTGAATGGCTCAAAAGATTTGTAATTTCATGGCCTACCGTCTTTTTTTGTATAATTTTTTTTGTTCCATTGATAAATAAAATTCTTGATAAGCATTTACGAGATTAAATTGAATTTCATTTGTAAATTTACTATATTTATATTAGTGGAAACATATAGGGGAGGTGTTACCTCTGGAAAATTATTCTATACAAGCTAAAAATTTGCTTGAAAGCATAGTCCAAGATTACGAATCTGTTTTAGGCAGTATTCATCAAGATAGTTTTTATCTTAGCGAAATTAAAAAAATAAGATTATCTATAAATAGTAGAATTAGAAAAATTTCTGATTTAGCTGAAATTAAGAATGATCACCAAGATAATTTTTTTACGATTATAGTTTTTAATGAAGACTATTATGAGTTACTAAATGAAGAATTACAAAACTTAGAGCTCGATACTAAAAAAGAAGGTCAATTTATTAAAGTTTTTAAAAAAGAATTAACTTACAATCAACTTATGTCTATAGTTGATGATATTGAAAAAATAAGAAATAAAACGTTAACTAAATGCTCTAAAGCTAAATCTGAGCCAGTTATAAGAGCTAGAACAGCATTAGAAAATGAATTTATAGAGCCTTCAATTTCAAGGGAAACTTTCAATCAATGTGAAATTCTCCAAAAAAAGGCAACTGATCTTATTGATTTAATTACGCAAAAAAGGATAAAAGAAATTTTGGGAAAAATTAACTTTGAAAAATATATAAATGAAAAAATTTAAAA
>CACCPY010000008.1 GCA_902547955.1 uncultured Alphaproteobacteria bacterium | reverse complement strand
AAACCAGAATGACTTGCTATCTCTTCACAATAATGGGGTGTGATTATAGAAATCAGTCTTAAATAAATTGACCAACAATAGTATTTAAGAGTTTTGTTTAAAGACATCTTTTGTAGAACATTGGAGTATTCCCTCAGTTTTGCAACAGCAGTATTAAACCTGTAATTTTTAATATCATCGGTATATTCAAATATTGTTTTTTGAGAAATTTTAAAAATTTTTATTTCTTCTTCTGAAAAATTTTTAATTTCCTTATCTGACACTTCAAGAATAAATGTAAAATCGTTTTTTAAAAAATCAAAAATTTTCTTTAGATACTTATAAGTTGCCTTAATTCCTTCAATTGACCACTCCAAATCTCTTTCTGGAGGTGAGTCAGAAATCATGAAAAGTCTAGCAGTATCTGCCCCAAACTTCTTGATAATTATGTCTGGATCAATCACATTTTTTTTTGATTTACTCATTTTTTCTGATCTTCCCCTTATTAAAACTTCAAGAGAGCCGTTTTTTTTTATAAAAATATTCATTATCTTGTCTTATAACTTTTTGAGGCTCAACCCATTTGCCTGATTTATCTCTAAATGTTTCATGACACACCATACCTTGGGTCACTAATTTTTTAAATGGTTCGGAGGGTACATTGTAAGATGACTTTTTTAGGGCCCTGCAGAAGAACCTTGAGTAAAGTAAATGTAATATGGCGTGCTCGATACCACCAATATAGTGATCAACAGGCATCCAATCACTTACACTTTTATTGTCGAATGGTATTTTGTCGTTCTTCGAAGAGCAAAATCTTAAATAATACCATGAGGAATCAAAGAATGTGTCAAGAGTATCTGTTTCTCTTAAAGCTTTCATTCCCGTTTTTTTACATTTTGTGTATTTCCATGTTGGGTGATTATCTAAGGGGTTTCCTGGTTTTGATAAATCAATTTTTTCAGGTAGTCGCACTGGAAGTTCCTCTTTGTCTAAAGCAATAATTTTTCCATCCTCTCTGTAAATAATGGGAATAGGACAGCCCCAATATCTTTGTCTTGATATACCCCAGTCTCTAAGTTTAGAAACGGTTTTTGATCTACCTATTTTTTTTTCTTCTATTTTTTTAACAATTTTTTCCTGTGCTATTTTAGGACTCAAATTATTAAGAAAATAAGAGTTAACCAGTTTTGCCTTTTCTTCGATTTCAATGTAAGGTAAGTTTTTCTTATTATCTGACGGAGGTTCTATTACAGACAAAATTTTAAAATCGTACTTCTTTGCAAATTCAAAATCTCTTTTATCATGTGCTGGGCAACCAAATACAGCTCCAGTTCCGTAACCAATCAAGACATAATTTGTAAAAACAATTGGCACATCTTCACCTGTAAAAGGATTTTCGGCAAAGTTATTTGTAAAAAAACAAAGCTTTTCATTATTGTCAATTTCTTGAGATTGTAATCTTAAACATTTCTCTTTAAATATTTTAAATTCATCATTTTTCTCAAATAAATCAGCAAGATTATGTTCAACTGATAAGGCTAAAAAACTTGCTCCAAATATGGTCTCAGGTCGTGTTGTAAAAACATTAATATAGTTTGTGGTGTTTTTCATTTTAAAATTTATCTCAACTCCTCTAGAAATACCAATCCAGTTTTTTTGCATAGTTTTAACTTTTTCTGGCCACTCACTGAGATTTTTTAAATCATCAAATAATTCTTTTGTAAAATCAGTAATTTTTAAAAACCACTGAGATAATTTTTTTTTTTCAATTAAAGCCCCTGATC
The DNA here is from genome assembly GCA_902547955.1 of uncultured Alphaproteobacteria bacterium. Lineage (GTDB taxonomy): Bacteria > Pseudomonadota > Alphaproteobacteria > Methylaequorales > Methylaequoraceae > MED-G10. The sequence continues at coordinate 82,724 of CACCPY010000008.1, read as the reverse complement.
TCCAACCTTTACCATCAATTACCTGTTCATTCGCTAAAACAGTTTCATCCTCAGGGTCCCAATTTACATAACTGTCCTTTTTGTAAACAATTCCTGTTTTGTAAAAGTCCAAAAATATGCTTTGTTGTTGTTTGTAATATTCTACTGAACAAGTAGATATTTCCCTTTCCCAATCTATAGATAAACCGATTGATTTAAGCTGGTTTTTCATATTTTCAATATTCTTTTCTGTCCACTCCTTTGGGTTTAAGTTATTTTCTATGGCAGCATTTTCAGCAGGCATTCCAAAACTATCCCAACCCATGGGATGCATTACATTAAAATTATTATTTCTGTAAAATCGCGCTACTACATCACCAATAGTATAGTTTCTTAAATGACCCATATGTATTTTGCCTGATGGGTATGGGAACATTTCTAAAATATAAACTTTTTCCTTGTTTTGTTGGTACCGGGAGTAAATTTTTTTATTTTCCCATTCCAATTGCCATTTTTTCTCAATTATTTCTGGTTTTGAATAATCCATGTTAATTCTTAAAATAACTTATAGCACCAAAACCATAAAGATACCTATTTTTTAGTTTTTTAAAATTACTTTTATTTACACCACCTAAAGCAAAAACCTTCTTTTTTTTAAGTAAAAAACACATTGAAAAAAAATAAAACAATGAAAGCTTTTTTTTATCTGGATAACTCTGAGTATCAAAAACATTTGAAATGAAAACCATATTTAGAAATTTTCCGAATTTATTGGCTTCATTTAGGTTATGGACTTTACCAGCAACTAAAATCTTTTTTTTAAAGGAGGCTAAAGAGAGTTTATGCCTTATTGACAAATTTTTCCTATCAAGAAAAATACCAAAAGCGCTATATTTATTAGCCCAGTAAATGGAGCTTTGAATTAAAAAGTTTATTCCTTTGTTTTGGCACCACTCTGCATAAGGCTTGATTTTTTTCAAATATTTTTCTTCTTCTTTACTGTTTTCATAAAAAAAAATTACACCTGTCTTATTGGAAATTTTGAAAAAGTATTTATCATGAGAATTATTTATTGGATTAAAAAACAACCATTCTTTTGGAACGTTGTTGAAATTTTTTTTGGTTATTTTCATTTATGTCAGATGTAGTTAAAAATTATAGAGGTATTATAAGTCAAATAAGTAAATTACATAAAGAATATTCTCAAACCTCAAAAAATCCAAAGCTCATTGCGGTATCAAAAACATTTCCTGAGGAAACCATAAAAAAGGTTATTGAAGATGGGCATAAAATTTTTGGTGAAAATAAAGTTCAAGAGGCTTTTATTAAATGGAAATCATTAAAAAATAATTATGATAATTTAGAACTTCATTTAATCGGCCCTTTACAGTCAAACAAAGTGAAAATAGCTTTAGAAATTTTTGATGTTATTCAAACAATTGATAGGGAAAAAATAGTTCTTAAAATCAAAGATCTATTAAATTCTGAATATCATGCCCGCACTTATAAGTTCTTTGTTCAGGTCAACATTGGAAATGAGGAGCAAAAAAGTGGAGTTAAAATTTCGGATCTTTCAGATTTCATTGAATGGACTGTAAAAGATCAAAAGTTAAAAGTCGACGGCCTAATGTGTATTCCACCATATGATGAAGATCCATCATTGTATTTTAATCTCTTAAGACAGTTGTGCGATAACCACAATCTTCAACACGCAAGTATGGGAATGACAAATGATTTTGAAAAGGCTGTAAAATTTGGAGCAACTTATCTGAGAGTTGGCTCAGGAATCTTTGGAAAAAGATCCTAAGATATTATAAGTCTTGTAAGAGGTGTTAACTTTCTAATTATTTGCTTAAGTTGTTCTTTTTCAATTCCAATGCAACCCTCAGTAAATTTATTTTCCTTAGATTTGCAATGAATAAAGATTGCGCTACCTTTATACTTTTTTTTTCTTAAATTGTAATTCAAAACCACAACTAAGTCATAAATATCATCGTCTCTGTATAAATTTTCATAGGTACAATTAGTTTTTCCAACTATTAATGAATTGTAATTATGGTTTCTTGGGTCAGTACACCATCTATACTTTCTTTTTATTTCAAAGACTGGTATTCCTGATTTAATTTTATTAAGTTTATCAGATCTATAAAACACATTGACAACTTTAAAAGTTCCTTTTGGGGTAATCAAATCACCCTCTTTTTTTTTAATTCCAATTCCATTTTTTCCAACTGCACAAGTTATTTTTTTATTTTGAAAAAAAAGGTATGCTATATTTTTATTATTAGATCTATTTACAAAGATATTTGACATAAGAGGGTTAATTGGCAAAAAGTATCATATTTATTACAAAAAAAAATTTCTTTTTTAGTAAGTTGTCTCTTCTTCTTGAAAAGGAAGGATATTTTTTAAAAACCCTTTCAAGGATAAATGAACTTCCAAAAAAAAGTTTTAAAACTCCTTTTTTATTTTTTTTTCTAGAATCAAAGGCGTCATTAAGAGATTTAAAAAAATTAAATTCTAAGCTCTACAATTTAGTTATTTTTAAAGAACAAAAAATCAATATAGATGAAGATTTTCCAAACGCTACATATATTAGTTTACCTTTGGTGTATAATGAACTAATTAAAGAAGTAGAAAGGCTTAATAAAGTAACAAAAATAAATTATAAAAGGTATAAACTTGGCAAATATTTTTATAATACTAAAACCTCACAGTTATTTGAAGAAAAATCTTCATCAGTAATAAATCTTACAGAACTGGAAAGTAAATTTTTAAATTATATGCTAAAAAAAAATGGTGGTGCAACTAAAACGCAAATTCTTTCTGAGGTTTGGAAGCATAATAAAGAACTCGATACCCATACCCTTGAATCATTAATTTACAGATTGAGAAAAAAAATCGAGAATAACCCTAACGAACCATCTGTTTTAATTAATGACTCGAAAAAATACTTTATCAAAATTTAATTTTTGATTTTTTAATAATCCCTCCATATAGGATGTCTTGGATCACTTTCGTCAATTTGAAAAATTTCATTTTGTATATTTACATTTAACTTAATATTTTCTAACAAAACTTCAGTTTTGTTAACCTTGTTCGTAAAAACAATCCATTTTTTTAGAGTAAAAGTATTTTTTTCAAATAACACATCTATAAATCCTTCACTCATTTTGTTCTTTTCTTTTAGCCTTATTCTAAGTTGATTTTCAATATCTGAGTAATCTAAAATCTGAATGTTATCGAGACTAAAATTTTTAAATAACAATAAAGCCAGAGGGATATCTTTAATTCTATAGAAAGTAATTGATTCTAATTCTTTATTTATTGATGCTATTTTTTTTCCATCGCTAATAATTAAAAGAGGAACCTCATTGTACTCAACTCTAACTTTTCCTGGCCTTGAGATAGATATTTTACCTGACAAAACGTCTCCATTGTTATTTACTTGTATGAAATCAGACATTAATGAATTAAAATTTTGAAGATATTTTAATATTTTTTGTTCATTAACCTCAGCAATTGAACTTTTGTATACAAAAATTGTTAAAATTAATATAATAATTCTTAAATTAAACATTATGGCATTATATCCCAATTACATAAACTTTTCACGAGTAAGTAGAATTTTATTCCCCCTTTTATTTTTTGCAACTTCATGTCAACTTAATCAATCATTAGAAAAAATAAAAACTACTCTTTTTGTAGAAGAGGAAAAAAAAGAAATATTACAAGAAGATAAAAGCGAAGAAATTGAAACTAAAGAAAGTAGTGATATTTCTTCAAGTACTGATAAACCTAAAAATAATGATCAATTATTTATTCCAGACAAAATTGAGGGCGATAAAAGGATATTGGACTTTATTGAATCAAAAAGTAAACCAAAAGAGCTAAACGAGACGCTTTTTGAGCAAAAAAAAGTTGAAGATGAAAAAAGGATTCTGGATTTCTTCACCGGTTTTTTTTCGTCTGATGACGAAGAGTCAAAAAAAATAGAAGCCGATAATATTGATAAAGACAAAAAAGAAAAAATTGTTTTAAAAAAACCTAGTGGAAACTTTAATGCTTACGAATCTAAAATAGAAAATAATGATGGTAAAAACTTAGGAAATAAGAATGTGAATCTTAATGAAAAAAAGGATGAGATAATAATTGTCGAAGACGCCGAAAACTTTTTTGATGATGACGAAGAGGATTTTTACACAGAAATAGATAAAAATGATAACCTTTTACAGGAACAAGATCAGTCCATTTCTGAAACAGTAAATGAAGAAAAAATTGAGAACCAAAACTTCGTATTTCTTGACCCTCGAAAAACTAGAAAAGATCTAGATAGAAAAGTTAGAAAAACAAAAAATAATTACGTTGGACTTTTATTGCCCTTAACAGGTGAAAAAAGATCAGCTGGTTCACTGGTTTTAAATACTTTTAGGTATAGTTTGGCTAACAAACCAATGGATATTATTTTCAAGATTTACGACACCAAAGGAACCGCAGAGGGTGCGATTAATGCAGCATTGAATGGAAAGAAAGATAAAGTTGAAATCTTCATTGGACCAATTTTTTCATACGAAACTAAAGCACTTAAACGAAGATTTTCGAAAGATAATTCTATGGTTTTTTTTAGTCTCTCGCCTGATTTATCAAATATATCAGATAATATAATTGTCTCAGGGCAAAATCCAAAAGACCAAATTTCTTGCATAATATCAGATCTAAAATTTAAAGATATTAAAGATTTATTATTGATTCACCATAAAGACAGATATGGTGAGATCATTAAAGAAAGTGTTCAAGAAAATTTGAGAACGTTGTCTCTTAAAAATATAAATATCTCTTTTGTGGAGCTTGATAATAAGAAAGATTTAAATCAAGAAATAAAATCAATAAGTCATTTTGAAAAAAGAAAAAATATATTAAAAGCAAAGGTTAATCAAATTTCTGATGACCAAACTATTCCAAAAAATGAAAAGAAAAGAATGCTTAAAAGATTGGAAAGACAATTAACAATTGATTCCCCTTTTGACGCAATAATTGTTGCCTCAGAAGGCGATAAATTGTTAGAAATATTATCGCATTTAGCATTTTATGATATTAATGCGAATAATACATTTGTTTACGGAACTAGTTTGTGGGAAGATACATTAAAAACTGACCCAGTTTTTGAAAATACGTTTTTTGTAACTAATCTAAAAAAAAGAAGTGAATCCTTTACCAAAAATTATCGGGATGTTTTTTCTAAAAGTCCAACTTCAGTTAATTTTCATCTTTTTGATTTAATAGATTTTGTAAATGAATTTAAATTTTATGACGAATACTCTGAAAATAAAATTCATGAAGGTCGTTTTACTAACAGTCAAGTCAAGTCTGGTTCATTAAAACGTGAAACATACATAAAAAAAAATAAAGGAAAAAATCTAACTGAAAAAATTTCTAGTTGCCGGTTAGATGTAATTTAGCAAGCTTTTGAAATGCAATAAATCTATGATCTAATAGAATTTTTTCTTTGTGCAACATTTCTGCAAAAGTTTGTTTGAAACCTGAAGGAACAAAAATAGGGTCATAGCCGAAACCGTTCTTTCCTTTAGGTGGCCAACTGATATGGCCTGTTATTTTCCCTGAAAAAGACTTAAGCCACTTATTATACCATTTTAAAGTAATTACACAGTAAAATGATGCCTTAAAGCAGCCCCCCTTTTTTTCTAAAATTCTTTTATAAAGCTCTTGCATAGCCTTATTCCATCCGCCACTTTTTTTTGCAAATCTTGCGGAGTAGATTCCTGGAAAACCATTCAAAGAATCTATACAAAGGCCTGAATCATCAGATATACAAATATGTTCGTCTGGAATGTTTTTAGCTTTTAAAATTGAATTCGCTTTAAAACTTTTTCCAACCTCTTCTACATCTGGGACATTAATATCTGATGCAGTAATCACATTTACGTTATAAGCTGATAATAAACTCCTAAATTCCATTATTTTTCCTGGGTTATGAGACGCAATTACCACGGTTTGATTATTTAAAAAATCTTTATTCAACTTAAAACTTTTTTTTGTATTTCAAAAATTTGTCTTACTGAATTTTCACTCATTGTTAACATATTATTTAAATTCTCTGAGCTAAATGTAAATCCCTCACCAGAGACTTGGACTTCGGCGATTCCCAAATTTTTTGAAAAAATAAAATTTGCATCCACGTCAGCCTTTGAATCTTCAGTGTAGTCTAAATCAACATAAACCTCTCCATTCACAATGCCGCAGGAGATGGCTGAAAGATAATCTTTAATGGGATTTTCTTTCAAAATTTTATTTTTTAATAATTTCTTTACAGCAATAGACAAGGCTACAAATGCTCCTGAAATAGCTGCAGTTCTTGTTCCGCCGTCAGCTTGAATTACATCACAATCAAGAATTAGCTGACAACCTTTTATTTTTTTTAAATCAACAACTGTCCTCAACGACCGCCCAATTAATCTTTGTATTTCAACAGTTCTTCCAGTTTGCTTACCTTTTGCAGCTTCTCTTTTATTTCTTGATGAAGTGGAGGCTGGTAACATACCATATTCAGCAGTTATCCAACCTGAATCTCTATTTTTTAGCCACTGAGGAACATCATTCTCAAACGAGGCAGTGCATATTACATGAGTGTCTCCTAGTCTAATAATACACGAACCATCTGAATTTTTATTTACATCAGTTTCTATTGTTAAATCTCTAATTTGATCTTTTTTTCTATTGAATTTTCTCATACTTAAATATAATTTGAATTATTAAACAGATATGGAACAAAAAAACAATCTTAAATTCACTAATTCACTCCTAAGTAAAAGAGAGTCTTATAAAATTCTAGATATGGACGAGCGATCTAGAAAAATTTTTAAACTTATTGTTGATGATTTTTTAAAAGATGGAAAGCCTATTGGGTCAAGAAAGCTTTCAATAAAAATGGGAGAAAAACTATCTCCTGCTTCTGTGAGAAATGTTATGTATGATCTTCAAGAGGCAGGCTTATTAAAGTCTAATCACACATCCTCAGGCAGAGTTCCTACTGATTTAGGTATGAGATTTTTTGTTGATGGACTGCTACAAGTTAAAAAAATATCAAGCTCAGAAAGTAACGAAATTAAAAATAACATTAATACTAACTCGGTTAATCTTGATCAAATGTGCAGTGAGGCTGGTTCATTATTATCAGGCTTACTTGATTGCGCTGGAATTGTTTTAGCACCAAAGCTTGATGGTTTTTTAAAGCACATTGAATTTGTTCCAATGAGTAAGGATAGAGCGTTAGTTATTTTAATTACAGAAGATGGTATAATCGAAAACAGAATAATTAAAATTCCTAAAGGTTTACCTAGTTCTCTCTTGATCGAAACGACAAATTACTTGAACTCTATAATTAAGGGCAGAACTCTAATTGAAAGTAAAAAAATAATTAATGAAGAAATTCAAAATGACAAGTTAAATATTGATAAAGTCGCGGAAAAATTAATAAATGAGGGAATTGCTTGTTGGGATGATGCAAGTAAAAAAAATAAATTAATAGTTACGGGTACATCTAAATTATTAGATGATGTCAGTGCTATTGAGCAATTAGAGGATGCAAGGGTTTTGATTGAAAAACTTGAGAATAAAAGGAACTTAATAGGAATTTTAGATGAAACTCAACAAGCAGAGGGCCTGCAAATCTATATAGGTTCCGAGAATAATCTTTTTGGCTTTACCGGGTGTTCCACCATTATAAGTCCTTTTAGAAATAAGGATAAGGAAATCATTGGAGCCATTGGGGTGATTGGCCCGATGAGAATTAATTATGCAAAGATCATCCCTGTTGTTGATTATACAGCCAAGTTAATAGGAAAAAAGTTTCAAATCACTAACTAGGAGGTTTTGTGAATCCAAAAGATAATATTGAAAAAAATAAAGATGTTCAAAAAAAGAACATATCAAACCCAAAAAATAAGAATAACGCCAGTCAAACAAACACTAGTGAATTACAAAAGACTGTTGAAGAGTTGAAACAAAAACTCAAAGATGTTGAAGACAAACTTTTGAGATCACTGGCTGAGAATGATAACTTAAGAAAGCGACATGAAAAAGAAACGGAAGATAATCTAAAATACGCTACAAAAAATTTTGCATTATCTTTACTTCCTGCAACTGATAATTTTCAGAGAGCGATGAATTCAGTTAAAAATGAAAACGTAGAGGAAAATAAAGTTTTAAAAAATTTAGTAATTGGTATACAAGCCATTGAAAAAGAACTAGGAGACGCATTAGAAAAAAATGGAATAAAAAAATTTGATTCTTTAGATCAGAAATTTAATCCAGAGCTTCATCAAGCTGTGTCAAAAGTTAATAGTGACAAACCAGATGGTATAATAGTGGAAGAATTACAAAAAGGTTTTATGATTGGTGATAGGTTGTTGAGACCGGCGATGGTGATAGTTTCAATGGGCTCTGAAAAAAAATAAAAATAGGTTTTCTATTTAGAAAATCTTCTTAGCGTAATACTTACCCTTCCCTCAGTAAAGTTTTTAAGATACAGAGAGTTTTCTCTAACTTCTGAAATTTTATTTGTCAGAAGTTTTGAAATAGAATGATAATATAATCTAGAGTAATCTTTTAGAACTACGATAGATCCTGAGGGAAGAACAGCAGTTTTCAAATTTTTTTTATCCTTTCCATATTTAAACACCGCAGTATTTCCAATTGATATTGAAACAACTGGTGCTTTGAAACATTCTTCATCTTTATCTTGGTGTAAACCAAGGCTGGCATTTTGATCTGGATAAACGTTTATTAATGAACAGTCAGGCAACTTCTTATATCCTGAAAATTGTTTCCATATGTCATAAAAGAGCAAAGGTATTTTAGGCCACTTTTTGTTTGTTTTTGGATGAAATTTTACATATTTGTAACCAAACTTATCTGAGACCCATCCCCACACACCAGCATTAGTTATAAGAGTATTAAAAGGTTTATTCCATCTGGGCATTACTGGGCGAATTAATGGGGCGTCTGAAATCAAACTTTTTATTTCATTTATTAGTTTTTTCTGAGTGTCCTCTGCAATAGCGTTATAAAGAATTTTCATTTTTTGCTTGATCTACTTGGTAATACTATACTATATATTAACTGCTTTAAACACATTTCAAGATAGTGCCTAAAAGGGCTATTAAGAAATTCTGTCCAATATTAATTTAGGAAGAAAAGGAGCTATTATGACTATTATTGGTATAGACTTGGGTACCACAAATTCTTGTGTTGCCATAATGGATGGTAAAGAACCAAAAGTTATCGAAAATGTAGAAGGATCTAGAACAACACCTTCAATGGTGGCGTTTACAGATAATGACGAAAATCTTGTTGGACAATCTGCAAAAAGACAGGCTGTTACTAACCCAGAGAAAACTTTATTTGCTATAAAAAGATTAGTTGGAAGACGAATGGATGATCCCTCGGTAAAAAAAGATACTGAAGTCTTGCCCTACAAAATTACTGCCGGTGATAATCAAGATGCTTGGGTAGACATTTCTGGTAAAAAATATTCACCTAGCCAAATTAGCGCAATGATTCTTCAAAAAATGAAAGAGACCGCGGAAAAGTTTTTGGGTAAACCTGTAAAAGAAGCAGTTATTACTGTTCCTGCTTACTTTAATGATGCCCAGAGACAAGCAACAAAAGACGCTGGTAAAATTGCTGGTCTTGATGTCAAAAGAATCATTAATGAGCCAACGGCTGCTGCTTTAGCATATGGCCTCGATAAAAAAAAGACTGGAACTGTTGCCGTATACGATTTAGGAGGCGGCACTTTCGATATATCAATTTTAGAGATAGGTGATGGTGTGTTTGAGGTGAAAGCAACTAATGGTGACACTAAGCTTGGTGGCGAAGACTTTGATAATGTTTTAATTGATTACTTTGCTGCAGAATTCAAAAAAGAACAGTCCATTGATTTAAAAAACGATAAACTAGCTCTACAAAGATTAAAAGAAGCGGCAGAAAAGGCAAAAATTGAACTTTCAACAGCGCCTCAAACTGAGGTAAATTTACCTTTTATAACTGCAGATGCTTCCGGACCAAAACATTTAAATATTAAGCTTTCCAGATCTAAATTCGAAACTTTAGTTTCAGACTTAATTGATAGATCGATTGAGCCTTGTAAACAAGCTTTGAAAGATGCTGGTTTGAGTGCAGGAGAAATCAACGATGTTATTTTAGTTGGAGGCATGACTAGAATGCCAAAGGTTATTGAAGCAGTTAAAAATTTCTTTGGCAAAGAACCTAACAGAAGCGTTAATCCTGACGAAGTTGTTGCACTTGGTGCTGCAGTTCAGGGGGGAGTTTTATCAGGTGATGTAAAGGATGTATTGTTATTAGATGTAACTCCGCTCTCGTTGGGAATTGAAACTTTGGGTGGTGTTTTTACGAAATTAATTGAAAAAAACACAACTATCCCAACTAACAAAAGCCAAACTTTCTCAACAGCTGATGACAATCAATCAGCAGTTACCATAAGAGTGTTTCAAGGAGAAAGACAAATCGCAGCTGATAATAAACTTCTCGGTCAGTTTGACCTAGTTGGAATACCCCCAGCACCAAAAGGTACTCCACAAATAGAAGTGACCTTTGACATTGACGCGAATGGAATAGTAAAAGTTTCGGCAAAAGATAAAGCAACTGGCAAGGAACATCAAATTCAAATTAAAGCATCTGGAGGTCTTTCTGATGAAGAAATTGAAAAGATGGTCAAAGATGCAGAAGCTAATGCTGACTCAGATAAGAAAAAACTAGAAGAAATTGAGGCCAGAAACAATGCCGATTCAATTGTACATAGCACTGAAAAAAGTCTTAAAGAACACGGAACTAAAATTCCAAAAGAAGATAAAGAGAAAATAGAAAAATCTTTAGAAGAGCTTAAAGAAGTTCTTAAAGACGAAAAAGCTGATGTTTCTTCATTAAAAGAAAAGACAGATTCTCTCGTACAAAATTCAATGAAATTAGGTGAGATTATGTACAAAGAGGCTCAAGAGAAAGCTGAAAAAGAAAAAAAAGATGCTGGAGGTGATTCTCAAACGAAGTCCAAAGCCGGAGCAGATACAAAAAAATCAAAAAAGGGAAAAAAAGATCCCAAAGTTGTTGACGCAGATTTTGAGGATGTTACTGAGAAAAAGGATTCTGATGATGATAATAAAGAAAAGTCAGCTTAAAATTTTTTAAAAAATGTCTAAGCAAGATTATTATGACGTCTTGGGTGTTTCCAAAGACGTCGACTCAGGTTCGTTAAAATCCGCATATAGAAAATTGGCGATGAAGTATCATCCTGATAAAAATCCGGGTGACACCGATGCTGAGAAGAAATTTAAAGAAGTATCAGAGGCATACGAAGTATTGTCAAATTCAGAAAAAAGACAGGCATACGATGCTTATGGCCATGATGCATTTAGTCAACAAGGTGGAGGCGGATTCTCGGATGGTTTTAGTGGTTTCGGTAGCTTTTCAGATATATTTGAAGATTTTTTTGGAGATATGGGTGGAAGGCAAAGTAGACAAAGAGAACAAAGAGGGCAAGACCTTAAGTACGAAGTAGATGTTGACTTAAGAGAAGCTTATACGGGAGTAAAAAAGGAAATATCATATGAGACCCTTGTAATTTGTGATGTATGCGACGGCTCGGGCTCTGAAAGTGGAAGTGGATTAAAAACCTGTGGGGTATGTAAGGGTTCCGGTAGAACAAGGGCATCACAAGGATTTTTTACTGTTGAAAGAACGTGTACAGCATGTGGAGGGGCTGGACAGGTGATATCAGACCCTTGTAAAGCTTGTAATGGAGAGGGAAGAAGGCGTAAAAATCGAAAACTCGAGGTTAACATTCCTGCAGGTGTTGAAGAAGGAAGTAGAATAAGATTATCTGGAGAGGGTGCTGCCGGACCTAATGGCTCGTCCCCAGGGGACTTATATCTGTTTGTGAGCATGATACCTCATCCAATTTTTGAAAGAGAGGCGACCAATATTTTTTGTAATGTTCCGATATCAATCGTTGATGCATCACTTGGTGGCTCCGTAGATGTTCCAACAGTTTCTGGTGGCAAAGTTAAAGTAAAAATTCCAGCTGGTTCGCAGAATGGAGACCAATTCAGACTAAATAGTAAAGGGATGCCAACAATCCGTTCTACATCTTTTGGTGATATGATTATTTCACTGTCAGTAGAGGTTCCAAAAAACTTATCTGAAAATCAAAAAAGACTGTTAAGGGAATTTGATGAAGAATCTTCTCAAAAAAATAACCCTGAGAGCTCAGGGTTTTTTTCTAAAGTCAAAGACTTTTGGGATGGTTTAACTTAAAATTGTCAAATGAAAAAAATAAAACTAGGAATTTTTGGTCCCAGTGGAAGAATGGGCCAAGACATATTGAAACAACTAAAAAGTTTTAATGAGTTTGATCTAGTTTCTTTATGTGAAAAAAAGAATCACATAAATATAGATAAAGAAATTAATAAAGTAAAAATAACTTCCGATATTAAAAGTTTAATTAATCTTTCTGATGTAATAATAGACTTTACTTCACCAAAAGCTTCCTTGAAATTGTTAGAAAACATAAAAGAAAATAAAGATTCAACAGCTATTGTCTCAGGGACGACTGGATACAGTAAGGTTGAGGATGAGAAATTTATTAAACTTTCAAAAAATTTAACTGTTCTAAGGTCTTTTAATATGAGTATTGGTGTTAACTTACTTAAAACACTTGTGAGTACTTCCGCAAAAAATCTGTCAAATATTTCAGATGTAGAAATTCTTGAGTTTCATCATAATAAAAAAAAGGACGTTCCTTCTGGGACAGCTATTACACTTTTTGACTCAATTAAAGAAGGGAGCAATCATCCAAAAAAACCTGTTTTTCGAACCCAAACTGCTGATAGAGTTAGAAAGCCAAACGAGATTGGGTTTTCAAGTATAAGAGGTGGAAATGTGGTGGGAGAACACACAGTTTTCTTCTTCATGGATGGAGAAAGAATTGAACTTACACACAAAGCCGATGATAGAAAAATTTTTTCAGTGGGAGCATTAAAAGCAGCAAAATGGGTTTATGATAAAAAACCGGGTTTATATACAATGCTAGATATGATAAGTTGATAACATGTTAAAAATGAAAATTGTATTCGGTTTACTATTTAGTTTTTTCCTTTTCTCTTGTGAAGAAAAGATATCAAAAAACGATCTTGAAGAATATAAAAGTATGATGGATATCAGGCTAGGTCATCTCGGAAATGCAATCATAATGCAAGGTAGATTATTAGATTCTTTTAACTTAAGTAATGAAAGGGCCGACGAGGATCATTTTAAAGAAGCTGAAGAACTTGTTAAATCTAACTTAGAGTCATTTGGCAGGTCTGATGAGTTAAGAAACTTAAAAATACCTAATTCAAGAAAGTTAAGAGAAATCCATAATTCATTAATTGAGGCATCCGAGCTTCTAATATCAGCAGGAAATGCACTCGAAGACAATGCATGGTTGGGTGGGTCAGTTTCTTTTGCGGAAAGAAATTTGGATACTGCAAGAGTGGCTTTTCAAAAAGCAGTTAAAGTAGTGTATGCCATAGAAGATGGGAAAGAAATTAAGCCTGAAATGGAATATGAAGAATACGAAGTAGGAGATAAACCAGAAAAATTTCAGTTCAAAAAATAATTTTATTTGTTGTTAACTAAGTAGGCTCCTAAAACAATTAAAATTAAACCCATAAATAAATTTAAGGTTAACCTTTCGTCCAAAAATATAAAGGACCATAAGAAGCCAAAGCAAGGAATCAGGTAATTGCTTTGACTTGCAAATACCGCATTTTCTTTTTCTATCAATTTAAAAAAAACCCAGATTGCTAAACCAGTACAAAGAACACCTAAAATCGTAGCACTTACAATGCTTCTAAAAGTTAATTTTGTTATTGATAAGTTTATAGAATTATCCTGAATTGAAATACTTACTAATATCATTATTAAACAAATAACAGTAGCAACCGCGATGGATGAAAAAGCTAACTCAAGGGATGATTTATTCTTTAACGTTTTTACCCAATTTGCAGAAAAAGCATAAAATATTGATGATATTATAATTAGTAGTGAAAAAAATAAATTCAAATTTTTCGAAATTGAACCTTGAGGATCCATAAAAACGTACATACCAAAAAAACCAATTAGTAATCCTGTAAGCACTTTAACTTTCTTAAACGTTTCTTTAAAAAAAAAGAGTGAAATTATAAATGTAAAAAGAGGCATTGTGCCAATTAACGTTGAAGCAATCAAGCTATCTACATAAAGTTCGCTCCAACTTATTAGGTTAAACGGAACAACATTACCAATAAGTGCTATTACAAATAGATCCTTTTTGTTGTTTAAAAAAAGAGTCTTAATTTTGCTGATTTCACAGAAAAAAAAAAGAAAAATAGATGCAATTGCTAGACGATAAAAAGTTAATAAAATTGGCTGAATACTTTCAACACTTAGCTTAATAAAAATAAAAGAGCTACCCCAAACTGCGGAAAGAAAAATTAAAGAGATATAACTGGAATAATTAAGAACAGATTTTTTTTTCAGAGTTAACTTTCTAAAGTATTTTTTAATTTGTATTTATCTAACGCTTCTTGAATTTTTTCTAAAAGTTTTTTCTTATCATTTATATTCAAAAAAGAGCCAACAAGCACCATTTTCTCTTTTGATTTTATAACTAGATTTTTATTATTTCGTAACCCTGTTATCTCTGCTTTTGCCCAATATGGCTCAAGATCCCATGTTTGTTTTTTACCTGAGGGAAAAATTCTGGTGATTTCAAAGGATTTGTCAAAAAGCTTAAGGTTTTCAAAGATTTCCCCACTTTTATAATTAATTTTAAATGCGTAATACAGCATAAGAACATCCAAACCTAAAAAACCAAAGACTGGCCAGGCTCCGATTTTCCAAAAAAAGATTCCTATTCCAAGAAAAATAGAGGTAACCCAAATCATCAAATACTTAAATCCTTTTTTTGATAGACTTCTGTAAGGGAGGACTGTTAAATCTAAAAAAATATTAGCCATATTATTATATAAAATTCTTTTTAAATTTTTTAAAGTTATAATTTGATAATGAGCGTAAAAAGTAAAGTAAACAATATATTCAAAGTATTAAAGGAAAAAAATCCAAATCCAAAAACAGAGCTTGAGTATTCTTCAGTCTTTACATTACTTGTTGCCGTTGTTCTCTCTGCTCAATCAACTGATAAGGGTGTAAATGCTGTAACGAGAAAGCTTTTTAAAGAAGCTAATACCCCACAAAAAATGGTTGAATTGGGTGAAAAGAAAATAAAAAAACTAATTAGTAAGATTGGTTTATTTAACACTAAATCAAAAAATGTTTTTTTATTAAGTAAAATTTTAATTGAAAAATTTAGCGGGGAAGTCCCCCCTGACAGAGATTGTCTTGTTAAGCTTCCTGGGGTGGGTAGAAAAACTGCAAATGTTGTACTAAATACATTTTTTAATAAACCATATATAGCTGTAGATACACATTTATTCAGACTGGGAAATAGAATTGGTATTGCTAAAGGAAAGACAACATTAGAAGTTGAAAATAATTATTTGAAAATTATCCCTAAATGGGCTATGAAAAATGCGCACCACTGGTTAATACTTCATGGTAGGTATGTTTGCAAAGCAAGAAACCCGTTGTGCAATGAATGTGGAATAAGTAAATTTTGCGAGTTTTTTAAAAAGGAAAAAATTTATGAGTAAAAGAATTCTAGGCATGGGGAATGCAGTTCTCGATATTTTGGCTGAGGCTAATGAAGAAGACCTTACAAAAAATAATCTTAAAAAAGGAACCATGGCTTTAGTGGAACAAGAAGATTCTGATAAACTATTAAATGAAATAAATTTTATCAAAAAAGATTCTGGAGGGTCAGTTGCTAATACGCTTGCTGCGATTTCACTCTTTGGCGGTGATTCTTGTTTTTGCGGTAAAGTTAAGAACGATGATTTGGGAAATGTATTCGTACAAAGCATGGAAAAAGTGGGAACGAGATTTTTATGTAAAATGGCAAATAATGGATTACCTACAGCTAGATGCATAGTCATGGTAACGTCAGACGGAGAAAGAACGATGCAAACGTTTCTCGGAGCAAGTACGACTTTGGAAAAAGATGATTTAACAGATTCTTTCTTTGATAATATTGACTATGTGTTAATTGAGGGGTACTTGTGGAGTTCACCCTCTGCAAGAGAGGCCATTAATAAAGCTGTTGATATTTCAAAAGATAGAAAACTTAAAATTATTTTTTCTTTATCTGACTCTGGCCTGGTAGGTATGTTTAAGAATGAGTTTGAGCAATTTATAGTAAACGATGTTGACATATTAATTGGCAATGAAAGTGAATTTAATGAATTGTCTAATAATAATGAAGAAGCGTTAAAAAAAATTACAGATTCAGTGGATATTGCGGCCATAACTCTTGGAGAAAACGGAGCAAAAATAATTCATAATAATGAAACAACTAATATTAATGCAAATAAAGTAGATAACGTTTTAGATTCAACTGGTGCAGGAGATATGTTTGCGGCTGGTTTTCTTTACAAGATTTTGAACGATAGTAGTCTTAAAGATTCTGCTGAATTTGGCTGTCTTGTTGCTTCCAGAATAGTTACTCAATATGGGGCAAGACCAACAGATGACTTTCTAAATTTTATTAAACAAAATAATTGATTATTCCAAATCCAAAAATAGGAATCTGGAAACCAAAATTTGTCATAACTGCCTTGTCTTTACTCATAAAACCAAAAGCCGTCCAAAACAAAACACCTAACCCATGAATAAAAATATTAAGAGGATAGATGTTTATATTAGTTAATAAAATCCCAATTAAAACAAATATGGTACCAACCCATTTAATTTTAGACATTTGATTCTCCTTTATGTTAACCATTTTGATATTTTTTCTATAACCTCTACAGGGGTTATTTTGTTTATGTTTTTATCGTTGTAATTTAACTGTGACGATAATGCTGCATTTTTCTCGTTCCAAATTGGTAAAAATTTTTCCGCATCAGTAGGCCCGAAAATGGTTAATGTGGGAATTCCAGATGCTGAAATAAGATGACCACATCCAGTATCATTTGACAGGCCAAAAGAACAATTCTTTGAGAAAGTTATGGTTTTTAACGGATCGTTACTTTCAAAAATCTTGAAATTACCGGCTGTCTTTTGAATAGATAAACGCATTTCTTTTTCTTTGGGACCTAGAATAAAGATTGGATCAAACCTTTTAGTCTTTAAAAATTTTGCTACTTCAAGAAAATTATTTAGTTTCCATCGTTTAGCTTTAACCGCTGCTCCCGGACAGATTGCTATTTTTTTTGTTTTACTTTTATTTAGACTGTAATTTTCAAATTCCTTATTAGACAGCAATCCTATTAATTGAATTAAATTTAAACTAAGATTTTTTTCTGATTTTGTTGCCAATGGTATATCTGAAAAAAAAAAATTACCTGATGGAGAAATAAAAAGATCTGTAGGAATTTTTTTTAGAAGTAATGTGGTTAGGAATCTTTTTTGAGTATCTATAACAATATCATAATGATCAAAATTAATTTTTTTGAAAAAATCAAAAAAGGTTGATCCATAACTTATTTTATCCTGAACGTTATGAATTAAATTTTTTGAAAGTGATTTAAGTTTATTTGAAAATATAGACTTTCCCTTACCTGCAAACCAAGTTATATCTGAGTTGGGGAAGCAGTCTTTCAAAAATTTTAACGCTGGCAGTTTTAGTAAGGCATCTCCTAACAGATCAAGGCCAACATAAATGAGGATTTTTTTTTTATTTTTTTCCACTATTTCAAATTTTTTGATGTTCTTGTTACTCCTCCATGTTTCAAAGACAACAAGTTTTATGTGAGTTAAAGGAAGTACGCCAAAATATTTATTTTTTATATAGGTCAAAAAGTTTTTGCTAAAGTAAGAAATACCTAATTCTTTTTTTTGCCAGTACCAGCATCTGGATAAAATTTTCTTTTTACATTTTTTTACAACTTCTTTATTGATATGAGGGTGTGTTTCTAAGAAATTTATAGTGGCCAAAGATAAATCATACAGAGTTTGACCGTTGTTATTCATAACTCTTTCCTCTAGTTCTAGCGGACCAACGCAAATTAACTTTTTGGTTAAACCAACTCTAAATTTTTTATTACTTTTTGATTTCATATGATAACCTGCAATTTTTAAAGGCAGCGAATAATCTTGAACAAATACTTTCTCATCGCACCCACCAACAGTTTTTAGTGAACTTGTTTTTACCATCAAGTTGCTAGAACCACCCCAACCGCTGAGTATAAATTTATTAAAAGCGTTTTCAAAAAGCTGTGCCTGAGATGTATCTTTGATAAATTTATATTTGAACGTATTTTTCACCCACTTCCAATCACCATACAATAGATCCAAATTAAGCTTTTCCATTTCCGCGAACATGTAGTTTAAAGCATCCGGTGCAATTAAATCATCACCATCAACAAGTTTGATGTAAGAGTATTTAACATATTTCAGAGCAATATTTATTGATATGCTGGGACCACTATTTTTTTTTTTGATATACCTAATATCAAATTTTCTATTTTTTATTATTTTTTTGATTAGCTTTGATGAATTATCAGTTGATCCATCATTAACAATGATGAGTTGGTAATTTTTTTTCATTTGCTTCAAGATACAAAGAATAGTTTTTTCAATAAATTTTTCTTTATTGAAAACTGTAACGATTACAGATATGCCTTTTTTAATTCTCATTAACTAATTTTAAATTTTAGTATGGGATGAACAAGTTTAAAATTAAAGATTATTCAGAATCTATAGAATAACCTGCAGACCTAACTGTTCTAATATAATTTTGTTTGCCGGAGGTATTTATTGCTTTTCTAAGTCTTCTTATGTGTGTATCAACAGTTCTTGATTCAACATAAATTCCGTGACCCCACACGGAATCCAAAAGTTGTTCTCTAGAATAAACTCGTCCAGGATTTTCCATTAAGTGTTTAAGTAACTTATATTCAGTTGGCCCGAGATGGATTTTTTTCTCACCTCTGTAAACTTTATGGTGGTTTAAATTTATTGAAATATCCATAAACTCTAAAGTCTTTTTACCAGAGGAAGTTGATCTTCTTAATAATGAATTTACTCTCGCAATAAGTTCTGCTGGACTGAAGGGTTTTGTGACATAGTCGTCGGCACCTGTGTTCAGTCCTCTTACTTTGTCTTCCTCTTCTCCTTTTGCTGATAAAATTATTATTGGCAAAGAAATTGTTTCTTTTCCTCTTCTTAAAATTTTACACACTTCAATACCCGTAGGTGCCGGTATCATCCAGTCAATAATAGCTAGAGCAGGTAACTGTTCTTTAATAAGCATTAACGCATCTTCACCGTTAGTGGCTTCTCGTACAGAAAAACCATTTTTTTCAAGATTGTAAGTAATCATTGGCAAGAGGGCAGTATCATCTTCAACAACAACAATTTGTTTTTTGTTATTTACCATTAAACTATTTTTCCTTTTAAGTTATATATAACTTCTTTTGAAATAACTTTTGATAAATCCCCTATTCTTTCAAGTTCCTTGGCGATGAAAAGCATTTGTGTTGAAAAACCAATGATTTCTCTATCTTCCATCATTATGTGTAAATGCTCTCTAAAGCATGTCTCGTAAACAGAGTTTATAGTTACATCTTCAGTTGGTACAACTTGTGCTATTTTTTGACTATCTTGATCAAATGAACTCAATGCTTTTGAATAATTTTTTACGACCAGTTGTCCCAGTTGATATATGGAATCAGTCAAATAATTCTCTGGCATTTTTTTTACATGAAGAATACGTCCAGCAACATTTGCGGCATGATCACCAATTCTTTCTAAAATACTTGAGATCTTTAATGATATTATTATTTTTCTTAAATCATCAGCTAAAGGTTGTCTTTTTGTAAGAGTTTTTGTTGCAAATTCCCTTATTTCTACTTCTAACGCATCTATAGCATCATCGCCTTTTTGAATTTCTTTTGCTTTAGAAAGATTTATGATTTTTGTAACTTCAATAGCTTGAAATATTTGTCTTTCAACTAACACACCCATTTCAAGCAGTTTTGTTTTAAGAGTGTTTAAGTCATCATCATAAGTTGAAACAATATGTTCTTTCATTTTTTTATCCTATCTTTCCCGTAATATAATCTTGAGTTTTTATCTGTTTAGGCATTGAAAAAATTTCCTCAGTTTTTCCGACTTCAATTAAATTACCCATATGGAAAAAAGCCGTTTGTTGTGAGACTCTGGCGGCTTGCTGCATTGAATGGGTTACAATTACGATGGTAAAATTTTTTGCAAGTTCATCAATTAATTCTTCTATAACAGCCGTTGCAATTGGATCTAGTGCAGAACACGGTTCGTCCATTAAAATTACTTCAGGGCTAACAGCTATTGCTCTGGCTATACAGAGACGTTGTTGCTGTCCACCAGATAATGACGTTCCGGGTTCATCTAATCTATCCTTTACCTCATTATATAAGCCAGCTTTTTTCAAACTATCTTTAACTAAATCGTTTAATTCATCTTCACTATTTACTATACCATGAATTTTGGGTCCATAGGCAACATTATCAAAAATCGATTTTGGAAATGGATTAGGTTTTTGGAAAACCATACCAATTCTTGCTCTCAGCAGAACAGGGTCTAAACCTTTTTCATAGATATTTTTTTCGTCAATGAATATGTCTCCTTCAACTCTACAAATATCAATGGTATCGTTCATTCTATTTAAACATCTAAGAAATGTTGACTTGCCGCAACCGCTGGGGCCAATTAAGGATGTTACTTTCTTTTCTGGGATTTCTAAATTGATTGAATCTAAAGCTTTTTTATCGCCATAAAAAACACTAATTTTTTTACTTTTTATTTTAATTCTATTTGACATTACCATTTTTTCTCAAACTTTTGTCTTACAAAGACAGCTAATCCATTCATTAATATTAAAAAAGTTAAAAGTACCATTACCCCCGCCGCTGTCAATTCTAAGAACCCCCGTGCTGCCGTACTTTTCCATAAATAGATTTGCACAGGTAATACTGTTGCGGAGTCAGTAAATGATCCTGGGATATCGACTATGAATGCAACCATCCCAATCATCAACAAAGGTGCAGATTCCCCAAGTGCCTGTGACATTCCTATAATTGTCCCTGTCAATATCCCTGGCATTGAAAGTGGAAGAACGTGGTGATTAACAGTTTGAAATTTTGTTGCACCTAATCCTATGGCCGCCTCTCTTATTGATGGGGGAACAGCTTTTAAAGACGCTCTAGTTGCAATAATAATTGTAGGTAGAGTCATCAATGCTAAAACCATCCCACCAACTATAGGGGCAGACCTTGGTAAGTGCATGACGTTTAAGAAAATTGCTAGTCCAAGTAAACCAAAAATTATTGAGGGAACAGCGGCTAAATTATTAATATTTACTTCAATAAAGTCTGTAAATCTATTTTTTGGTGCTAGTTCTTCTAAAAAAACCCCGGCTGCTACGGCTATTGGAAATGAAAGGATTAGTGTTATGAGAAGAGTAAAAAAGGAACCAAGCATTGATCCAAGAACGCCCGCTTGTTCTGGCTCTGTTGAATCAGCTTTTGAAAAAAAATTTTTATTAAATCCAAACTTTAAGTTACCATTTTCTTTGAAAGTTTTAAACCAGCTTAGTTCAAGGTCATCAACCAACCTGTCTGATTCTACAATCCTTTCCATCTCTGGATTCTTATGTATTACATCAATTGTCGATGAAGCTAGCAACCAGAGTCGTTTTGATTTACCAATTAATTCTTGGTCGGATAAAACTAAATTCATTAAATTCTTTTCTTCAGAACTTGATATGAATTCGTGTAATTTTCTTTTTTCTTCTCTTTTCTCTACTTCAGGAAAGTAATTATCTAATGAGTTAGTAATAATTTTTCTGAAATTTGCAAATTTGATATCCTCAATGTCTCGTTTTCCTTCAACATCTATAATCTTCTCATCAAAAAAAATATTTAACTCAATATATGTGCTCTTAAATGCACTCTGTCCCTGAGAAAAAATTGAGTATAAAATAATTATTAAAAAGATAATAGCAAATGATATTCCTATGAATCCAAGAAACTTAAACCTCTTTTCTGATCTTTGCCTTTTACTCAAAGATAATTTAATTTTTTCAGTGATATTAGTCATATATTTCTCTATATTTCCTAACTATTTTCAAAGCATAGAGATTTAACAAAAGTGTTGCAAAAAACAATGTAATTCCTAACGCAAATGCAGCTAATGTCTTAGCGCTATCGAATTCTTGATCACCAACTAATAACGTTACTATTTGAACGGTAACAGTAGTTACGGCCTCAAAAGGATTAGCGGTGAGATTAGCAGCAATGCCTGCTGCCATTACTACAATCATAGTTTCGCCAATAGCTCTTGAAACAGCTAGTAAAATTGCACCCATTATTCCGGGTAAAGCGGCAGGCAAAACAACCCTTATAATTGTTTCTGATTTCGTTGCGCCCATTGCATATGATCCTTCTCTGAGAGACATTGGAACGGAGTTGATCACATCATCTGATAATGAGGAAATAAATGGTATTATCATTATCCCCATTACCCCTCCAGCGGCGAGAGCGCTCTCTGAGGCAATGGAAAAACCAAAAAAACTTACCAAATCTTTCAAAAAAGGTCCTACCGTAATTGCTGCAAAAAACCCATAAACGACTGTCGGAACTCCTGCTAAAATTTCAAGCACAGGCTTTAGAAACTTTCTAACTTTTAAATTTGCATATTCAGAGATATAAATGGCGGATAATAGGCCTATTGGAATGGCCACTGACATAGCCACCAAAGTTATAAGCAATGTCCCAGAAAATATTGGTATAGCTCCAAATGCACCTTGACTAGCTACTTGGTCTTCTCTAATTGCAGTTTGAGGACTCCATGCTAGACCAAATAAAAAATCAAAAAAAGGAACCTTTTCAAAAAAACGAATAGCTTCGAAAATTAACGAAAAAACAATTCCTATTGTTGTAATAATAGCAATTACTGAACAGAAAATTAAAATGTTTATATTTGTTTTTTCAACAGATTGGCGAGCTTGAAAAGAAATTGAGATTTTTCTGAGCGAAAAAATACTAAATATTAATGCAACAGATAAAACCATCAAATAAACATAGGAGTCAGAGGTCTCTTTTATGTATTCGTAGTATTTTGCAAATTCAATGATTAGTGGATTTGTACCTGGAAAAAAATTATTTGGATCTGTTGCTTTTATAGTATCAATGAGCATTGATGGGTCTCCATCAAATGAAGAAATTAAGTCAACACTAATCTTATTCTCAAGTAAAAGATCTAGAATAAATGGTTTTAAAAAAATCCATACCAAAAGTATTGTTGTACTAACTAAAATGAAAGACAAAAGTGCGTGTCTTCCATAATAGTTGGGTAGGGAGGGTAATTTTGGTCCTTTTTCAATATTTGAATTTATTCTAAGAGCTTTAGTTGTTCCATACCAATTAACGTAGAATCCAACTAAACACAATAGCGTAAAAAAGGACCAAAACCCCATTAACTTGCCTTAATAAAATATTATTATTTTTTTAATACTTTACCGTCAAATTTAGCTAATGTCTTCCCATCTTTTTCAAACTTTGCTCTTTCAGATTCTGAAAGCGGAATTAAACCTTTGGAAATTAGATATCCTTCGGAACCAATCGCCTTGTTTGAAGTGAATTCTCTGACGTATTCTTTAACACCAGGAATTATAGATGCGTGTGCATTTTTCACATAGAAAAATAAAGATCTTGATACAGGATATTTACCTGAAGAAATTGCTTCAAATTCAGGAAAAACTCCATCAACTTTTGCAGCTTTAACTTTATCTCTATTTTGATCTAAAAATGAATATCCAAAAACACCAAGTGCACCAGGATCAGCTACTAACTTTTCAATGATAAGGTTATCATTTTCTCCGGCTTCAACATATGGACCGTCTTCTCTGACGCCTCTACATTCTTTTTTGTAGAGTTTTTTGTCTTTCTTTTTTAATGCTTTTCTGCCAGGAAACTTTTTACAACCTCTTTCTATTGCTAATTCGTTGAAAGCATCTCTTGTTCCAGATGTTGGTGGAGGGCCGATTACAACGATTGGAGCTGCAGGAAGAGCAGGGTTAACTTCATTCCACATTTTATATGGATTTGGTTTAACTGTATTTCCTTCAGGATCAGCAGGAACTACTTTAGCTAAGGCCAGATAGATATCTTTAAGACTTAACTCAAGTTTTGGACCAGATTTAGCATTGGCCATGGCAATTCCATCAAAACCTACTTTAATTTCTGTTATATCAGTAACACCATTTTTAGTGCATTTTTTTACTTCCTTCATTTTAATTCTTCTAGAAGCATTAGTAATATCAGGGTGTTCAGTTCCTAAACCTTTACAAAAAAGCTTTAGACCTCCACCTGATCCGGTGGACTCAATAACTGGAGTTTTAAAGCCACTAGTTTTACCAAAACGTTCTGCCACCACAGTAGCAAACGGATAAACTGTTGAAGATCCAACAATCTTAATTTGGTCACGAGCATCAGCATTTCCAATTATTGTAAAAGCAAATATTGATGCTGCAAGTATAGTTTTTTTCATAATATTCCTCATTGTTAATGTTAAAATGAAAAAATAAATTAAAACAATAAAGAATAATAATTGTTACATTTTTGTTACAAATTTATGACATTGTTTTTTTTTGTTTTAACTACTAAAGATATCTTAAAAAGGTGTAATAGTTAAAGTGTGATGGTAAAAATTTATCTTAATTTAAATAAGCTACTTACAATCAAACACAAAGGATTCAAAATCCGTTGAACTTGGGCTCATTTCCGTTCGAGTCGGACTAGAATTACAATAAAATTATTTTCTTAAATTTGTAACATTTAAAGTTTATATATAAATATGTTCTTCTTGTTATTATTTTTAATTTCTTTTAGTCAATTATCAGCTAACCCACAAAAGAATTACCAAAGTTTTAATGATGGTCAATCATTTGTAAAAAATCAAATTCAAAAAAAAATTAATAAGAACAAAGCCAAAAATGTTATTCTTATTATTGGTGATGGTTATGGCATTACTACAAACTATATAAACAGATTGAATCAAGGACAAATAAATGGTGGCCTTGGAGATGAATTTGTTTTGCCACACGAAAAATTAGACCATTTGGCTTTAATAAAAACTTACACTACTAATGGACAAACTCCAGATTCTGCAGGAACATCAACAGCAATACATAGTGGTATTAAAACTAAATCTGGAATTATTGGACTAACAGATAGTTCTGTACGCGGTGATTGCATGTCTAAAAGAACTGAAGCGGAAAGTATTAGTGATATATTTAAAAAATTAGATAAGAGTGTTGGAGTTGTTACAAATACTAGAATAACTCACGCAACACCCGCGGCATTATATGCTCACTCGTTTGATAGAAATTGGGAAGATGACTCAAAAGTTCCAAAAAACTGCACACAAGATGATATAGCTTTGCAGTTAATCAATTCTGATATTGATCTTGCATTAGGGGGTGGTAAAAGACATTTCTTACCTCTAAGTGGTTTTGATCAAAAAGGAAAAAGAACAGATTCAAGAAACCTTATTGAGGAATTTAAAAACAGTGGGGGGATTTATCTTAATAGTGAAAAAGACTTCAAAAACTATAAAATTGATACTAAAAAAAGGTTAATTGGTCTTTTTGCTGATTCGCATTTTCCTTATTTAGCAAAGGAAGAAAACAAACCTTCCCTTTTAGATTTAACAAATTTAGCTATTGAATATCTCGATAAAAACAAAAATGGTTATTATTTATTAATAGAGGCCGGGAGAATTGATCATGGACACCATGCTGGAAAACTAAATTACGTTCTTAGACAAACTCAACAATTCAATAAACTTATTCAAAATATTATTCAAAAAATAAATCTACAAGAAACGTTGTTAATTGTTACCGCTGACCACGCTCATTCTCTTGGCATCAATGGGTATTGTGGAAGAGGATCAAGAATAAATGGTATATGTTATAGAATTAACCCCAAAGAATCTAAACATCTAGGTAAACCTAATTTAGGTTTAGACGGGAAACCTTTTTCAGTTGTAAACTACCTGAATGGACCTGGAAGTGTTTTTGAAAAAAAATATTTTTTACAATATGCTTTTCGAAAAAGGTTATCTGATTTTGATTATGGAGATATTGAATTTGACCATGAAGCCCTTATACCACTTTTTAAAGAATCTCACTCTGGTTTAGATGTCGTTGCATATGGCTCTGGTCCTTTTTCATTTCTATTAAATGGAACTATTGAGCAAAATTTTTTATTTCACATTATTAATTATGCAATAAAAAATTCAAACATTGATTAATCATAATCAGTCTACTAATAGGAAAATTTTATAAGTGTAAATTTTTACAAGAATTTTAATTCATAAAGTTTGAGTTTATTTTTAATCTCTATAGAATGATGGTCACTATCAAGTTGTTCAGATATTTTTTCATAACAAAATAAGCATGCATCTTTTCTATTTGAGAATGAAGAAAACTTTTTAGCTTTGTGAAAGTTAACTTTAACTTCACTTGTACCCAATCCTAAGAATTTCCAAAGATGAGAAAATAGATCCATTCCTCCAAACCAAGCCAAGAAGGGTCTATAAGATTTATTAACTGGTAGTCCATCAAGTTTATTATAGGATAGTGAGACGGGCTGGATGTAAAAATCTCCTAGTTTTTTTGTTTCAATTATCGAAAATAAGGAGCTCTTAAACCTGAGAACGTTAGATCCATCACTAGATGTTCCTTCTGGAAAAAAAAGTACATTGGAACCTTTTTGAAGAGACTTTTCAATTAATGAAATTTGATTTCTTAATGATCTAATATTATTTCTTTCTACAAATATCGTTTTTGCGATGGTACAAAGTTTATTAATCATTGGCCATTTTTTAATTTCTGACTTAGCGACAAAAACTGTATTTATCAGTGATCCATATACTATTATATCAAGGTAAGAGACATGATTTGAAACAAATAAAGTGTTTCTTTTCTCTGGCAAACCTGAAACATTAACTTTAACTCCAATTATGTTTATTATACCCTTAAAAAAAATACTAAAGAAAAAAGAAAAAAATCTTTTAGAAAGTAAAGAGACAATTAAATGGATTGAAGAAATAAATAAAATCCATGGAATCAATATTGCTAGTCTTGAAATTGATAGTATTGGTGAGTAAAGCATTAATGTATATTTTTTAAATATAATTGAGAGTATTTTTTTTGGATTTTTTTTGCTTCTAAAATAACCAGGACATCAGTAGTATTAAACTTTTTATCCACAATGGCACCAGACCCTATAAATGCTCCAACTCTGATGTAAGCTTTAATCAAGGGGGGCAGCTTTCTAAACTCTTCATCAGAGTCGAGCAATTTTTTCTTAATTGGTTTAAAATTTACTTTTAATTGCTTTAGAGGGTTTGTTTTCAAATGATGTGGGGATGAATGAAAGTGTCTTAAGTATGAAAGTTGATTTCTAAACAAATTATGATTACTTGAGGGGAAGCTTGCACAGCCAAAAACTATATCAACTTTATTTTTAGCAATATAAGTAGCAAGCCCCCTCCATAACAGTTTTATTATTTTTCCATCCCTATAATTTTTATGAACACATGATCTGCCTGCTTCTAATAGAGTTAAAGATTTTTCTTTAGTTAACTTAGAAATATTAAACTCTGTTTGACTGTAGAATCTTTGTGATTTCACAAATCTTGGTTTTAAAAGTAACCTGTATGTTCCCACTACATAATCGTCAGAAACTGATTTATCAATTGCGACTAAGTGGTCACATGATTTATCAAATTCATCTGAATCGTAATTATTTTTTTCTGATTCTCCAAAAAAACTTTCGTATCGTAGTTTCTTAACTTTGTGTATTAATTTATCTGTATCGTCAATTATTTTTAATTCAATAGAACCTTGATTGAAATTCAGCGTTCTCGAGTGGGTGGAAAAATTATTTTCAGTTTTTATTTTTCCTAATAATCTAGAATTTCTAGACCAACTTCTTACATAAATTACGTTCTTAGCAACAAATTTAACTTTCTTTAGAATTATTTTAATTTTTCCAATTCTATTACTAAATTTTGGACTTTGCTTGCTTTCTTGATTGTTTTTTTTTAATCGAAACAGCATATTTTGCAATAATTTAAACTATTACTTATTACTGGTTGAATAATGAATATTTGTTTCAGTTTTATAAAATATTTATGGCAAAAAAGTTTGAAGGGTAGGAAAAGTTTATTAGTTGAATCTTGATTCACAAATTTGTAACAAAATTATTATAAAAATTTAACATGGTCTCCGTAAAAGCTGACAATGTAGACAAAGAAACAATTGGGATGCTGCGAACAATTCATCAAAAGCAAGTTCAATTAATCTCTCTAGCTGATCAGAAAGCTAACATACTGATGGGCGTAATCATAATTGGTCTCAGTATAATCGCAACTAATTTTTTTAAATACGACTATCAAAATAATTCAAATATACAAAATTTTTTAATTTTTTGTTTTTCATTGTCAGAGCTAATTTCCCTATTATTCGCTGTATGGGTCATTACACCAAGATTAGTAAAGGAAAAAAAAAATCAGGATATTAGTAAAAGTAAAAATCCTTTATTTTTTATGGAATCATCAAATATTAGCGAGGAGAAATATGTTAAGTATATGCTTGAACAGATTAAAAGTCCTAAGAGAGTATATGAATTATTGCTTATTGATTTTTATCAAATAGGCTTTGTTCTTAAAGAAAAATATAAATATTTAAGTATTTCGTATATGTTAGCAATTCTTGGAATTGTTCCTGCAGTTATTTTAATAATTTTAGTTTTCTTTAACAAAAGCTAAAAATGATTATTTAGTCAGAGAGATTTTACTATAATTCTTTTTATTTTAATTGTTGAAATCTTATTTTGTATTATTTATGAAGTTATTGAAAATTTCATCGCTAGTTGATTAAATGTTACAATAAAGGTTTAAAAATTCGTTTAACCTTGACTCATTTATGCCCGAGTCGGATCAGAAGTTGGACCTGAAGTATGAGTGTTAATTGCGAAACTTTTTACTTATTAAAGATTACAAATCTTTAGGTTTTTTATAAAAATTTATTTTTGATACTGATTTGTTAATCTCAAACCATTCTTTACACTTAAAGCTTACATTAAAAAAAGCAGAAGTAGTATATTCATCAATTGCATTTAGATAATATTTATTATTGCTACCACTAAAAAAACTCTCAATTGAAGTAGATAGTAATGGTTCATGTGATACTACTAAAACCCTGTTTAGTTTTGCGTGTAACATAACCGTATCAAATATATTTATTCCTGATGAATGATATAAGTCTTTTAAATAATAGATCTTTGGGTCATTGGAAATTTTTTTTAATAATAGTTTTAATGTTTCTTTGGTTCTTCTTGACGGAGAACAAAAAATTTCATTAAACAATATTTTTTTTTCTTTTTTTTCTAAAAATTTCAGTATTTTTTTAGTTTTTCTTTTACCCTTCAATGAGATAGGTCTTGACATATCGTCTCCATCGAAATTAGTCCAATCTGACTTGGCATGCCTAATTAATGATAAATTTAGCATAATGTATAGATTAACAATTAAGGCGAAAATTTAAAAGACAAATTAAGTGATTTATTACTTATTATAATGTTTTAAGTGCGTCATTGATATTTCTTATCCCTCTTTCAATTGACTGACCACTAATTAAAACTTTTTTGTCTAAATGAATTAACTCCATTTTATTTTTTTTATTTATTTTAATTTCTATCTTATTGAGCTGACTGTAATTAAGCCTTCCTGATATATGATGAAAAACCCTTAATAATTGACCTAGAATTCTACAATTTGATAATTTACGACTAGATATTTTTTTTGAATATGATGATACAAATTTATCTTTTATTGAATTAGAATATCTAAAATAAAGTATTAAAGATAAAATATATCTTTCCTCCCTTTCAATGTGATAAAATTGATTGTATAAAATTCTCTCTAAAGCAAAAATTCTTCTATATTCTGGATGAACTGATGCTGAAATATTCGTCAACCAACAAGCAGCTTTAATTATCCTCTTGTTTATAGCAAATGGAATATTGGAGGAATCAAGCAATTTTAAAATATTTTTAACATCGTCTTTGCACATCGTATCTTTAGCTATATTTTTGACATTTAAAATAAACGGATCATCATTTTTTTTTTTAATTAAATTGTAAAGCACGCCCTCTCGGGCTCCGGAATTAGTAAAAAAAATTTTTTTAACTTTAGCAATTTTAATTAAATTCTCTAAAACCATTATACTGTAAGGAATTATTTCTGCCCTAGACTTTGAAATTTCGTTCAAAAATATTTTGTTTACTTCGCCACTTTTAACGAATATTTTTTCCTTAATTTCAGACAAAAATATTTTTGCATCAACTTGATAATCTTGAATTATCTTTAAATCTTGATTTTTGATTGACATATGTGCTTTTGCTAATGCCCTGAAAGAACCGCCAACGGCATAAAAGTTTTGATTTGATCCAAGGCTTAAATTTTTAAAACTATTTTTAATATACTTAAAGACTTTTTCATCGGTTGATCTTCCAAGATTTCTTAAAACTAGATGACCAACACTAAGAGATTTAATAAATTTAATTCTCTTTAATTCATTTATATCTGAAAGCTCAAAACTTCCCCCACCAAAATCACCAACCAAACCAATCGGGTTTCTGTGAGAGAACAAAACACCTTTAGCTGATAAAATCCCCTCCTCTTCTTCAGAGATTATTTTTATTGAAACACCTAGATTCCTCTCTAAAAAAGTTTTTATTTCATATTTATTTTTTGCAATTCTAAAAGCCGCTGAGGCAAAGATATGTATATTCTCTTTTTTAAGGTTTTTACATAATGAAATAAATCTTTTTAATAAACTTAAAAGTTCTAAAGCTTTTCTTTCTTCAATAAACTCGCCCGAGTTAATCATTGAACCTAAATTCAATGTATTTTTTTCGTTAAAAATAATTTGTGCAGAATATGAAATTTTTTCAAAAATTACTAATCTTATTGAAGAAGAACCAATATCTATAACTGCCAATGACTTATTTTTTTTTTTCATATTTCTTAAGTGATGATCCTCTTCCAGATAACGAAGGATTTTTAATAAAAAACTTATGAGCTGAAAAAGACTTATCTATATTTTCTTTTAAATAATCTCCATTTGGCTGAAGTATCCAAGAATTTTGGTTATCTTTAAGATAACTAATCATAATTTGATTAAGAATTTGCTCATGTACTGTACTATTAGTTATGGGTATAAAAGTTTCTATTCTTCGATCTAAATTTCTGGTCATCAAATCTGCAGAAGAGATAAACACTCTATTCTTTGGAGATGGCATATCGAATCCGTTCGAGAAACAAAAAACTCGACTATGCTCTAAAAACCTTCCAATAATACTCTTTACCTCAATATTGTCCGAAAAATTTTTAATTCCAGGTCTTAAGCCACAAATTCCTCTTATAATAAGTATAATCTTTACTCCACTTTGAGAAGCAAAATAGAGTTTATCAATAATTTCTTTGTCAATTAATGAATTAATTTTTATCCAGATTCCTGATGGTAGCCCCTTTTGCTTGTTTTCAATTTCTTGCTGTATATACTTGTTTAAATCATTTCGAAGAAGGTTTGGCGAATAAGAAATCAAATTCATTTTTTTAGGCGTTGTATATCCTGTAATAAAGTTAAATACTTTCAATGCATCATCGGCTAACTTACTGTTGCATGAAAAAAAAGATAAATCTGTATAGACTTTTGCAGTAATTGGATGATAATTCCCTGTGCCAAAATGTACATAGGAAATAATTTCATTTTGTTCTTTTCTGGTAACCAGAGAAATTTTGGCATGAGTTTTCCAGTTTACAAAACCATAAACAATATTAACCCCGGCTTTTTCTAAATCCTTTGCCCATTTTATGTTTTTCTCTTCATCAAATCTTGCTTTTAATTCAACTACGGCTGTTACTGATTTTCCTTTATTGGAAGCTTTGATTAATGCCTTTACTATTGGTGAATTATCACTGGTTCTGTAAAGTGTTTGTTTGATTGAAATCACATTTTTATCAGAAGCTGACTGTTCAATAAAATTTACAACTACGTCAAAACTTTCAAAAGGATGGTGAACAATAAGATCTTTTTTTTTAATAGCAGAAAAACAATCACCATTAAAATCCTTAATTCTTTGAGGAAAACGGGATTTGAATTTTTTAAACTTAAGCTGCTCATCACTTTTCTCTACAATTTCATTTAAGGAATTTATATCTAGTAGTGAACTAACCCTAAATATTCTCTTTTCATCTACTTTAAGTGACTTTTTAATAAACGCTAACAACTTTTTTTCGACTCTTCCCTGTATATATAATCCAATTACCACACCTCTTCGCCTTTTTTTTAAAGCAGTTTCAAAAGAAAGAATTAAATCTTCAGCCTCTTCTTCAAATTCTATATCACTGTCTCTGATTATCTTGATAAGTGAAAAATTTATGAGTTTAAAATCAGGAAAAATAATTTTTATGTTACTTTTAATAATATCTTCGGCCTTAACAAAATTATTGGGTTTTGAAATTTTAAAAAATCTTTCAAGTTTTGGTGGAAAAATTACGAGAGAATAGGAAAGTTTGTTCATTTTATTTTTTAACGCACAAACCATTGTTATGCTTTGACTAGGAAGAAAAGGGAAAGGATGAGCGGGGTCTATCGCAAGTGGCGTTAATGAGGCGTAGATATTTTTTCTAAAAACTTCTTCAATCTTTTTTTTTTCATTTTTAAATTCTAACTTAGTTTCTAAAATTTTAGTTTTTTTTAAACCTAATTCTTTTTTAAGTTTATTCCATACAACCTGTTGTTTTTTTATAAGTAATTTTAGTGATTTAGTTACATCATTAAATTGTTGCTTAGTTGTTCTTCCATCATCAGTTCGCGTGAAAACTTTTTCTTTGATTTGACGATATAAACCTGCAACTCTAACCATATGAAATTCATCTAGATTATTACCTGAAATTGAAAGAAACCTTAACCTTTCCATCAAGGGATTTTCCTTGTTTTCTGACTCACTCAGAACTCTTTCGTTAAAATTTAACCAAGATAATTCCCTATTAATAAAACGCCGGGGAGTGTTTTTAATTCTTTCATCGTAAACAATTTTAGTATTTTTTTTCTTCATATTAAGCTGAACAAATCATTTCATATTTAATTATTATAAATTTTTAAAAATTTTCTTTAATTTTCCTTTAGCAAATGAGTAAAACATAAGCAGACACCAATCATAAAAGATGCAGTTGTTAAGCTTAAAGCCAGACCCCCTAATTGATAAGTTAAACCCGATAAAAAAGTCCCAATTAATCTTCCCGTTGCATTGGCCATATAATAAAACCCAACATCTAATGAGACTCTATTTTTATTTGAAAATCTCAAAATTAAATAAGAGTGGATTGAAGAGTTAATTGCAAAGATTCCGCAATAAATAAAAAGACCTAAAAAAAGAACCATCTTTACAAGAATTAATTTATTAAAAATTAATATAAATACTGTTAAAAATAAAAGATTTAAAAATAAAAAAATATTCCATCTTTTTCCAATTTCCACTAGATTAATTTTTTCATTATTTTTTCTAAGAAATAACTTGGGCGTGTTAGCTTGAATAATTCCGTAAAGAATTATCCAGGTAGACATAAAACCTCCAATTATGTAAAAAGCCTTTTGGTTAGACTCCACAGTGCCATCAGAAAAAATACTATAAAAAAAAATTGGTAAGCTTACAACAAACCAAACATCACGGGCTCCAAACAAAAAAACTCTTGCCGCAGATAAAAAATTTATATTTTTAGATTTTGAAAAGATATCAAAAAATTTAGTATTTTTATTTTTAATCAAAAGGTTATCTTTAAGTAAGACCAAAGTGCAAATCAAAATGATCATAATTACTAAAGCCATAAAAATTAATGATGCAAAGAACCCAAAAGTTGCTAATAAAGCACAACCAACTAGAAACCCCAAACCTTTGACTGCATTTTTTGAACCTGTTAACACTGCTACCCATCTAAATAAGCCTTCTTTATTGTTTGGAGCTAGAATTTTTACAGCTGATTTAGAGGACATTTTAGTCAAGTCTTTAGCTATTCCACTTAAACCTTGGACTATAAGTACATAAAAAATTGAAAAATTTTGGCTCCAATTTTCATTTAATTGTGATAACAAGTAAAGTGAAACAACTTGTATTATTAATCCTGAATACAATGTGAACTTTAGCCCAAATTTAGAAGCTAACCAGCCAGCATAAAGATTGGTAAAAATCCCAGCTAACTCATAAAATAAAAATAAGGAAGCTAATTGAAGTGGAGAAAACCCATTTTGATGAAAATGAAGTAATACTAACATTCTTAACGCTCCGTCACTTAACATAAATGCCCAGTACGCTACTGTAACTATCAAATAAGAAAATTGTTTTCTATTTAATGACTTCATAACGAGTTGCTGACTAACTCGCAGATATCAACCACTCTTTTTGCATAGGCAATTTCATTGTCATACCAAGCATAAACTTTGAGCTGTTTTTTATTTATAACCATTGTTGAATTTGCGTCTATCACTGCTGATCTTTCATCATTAACGAAATCGGCTGAAACAAGAGGAGCCTCTTCGTATCCCAGAATTCCTTTTAAATAAGTTTGAGATGCTATTTTAAACAGTTCATTTACCTCGGATTCTGTAGTATTTTTTTTTAATTCAAAAACACAATCTGTTAATGATG
This sequence comes from uncultured Alphaproteobacteria bacterium, assembly GCA_902547955.1. Lineage (GTDB taxonomy): Bacteria > Pseudomonadota > Alphaproteobacteria > Methylaequorales > Methylaequoraceae > MED-G10. The sequence goes on along the minus strand of CACCPY010000008.1, from coordinate 47,814 downwards.
AATTTAAAAGAGGGACCCTTACTGCATGACCATTAAGTTTGCCCTTTAATTCAGGATAGATTAGAGAAATTGCAGTAGCACTTCCAGTCGTTGTTGGGATCAAAGAGTTAAGAGAGGATCTTGACCTCCTTGGATCTTTCCCGGGTTTGTCAACTATAGTTTGTGTATTCGTTACATTATGAATTGTAGTAATTGAGCCGTGAATTATGCCTATTTTATTATGAATTACTTTCACAATGGGCGCTAAACAGTTTGTGGTGCAACTTGCCGCCGTTATAATTTTGTGAATTGAATGATCATAAGTTTTATGATTCACCCCATAAACTAAATTTGCAACCTCTTTTTCCATTATTGGCGCAGACACGATTACCTTTTTAACACCGCCATCAAAGTATTTTTTTAATTTTTCTTGTGATTTGAATTTTCCAGTACAGTCTATAACAACATCTATTTCGTCTAAATCCAAATCTTCTATTTTACTGAAATTTGTAAATGCCAAATTTACATTGTTGATTGAGATTGTTTTATCATCATTAGAGAAATTTGCGTGCCATCTACCGTGCACTGAATCAAACTCCAATAAATGGCGATGAATCTTTGTAGTTCCAACTGCATCATTAATCCATTTGATACGTAAGTTTCTTTTTAGCAGGAATTTTAAAACATATTTACCAACTCTACCGATTCCATTTATTGCATATGTGGTCATTGTCTAACTCATACATTTGAGTTGTTACAGTTTTATTACAAACTACTTTACTACTGAGACCTTACGATATTGCTGAATTAATAACCACCCTGCAAGATTGATAGTTACAGGGTGGTAAATTAGCTATTTTGGAGATTCAGTTTTCTCATCACTAGGTGCTGTTATATCAGTTTTAATATTTATATTCTGAGTAGAAACTTTATCTAAAGAACCATTGGGTTTAGAAATTTTAGGTTTTGCAAGCTTAGTATCTTTTTTTTGCTTTTTTAAGGTACTTTTTTTCCCTAATGTTGTATTTTTTTTAATCTTTTGTTTTAATTTTTTATTAGTTTTCTTAAGCCCTTTAATTATTTTTTTTGGTTTTTTTAGCTTTGTTTCTAATTTTTTATTTTTACTCTTTAATACCTTTGCAACCTTTTTTGGTTTTTTAAGTTTTGTTTCAAGGTTTTTTTTTGCCTTCTGAAGTTTAACAACTTTTTTCGAAGGTTTTTTTAATTTTATAACTTTAGCTTTCAAGCTCTTATTTTTATTTTTCAAGTTTTTAATTATTTTTTCTTCACCTGATTTTTTTTTAGCGCTTTCAATGGCTAAGCAACTTAAACCAACAACTTTAGGTAGTTTTTTTGATTTTCTAAGTTTTTTAAAGTTTAGGCCGGTGAGTTTAGAAAATTTTTTGTTAGAAATTTTATTTTTTTTCCCCCAGCTTTTCAATTGACTAGTTTTCTTAAGTAGTTTCATTTATTTCCTCATTTTTGTTAAGTTAATCTTATGCATTTCTAGCATAACCCAAATTATAATACGCAATTATTGCATATTGTCAATAAAAATTTGATAGCTCAAAATTTTTAAATAAAGTTTGTAAATTATTTTTATCGAAGACTTCGGTATTATTTACTTCTTTATAATTTGACCAATCTTTAAAAGAAACGCAAATTGTAGCGTTTTTCTTTAAACTTCCTGAATTATTTTTAAAGGCATACATAGATTTTAATCTTCCATTAATCAAACTAGATGAATAATTACATGAAATTTCCGTATTGTAACTGAGAGATTCCTCAGATCTAATCTCAGTTATAAATCCACTTGAATCATACAGTGGTCCAAAGAAACTCACGAAAATTAAAACCCAGTTCATTTTTTAGATTTTTTATTTTTATTCGACATATCTTTAAAGACAAACTTCCAATATATAAAATGTCCTAGCATAGAGCACCTCCTAATAAGTTATCCACACGCAACAGTTGCGTATGTTTTATTAATATACGCACTGGTTGCGTCTTTGTCAATAATGTTTTGAAATAGGCATATGTTTTTGCTATTAATCTATTGTTAATTATTTAAGTTTATGAATAAAGAACAGTTTAAAAAATGGAGAAAGAAAAATGGATTTTCCCAAGCTGAAGCTGCTGAAACTTTGGGTTTAAAACGGAGAATGATTCAATATTATGAAAAAGGTAAAAAAGGTGAAAAAGAAGTTCAGATCCCTAAGTACATAAGGCTGGCATGTGAGGCAGTGGAACTAAAGAAAAAATTGAAAAAACTAATTTAATATCAAAGGAGAAAAAATGAGCAATAATTTTGTAATGAAAGTAGGTGAATCACTTTTGGGAGGTGGCCCACCAGGTACTGCAGCAGAACCTGAGGTTATAGTTGGTGAATTGGATGGCCCTTTTGGAACTGCATTTGCTACCTTGCTTGGGAATCAAATCAAGGGTCATACAAAAGTTTTAGCGTTGATGAATACAGACGTGATGGTAAAACCTGCTACGATTATGGTCAGTAAAGTTACGGTAAAAGATGACAAATATACAAATATTTTGATGGGCACCGTTCAAGGAGCGATTTCGAATGGTGTTTTAGATGCGGTTAGAGAAGGAATTATCCCAAAGGAGAAGGCGAATGATTTAGGTATTATCGTTGCGGTTTGGTTAAATCCATCAGTATCGAATGATGAAAATTTAGATCATAAGATTCTTTTTGATATACATAGAAAAGCAACTACTTCTGCAATTAAAAAGGCAATGGACAATGAACCATCAATTGATTGGTTATTAGAAAATCAAGATTCAATTGTTCATAAATATTTTCAAAAAGAATTAGATAAATAACACTACTGCTAATTTATTATATTAAAAATTTAGTTAAGACACTTAAATAAGTAATGAAAACTAAACTAAGAGCTACCAAAACAGCTGCGCTCCCCAAATCTTTTGCTCTTTTTGAAAGATCGTGATGTGAAAAAGAAATCCTATCAATTGCGGCTTCAATACTAGAGTTTAAAAGTTCAACAATTAATAGTAATAATAAACTTCCGATCATCAGGATTTTTTCAATTGGCGATGTGGGGAAAATAAATATTAGTGGTACTAAAAACAAACATAATAAAAGTTCCTGCCGGAATGCACTTTCCTCTTTGATTGCAAAGTTGAATCCAGAAATGCTATTTACAAAAGCGAGAAAAAGTCTTTTCAATCCTGTATTTTGTTTATGAGGATTATTCTCAGGTATGTAAGGTTTCTTCTTCATTTGTTTAGATTTTTTGTAGTTGTGACTCAAATATATCTGCTACTTTCTCCCAGTTAAATTTTTTTACATAATTTAGGGGTTTAGACTTAGAAATCGATAAAGCTTTTTCACATGCTTTTTTTAAATTTTCATCTAAAACTCCCGCGTTACTATCACCAATAACATTTATCGGACCTGCTACAGGGTAAGCGGCCACAGGTAATCCACAGGCCATAGCCTCTAATAAAACTAAACCAAATGTATCAGTTTTACTTGGGAAAACAAAAAGATCAGCCCTACCATAGTAATCAGGAAGTTCATGATGTTTTACAGAACCAAAAAATCTAACTTCTGGATATTTTTGTTCAAGTCTTTTTTTATCAGGACCATCTCCAACCACCCATTTTTCACAATCAATATTCAAGTTTAAATATGCTTCAAGATTTTTTTCAATGGCAACTCTACCAACATTAATTAAGATGGGTTTTTTATTTTTAATTTTTTTTGATGGGGGTTTGAAAATCTCTAAATCAACTCCTCTTGGCCAAATGGTTGTATTCTTGATGTTCCATAGTTTTAAATCATCAACAACAGATTTTGTGGGTGTTAAAATTGTTTTGGCTTTGCTATGAAACCACCTCAGATATCCATAACTTAAAGACAGTGGTAATTTACACCGTGCATAAATATATTCGGGAAATTTTGTATGAAATGATGTGGTGTAAGACAACCCTTTTTTTACTATTAAATTTCTTGCCGCTAAACCCAGTGGACCTTCAGTTGCGATATGAACAGCATCTGGTTGAAAATCCACCAACAATTTTTTAATTTTTCTACTGGGCAAAAGAGCCAGTCTTATTTCAGGATAAGTTGGACATGGAATTGTTTTAAATAAATTTGGTGAAATAATTTGAATTTTGTGTCTTCTTTTTTCCAAAAGGTCTTTTGTTTTATTTAGAGTATGAACCACTCCGTTTACTTGAGGGTGCCATGCATCTGTGATAATTGAAATATTCATTGTTTAGCTAGTTGGAAAGGTTTTTTAACTAATTGGTTATGTAGAGCTATTAACTTTTTTGACCAATCAATGATCTCAAGAGAACCGTCATAGTTTTCGGCTATTGCTGTTAACGACTCTACCCAATCTCCATCATTGGCGTAAATAATTCCGTTAATATCTTTTAGTTCTGCCTTATGAATATGTCCGCAAACTACTCCATCATAACCTTTTCTTTTAGCTTCTATGACCATAATATTTTCAAATGCTGTTACGAAAGAAACTGCTTTTTTTACTTTTAATTTTATAAATTGTGAAAGTGACCAGTAGGGTAAATTTAAAAATTTTCTTATTTTATTAAACGTGTTATTAAGTCTTATTAACATGGCATATCCTTTATCGCCTATATAAGCCAACCATTTTGCATGTCTGATTATTCCATCAAATTGATCACCATGAACAACCCATAGTTTTTTTCCATTAGCAGTTTTGTGAACAGCTTGATGTTGAATCTTAATATCTCCAAAATTAACACCTAAATATTTTCTAGCAGCCTCGTCATGGTTACCCGGAATGAACACAACCTTTACACCTTTTCTGGCTTTTCTCAAAAGTTTTTGCACAACATCATTATGAGATTGTGGCCAATACCAATTTTTTTTAAGCCTCCATCCATCTACAATATCACCAACTAAGTAAATGTTTTCTGACTTGATCTCTTTCAAGAAATCTAAAAGTATTTCAGCTTTACAGCCAGGGGTACCTAAATGAAGGTCTGAGATCCAGATGGTCCTGTATCCTTTTTTTTTCTTATATAAGTGATCATCCATTGATAAATTTTTAACAATGTTTTATGTCAAAAATATTACAATTACTATATTTAGGGCTTTTTTTTAAATATGAACGCTAGATGTAGATAAAAAAAAAGGGTTTGAAACCAATCAAACCCCTTTTTTAATTAATATAAGTAGGAATTTTTTACCACTTAAAGTGAAGTCTGGCTTGAACGCTTGTCAAGTTACCTTCATGGTTTGAACCTAAATCATCAGAGTTAAGACCAGTACCATTAATGTAAAGACCTCTTGCTGCATCAATCATCAGCCTTACGTTACTGTTAAAGTAATGATTTATACCAAAGTGCATAACCTTAGCATCAGTCCCGACTTCTGACAGTTCAGAATGAGCACCATTCCACTGCTCATACATCACTTTGACAGCAGTACAACCAAATTTCCCTTTACACTTAACGCCACCAATTTTACCTTTTTTTGCACTCAGTGGAACACTGGCACCGCCTGTTAAGAAATAGTGAGCAAAAGCCGAACCACCAGATGCCTGATAGTCTCCATAGGCCTTGTCAGTTCTAGCGGCTGATATAGTTGTTTCGTGTCTGTCAGCTGTTACATAAAACCATTCACCAGCAACAAATAATGGACCATTTGTATACGCAAATTGAGGACCACCATAGGTGTAATCATCAACATTAGCTAATGCTCCGTCTTGAATTTTTTCACCTAGTGTGTGAACACCTTGGGCTCTAGCTTCAATATCTCTTGTTCCTGCATCAGATAGATTTTCATAAGACCAAGAGGCACCAACCATTAATTTATGATTTTTACCCAAAGACAATCCGCCCCAATAATCATTCATTTTAGACCATGTGTAATGGGCAGCACCAGAAACATTATATCTGTCTTCAACAGCATCAGAATCTTCGTTTTCTTGTCTCCACGCACCCTCGGCACCAGCAGTTAGAGCTACTCTTAAATGAAATGGTCCCATTGCTCCAGATGAATCGTAGTGAATACCAGCTCTGTGCGCTAGGTTTGCAGCTTCGTTATACATTGGTCTTTCCATGAAAAGAATGCTGTTAGAACTAGTGTTTTCCCACATACCCCCAGCGGATTTGGCATTACCAAAATAAAGTTTACCAAAACCCTTGAAGGCTTTTGAGATGTAGGCATCTTTAACGTCAACACCTTTACCGCCAGTGTTGGAGTTATCAGAAACTGTTTCGGCAAAATCGGGTTGGAAAGCAAGAGCCCATCCATCACCCATCTTTACTTTGATAGAAAATCTCAGTCTTCTAAACTCTTGACCAAAAGTACCTATGTCATCAGCTCTACTGCAGTTATCACAACCCGTAGCGCCTGTTGTTGAATAATCAGCCAATGAGTTACCACCTAGCAAAGCTGCCATATCAAACATAGCTCTACCCTTTATAGCGAATTCATATTTCCCGTCTGAGCTTTTAATGCTAAGACCTTTTCCTTTTTTAAAATAGGCCTTACTTGAACTTTTGCCCATTTCTTGTTTGATTTTTAATAGTTCATTCTGCAAAGCATCAATTTGCGCATCATAATCCTGTGCATTGGCTCCGGAAAAGAAAGCGCTAGTGCCAATTACAGCTAGACCAGCGTAAAATTTTTTCATAATATTCCTCTCATAATAAGTTAATTATCAAGGAAATTTAAATATGAATTGTTAAAGTTTTATGACACTTGAGGGATGAAGATTTTTTTTAAAGTTTAGTGTTGTATTTTTACAACAAAGAGGGTTTGTCTTTATTAAAAATAATAGAAAATTTTGTTCCTTTTCCTTCTATTGAAGAAATATCAAGCTCTGCGTTATGTCTGTTAACAATATGCTTAACTATAGATAAACCCAAACCAGTATTTCCAGAATTTCTCGATCTAGCTTCATCAACTCTGTAGAATCTTTTTGTTAATAATGGAATATTTTCATTTGGAACTCCGATACCAAAATCTTCAACACTAAAGTTTATTAATGACTTAACGCTTCCTAATTTAACAACAACAGCTTTTTTTGAATTACTATGGGTTACTGCATTTTCAATAATATTCAAGAAAACTTGTTTTAACTCAGATGAGTCACCTAATATCTCATATTTTTTTTTGCTCATAACAAACTTACATTTAATTTTCTTGAACAAATTTCTATCAATACAAATTTGCTCAACCTCTTGTAGTATTTTTCCAAGTTCGACTGTTTCACTTGGTGGTGAGTGCTCAATCCTCTCAATCCTTGTTAATGACAGGAGATCGTTAACAAGTGTTGACATTCTTGTAGCTTCCTTAGCCATAGTTTTTAGAAATTGTTCTTTAACTTTTGCATCAGCTTTGTTGTCATTTAATAATGTCTCGCAATAACCAATTATAACTGAAATAGGAGTTTTTAATTCATGACTGGCATTAGCGATAAAATCTCTTTGTAAGTTTTGGAGGTTGTGAGAAGATGTTGAATCAAATAATCTAATAAAGTTAAGTTTATTTGTTCCAACGTCTTTACTTCCTGAAATCCAAACATTGTAAATTTTTTCCTTTGGATATAGAAGCCTTACTTCTGCCTCAATTGGTTTTTTTTTTTTTAATGAATCATTAATTAATTCGCCAAGCTCTGGGATTCTTAAAACTGAAAAAATATTTTTTCCCTGTGCAGACTCACCTATTAACTCTCTTGCCGCCAAATTAGTTTCTATTATGCTCAAACTTTGGTTTATAATTAATAATGGATCAGGGAAATGTTTATAAAAATATTCAAAGAAAAAAACTCTTACTTTTTCATTACGAAATTTATATTCGTAGTTCCCGATTATTTTATTGATGTTGAAAGCAATAGGTTCAAATAACTTGTAAAAAAAAAGTTTTCCTGATTCTAAAGAGCTTCCAGAAAAATTATTGAGAAATTTATTTATTTTTTTTAGATCACTTATTACTAACACTAAAATTACAAGATTCACGCAGAAAATGAAAAGAAAAACAATTATTATATCTTTATGAACAAACATGAAAATGCTTAAATAATATATTATTAATCTAAAGTAAAATGAAATTAAAACAACCTGATATAGCCGGTTTGAAAAACTCGGAAACAAATAAATCAAAACCTACTCCGATGATGGCGCAGTATCTTGAAGTCAAAGAAAGGCATAAAGAATACCTTCTTTTTTACAGAATGGGCGATTTTTATGAGTTATTTTTTGAGGATGCTAAAATTGCTTCGCAAGTTCTTGGTATTGCTCTTACCAAAAGAGGTCGAATTAATGATGCCGATATCCCAATGTGTGGAGTTCCTTTTCATGCCGCCCAATCCTACTTATCCAGGTTAATTAAACAAGGTTTTAAAGTAGCAATAGCTGAACAACTGGATAGTTCAACAGAGGAGATGAAAAATCAAAAGATCTTCAAAAGAGATGTTGTTAGAATAATAACGCCAGGAACTATAATTGAGGAATCTTTATTAGATTCTAAAACTAATAATAACTTGCTCAGTATTTTTTTTCTAAAAGGTGAATTATCTCTGTCGTGGATTGATATGACAACTGGCGGAATAAAGGTTGAAAAAATTGATGGACAAAATTTTAAACAAGATCTTTTTGAATCAATTCATAGAATTGAGCCTGGTGAAATAATTCTTAAAGATGAACTAAAGCAATCTAATTTATTTAATAAACTTTTTAAAAACTTTGATAAAAAAATTTCCATAGTTCCAGATGTATTTTTTGATTTAAAAAATAATACGGAAAAAATTAAAAAATACTTCGGTCCAAAAAATAAATTTGTAACTGAATCAAGAAATACAGATATAGCCGCCATTGGTGGTTTATTAAATTACATAGAATTAACACAAAAAAAAAATATTCCAAATATTAGTGAAATAGAATCAGTAAATAAAAAAAATTCTATGCAGATTGATATGTTTTCAATGAAAAGTCTTGAGATTTTTACAAAAAACGATGGATCAAAAAAAGGGAGTTTAATTGATGTTATTGATCAAACGAAAACTGCCATTGGTGGACGTCTTTTGAGAGATTTTCTGAAGGCTCCCTTGCTTGATAAAAAACAAATAGAATTTAGGCATAACTTAATAGAAAGTTTTTTATTTAATTACGACTCTCTAAAAAAAATAGAATCTTTTTTATCGAATCTTTCTGATATAGAAAGAGCGCTTTCTAGAATCAGTGCTGGAACAGATAACCCAAGAGATTTAATTTTGATTAAACAATTTATTGCTTTTAGCGAAAAAATTTTTGTAGAACTTGCGTCACTTAAACATGACGTAATTGAAAAATTAATACCATCATTAGCTGTAAGGAATTGCGTTAAAGAAATAAAAGAGACTATATCCAAAAAAATAAATGATATACCACCGGTTAATTTAAACGATGGTGGTGTAATAAAAGATAGTGTTGATAATCGATTAGATGAACTTAGAAATATTAAAAAAATAAAAAAAATTGAAATATTAAAATTACAGGAAACTTACGCTCTAGAAACAGAAGTAAATAATCTAAAAATAAAATTCAATAATATTCATGGATACTTCATTGAGGTTACAAAAAAAAATGCAGATAAATTAAATAACAATGAAAAATTCATTTTAGTTCAAAACACAATAAACGTATCTCGATACCAAACAAAAGAATTAAGAGATATTTCCTTAGAAATTGAAAATTCAGACAGTGAATCTATTGCTTTAGAGATGGAGATGTATAAAGAACTGTGTGAAAAAATAACTAAAGAAACTGAAAATTTAAATTCCGTCTCAAAAAAAATAGCTTTTTTAGATGTGATTTGTAATTTTGCGAATCTCTCTGAAAGCAGAGGATATACAAGACCAAAAATTTCAAAAGAAAAAATAATTGATATAGTTAATGGAAGACACCCAGTGGTAGAAGAAAGTCTTAAAAAAGATGGAGATGATTTTACTCCTAATGACTGTTTAATGACATCTGAAAATAATATTTGGATAATGACTGGACCAAATATGGCTGGTAAGAGTACCTTTCTGAGGCAAACAGCAGTAATAATTTTATTAAATCAAATTGGTTGTTATGTCCCGGCGGATAAATCAACGCTTGGAATTTTTGATAAAATTTTTACCAGAATTGGTGCATCCGATGATTTGTCTCTTGGTCTTTCAACTTTCATGACAGAAATGGTTGAGACCTCAAGAATTATTAATGAGGCCTCAGAATCTTCACTCGTAATATTAGACGAATTAGGAAGGGGTACCTCATCTGAAGATGGTTTTGCCATAGCTTTTTCTGTTTTGGAATACATAGCTATTAAAATAAAATGCATTACACTTTTTGCTACACATTACAAAGATCTGTGTGAGATGAATAAAAAATATAAACAAATAAGCAATAAAACACTAAAGATAAAAGAGTGGAAAGATGAAATAATTTTTAACTATAAAGTCATTGATGGTATTGCTGAAGGTTCTTTTGGAATTCATGTTGCTAATTTAGCCGGTATTAATAAAACAATAACAACAAGAGCAAAAGAAGTTTTAAAAAAAAATAATAAAGTTTCAGAAACAAAAGTATTGAGTGATGATTTAGTTCTCGAAGCCAATGAGGATAATAAACATCATGAAATATCAGAATTTATAAAAAAATTAGAATTAGATAATCTTTCACCAAAGGAATCATTGGATATACTATACACTTTAAAAAAGAATTATTTTTTTGAACAATGAACGTAAATAATGAAAATATTATCAATATCAAAGATTTAAAAAAAAATTATTTTCAAGCTAGAGAGTCTATAAGAAAAAGTTTTTTTTCAAATTATTCAGGAATTAAAAACAACAAACAAAATTCAGATTTAATAGATAAAATAATAAGTAAGATTTTTTTTAAAATAGAGAAGAAAAACAAGAAAATTTTTAAAAAATTCTCTATCACAGCTGTCGGCGGGTATGGCAGAAAACAATTAGCGCCCTATTCAGATATTGATTTGTTATTTATACATGATTTGGAAAATTTAGAAATTGTTGAAGAAATTGTTAAAGAATTTCTTTATCCATTATGGGATTTAGGTCTTAAAATAGGTTATGCTGTAAGGTCACTCAAGGAATCAATAACTTTTTCCGAAAAAGATCAGATTATTAAAACAACAATGCTTGATATACGTTTAATATGCGGATCAAAAGATTTGTTTGATAAACTTCTCGGAAATTTCTTTGAAAAGATAAAAGATAAAACTAATGAATTTATTAATGAGAAAATAGAAGAAAGAGAACAAAGAATTAAAGAAATTGGTTTTGACTATTTTAAAAATGAACCAAATTTGAAGGGAAGTGAGGGTTCACTTAGAGATTTAAATTTAATAAATTGGTGTATAAAAGCATTAGCAATTTCGAATTATAATAACTTAAATTCCGCTGATAAGTTACTCACCAACAACGAAAAGAAGAAAATAAGAAATGGATTAGAATTCTTGTTAACTCTACGAAGTCATCTTCATTATGAAAGTAAAAGACCTAACGATAAATTAACTTTTGATTATCAAAAGATAATAGCCAAAAAGTTTTCCACAAAACAAAAGAATTCAATTAATACTAAGGTTGAAGTAATGATGAATAAGTATTTTAAACAAATTGGTGAAATAAAAATCTTAACACAAAATTTATCTAAAAATTTTTTACAATCTATTAAAGAAAAAGAAAAAATAAATATCGATAATTATTCAAAAATAAAAAATGAAGTAAGAGAAAATTTCTTCGCAAAATTTGATAATTTGAAATTCCAAAGATGTTTAATTAACTATTTTGAAAAAATTAAATCGAAGGATTTTCGTAATAAAAAAAACATAAGTGAATTTAAAAAAATTTTATTTTCAGATTCCAACGAGAAATTTATCAGATTGTGCGAGATTGGGGTTGTTGGAAAAATTATTCCGGAATTTTCAAGAATACAAAATCTAACTCAGTTTGATCGATATCATGCTCTTACTGTTGGACAGCATACACTAAAAGCACTAACAACTTTAAAAGAACTCAAAAACAACAAAAATAGAAAAGGTCTTTATGGTTTTTCAAAAATGATATTTATGAAAAATTTTAGTAAAAAGCCACTTTTCTATGCAACACTTTTGCATGATATAGGAAAAGGCTTAGGTGGCAATCATAATCAGAAAGGTGCGGAAATAGCTAGAAAAATAGTGTTAGAGTTAGATGAAAGTGATTATGTTGCATACGAAACAAGTTGGTTGATTGAAAACCACTTAATATTAAGCGACTTTGCATTTAAAAAAGACATTGAAGATGATTCAATAATAAAAAAAATTTCTGAAACTATATACACAAAAGATAGGCTTAATGCACTTTTTTTGCTGACTGTTTCAGATATTTCAGCAGTTGATCACGGTATATGGAATGAGTGGAAAGCGAATTTACTTGAGTCGTTATATAAAAAAATTTTAGAAGAAATAAATATTCCAAAAATTGAGGATGGCCTAAACAAAAAAATTGAAAAAATAAAAAGGAAAATACTTCTAAACTCCAAGGTTATTAATGAAAATAAATTGCAAAGCTTTTCAAAAATTACATATCCTGATTATTGGTTACTTCAATCACCAGAAGAAATTAAATTTCAAATAGAAAATTTTTTTCTTAACACAAATTCAAACAGAAGATTTGATTTTTTTGTGAATAAAAAAAAAAATAAAAATTTTTTTGAATTAACACTTATTACTAGTGATCGACCTTCTCTTTTTTTGGATTTAATTTCAATATTCGTAGCAGAAAATATATCAGTGTTTGAGGCGAGAATTTTTACGTTAGAAGATAACACAGTTATTGATACTTTTAAGTTTGCTTTTTCTTCAGTTTATAAATTAAAAGAATTTGAAATTGACGAAAAAATAAAAGTTCTTAAAAAAAAAATTATGAATATGAAAGAATCCATTTTACCCAAATATTCAATAATGAAGTTTAAGAAAGTTAATTTCCTAAAAAAAAAAATTGATATAAAAATTGATAATAACTCGTCTTCAACTTACACAGTAATGGAAGTTGTGACTAATGATAGAGTTGGTCTACTGTACGGAATTTCAAAAATTTTAATAAAAAACAATATAATAATTTCTATGGCAAAAATTTCGACAAATGGTGATTTCGTTGAGGATAGTTTTCATTTAATAAATAATTTTGGATTCAAAATAAAAGATAAGTTGTTTATTGCAAAATTAAAAAAAGAAATTGTGGATTTTTTGTCATAAAATAAAAGAATGTTTTTTAAAATAGTTTCAATCATTAGTTCATTAACCCTGGTAAGCAGAATTTTAGGTTATGTTAGAGATTTATTAATTGCACGTTTTCTTGGAGCTGGGCTGATATCTGATGCGTTTTTTGTTTCATTTAAATTACCCAACCTTTTTCGCAGACTCTTTGCAGAAGGGTCACTTAACTCAGCATTTATTCCTGTGGTATCTGGGATCCAATCAAAATTTGGTAAGAAAAAGTCAGATGAATTTTTTTCGACTATATTTTCATTACTTCTTTCATTTTTATTTATTCTTTTAATAATATGTGAGATTTTTATGCCAATGATCATTAAGTTGATTGCCCCTGGTTTTAACGAGAACCCAGAAAAATTTTTACTTTCCGTTGATCTAGCAAGACTTACATTTCCATTTGTAGTTTTTGTGTGTCTAACTTCTTTGGTTGGTGGTTATTTAAATACATTGGGAAAGTTTGCGGCGATGGCAGTCACCCCAATAATTTTAAATCTAACAATGATTTTTACATTAATTTTTTTTTTTTCTAATGAAAATCAAATACATTTAGCTAAATACTTAAGCTTCTCAATTTCATTAGCAGGCTTGCTACAGATAATCTGGATTTTAATTCACCTTAGAAATAATGACTCAAGTCTAAACTTTAAATTACCTAAAATTAAATTTCTGAAAAAACCATCACCCGAGATAAAAAAGTTTTTTATACTTCTTTCACCAGCAATAATTGGTAACGGAGCTTATCAATTAAACCTTTTAATTGATATGATCCTTGCTTCAACATTGCCGGATGGTTCAATTTCATTTTTGTACTATGCGGATAGAGTAAATCAATTACCCCTTGGCGTCCTAGGTATTGCCATTAGTACAGCACTACTTCCAATACTCTCAAAACAAGTTAAACAAAATAAAAAAAAAGAAGCTAATCAAAGTATTTCAAAAGCCATAAAATTTGGTATTTTTTTTGCTATACCAGCATTCTTTGGAATACTGTTTTTATCTGATGAAATAATAAAGCTGTTATTTTTTAGAGGTGAATTCGATATAAGCGACGTGTCCCTTACAGCTAAAGCTCTTGTCGCTTTAAGTTTTGGACTCCCAGCCTTTATTTTAATAAAAATACTTGTTGTTCCTTTTTTTGCAAATGAAAATACTAAAACACCTATTCGAATTTCATTGTTTTGTATGCTTATAAATTTGATTTTAAATTTAATACTTATAGGAAAATTTCTTCATGTCGGATTAGCTATTGCCACTTCAATATCTGCTTGGGTTAATGTTGCAATTCTATCTTATTTCTTAACTTTTAAAGAAAAATATTCTTTTAATACATCAATTTTAACATTATTGATTAAAGTAATAATTTCTTCAATTTCAATGGGAATTGTTTTGTATTTGTTTATTGAAAAAAATATATTAAGTTTTGTAGGCATTGATATTTTAAGTAATAATATATTACTTTTGTTATCTATATTATTAGGAACAATAACTTATTTTTTAACAAGTTATTTTCTCGGTATTGAAAAACTCTATGACGGAAAGTGGAATCAAAAAAGTGGGTAACGATTTAGTTTTTTCTGGGGTACAACCAACAGGTAATTTGCACTTAGGTAATTATTTAGGTGCGATAAAAAATTGGGTTGACTTTCAAAACTCAAAGAAATGTATATTTTGTATTGTTGATTTACATGCAATAACGGCTTCTGAAAACAGAAGTAAGTTAGATGACTTTTCTAGAGAAGTTGCCGCAGCTTATATTGCTTCAGGTATAGAACCAAAAAAAAGTACTATTTTTGTTCAGTCTAACATTACGGGACACAGCGAGTTAGCATGGATTCTTGGGTGTCATACACCCATAGGTTGGTTGAATAGAATGACACAATTCAAAGATAAAGCTGGAAAAAATAAAGAAAAGGCACCGTTAGGACTTTATTCTTATCCAGTTTTAATGGCTGCAGATATTTTACTTTATAAATCTAATTTTGTTCCCGTTGGTGATGATCAAAAACAGCATTTAGAATTGTGCAGGGATATAGCACAGAGTTTTAATAGATTTTACAACACAGATTTTTTCCCTATTCCTGAGCCTATTATTACGGGGTCTGCTACACGGGTGATGAGCCTAAAAGATGGAAAAAAAAAAATGAGTAAATCTGATCCATCAGATCAATCAAGAATTAATTTAACTGATTCAGAGGATCAAATTAGAAAAAAAGTTCAAAAGGCAAAGACCGACTCAATGCCTTTTCCAGAATCAAAAAATGATTTGGAAAATAGACCAGAGATTGAAAATTTAATAAATATTTATTCTGCAATTGGTGAACATCCCTCTGAAAAAATTATGCAAGACTATAAGGGTAAAGATTTCAAAAATTTTAAGCAAGATTTATGTGATTTAATGATTTCAAAAATTTCAAAAATTTCTATGGAAATAAAAAA
Organism: uncultured Alphaproteobacteria bacterium; assembly: GCA_902547955.1. Lineage (GTDB taxonomy): Bacteria > Pseudomonadota > Alphaproteobacteria > Methylaequorales > Methylaequoraceae > MED-G10. Next base: position 32,120 of record CACCPY010000008.1, on the reverse strand, counting down.
ATTATTATCAGACCAATCTTATCTTAATTCAATTTTATCGGATGGAGCAAAAGAGGCTAATGAGTTATCGGAAAAAAATATGAATGAAATAAAAAAAATTATTAAATTTTATACCTGATGACTTTTTATCTTCCAATAGCAGAAATTGAAATAAACTTATTATTAATTTTATTTTTTGGATTTGTTGTTGGATTTATGTCTGGTTTGTTTGGTGTGGGTGGTGGTTTTTTAATGACCCCACTCCTAATCTTCATGGGAATTCCTCCTTCAACAGCAGTAGGAACGGAATCTGTTCAAATTCTTGGTTCATCTGTTTCAGGTGCAATAGCTCATAGTAGAAAAAAAAATATTGATTACGAGATTGGTATTTTTTTACTTATAGGAGGGATATTTGGTTCTACAATTGGTGTGATTCTTTTTAACTTTCTGAAAGAATCTGGAAATATAGACTTAATAATTAACATCCTCTACGTAATTTTTTTATCTGTAATTGGTACATTGATGTTAATTGAGAGTACTATTTCACTTGTTAAAGAAGAAAAAAACATTGTAAGGAAAAAAAAAAAAAGAAATTTTCTTGATTACCTACCACTCAAACTTAAGTTTAGACATTCAGGAATTTACATTTCGATTATTCTTCCAATATCGGTTGGAATAATAACAGGTCTACTTGCTTCTTTAATGGGTGTTGGAGGAGGTTTCATAATGGTTCCAGCGATGATTTATTTATTTAGAATGGGAACTGTCTCTGCTATAGGGACATCGTTATTCCAAATTGTTTTTGTTACATTAAACTCTTCAATACTTCAAGCTACATATAATTTGTCTGTTGATCTAATACTGGCAATTTTTCTGTTAATAGGTGGCGTAATTGGAGCACAATATGGGTCTAAATTTACATCAAGATTTAAAGGTGAACAATTAAGAGTCTTGTTAGCTTTAATTGTTATTCTAGTCTGCGTTAAGATGGGAATCCAGCTTTTTAATGAACCTTCAATTAACTCAAGGATTATCATTCAAGATGCATTTTAAAGTTTTAAATTTTTTAAAAATTATTGTTATTATTATTTTTATTTTTGTTACAAATGGTGTTGAAGCTAGCAAACTTATCTTTGATATTTCCAACTCCCATATAACTTTAAGTAATAAAAAAAAAGATAGTGATTTTACAGTTTATGGTTTTTCAGACTCTAAGCAAACTCTTGTACTAAAGATTACCGGCCCGAGACAAAAAGTAATTCTACAAAAGAAAAAAAAAATTTTTGGGATGTGGACTTGGGGAAAAACAGGCGAGTTTAGCTATCCAAGTTTAAATCATTACTACACGAATAACAAAACTAATCAAATTGATTTTGAGATAAAGAAAGACCTTTATGATAATATCAAATTGATTGGTAAAGATGATGATAATTTAAAAAAGGATTTAATTGAAAAAAAAATGTCTATAGACCTCTTTAAAATTAAAAATAATTCATTTAACACTATTAATAAAGATGTCCCCTCCCTTTTTAAAATTCCCATAAAACTTCCGCTAAACTCTCCAGCTGGAGATTACTTTGTTTCTATGAGTTTAATGGACGGCGGGGATATCTTCGAAACTAGAAAGATAAAATTAGAGGTAAAAAAACCTGGAATTGGGTCTTTTGTCTTTTCATTTGCCCATAAATTCTCTTTTGTCTACGGAGTATTTTCTGCTATCATTGCAGTTGCTTTAGGTGTTTTTGCAAGTCTAGTTTTTAGGAAAAGATAGTTATGGATAAAGAGTTAGTTTTTCTTGTTGTTCTAGATAATTCTGATGAGGTGTTGAATGCTCTTAGATATGCCTCGCAAAGAAGCTCAATTAATAATGGAAGAGTAGCATTGTTATATACATTTGAGACTCTTGAATTCAGTCACTGGAAAGCAGTTGAAGATATTGCCGAGGTTGAGTCAAGAAAGGAAGCAGAGTCAAAAATTAAAGAATATGAAAATTTTGTAATGAAATTCACTCAAAAGAATCCCAAAAAATATATAATGAAAGGTGACAGAGTTGAATGTATTATAAATTTTTTGGAGGCAAATAAATTTATAACTAATTTTGTTTTAGCAGCTTCAAGTAAGGACTCGGGTTCAGACCCTCTTATTAATGCTTTCACCGGAAAACAAAGATCAAAAATTTCTGTTCCTTTGACAATCATACCACCTAACTTGTCGGAAGAAGAAATTGACAAATTATCTTGAATTAATTAAATTCTTCTTATGTTCATTCAAACTGAAGATACTCCAAATCCTCATACTCTAAAGTTTCTGCCAGGTAAAACCTTACTTGATCAAGGTACTCTTGAATTTAAAACAAAAAAAGAAGCAATAAAAAATAACCTCGCTAAAATTTTGTTTGAAGATGAAAATGTAAAATCAGTATTTATTGGAAAAGATTTTGTAACAATAACTAAAAAAAATAAGATTGATTGGGATTCTATAAAACCGCAGATACTATCAAAAATCCTTGAGTTTTTCTCTTCGGGAGAATTAGTTGATAGTGATGAGAAACAACAGACAAATGAAAAGAAGGAAAATTACAATAGCAAAGACTTAAAAATTGTCGAACAAATTAAGAAACTAATCGATGAAAGAGTTAAACCTGCAGTTGCTCAAGACGGAGGAGATATAAGTTTTGTCAAATTCGATAAAGGTAAGGTTTACTTGGAGCTAAGAGGGGCGTGCTCTGGTTGCCCCAGTTCTACAATAACCCTTAAATCAGGCATTGAAAACATGTTAAAATATTACATACCTGAAATCACCTCTGTAGAAGCAATTAATCAGTAAATATGCAGTCAGTTTCAAACTTTAATAGAAACCTTGTAATTTTTTTAGTTTCGCTAGCTTTGATTAACTTAGCTATTGGCTTTTATAAAAGCTTTAATAAAAGTAAGGAATCAAAAACAACGCAAATAAACTATAAAGTAAAAAATCTGAATATTGAAAATAGTGACACTAATGCAATGAGTGTTGATTATATCAGTAGAGCCAACGAAATGCTTGAAATATTTAAAAAATACAACTTTTCTGTTGATAGGTTTATTAAAGATGAATCGGCTAATCTTATTATTTTTTCTTCATTGCCTGATGATTTTATGGAAATACAACCAGTAAATGAAAGAAAAAAGCTGTTTATTAATACTTTATTACCAATTATTTACGCAGAGAATTTAAAAATTCTTGAAGATAGAAAAAAAATTCTTGACTGGTGGAGTGAATCTCAAGGGGAAAATTTTTCAAGAGATTTTTGGCCAGCTTGGCTCTTCGAATTAAGTGAGAAATACGATGCCGCTGATTCAAACTTAGGTAATTTACTAATCAAAGTAGATGTGATACCTATCTCGATGGCTCTGTCGCAAGCTGCCATTGAAAGTGGATGGGGAACTTCAAGATATTTAAGAGAAGGAAATGCAGTTTATGGACAATACACGTTTGAAAAAAATAAAGGAATTGAGCCGGCGCAGAGGGACAGTAGCCAAAAATTTTTTATTAGAAAATTTGAAAATTTATCTGAATCAACAAAATCGTACTTCAAAAATATTAACACTCACTTGGCCTACGCAGATTTAAGAGAAGAAAGAAAAAAATTAAGAATGAATGGAGAGGTCTTATCTGGTTTAAAGTTAGCGGATTTTTTAACAAGTTATTCAGAAAGAAAGCAAGAGTATGTCAAAGATGTAAAAAAAATTATAGAATCTAATAATTTCATGAAGTTTGATAATAGCAGCTTTGTAAATTAAATTGCTTAAAATTTAAACGCACCATTTTCTTTAGTTACCATTTTCCCAAACCAATAAATTTTGTTATTTTCAATTGCTGTACAGTTAATCCTGTATCTTTTATCTTTGTTTAACTCAGTTAATTTCAACTTTACAAAATTTTCAACTACTACTTTGTTCAAAACACCATCACTTATAAAGCAATTTACATTTTGACTATTCAAGTTTGGTATGAAATTTATTTCAAGACTTGAGTCGTCTTTTTTACTTTTTAAAATTTCAAAAAAATTTAAAATTAAAGGCTCTAAATTAACAATTTGCTTAAACCTTTTTATTTGACCATACTCATCATTAATTGAAAATCTTGGTAAATTATACTTATTCTCTTTAAAATGAATAGGGGAAGAATGCTGAGAAAATGCTATTTTATAACCAAGGTTTTGAATCACCTGTTCCACAGATTTATTAGATTCCCCGTATGGATAAGAAATGATTTTTTCTATCTCTCCTAAATTTTCATTTATAATTTTATCAGCAAGCATCACATCTTCAATAATTTCTTCTGAACTGTATTTAACAAATGACTTATGTTTATGAGAATGATTAAATATATGCCCTCCATTTTTTTTAATCTCTCTTAACATTTCCCAACTCATAAAATCATTGTATTCATTGTTAGCAACAAAATTGGTAGATAAAAAAATACTAAATGGAAAATTAAATTTCTTCAAAATTGGAAATGCATGCTCGTAAAAACTTCTATATGCATCGTCAACTGTAATAAAAACTGATTTTTTAGGTAAAGGTTTTTCATTGTAAAAAAAATCTATTAAAGTTGTGATGGGTAATACATTGAAATTATTTTCTTTGAGATACTGAAGTTGTTTATAAAAATTTTTTTGAGAAATACTTGTGGAAGGATATAAATTATTTTCAAAGCGATGATAAATCAGAGCGATTGCAGAGCCATCCTTAGCCAAGAGATTTGAGTAAAAAAATAGTAGGAAAAAAAAACATAGAGCTTTAGAAAACATCATTAATTATTGGAAATTTTATAGAATCAAAAAGTTGATAATGCCACCACTCATTTCTATAAAAGTCCCAACCCGAATCAGTCATTATTCCCAGTAATAAAAGCCTATTTTTGTAGGCCTTTTCAGAAATTTCAAGATTTCCGTGATAGGATAACCTCGAAAACTCATCAAAATCGGTGCCCATATCTAATTCTTCACCATCTTGAGTTAAAGTAAGATCAATAGCAACACCCCTAGAATGGGGAGAACCTTTGTCTGGTGGTGCAATAAAATTTGGATCCGGCAGTCTATCCCAAAGTGCTTTTTGAACATAAACAGGTCTATATGCATCAAAAATTTTGATTTTAAAACCTAGTTTCTTTGAAATATCTATTGCTTTACATAAATATTCGAAAGCTGTTTTGTGAATAAAACATTCACTCGATTTAAAAAGTTTTTGATTGGTAAAGTTATTTTTTGAAGCATATCTCAAGTCAATGATGACATCAGCATTTTTTTGATTTACATTCACAAGATTATTATTCATTTTGATTTAAAGTTGTATGTTATCACTGTCTCTTTTTAGTTCAAGCCAAACCATATCGTTAGCTGTATATAATAAAAAAAAACTGATTAAATTAAAAAAAAAAAAAATAAGTAACAACAAGATTGAAGGAATTTTTAAAATATTAAAAGATTGTTTAAATGATTTTGATATAAATAAATTTTCTCAAATATATTTTTCTTCAGGACCTGGAAGTTTCACTGCTTTAAGATCTATAAAAGCTATTTCTCAAGCTTTGGCTCTTTCTTCAAATGCAAAATTACTATCTACTTCATCTTTTTCACTTTTACTTGTGTCAACGCAAATCAGAGAAAAAAATGTTGTGGTTTGTTTTAAGTCAACAAACAACAATTTTTTTTATCAATTGTTTGAAAGAATCGGGAAAAAATTTAAGCCTAAATTTCCTGTAAACTATGGAGATGAAAATCAGCTAATAGATTATTATTTTAAAAAAAAAGAAGATTACAATAATTTATTACTTTTAAGTTCACAGAAAATAAAGAATCAAAATAACAAGGTTGATTCAATAGTTAGAGAGGTTGATGCGAGTCATCTCGGTCTGTCAATCTTTCTAGGATACGGAAGTGTGAAGACAAAAATATTTTATCATAACACCTATTATGGATAATATTAAATTTAGAAACCTAGACTTATCATTAATTGATAAACTAGTTTTGTTTCAAAAAAACTTTTTTGATGAATTAAATGGAAATGTGTCTTCTAAGAAAGAATTAATCAGAAACTTAAACAGTAAATATAATTGCACTTATATATGTTTAGATCAAGACTCGATTGTAGCTTTTTTGTCAGCTCAAAGAATATTAAATTACTGTGAAATACATTCTCTATTTGTATCTCCAAATTTACGAAGAAAAGGTATCGCGATGACTTTGCTACATAACTTAATTGAAAGTTGTAAAGAGAAAAAGATAGATAATATTTCTTTAGAGGTTATGGAATTAAACAAAGCAGCAAAAAATTTGTATTTTAAAAATAATTTTATAATTTATGGAAAAAGAGAAAAATATTACAAATTCAATGACAAAGAATTTGATGCGAGCCTTATGAAGTTGAATCTTAGGTAAAAATTAATTGGAAAACATTCTGAGAAATTTTTTTTGATTTAACTTCAAAATTTTTTTCTAAATTATTTTTGAGTAGTTGAAAGTCCTTTTTGCCTTTGATTAAAATCATTTTTTCAGAGCCCTTATTGTCAGCTATAAAGATTTTGGCTTTGAGAAACGTCATTGGGCACTTCTCTTTCGTGATATCTAAAACTTTTTTTTTCATTTTGATTACGTTATGTTATAATTAAAAAAAGATTTAATAAATTATATTTTATATTAAAAGTAATAAAATCTTAATAAAACTTTAGCAAAATCGTAAAATATGAATTCTTTACTAGATAAATGTAACAAGCTTGGTTTAAAAATGACAGAGCAGAGAAGGATTATTACACAAGTGTTATCAGAATCAAAAGATCATCCTGATGTAGAATTGGTTTACAAAAGGGCCTCAAAAATCGACAAAAATATTGGCATTGCAACGGTGTATAGAACCATTAAACTTTTTGAGGAGAATAACATAATTGAAAAGCATGAATTTAAGGATGGAAGGTTCCGCTATGAAGAGGTACCAGAAGAACATCATGATCATTTAATTGATATTAAAAGTGGAAAAGTTGTTGAATTTCAAAATGAAGCCATTGAAGAGCTTCAAAGAAAAATCGCAGAAGAGCTTGGTTATAAATTAGTAGATCATAGATTAGAATTATATGGTGTTCCCGATAAAGCAAAAAAATAAAATCAGCAAATATGAACTTGAAAAAAAAAGAATTGACAAGTTCAAGTCCATGCTTCTAAAAGTGAAGTATGTAGCAAGAAACGTTATATACCTAAAGGGCTGGTCTAAAAAAAATTTAGATAAAAAAATTAACCACATTAATTATGAAGATAAAGTTAACTTTAGATTCAAAAATTATTTAGTTAAAGTGGTAAAAGAACCAGATCCTCTAGTTTCAAAATCAAAAGAATTGAGATATAAAAGTTTTTTTAGCGATAACAAATCAAAATTAGATTCAGATAAATTTGATTCTTCATGTGACCATTTAGTTGTTATCGATACATCAATTGCAAATGATTTTGTTGTAGGAAGTTACAGACTATTGTTAAAACCAAAAAACAAAGAAAAAATTAGTTTTTACAGTGAATCAGAGTTTAATTTAAACAAATTGTTGAAAATCAAAGAGTTATCACTTTTAGAAGCTGGAAGATCATGTGTTCATAAAAATTATCGAGATGGAAGAATTATAAAACTTTTATGGCGTGGGTTAGCATCCTATATTACTGATAAAAATGTTGATTTTATATTTGGTTGTGCAAGCTTTCCGTCGTCAAATTCAGAGCTATTTGATAAAGAGCTTTCCTATTTGAGTCATAATCACAAACCACCGAAATACTTTAACAGTAAGCCATTGAATCATTTACGAGCTAAATTTAATAAAGTTGATAGAAAATATTACGATAATGAAACAGTTTTTAGGTCTCTGCCTCCTTTGATAAAGGCTTACATAAGAGCAGGTGCATGGATAGGTGAAGGTGCTGTATGTGATTATAACTTTAATACAACAGATGTATTGGTTATTTTAAAATCCAGAAATATAATCAAAAAATACTCTAACTTATCGATTAGAACTTAATGTTGTATTCCCCAATTCTCTCGGTTTTAAGAATTTTACCTTTAATTTTTTGGGTTATAATTTGCTTAACGGCTCATTTTTTTAATGCTTTTATATTTAAAAGAGATTTTTTTATCTTTTATAATCTTTTTTTTAAAGGATTAGTAAGTATTTTTGGGATCAAAGTAAAAACTTCGGGTAAGATTGATAACAAAAATATTTTATATGTTGCAAATCATATATCCTATTTAGACATTTTTATACTGGGTGCATTTGTAAAAGGAATATTTGTAGCAAAGTCGGAAATAAAAAATTGGCCATTAATCAACAAAATATCAGCTCTTGGCCGGACGATTTATGTCAACAGATCAAAAATTCTTTCGATTAAAGAACAGGTAAATATTTTAGGAAATTATTTAAAAAAAAAAGAAAATCTTATTTTATTTCCTGAGGGTACTTCAAGCGACGGTTCTAAAGTCTTACCATTTAAAAGTTCATTATTTAGTTTAACAGAAATTGAAAAACTCCGAGAACATAAAGTTCAACCCATATCAATCTCTTACAGTAAAATTGACGGAATGCCTGTAGAAAAAAAATTCAGACCTTTTTTTGCATGGTTTGGAAATATGGACTTAATCTCGCACGCATGGAAATTTCTTGGATTAGGGTTAAGTGAAGTTGACATCAAATTCCATAAACCAATAAAATTCAACAACTTTAAGAGCAGAAAAGAAGCTTCCAAAGTTTGTCAAAATATAATATCTGATCAAGTAAGTCTGAACTACAAAGAAATGAGCTGTGCAGATAAAATTAAACTTTATGAATTTAAGCTCTTGTAATAAAGAAAAAATAATTTAGTTTTTAATTAATGCACAAATCTTTTTTTATCAAAACTTATGGTTGTCAAATGAACAACTATGATTCAGAAAAAATTAATGACTTATTAGTATTAAATGGTTTTGAAAGAACTGATGACGTAGAAAATACAGACATAGCCATCCTAAATACCTGTCATATACGTGAAAAAGCTAGTGAAAAGCTTTATTCAGATTTAGGAAGACTTTCAATTTACAAAAAAAATAGAGAAAAGTTTGGAAAAAAGCTAAGTATAGTTGTCATGGGTTGTGTTGCCCAAGCAGAAGGCGAGGAAATCATTAATAGAAATAACTCTGTTGATTATGTTGTTGGACCACAAAACATTCAAGCTATACCAACTCTTTTAAAAAAAAAAGATTTTGATAAAGTTCATATTGATTTCTTAAGCGAAGAAAAATTTAAATCTTTAACATTTTCTAAATCTAACAAAATTTCAAGATTAATAACTGTCCAAGAGGGCTGCGACAAATTCTGTTCTTTTTGTGTTGTTCCTTATACTAGAGGGGCAGAATTTTCTAGACCTTTAGAAGATATTTATGCCGAAATAAATGACGCCGTTGAAAAAGGATGTGCAGAGGTTACACTTTTAGGACAAAATGTAAGTTCTTATGAATCAAACATTTATGAAGCCGAAGAAAAAAAAGTACAATTGGGAAATCTCTGTAATAGAATTGCAAAAATACCTAACTTGAAAAGAATTAGGTATTTAACCTCACATCCAAACGATATAGATAACAACCTAATAGACGAACATGCTAATAATAGAAAACTGATGCCTTTTTTACACCTTCCAATTCAATCAGGATCAGATAAAATTCTAAAAGCAATGAATAGAAAGCACACTCAAAGGCAATATGTTGAACTAACAAAAAAAATTAAACTTGTAGTACCACAAATGGCTTTTTCTTCAGATTTTATAGTAGGTTATCCTGGAGAAACAGATGAGGATTTTGAAGATACTATTAGCTTAGTAAATACGGTAAAATTTGCAAGTTCATATTCATTTATATATTCCGCAAGACCTGGAACGCCTGCATCAATTCAGAAAGATTTTAATAGTGAGGAAGTAAAGAAAAAAAGGCTAAAGTATTTACAAAAAATACTTAATATTCATCAAAATAATTTTAATAAAAAGCTGCTTGATAAAGAAGTAGAGGTTTTAATAACAGATTTTGGAAAAAAAGAAGATCAATACGTAGGCAGAACACCTCACCTTCAACCGGTTCATGTTTTTTCATCGAAAAATATTATAGGCAGAATATTAAATATTAAGATTGAGAGATTGACCTCATTCTCATTTCATGGGAAAATCCTAAGTTAGAAGTAATTTGACAAAAAAATTGAAAAAAAAAATAGAAAGTTTTTCTAAGATCATGTCATTTGACGATAACTTGGTTTTACCAATGATATTTGGAGATCAGGATAAAACCCTAAAAATATTGGAGAATGAATTTGACGTTTCTATATTTCCCAGAGGTAACCTTTTAAAAATTTCCGGCGAAGAGGCTAGCGTTGATACAACAGCAGTTGCACTTAAAAAAATTTACGAAGAAGTTTTAAAGAATAAAGTTATAAACACCGGTGAAATTAATGCAATTATTAATATTATTAAATACAGCGGTATGAAAAAAAAGGAAGATGATATAGATCTTGTGAATTCTATAAGTTTTACAGCTGGAAGAAGACTAATTAAACCAAGATCAAAAAAACAGATCGAATATTTTAACATGGTTAAAAATAAACAAATGGTTTTTTGTTGTGGTCCAGCTGGAACAGGTAAAACTTATCTTGCAGTAGCTTTTGCTGTATCAATGTTGAAATCAGGTGCTGTAGATAAAATCATTCTTACAAGACCAGCAGTAGAAGCAGGAGAAAGATTGGGTTTTTTACCTGGGGATATAAAAGAAAAAATTGATCCTTATTTAAGACCTATTTATGACGCATTAAACGATATGTTATCATTTTCAGAAGTACTAAAAAAGATTGAATCAGGATTTATAGAAATAGCTCCACTAGCATTTATGAGAGGAAGAACCCTATCAAATGCTTTCATAATATTAGATGAATCACAGAATACAACTTCAGTTCAAATGAAAATGTTTTTAACAAGGTTGGGAGAAAATTCCAAAATGATTATAAACGGCGATTTATCACAAGTAGATTTACCTTCTGGTACTAAGTCTGGTTTAAGAGAATCAATAAAAATTTTAGATAATATTGATGATATTGGTTTTATTGAATTTGGTAACAAAGATGTTGTTAGAAACCCGTTGGTGTCAAAAATTGTATACAATTATGAGAAATTTGAAAGAAAAGAAGGAGTTGGTAAAGAGTACTTTTTGAAGTCTGTTAAAAAAAATGATTGATTTATCTTTTGAGGATGTCCCGGAATTTAGAAAAGCAGAAATTACAAAACTGATAAAAAGATCAATCAGTGTTTGTGTAAAAGAAATGCGATATAGTAAAAATTTTTACATTTCAATTTTTGTTACAAATAATGTCAATATGAAAAAAATTAATTTAAAATACAGAAAAAAAAATAAAGTAACTAACGTCCTTTCTTTTCCTCAAAATGAAACAAGATTTTTTGGTAAATCTTCAATTATAATTTTAGGGGATATAGTAGTTTCTTTGGAACAAATTTATGAAGAATCACAGAAGCAGGGAAAACAGTTCTACAAACATTTATCTCACATGATTGTTCACAGCCTTTTACATCTTTTAGGTTTTGACCACAACACAAAAAAAAACTTTGAAATTATGAAGAAAAAAGAAATTTTTATTCTTTCAAAAATGTCTATTACTTCTCCTTATAAATAAATGCTTAAGAATTTTACATATAAAATAAAGTCTCTTCTTAAAATAAATGATAGAGAAAATATTAAAGACGTTTTAGAGGATTTGATTGAAGATAACACAAATGGACAAGACAAAATTGATGATGGAACAAAAAATATTTTTAAGAACGTAATAAATCTTAATAACAAATGTATAGAAGATGTCATGATTCCAAGGGCAGATATTGATGCGGTTTCGGTTGAGACTACCTATAATGATCTTGTCAGCTTTATTGACAAGACCAAGCATTCAAGAATTCCTGTTTTTGATGGTAATTTAGATAAAATTTTAGGGATGATACATATTAGAGATTTGTTTGAAAAAATTAATAGATCAACGAATAACAAAAGCACAAAAATTTCAAAAAAAATGATTAGAACAATTTTGTTTTCTTCACCTTCAATGAAAGTTTTAGACCTTTTATTAAAAATGAGATCCGACCAAATACATATGTCGATAGTTGTTGATGAATTTGGCGGCACAAACGGTATTGTAACAATTGAAGATCTAGTTGAGGAGATAGTAGGAGAAATTAAGGATGAACATGATTTTGAAGAGGTTGATGAGATTAAAAAAATTTCAAAAAAGAGCTTTGAAATATCCGCGAGGATTCTTGTAGATGATTTTGAAAAGAGATTAGAAGTAAATTTGAATTTAGACGAAAAAAACGAGATAGATACACTCGGTGGGTTTATTTTTTTTCTTTTAGGAAGAATTCCTGGCAGAGGTGAGGTAATAAATTATAAAAATAAATTAGAATTTACAATTATTGAAGCAGATACTAGAAGAATAAAAAGAATTTTGGTTACTTTAAAATAATGACCCTAAAAAAATCTTTTAAATTTTTTTTTCTTGGCTTACTACTGGGAATTTCTCAATCCTTTTTGTTTTGTTTACCCTTAATAATTTTTGTTTACTATTCATTTCTGAAGAACGTTTACAAAATGACTTCTTACAAATATGGTTTTTTTTACAGTTGGCTCTTTGGAACGGGTTTTTTTATAGGTTCAATGCATTGGATGATAAGTCCTTTTTTAGTTTATGAAAAACATTTTTATCTTATACCTCTTGGTGCCTTAATTTTTCCGATATTGATGGGTGTTTTTTTTATTTTTCCTGTTTATTTGATTATTTTATTTGAAAAAAACCTTCTATTAATGAAGAACAAAATCTTTTTAAGATCATTAGTCGTAAGTTTATTTTTTTTATTTTCTGAAATTTTAAGATCAAAATTATTCGGAGGTCTTCCATTAAATTTGACTGGACATATTTGGGCATTTAATAGTGAATTTATACAAATAGTGAAAATTTTTGGTATCTTTGGGTTGTCTTTTTTAACTATTCTCTGGATTATTTTATCGGTAAACCTTTTAATACATTTAAGATTAAAAACATTTATTGTTTCAATTTTTTCTTTTCCACTAATTCTAATAAGTTTTAATTTAATAAATTTTGAATATAAAGAAATTAATGATGAAAAAGCTTTTGTTAGGGTTGTTCAACCTAATATCCCTCAGAAAGAAAAATGGAATAAGGTCTTTTTTGAAAAAAATTTTGAAAAGATGATTGCTTTAACTCTTGATGGTAACCAGCAAGAAGTAACAAAAATTGTTGTATGGCCAGAAGTAGCACTTACGTTTTATCTGAATGAAGAGAAAGATTTTCTTAATTACTTACAAAAAAAAATTCCAGAAAATATGATTCTTATTACTGGCTCACTGAGGAGAACAATAGAGGACGGTTCAGTGAAAATTTTTAATTCTCTTTATGTCATAAAAGATAATAAATTAGTTTTTTATGATAAAAAAAAGCTTGTACCATTTGGTGAATTCATACCATTCCGATCATTCTCCGATTTTTTAAAACTAACACCTGGCTCAACTGACTTTAGCGTTGGTAAACAGTCTAATCAAATTGAAGTTAAACTGGAGGATAAAAAAATTATTTTCGAGCCATCAATTTGTTACGAGGCAATCTTTCAGACATTTTCTGATGAGGAAAGTCAATTTATAATTAATATTACTAATGATGCTTGGTTTGGTAAAACCACTGGGCCTAGGCAACATCTGTCTGCTCAAATATTTAGAGCGGTTGAAAAATCAATTCCATTAATTAGATCCGCAAATTCAGGGATTTCAGTAATAACAAATCAAAATGGTAAAATAATTAAAAGTATTGATCTAAATGAAAGTGGGTTTGTGGAGTTAAATTTACCGCTAAAAAAAACCCAAACACTTTTTGAAAGTTACAGGAATTATTCTAATTTAATATTAATATTTTTTGTATTTTTTTTATTTTACTTGATAGATATTTTTTATCAATTAAAAGTAAACGTTAGGCCTAATACATTAATATGAAAAACTCTCAAGATAATTTTATTTTTACAAGTGAATCTGTTTCGGAAGGACACCCCGATAAAGTTTGTGATCAAATATCAGATTCGATTTTAGATTTATTTATGCTTCACGACAAGAATTCTAGGGTTGCGTGCGAAACTCTTGCAACTACCAATCGAGTGATCTTAGCAGGCGAAGTTAACATAAAAAAAAATAAAAGTGAGATTACTGAAGAAACAATTGAAAAAACTGTTAGAGATAAAGTTAAAGATATTGGCTATGAACAAAATGGCTTTCATTGGAAAAATATAGTTATTGAGAACCACCTTCATGATCAATCACATGATATATCAATGGGTGTTGATCAAGATGAAGATAATGAAGTTTACGGTGCAGGAGATCAAGGAATAATGTTTGGATATGCGTGTGAGGAATCAGAAAATTTAATGCCAGCACCAATACATTATTCTCATAAAATTTTGAAAGAGCTATCAAATTTCAGACATGCAAATGATTCTTTTTTTGGGCCGGATTCCAAAAGTCAAGTTAGCGTCTTGTATGAAAACAACAAACCCAAGTCTATAACCTCAATAATTGTCTCAAGTCAGCACAATGAAAGTGCAAGTAATGAGGAGATTAGAAAAAAAATTTTAGAGTTGATTGAAAGTGCTATTCCACTTGAGATTCTTCCTGCAAAAGAAGAAATTTTAGTAAATCCCACAGGGCGATTTGTTGTCGGTGGACCAGATGGAGATGCAGGTCTAACAGGCAGAAAAATTATTGTCGATACATACGGAGGTGCTGCTCCGCATGGGGGAGGAGCTTTTTCAGGAAAGGATTATACCAAGGTTGATAGATCTGCGGCGTATATGGCTAGATATTTAGCTAAGAATATAGTTGGAAGCGGAATTTCGAAAAAATGTTTAATTCAATTGTCGTATGCCATCGGAGTAATTGAACCTATTTCAATTTTTTTAAAAATTGATCAAAACTCTATCGTTAATCAAAGTAAGTTAATTCAAGTAATTAAAGAAAATTTTGATCTCTCACCGGCAGGTATTAAAAGGTTCCTAAGTCTAGATAAACCAATATACCAGCATACTGCATCTTACGGACATTTTGGTAGAACTTTTGATAAGGAAAAAGGATTATTTTCATGGGAATCTCTTGAAAGTATAGATATCTTTAAAAATCTTTAATGATTGATTTTTATGGAAGGAAAACACCAAGAAAAGTAAATAAAGATGATTTACTAAGTCTATTTAATGATGAATTCTTTTTTCATCATAAAAACATAAAAAATTTTAATAAACTTATTCCTAAAGATTCACTTTTGAACCTAGAAATTGGTTTTGGGTCAGGTGAAAATATTTTTAAGTCAGCAGTCAAATATAGCGATGAGTTTTTTCTTGGTTGTGACCCATATTTAAAAGGATCTTTATCTTTAAAAAAACAGATTAAACAATTTGGTATTAAAAATTTGATTCTTACAAATTTAAGTTTTCAAGAATTTTTTAAATATATTAAAAAGTATACTTTTTCCAGGATTTTAATTCTCTTTCCCGATCCGTGGCCTAAAAAAAAACATATGAAACGAAGAATTATCAGTAAACCTTTTTTAAAATCTCTACACACAATATGTAATAAAAAGTCAAAAATCATTTTATCATCCGATGATGTTAATTATGTGGAACAGATTTTGTACAAATTCTACACGGATAAAAATTTTATCCTATCGACAAGTTTATTTGGAGAAAAATTAATTAATTCCTTTGATATAGTCGAAACAAAGTATTATAAAAAAGCAAAAAAAAATAAAAAAAAAACATATTTTTTTCTTTATAATGTTAAAACATAGGATTTAATATTTTAATTATGTATTTAATCTTATAATGGGATTGTTATGGATTAGTGATTGAGTTAAAAATTACTAATTTAACTTTTTTAGAGGACAAAAAAAATTGGAAAATAAAGAGACGGTTGTAAGTAGTAATTTTGATATAATTGATGTGGCTAAAAGTATTGCAAAGGAAAAGGGCATTACATCAGAGGAAGTTTTAGAGGCAATGGAAACGGCTATAGCAAAAGCAGGAAGGACAAAATACGGCCATGAACTCGATATAAGAGCGCATGTAAACAGAGATAATGGATATATAGGTTTATTCAGGTATCAAGAAGTAGTAAAGGATTTAGAAAATCTTCCATCAGAAGAAAGGATTAATAAAATAAATCTCAAGGACCTGCCAAAAGGCAATCAAAGTTTAAAAGAAGGTGAATTTCTTATCGATGAGTTGCCGCCATTAGATTTTGGAAGGATTGCTGTACAAACTGCGAAACAAGTTATTTATCAAAAAGTTAAAGAAGCTGAAAAAGTTGTTCAGTTTAACGAATTTAAAGACAAGATTGGAGAAATTGTAAATGGCATTGTTAAAAGGGTAGAGTATGGAAACCTAATTGTTGATTTGGGAAAAGGTGAAGCAATACTTAGAAGAGAACAACTCTTGAATAGAGAGATATTTAGAAGATCTGATCGTATAAGAGCATATATTACAGAAGTCAAATATGACCTGAAAGGGCCCCAAATTTTTCTATCAAGAGCACACAATAATTTTTTAGTACAACTCTTTCAACAAGAGGTGCCAGAAATTTATGATGGAATCATTGAGGTAAAGTCAGTTGCAAGAGATCCTGGTAGTAGAGCAAAAATTGCTGTTTTTACAAAAGAAAAAAGTATTGATCCAGTAGGGGCTTGTGTAGGCATGAGAGGTAGTCGTGTTCAAGCTGTTGTAAATGAGCTGCAAGGAGAAAAGATTGACATTGTATTATGGTCTGAAGATATTGCTACTTTTGTTGTAAATGCACTTGGTCCAGCTGAAGTAGACAAGGTAATAATTGAGGAAGATCTGAAAAAGATTGACGTTATTGTACCTGACGAGCAGTTAAGCCTTGCTATTGGAAGAAAAGGTCAGAATGTTAGACTTGCAAGTGCCCTGTCAGGCTGGAGTATTGATATTTTGACCACAAGTCAAGAGTCGGAAAGACGGAGTGAAGAATTTAAAAATTTATCACAAAAATTTATTAAATTACTCGACGTTGACGAGGTCATAGCTCACCTTTTGGTTACAGAGGGTTTTTCGTCAATCGGAGAAATTTCAATGGTGACTCCATCAGATTTAGCTTCAATTGAGGGGTTTGATGACGAACTATCAACAGAATTAATCAGTAGAGCAAAAACCTATCTGGAAAAAGAAAAAGCTAATAATCTCAGCATATTAAAAAAAGAAGGCATGGACGATTATTTACTGTCAAGTGATTTTTTTACGATGGACCAACTTATGGTTCTAAATGAAAAAAATATTAAAACTAGAGATCAGTTAGCAGACTTGTCAAGTTTTGAGTTAATGGAATTTTTGAATGATATTGATAATAAAAAGGCTGACGAAGTAATTATAGAATCCAGAAAACATTGGTTTGAAAAATAAAATGGAAGAAAATAAGGACAAAAAAAACGATTATTCGGGAAAACTTCAACTAAAGAAAACCTTCAATGCCGGCCAGATTAAACAAAGTTTTTCTCATGGCAGAAGCAGGTCTGTCTCTGTTGAAGTTAAAAGAAAAAGAACTCTAAGTAGCTTAAAAAACGAAGAAAATAAAGTTAATCAATCAGTCCCTGCATCTGACCAATCTGAAGAGAGCCTTGCGGTATCACAAGTTTCCAAAAGTGATTCTAAGCAACAACCAAAAGCTGACTTGACAAAAGAAGAAAAAAAAGAAGTAAACGATACCTCAGATGAAAAAAAACCCGTAAAAAAAAATTTTTCAAGACAGTTTGATTCTAAACCCGAACAAGATGAAAAAATTTTAGAAAAAGAAAAAAAAATAAAGGCTCCAAAATTTGTTAAATCTCCAAAAAGTTTTGAAAACAGGCGGCAAGGAAAATTAACTATTTCTCAGGCATTAAATGAGGATAATGAAAAGGTCAGGTCGTTAGCCGCTGTTAAACGCGCAAGAGAAAAAGCTAAGCTTAGAACTTTAACTAGTGTCGATTTAAAAGATTCACCTGATTTAAAAGAAAAAAAAAAGAAAGAAATCATTATTCCGGATTTTATTGCTGTTAATGAGTTGTCCTCAAGAATGGCTGAAAAATCATCAGAACTTATAAAGGTTTTGATGAAACTTGGAGTGATGGCTACAATTAACCAAACAATTGACGGAGATACCGCTGAACTTGTTGTTATAGAGCTTGGTCATATTCCAAAAAGAGTCAGTGAATCAGATGTAGAATTAGGACTTGACGGAAAAACAGATAATGATTTAGATTTAGTTAATAGACCCCCAGTTGTGACAATAATGGGCCATGTTGATCATGGTAAAACTTCCATTCTTGATGCGATAAGAGCAAAAAAAGTTGCAGCATCCGAAGCCGGGGGGATTACTCAGCACATAGGTTCATATATTGTTGAAACAAATAACAAACAAAAGATTACTTTTATCGATACCCCAGGTCATGCCGCCTTTAGTCAAATGAGAGCGAGAGGGTCTAACATAACTGATATAATCATTTTAGTTGTTGCGGCTGACGATAGTGTTAATGAACAAACAATTGAAGCTATAAGTCATGCAAAAGCCTCTGGTTGTCCAATAGTTGTTGCTATAAATAAAATAGATTTAGAAACTGCAAACCCTCAGAAAGTTGAAAGTGATTTAATGGCTCATGAAATAGTTAGTGAAAAAATGGGAGGAGATAGTCCTGTTGTAAATGTTTCGGCAAAAACAAAAGAAGGCCTTGACCTGCTTCTTGAAACAATTTTGTTGCAAGCGGAAATTCTTGAGTTGAAAGCCAATCCTGACAGAAATGCTGAAGGAACTGTTATTGAATCAAAAGTTGAAAAAGGAAAAGGTACAGTTGTTTCAATTTTAATTCAGAATGGAACACTTAAAGTTGGTGATATTGTGGTTGTTGGTAAAGAATGGGGAAAAGTCAGAGCTCTTTATGATGACGAGGGGGTAAGACTTGATAAAGTGCTACCGAGTTTTCCAGTTGAGTTAATAGGTCTTTCAGGTGCTCCGGAATCTGGAGACAAACTTGTTGTTGTTGAGAGTGAGTCAAGAGCCCGCGAAGTAACTCAGTACAGATCAAGGCTTAAAAGAAATGAAGAAAATTCGTCCGTAAAACGATCATCAATTGATCAGATGATTAAAGATGCATCTGTGGAGCAAAAAAAGTTAGTTTCAATTATCATAAAAGCAGACGTACATGGTTCCAAAGAAGCGATAGAGCAAAGTTTAAAAAAAATGAATTCCGATTCAGTTGAAATAAAAATTATTCATACAGGTGTTGGTGAAATAAACGAATCAGACGTAACTCTCGCTATTGCTTCAGATGCATTAATTTTTGGATTCAATGTTAAAGCGAATGTTCAAGCTAAAAATTTAGCTAAAAGAGAAAAAATAACTTTAAGTTATTTTTCAATTATATATGAAGTTATTGATGAGGCGAATAAAATCATTGAGGGAATGTTTACTCCTAGTTCAGTTGAATCTGTTATTGGTCAAGGGGTTATAAAAAAGATTTTTGAAATTTCTGATTCTAGTAAAGTTGCTGGATCTATCATTGAAGATGGAAAGGTAACTTCTAAAGCTTTCGCAAGAATATCTAGGGATGGAAAGCAAATCGCAGAAGTTCAAATTCAAAGTCTTAGAAGAGAAAAGAATCAAGTTAAAGAAGTCCTATCTGGCCTTGAATGTGGAATAACTTTTTTAAAATTCAATGATTTATTAGAAAACGACAAAATTGAATTTTTTGTAAGAGAAAACAATGAGAAAAAGTAATGAATTTAATATTTTTAAATCTCAAAAAAACAACCCAAGAATTTTAAAAGTTACACAGCTAATTAAAAAAACTCTTAGTGAAGTTTTTCTTACCATGGATTTCACATATGATAACGGTAAAAGTATTATACTGTTTATAAATAAAGTAACATTGTCAAAGGATGCAAAAATTGCGACAGTTTCTATTACAAATTTTTCTGATAAGAATTTTATAAGTAAAGAACAATTTCAAACTATAATTGAAAGTAATCTTTCAAGGATAAAAAAAGAATTTTCATCACGAATTGAACTTAGATATACGCCAAAATTAAAATTCAGATTAGATGAAGAGACAGAAAGATTATTTGAGCTAAACAAAGTTTTGAATGATTTGAAGTAGAGAGATCTAGCATGAAAAAAAATAAGATTTATGGGTGGGTTTTTTTGGATAAACCAATAGGAATTTCTTCCAATGCAGTTCTTCAAAAAGTAAGAAAAATATTTGGTTATTGCAAGGCTGGTTATGTTGGAACTTTGGATCCTTTAGCATCGGGTTTTTTGCCTATAGCTCTTGGTGATGCTACTAAAACAATTAGGTATTTAGAGAATATCAGTAAAGAATATATTTTTGAAGTTGAATGGGGAGTTAAAACAAACACGGGTGATATTGAGGGAATAGTAGAAAAAACTTGCGAAATTTATCCCTCTAAAGAAAACATTAAGAATGCGATAAAAAAGTTTAAGGGAATATATTTTCAGGAACCTCAAAAATTTTCATCAAAAAAAATCAATGGAATCAGAGCTTATAAATTAGCCCGAAAAAACGCAAAATTTGAATTATCAAAAAAAAAGGTTACGATTTTTGACTTAAAACTTACTTATGTTTTATCAAAAAAAAGAAGCTTATTTTATGTAAACTGTAGCTCAGGAACTTATGTTAGAAGTTTAGCAGAAGACATTGCTAAAGTTAGTGGAACATTTGCAACCGTAACAGCACTAAAAAGAATTGGGTTTGGTGATTTTAATAAAAAACTTATTTCACTAGATTATTTGTTAAGTTTAGTGCATAGTGATGAGCTTATTAGTGTTATAAAACCGTTAAATTTGGTTTTTAAAAATGCAAATGAAATTATACTTGATGAAAATACCATACAACACATATTGAATGGAAGAAGCATAAAAATGAATCATAAAAAAAAAGTTGAGAACAGAGATTTTACATTAGCAAAATTTAAGAATGAGTTTATAGCGATTGGTTATCTCAGGGATAACAGTTTTTACCCAAAAAAACTTTTGAAAGTTTAGATAAGATTGAAAGGAAAATAAATGACTGTTAAAAAAGAAAGTGCTGATTCTAAAAAGCAAAATTCTGGAAGTAGTGAATTTCAAGTTACTATTTTTACAAGTAGAATTAAAAACCTAACTGAGCATCTAAAGCTCAATAAAAAAGATCACAATACAAGAAGAGGATTAATGAGGCTGGTCGGAAAAAGAAAAAAACTTTTGAATTACATAAAAAGAAAAAGTAATGAAAGGTATGAATCTATAGTTAAGTCTCTTGGTCTAAGACGTTAAATTTTAATCAGGAGATAAAATTATGTTTGATATTTCAACTGTTCAATTAGATTGGCAAGGTTTAAATCTTAAATTGGAAACAGGTTTATTTGCAAGGCAAGCTGATGGTGCCGTTGTCGCAACATTAGGCTCAACAAGTGTGCTTTGCACAGTGTGTGCGTCAAAAAACTCCGACCCAACAATTGATTTTTTCCCACTTTCGGTTCACTACATTGAAAAAGCTTATGCTGCAGGCAAGATACCAGGTGGTTTTTTTAAAAGGGAAGGAAGACCATCAGAAATTGAAATTCTGAATTCCAGACTAATAGATAGACCGATGAGGCCTTTATTTCATAAGAGTTTTAAGAATGAAACCCAAATTGTTTGTACAGTGCTGAATTATGACGGGGAAAATGATCCTGCAATATGTGCAATGATAGGAGCATCAGCTGCAACTACTATTGCGGGCCTGCCTTTCTTGGGTCCAATCGCATGTTCAAGAGTGGGTTACAATGAAGGTGAGTATATATTAAACCCTACCAAAGAAGAACTTGTTGAAAGTGAGCTAGATTTAGTGGTTGCAGGGACCAGAGATGGAGTTTTGATGGTTGAGTCTGAAGCAAGTGAATTGCCAGAAGATATAATGCTTGGAGCAGTTCAATTTGGTTTTAGAGAATTTCAATGTGTTATCGACAAAATTATAGAGCTTGCTGAAAGTTCTGCAAAAGATTCATGGGTAGTTGATGAGCCTAAACAACCTAGCTATATAAATGATTTAAAAAGTGAAGCTGAAAAGTCTTTCGGTCCAATTTATAAAATTAAAGAAAAAAAGAGGAGAAATGACTCCCTGAATAAAACAAGAAATGAAATTATCGAAAAATTCAATAAAGACGACACCGAGCTTCATATTATTAATGATGCTGTTAAATCAGTTGAAAAGGAAGTAGTTCGAGCTTCGATTTTAAAGACAAATACCCGGATTGATGGGAGAGACTTAAACACTGTACGTGATATTGATGTGAGAGTTGATCTTCTTGATAATGTACATGGCTGTGCGTTATTTACTCGAGGAGAGACCCAAGCTTTAGTAACTACTACATTAGGTACAAGTAGTGATGAGCAAATGTTGGATACACTGGATGGTGATAAAAAAGAAAAGTTTTTGCTACATTATAATTTTCCTCCATTCTCCGTCAATGAGGTAGGAAGAATAGGTTCTACTGGAAGAAGAGAAGTTGGTCATGGTAAGTTAGCGTGGAGGGCAATCAATCCAATATTAAAAAAAGTAAATGATTTTCCATATACACTCAGAGTTGTTTCAGAAATAACAGAATCTAATGGATCATCATCGATGGCAACTGTTTGTGGTGCATCTTTATCCTTAATGGATGCAGGTGTTCCGTTGGAAAAGTCTGTTGCAGGTGTGGCAATGGGTCTAATAAAAGAAAAAGATAATTTTGTTGTTTTAACTGATATTCTTGGTGATGAAGATCATTTAGGTGACATGGATTTTAAAGTTGCAGGAACAGATTCTGGAATTACAGCTTTACAAATGGATATAAAGGTTAATGGTATCACCGAGGAAATTATGAAAGAAGCTTTGGAAAAAGCCTATAATGCCAGAAAACATATTTTGTTAGAAATGCAAAAGGTTGTTAAGAAACCTAGAAAGGGAACTAAACCAAATGCTCCAACAGTTTTAAATATTCAAATAAACAAATCTAAAATAAGAGAAGTTATAGGTTCTGGGGGTAAAGTTATTAAAGATATTTGCGAAAAATCAAATGCTAAAGTTGAAATTGATGATAATGGTTTAGTATCGATATTTGCATCAAAGGCTGATGACGGTGAAATTGCCAGACAAATGATAAATGATATTGTAGCAGAACCTGAAGTTGGTAAGATATATTCAGGAAAAGTTGTAAAAACAACAGATTTTGGAGCATTCGTTAATTTTCTTGGAAGTAGAGATGGTTTGGTTCATATAAGCCAACTTAAGGAAGAAAGAGTTGAAAAAACAACAGACGTAGTCAACGAAGGCGACGAAGTAAAAGTAAAAGTTATTGGAGTTGATGACAGAGGTAAGGTAAAATTAAGTATTAAAGAAGTTTAACATGAAAAAAATAGATTCTATTATTTTGTCAGGAAAAGAGACTCTACCATTAATTGAGGGCGGTAAAGGTATAGCAATAAGTAGCGGTGAAAGTTCTGGTGCTTGGGCCAAAGCAGGTGGTGTGGGAACATTTTCTGGAGTAAATGCAGATTCATATGACAAAAATGGAAATCTTATACCTCAAGTTTATAAAGAAAAAACAAGATCAGGTAGGCATAGAGAGTTAATTGATTTTTCAGTTTCTGGAGCTATTGAACAAGCTAGGATAGCTAGAGAAATTGCTGGAAAAAAAGCACCAATTCACATTAATATATTATGGGAAATGGCAGCAGCTGAAGAAATCCTTACTAGAACACTTGACAAGGCAAGCGATATAATTGATGGAGTAACATGTGGTGCAGGAATGCCATATAAGTTATCGGATATAGCAGCAAGTTTTGGTATTTATTATTATCCTATAGTCTCATCTGCTAGAGCATTTAATGCACTATGGAAAAGATCCTATAGAAAAACATCCGAATTTCTTGGAGGAGTAGTTTACGAGGATCCATGGTTAGCAGGAGGACATAACGGTTTATCTAACAGCGAAGATCCACTAAAACCCCAACCACCATATGAACGGGTAAGAGATTTGCGAAGTCTGATGAATGAATTTAAACTTCAAGAAACACCAATAATAATGGCTGGGGGAGTATGGAATTTATCAGAGTGGGAGGATTGGATAGATAATGATGAAATTGGAAAAATTGCTTTTCAGTTTGGAACTCGCCCATTACTAACAGAAGAAAGTCCTATCCCAGATGCTTGGAAAAAAAAACTTTTGACGATTAAAAAAGGTGAAGTCAGTCTTCATAAATTTAGTCCAACTGGATTTTATTCTTCAGCTGTAAAAAATAATTTTCTCATTGAACTCGAGGAGAGGTCAAAAAGACAAACCCCTTTTCTTAAAGAACAGACAAACGAGTTTAATGAAAAAATTGAAATTGGGCCAAGAAGAAGAGCTTTCTATGTTAAAAATTGTGATAAACCAAAAATCCTAGAATGGGTTAAAAAAGGTTTTACAAAACCTATGACGACACCAAATAATACCTTGATATGGGTCACTATTAAAAAAGCTAGTCAGATTGTAAAAGATCAAATTGATTGTATGGGCTGTCTATCTCAGTGTTTGTTTAGCAATTGGTCTCAAGAGGAGGGTGGAACTACTGGAAAAAAAGCTGACCCAAGGTCATTCTGTATTCAAAAAACCCTTCAGAAAATTAGCCATGGATTATCTAATCTTGAAAATGAATTAATGTTTGCAGGGCATTCTGTTTACAGATTTGCATTAGATCCTTTTTACAAAGGTGGTTTTGTGCCTAAAGTGAAAGACCTTGTTGAGCGAATTATGAAGGGATTGTAATTTTTTTTTTTTAAACTAATATATAATTATGATGACATCTAACGAGTATATAAAAAAGGCTTTGCAGTCACTAAAAAATTCACCACTAAAAACAACAAAGCAAAGGGTGGATATAATAAAAATACTGTTTAGTGAGGGAAATAATCACTTCACCGTTGAAGATGTTCATAATAAAATTGAAAAATTAGGACTAAACATTTCTTTAGCAACTGTTTACAACTGCTTAAACCAGTTAACAGAAAATGGTATTGTTAAATCTGTTAAAACTTCTTGCAATAAAATTTATTTTGATACCAACACAACTTCACATCACCATTTTTTTTGCAAGAACTCATCAACATTAATTGATATTGAATCAAAAAATATTAAAATTTCAAAATTACCCAAAATACCGAACGGTAAAAAACTAGATTCTATCGAGATAGTCGTAAACCTAACTGAATGATATTGATTATCATTATCGTAAATTAGAATTATTCTAATTTAGTATTGATACTTTTATACAATTCTACTATATTATAACAAACATTAACTTTGGAGGTAAATATGTCACTTAAAGGTAGTAAAACTGAAGAAAACCTAAAGGCAGCCTTTGCTGGAGAATCACAAGCCAATAGACGGTACTTGTACTTTGCACAAAAAGCTGACGTCGAAGGTCACAACGATGTTGCCGCTGTTTTTAGATCAACTGCTGAGGGAGAAACTGGCCATGCTCACGGTCATTTAGAATTTCTTGAGGAAGTAGGCGACCCTGCAACTGGGGAACCTATCGGTAATACTTCAGATAATCTAAAAGCTGCAATCGCTGGAGAAACTCATGAATATACAGATATGTATCCTGGTATGGCTAAAACTGCAAGAGATGAGGGCTTCGACGAGATCGCAGATTGGTTCGAAACTTTAGCTAAAGCGGAGAAATCTCACGCTGGTAAATTTCAGAGAACTTTAGACGATATGGGCTAATCTCAAATTTGGGGAGTTTTGAAAACTCCCCTCAATGAGTTTTGTAGTATATGACTGTGAAAGAAGGAAGCCTTGGGGCACCGATCCGCCATCCACTTGATTGGGAGAACCCAGATTTTACTGACGAAAAGCTTTTAGATAAAGAGCTTAGAAGAGTTTTCGACATTTGTCATGGATGTAGGAGATGCTTCAACTTATGTGAAAGTTTTCCAAAGCTCTTCGATTTGATAGATGATTCTAAATCCGGTGAGCTTGATACAGTAGATAGTAAAAACTTTAAACCAGTTGTTGATGCTTGCACTCTTTGCGATATGTGTTTCCTGACTAAATGTCCTTACGTTCCTCCTCACGAGTTTGATTTAGATTTCCCCCATTTAATGCTTAGATACAGAGTTTTAGAAAGGAAACAAAAGAAGAACAGTTTTGTAGACGATCAATTAACGAAAACTGATAGAAACGGAAAATTTTTTTCAAAGTTTTCCAACCTAGCAAATTGGTCAACTAAGACATCAAACAAAGTCACCAGACCAATAATGGAGACACTTTTAAAGATTGACAGGGAAGCGGACTTACCAAAGTTTCACAAAGATACCCTAATGGAAACTATTGAAAAAAGACAAAAGGAAGTCAGCGTTGAAGGTAAGGAAAAAGTGATCTTGTTCCCAACTTGTTTTGTTAATTACAATAACCCAAACTTGGGTTTAGTTGCCAAAGAGTTATTTAATAAACTTGGAATTGAAAATAAATTTTTTTATGAAATGTGCTGTGGTATGCCTCAGCTTGAAGGTGGCGATATTAAGTCTGTAACCAACAAGGCAAAAGAAACAAGCTTAAAACTAAAACAGTACATTGATGAAGGTTATAAAGTTTTATCAATAGTCCCCTCATGCACTTTAATGATTAAATACGAATGGCCCCTGTTGGTTCCCAATTCTGAAGATATCAAACATTTATCTCAAAACACTTATGATATTTGTGAATATTTAGTTAGTTTTATAAACGATAACTCATTAAAAGATTTAATAAAACCAATCGATGAAAGCGAATCAGTAAGTCTTCATATTTCGTGTCACTCAAGAGCCCAGAATATCGGACAAAAAGCTACAGAACTTTTAAAAATGATTCCCAATATTAAGTTAGACGTAATAGAGAGATGTTCTGGACACGGAGGATCTTGGGGAGTAAAAAAAGATAATTTTGAAATGGCTATAAAAGTTGGTAAACCAGTTTCAAGAAAGGCCATTCAAAATAATAATAAATATGTCGTTTCGGAATGTCCCCTTGCCGGAACACACATTAAACAGGGTATGGATAAGATAGAAAGTAACGAAGCTAAAATTCTATCTCATCCACTCGAAATCTTTATAAAATCAATCTATTAAAAAAGGAATTTTGCATCATGAGAAAGTTCGAAATCAAAGAAGAAGACGTCATTGACATTGACAACTATATCAAAGAACGTAATAACATAAAAAAAAATATTTCTGTTATTAAAAAAAATAGAAGAATACCTGTTGGGCCACACGCAACATTTTATTTTGAATGTTATCAAACCATGATTTATCAGATTCAAGAAATGCTATATATAGAAAGAGGTGGTACAGAACAGCTAAAAGATGAAATAAAAGCTTACAACCCACTAGTTCCAAAGGGTAAGGAGTTAGTGGCTACATTAATGTTTGAGATCGATAACGAAAAGAGAAGAAAAGATTTTCTCAATTCCGTTGGGGGTATCGAAAACACGACATTTATCAAAATAGGTGATAAAAAAGTTGTGGCTATGCCTGAAGATGATACTGACAGAACATCCGAAGATGGCAAAGCATCCTCTGTACATTTTTTACATTTTAAGTTTGACGAAGATTTAGTTCAGCTTTTCATCAAAGGTGATACAGATGTCATCATTGGGTTTGATCATCCAAATTATAAACACTTTAGTGAGATTTCCAAGGCATCGATAAATGAATTATCCAACGATTTTGACATCAATCATTAACACCCCCCCAAAGAGATTTCTTTAATATCCACCCTGATACCTTTGGATCTTGAACTTTACACCAATCCACTTTACACTTCAAAATTTTTAGTATGTATCCTGATTTTACTAATGCTAATTGTTTGGAGCTATAGCTTGGAAATTTGTAAAGCTTTTCAATATTTTTGGTTAAAATTCCATAACTACTTTTTGAAAGCTGTGTTTTCGAAACCCATCCAACCCTATTTTTGTAATCTGTGACTTTATACCAATTTTCATACTTTTCTTTGATTTCTAAAGGGTAACCTTTTGCTAATATTTTAAATAATATAAGTTGACTTAAACCGGGACCATTTCTTAAGTTAACTTCATTATATTTAGTTGATAAATATTTATTTTTTTTAAGCCCTGCAGAAGTATTTGGTGTTATAATCAATATTAAAATGAATGATAAAAATTTTAAAAAAGTCATTATTCTCATTACAAGAAAACTACCTGAAAAGATAGAAAAAAAATTAGAAAACAATTTTTCAGTAATTTTTAATAAAAATGATAAAAAGTATTCTTATAAAGATCTTAAGAAAAAAGTTCAAAATGTTGATATTTTAGTTCCTTGTGTATCAGATACCATAGATGCTTCAATCATTAAATCTGGCTCCAAGCTTAAGTTAATCGCAAATTTTGGTAATGGTGTTGACAATATTGACTTAACAACTGCCAAAGAGAGAAAACTAATGGTTACTAACACTCCAGATGTACTTACAGAAGATACTGCAGATCTAGTTTTAACAATGATACTAATGATCTGCAGGAAAATTAATGTTGCCCAACAAAAAATAATGAATAGGATTTGGACAGGATGGGGGCCAAGTGAAAACCTTGGAGAAAAATTACAGGGTAAAAAAGTTGGTATTATAGGGATGGGAAGAATTGGAACTGCAGTTGCAAAGCGCTTAAATACAATTGGTATGGAAATTAATTATCACAATAGAAAAAGACACAGTAAAAAAATTGAAACTCAATTTAAAGCAAAGTTTTGGGGTAGTTTAGACCAAATGATTTCTAAAATGGATATTATTTCAATACATTGTCCTTTTACTGCTGAAACATTCCATCTTCTGTCAAAAAAAAGAATAAGATTGCTAAAAAAAAATTGTATAGTGATAAATACTTCAAGAGGTGAAATAATCGATGAGCAGGCGTTGGCGGACTCATTATTTAAAAAAAAAATTGGAGGGGCTGGCTTAGATGTTTTTGAGCATGAACCCCAGATTACACAAAAATTATTTGATTCTGATAATGTGGTACTTTTACCACATATTAGCTCTGCAACAAAGGAAAGTAGAATTGCTATGGGAGAGAGAGTATTCAAAAATATTAATTATTTCTTGAGACAAAAGACACCACCAGATTTAGTGAAAATAAAAAAAACTGAATACTAGCACTTACAGATTTTACATTTAACATTTTTTTCGATTCTTATCTTTTTCATGTCTCTCGTAAATCCGTCAAAGATAATTAATTCTCTAAAAATTTTGTTTTTGCACCCAAGAATTATATTTACGACGGTAATTGCTTGCATTATTCCACCAAACCCTGCTATTGGTGAAACTATTCCCATTTGATCACAATTCAAAATGTCCGCATCAGAGAATTTCGGGAAAATGCATTCGTAGCATGGATTTTTTTTACTAGCCCAAGCTTTAAACGACGATACTTGAACATCAAAATTTTGAAGTGCGGCTGAAACTAAAATTTTTTTTTTTCTAAAACAGTACTCATTTATCAGAAATCTTGTTTCAAAATTATCCGAGCAGTCAATTATAAATTGAGATTTGTCAAAAAATAAATTGATATTTCGTTTTGTTATTTTTTTTTTGATAATACTTACATCTACTTCTGCATTAATTTTAAGAATATTTTTCTTTAGTATTTCAGCCTTATTTTTACCAATGTCTGTTTCTAAAAAAGATATCTGCCTGTTTAAATTACTCAATTCAATATTATCAAAATCTACTAAAAGTATTTTCCCTACTCCAGTCATAGCTAGATACTGTGCAGTTGTTGTTCCTAAACCACCACAACCAATTATACAAATAGATGACTTCATTATTTTTTTTTGACCACTAACACCAATTTTCTCCATCATAATTTGTCGAGAATACTTTTCGAAATTTTTTTCACTTATATTTATCATCATTAAAATTCACTAAATAATTGAGTTGATAGATATCTTTCAGCAAAGGAAGGGATAATTATAACACTATTCCTTTCATGCATTTTTTTATCTTCATGAATTTCTGCAGCTGCCGCTAGGACTGCTCCAGAAGAAATTCCTCCTGCAATCCCTTCGTATTTTCCCAAAGCCTTTGAAAACTGAAATGCTGATGTATTACTAATAGGCACAACTTCATCTATTACTTTCAAATTAAGATTTTTAGGAATGAAGCCCGCGCCTATCCCTTGTATTGAATGAGACCCCGGTTCTCCCCCACTTATAACTGCAGAGTCTTCAGGTTCAACTGCAATGATCTTTATACCTTTTTTTTTCCCCTTTAAGTATTTACCCACCCCACTTATTGTTCCACCTGTTCCAACACCAGCAATAAAAAAATCAATTTGACCTTGAGTGTCATTCCAAATTTCCTGTGCTGTAGTTTTGAAATGAATTTCAGGGTTAGCTTGATTTTTAAATTGATCTAAAATAATACTATTTTTTGTCTTTCTTGAAATTTTTTTTGCTTCTTCAATTGCACCATTCATGCCTAACTCCTTAGGTGTTAAGACAATTTTAGCTCCAAGAAAGTTAAGCATTTTTCTTCTCTCAATTGACATACTACTCGGCATAGTTAGAACAAGATTGTATCCTCTTGCAGCACATACAAAGGCAAGTGCAATTCCTGTATTTCCTGATGTAGCTTCAATTAAAACAGACTCCTTATTAACAAGATTTTTTTTTTCTGCTTCATCAATCATGGCTAAACCAATCCTATCTTTCACTGAACCTAATGGGTTAAAAAACTCTAGTTTGGCAATTATATTCCCAGACAAATTGAATTTCTTAGAAATATTATTCAATTTTACCATAGGTGTGTTTCCAATCGTTTCATCAATTGAATCAAATATTTTTTTTTTAGATGACAAAATCTACTTTCCTCTTCTTTAAATTTTGATTTTTATTATTTGTTGCTAATTTATAAATATCTTCTACTGAAATACTATTCAATAACTCGAAGCTTTTTTTTGTAACTTTGTTAATTAACGGTTCGATCAAAACTTTTGAAATTTGGGTGTTGTAATAATCCCTTAATTCTGAATCACTTGATTTTGAAACAGATAAAATGATTTCAGAGACCATAATTTTTCTTCTTTCTTTGGCTAATCTATAACCACCGTTTGGCCCTCTGGATGCAACTAAAATTTTACTTTTTACCAAAGTTTGAAGGGTTTGTTCTAAATATCTTTTGGGAATTCCTTGCCTTTTTGCGATAGATATATTTTGCACCGGGTTAACCCCAGAATTAAGTGCAATGTCAATTACAGCCTCTATTGCATAAATAATTCTTTTTTGTATTTTAAACAATTTCTCCTCGATTATGTCCCTGTTGAACCAAAGCCACCTTCTCCCCTTTTGGTGTTTGAAAGTCTATTTTTCTTTTCAAGTTTGATTTTGGGTAACTCCATAAAAATTATTTGAGCTATTCTCATTCCCCTGAGTATGTCAAATTTCTTTTTTCCATGATTGATTAAAATAACACAAACCTCTCCTCTGTAGTCAGCATCTATTGTACCAGGTGTGTTTAACACTGTAATTGAATTCTTTAAAGCAAGTCCTGATCTAGGTCTAACTTGAGCTTCAAAACCTTTTGGTAGTTGAATGGAAAATCCTGTAGGTATTAATAAAGTTG
Source organism: uncultured Alphaproteobacteria bacterium (assembly GCA_902547955.1). Classification (GTDB taxonomy): domain Bacteria; phylum Pseudomonadota; class Alphaproteobacteria; order Methylaequorales; family Methylaequoraceae; genus MED-G10. The sequence goes on along the minus strand of CACCPY010000008.1, from coordinate 352 downwards.
TGTTTGGTTTAAGTGTAATTTTTTTATTGACTGCAGCAACAAGATCGAACCCGGCACTGTCCTCTGTCGCTCTTTTTAAATTATAAAGCTCTAAGCCATTTTCCAAGATTTTGTAATAAATTTTTTTCATAATTAAATAATTTATTTTTTTTTAAAAAAAGAAACAATTTTTTTTGTAAGTTTTAATGCTACCATTCTTTTTCTCATTTTGGACCATTCATGGATTTTCTTTTGATCAAAAAAATAAATTTTGTTTTTATCAGATAAAAAAGCATTGTCATCTGTCACCTCATTTGCCAATATCCAATCACAACCCTTTTCAATCAATTTTTTTTTCGTATTTTTAAGTAAG
>CACCPY010000007.1 GCA_902547955.1 uncultured Alphaproteobacteria bacterium | reverse complement strand
TCATTCTTTTTAAAAATTGATAAAATATATGTAAGGAATCTTCTAAAAATTTGGCCAAAAAATTTAATGAATTCAACTTTTATTTGGATGAAAGAAAATTCAACTGGAACCCTCATTGGTGTTAACTTAGAAGTTGATTTCAATATTCAAGATAGAAAAATTCAAATAGTTGATGTTTTTGGAACTTTTGAATGTAAAAATATCAATATTACTTATATGGAAGGGATGCCTGAAATCATTGATATTAACGGCACTGCAAATATTGAAAACACTAAAGTCACATTTGATGTAAACAGTGGAAATTCAAATGATCTAAATATTAAATCTGGTAATATAGATTTATATGATTTAGATACAGACTTTGAAAAAGCTAAAATAAATCTCAATATTCAATCAGAAAATAGTTACTTAGTAGATTATCTAAAATTAACAGAAATTGAACAAGACAATTACAATAAATTACAGGATATTGAAGGGGATGTTAATCTTAATTTAAAACTAGACTTTCCTCTCTTGGTAGACTTAAAGGCTGAAGAAATTAATTACTTAGCTGATGCTAGCATAATTAATGGATACTATAAATTACTTGATGATCGATATGGATTAGATAGTTTCGAAATAAAAATTAACGTTATGCCTGACATAGTAAATTTCACAGGTAGTGGAAACGTTTTAGGTGCAAATGTAAATTTTGAAGGTAAGCAAATTTTGGAAGGAATTCAAATAGTTGATGAAATAGAAGGAAAGATAAATATTGAATCTAGTGCTTTAGTAAACTTTGTACCTCAAGAATACTTTGAAAATTCCTCAGGATCTTTACCCATAAGATTTTCTTTTATAAAAAAGAAAGATGACTTCAGATTTGAAGGAGTTGGTGAAACGGATCAGTTCAACATAGAATCTACATTACTTGGAAAAAATGCAAATTTTTCTAATGGAAAGCTTAGATTTATAGTTAGCCCTTACGGAGAGAAAATTTCAGGATTTTTGGATGTTAAAACAAAAAATATAGATATTGAAGTCAACACTATCTCATCTGATTTAGAAATTAAGAATATTGAGATTGTGAAATTTAAAACACCTAATCAAGATTTTTCATTGACAATCAAACAACAAGATTTTACTGAGATTAATATTCAGGGTAATACTATGACAATGCCCACAATTAAACTTGATGAAAAATCACCGTTCGATGATCTTGATAAAATTATATTTAATTTGAGTCTCTCAGAAATCATAATTGGTGTAAATAAATTTAATAACCCAATTATTGACTTTAAAAAAGATGAAAATGAATTTAATTATTTAGATGTAAGACTTGATGGAGAAAAAGATTATCATAAAATAATCATAGAAGATGTTGGAGATAAAAAAAAATTTTTTCTAGAAACAAACTTTGCACCAGGATTATTTAATATTTTTGATCTCAATTTAAAAATTAACACTGGAAGTCTAAAAATAGAGGGAGAAAAAATAAATAATTCAAAAATCTATAAGGGTAATATTGCAGGAAAAGATTTTGTATTTTTAGAAGCTCCTTTTTTGGCAAATTTTATTACTCTGTTTTCATTACAAGGTTTGGCTCAAAAATTAAAGGATGGTGGAATAATTTTTGAAAGTCTGGAGGGAAAATACGAATTTTCAAATGATAAATTAAGAATTGTAGATAGTCTTTTAAAGGGAAGTGAGTTAGGAATTCAGTTTGACACTGTAGTCGGATTTGAAAACGACTATTTTTTGACAACCGGATCTGTTATCCCCGCATACACAATTAATACATTACTAACAAAGTTTCCTATTGTAGGAGACATTATAACTGCTGGATCACCTGAGGATGGGTTAATAGGAGCAAAATTTAAGGTAGAAAAGGAAGATGATGAATATAAAATATCATATAATCCAATTTCAGTTTTTGTTCCAAACCTTATTAAAAATTTTCTAGGTGATTAATTCCACAATTCCATATTTCTTTTTTCCAACATAGATTACAATATAAAGATCTTTTTGGTGTGTTTCCTTAATGAAAAGTTTTTGATTTAAGATGTAATCTTTGTCTCTGATAATTTCTTTGTTAATTTTTACTGCATTTTGATTAATTAGTCTTTTAGCTTCTCCATTAGAAGTACAAAGCTTAAGATCCATTAATATTTGCTTCAGTGTGATGCCTGTAGTAATTTGATCTTGTTTCAAGATAATTTTATTTTTAGAGTTTTTTAAAGTTTTTATATCCAATTCGTTTGATGAAAGAACTAACTTAGCTTCGTTTTCTGCACTTTTTGAGAGCTCTTCGCCGTGACATAGTTTTGTTACCTCATTAGCTAATAATATTTTTACTTCATTCAGTTCCTCTCCTTTAAGCGACTTGAATTTTTCTATTTGTTTATTTTCTATTTCTGTAAAAAGGTATAAAAACTTCACAACATCGTCATCGGAAGTGTTTCTCCAATATTGCCAGAAACTATTTACATCTAATTTATCCTCTGATAACCATATCGCACCACTCTCAGTTTTACCCATTTTCTTTCCAGAAGAAGTTGTTATGAGAGGTGTGGTTACCCCAAATACCTCTTCATTATTAATTTTTCTTATCAAATCAATTCCAGAAACTATATTTCCCCATTGATCTGACCCACCAAACTGAATTTTACAATTATTTTTTCTTTTCAATTCTAAAAAATCATATGCTTGTAGTAATGAATAATTAAATTCTAGAAAACTTAGATTTTGTTCTCTATTTAGTCTTTGCTTTATAGATTCAAGAGACATCATTTTATTAACTGAAAATTTACTTCCTATTTCTCTTAAAAAATCAATATATTTTAAATTGGTCAACCAATCATAGTTGTCTATTAATATGGCATTGTTGGAAGATTCAAAGGATACAAATTTTTTAAAAACTTCTTTAAGTTTATTTTTATTATTTTTTATATCTTTTTCCCTGAGTATTTTTCTAGTTTCGTCTTTACCTGATGGATCACCAACTAATGTTGTTCCACCACCAAGTAATAAGATCGGTTTGTGACCAAATTTTTGGAAAATTCTTAAAAGCATAAGTGGAAGTAATGATCCAGCATGAAGACTATCAGAGGTGCAATCAAAGCCAATGTAACCCGATGTAGATTTTTTTAGAGCCTGTGCAACCCCAGCTTCGTTTGTACACTGATGAAGATATCCTCTAGATTTAATATATTTTAAAAAATCATTCATTATACTTTTATACTGTGGTTATAATATTTTAATATGAAAAAGAAAGAGTTTTGTGTTTTAGGTATAATGAGTGGTACATCAATTGACGGTTTAGATTTTTCCTTAATTAAAACTGATGGAATGCAAAATGTTAATATAATAAAAAATAAATATTACAAATTTAATAAAAAAATAAGAGATGAAATTTCTGATTTAATTAATTTTTTTTGTTTAGAAAAAAAGTTTTTTAGAAATAAAAAATACTTTAAAACTGAACAAAATTTCCTAAACTTTGTAGTTAAAAACATTTCTGTTTTCTTATCAGAACTATCTGATGGTGAAAAAAAAATTGATTTAGTTGGGTTTCATGGAAACACAATAATTCATAACCCAAAAAAAAATATCTCGATTCAGTTAGGCGATCCAAAAATATTGGCAAAAACAATTAACTTACCTGTGGTTGCGAACTTTAGAAATAGAGATATCAAAAATTTAGGTGAAGGTGCTCCACTTGTTCCAATTTTTCATAAAGCAATTTTTTCAAAAACTGCAAAGAATATTATTGTGATAAATATTGGTGGAATTTCAAATTTCACCTTCCTGATAGGTAAAACAGAGTTGATTGCTTCAGATATTGGGCCAGGTAATACGTTAATTGATAAATTTTGTATGATGAAATTTAATAAATACTTTGACAAAAACGGCTCGATAGCTTCCAAGGGGAAAGTTGATTATAACCTTGTAAATAGCTGGATGAAAAAAAATTATTTTAAAAAATCTTTCCCAAGATCCTTTGATACAAAAAATTTTAATTTAAAAAACTTTTCTCAAAACAAGGAAATAAGTAATCATAATTTTTTACGTTCACTAACATTCCTATCTGCAAAATTGATAAGTGAACTTCAAACTAAGCTAAAAAAAAAAATTGATTTTTGGGTTTTTTCTGGTGGAGGAATTCGTAATCTAACCCTTATGCATGAAATTAAAAATTTAATAGGAAGAGAAAAAATTTTCCTGTCAGATGAATTAGGTTATAATTCTTCATTCATAGAATCCTCAGCCTTTGGATATATTTCCGTAAGAACCTTAAAAAAATTGCCTTCAGCTTTTCCGTCAACAACTGGCTGCAAAAAACGAAACATTTGCGGAGAAATTTTTTATCCTTAATTAATTTTCTTAAAATAAGACTTAACTTTTTCAATAACTTTATTTTCGTTATTAGAAAAAAAATGGTCAGATGATTTTATTACCTCTTGTATTACATTTATAGATTGTTGTTGATTTAATCTTTTTACAACGTCCTTTATTAAATTTACCTCTATTAAGCTATCCTTTTCTGCATTAATTATCATTCCTGATGCTGGACAAGGTGCTAAAAAATTAAAATCGTATTTCCCAACAGGAGGACTTATTAAAACAAATTTTGGAATTTCTGGTCTCCTCATCAGTAGTTGCATTCCAATCCAAGCACCAAATGATATACCACAAATCCAGTACTCTTTTGATTCAGGGTTTTGATTTTGAAGCCAATCTAATGCAATTGCTGAATCAGCTAGTTCTCCTTCGCTTCCATCATGTTCTCCATCAGATTTACCTACTCCACGAAAATTAAATCTCAAAGTTGAAAATCCATTATCTGAGAACAATCTGTGTAATTTCAATGAAAGCGGGTTATTCATATTTCCACCATGCCCAGGATGAGCATGTAAGATCAAAATGGATGGAGAGTTTGTCTCATTATTATGAGTGTAGTGACCCTCAAGTCTACCTGCTGGGCCGTTTAACAAAATTTCTGGCATTTATACTTGACTAAAATAGTAGGATATATTATTATTTTATTTTATATTATATTTAAATTAATATGTCAAAAGGAATATTTCATCTAATTTATTCTGATCTTAAGGCCGCGAAACATAGAGACCCTGCAGCTAGATCAACCTTTGAAGTTGTTTTTACATACTCCGGCTTTCATGCTCTTTTATTACACAGAATTTGTCATATGCTGTGGAATATAAAATTAAAGTTTTTAGCTCGTTTCTTAAGTAATATATCCAGAATTCTTACTTCAATTGAAATCCATCCAGCTGCGTCCATTGCCGAGGGATTTTTCATCGATCATGGTGCTGGTTTAGTTATAGGTGAAACTTCTGTAGTAGGTAAAAATGTAACAATTTATCAACAGGCTACTTTAGGAGGAATTTCTCCATCTATCGATTCAGCTTCTCAAAGAAATGTAAAACGACATCCAACAATAGGCGATAACGTAATAATTGGTTCAGGTGCACAAATTCTTGGTCCCATTTATATCGGGGATGACTCAAGAATTGGAGCTAATGCAGTTGTTATAAGAGATGTCCCTAATAATATGACTTACGTAGGCGTGCCAGCCAGAAAACTTGAATCATCTATAAATAAAGATTCTTTTGAAGCATATGGAATATCAAAAGGTAAGATTGACGATCCAAACAAAAAAAGTATTTCTATTTTGTTTAAAGAATTACATTCGCTAAACGACAAAATTTTATCATTAGAATCCTTAATTTTGCAAACCGCCTCAAAAAAAGATGTTTTTGAAATTAAACTGAAAAAATCAAAACAACAAAATAAAAAGAAAAGAGTTAGAAATGAAACTAACATCTAAAGGTAGATTAGCTGTAACATCTTTAGTTGATATGGCGATAAATTCAACTGGTAATAGGCCGATAAGTTTGTCCGAAATTTCTCGAAGACAGAATATTTCTATAAATTTCCTTGAACAAATCTTTTCTTCGTTAAAAAAAAAAGGAATTGTTAAAAGTATCAGAGGTCCGTTGGGTGGATATATTTTTGCTAAGGACCCTTCATTTATTATGATTTATGACGTTATCAATGCAACAGATGAAGAGCTTAAGATTACAAGATGTAAAGGAATAGAGACTAGTTGTCTTTCCACAAAAAAGAAATCTAAGTGTTTGACACACAATCTTTGGAATAATTTGACTAACCACATTTCATCTTTCTTAAGTTCAGTATCAATTAAAGATGTATCTAATGATAGTTACGAATCTTTTTTTAAATTGAAGGATAAGCAAGATTTTAGAGATAGCAATTCGAGAAATAATTATTTATGAACAATATTAAATTTATAATTGTAATTAAAAAATTTTTACCCAAATAGACCCTATGAAAGGTTTACAAATATGATTAAAAACATTTATTTCGATTATCAAGCTACAACACCTGTTGACCCGAGAGTAGTAGACAAAATGATACCTTACTTCGGAGAAATTTATGGAAACCCTCACTCAAGAAATCACTCCTACGGCTGGGAAGCAGAGGAGGCTGTAGAAATTGCGAGGGAAAATGTTGCTAATATTATTGGAGCAAATCCTAAAGAGATAATTTTTACTTCAGGTGCAACCGAATCTAATAACCTGGCAATCAAAGGGTTGGCAGATTTTTACGGTGATAAAAAAAACCATATCATAACTTGTGTGACAGAACATAAATGTGTACTTGAATCTTGCAGATTTTTATCAGAAAAAAAAGACTTTAATGTAACGTATCTTCCTGTTAATTCAGATGGTTTAATTAGTTTAAAAGAACTTCAAAACGCAATTACATCAAAAACCTTGTTGGTTTCCATTATGGGTGTCCATAATGAAATTGGTGTAATCCAGCCTTTAAAAGAAATTGGAGAAATTTGTAAAAAAAATGATGTATTTTTTCATACAGATTGTGCTCAAGCTATCGGTAAAATTCCATTAGATGTAAATCAGATGAATATTGACTTGATGAGCATATCGGGTCATAAAATTTATGCTCCAAAGGGAGTAGGTGCACTTTATGTGAGAAGAAAGCCTAGAGTTAGAATATCCGCTATGATGAGTGGTGGTGGACAAGAAAGAGGTATGAGATCAGGCACTTTGTCTCCAGCTCTATGTGTAGGATTAGGAGAGGCATGTAAAATTTACTCAAAAGAAATGGAAACTGAGAATAAAAAACTTATAAAGCTCAAAAATGCCTTTCTCGAAGGTATCAGAAGTAAGTGTGATGAAATCTATCTTAACGGTTCCGAAGAGAAAAGAGTCCCTGGAAACCTAAATTTAAGTTTTGCTTACATCGAAGGAGAGTCACTTATGATGGGAATTAAAAACCTCGCTGTTTCATCAGGTTCAGCATGCACCTCAGCGTCTCTTGAACCCTCCTATGTTTTAAAGGCACTTGGAGTAGAAGAGGAACTTGCGCACACCAGTCTTAGGATTGGTCTTGGTAGATTTACCACAGAAGAAGATGTAAAACAGGCTGTAAACAAAATAGTAAGCGAAGTAAAAAGGTTGAGAGCTCTAAGCCCACTTTGGGAAATGGCCCAAGATGGAGTTGACTTAACCAAAATAAACTGGGCTGCCCATTAATTTTTTTGAAAGGAGAAAAAAATGGCATATAGTAAAAATCTTATTGATCATTACGAGAACCCAAGGAATGTTGGATCCATGGACAAGGAATCAAAAGAGGTTGGGACAGGTTTAGTTGGAGCTCCAGCATGCGGAGATGTAATGAAGCTTCAGATAAAGGTAAGCGATTCTGGAATTATTGAAGACGCAAAATTTAAAACTTTTGGTTGTGGCTCGGCGATAGCATCTAGCTCCTTAATTACTGAATGGGTCAAAGGTAAAAGTGTTGATGAGGCTCACTCAATAAAAAATACAGAAATCGCCAATCATTTAGCATTGCCTCCCGTTAAAATTCATTGTTCAGTTTTAGCTGAAGATGCAATTAAGGCCGCTATCGCTGACTACAAAGATAAAAATAAAAAATAAATGTTAAACGTAACTCCAAGTGCCGTAAACCATATTAAAGAAATGATTTCCTCAAGAGGAAAATCTACGCTTGGTATTAAGGTCGGTATCAATACCAAGGGATGTTCAGGTCTTTCTTACACAATGGAGTTTGTAGATCAGATAGATGATAATGACGAGATGATCGTTATCGATGATGTCAAAATATTTATCGATAAAAAAGCCTCACTCTTTTTGATAGGTACAGAAATGGATTATGAAAAAGGTGAGCTGGAGTCAGGTTTCAAATTCATCAACCCCAATGAAAAGGGAAGATGTGGCTGCGGTGAATCCTTTCACGTTTAAAACTTAATGGAGGTCATTATTCCATGTTGGAATTGCCAAACTGACACTAAAGTTGTAGACTTTCGTTGTAGCATCTGCAACAAAATTCAAAATATAAGAAAAACAAATCCCTATGACATATTCAATTTAAAACAATGTTATCTGATTGATAATGAAGAGTTAGAAATAAAATATTTTCAATTACAAAATATTTTTCACCCAGATAAATTTATAAATTCAGCTGAGAAGGAAAAGGAAATATCAGCATATGAATCATCTAATATAAATAACGCATATAATTTATTGTTGAACAATGTTGATAGAATAAAAATTTTATTAAAACTTAAAGGATATAAAGCCAATCCAAACAATGAAGAATCCTTTACCGATAAAGATTTATTAGAGGAGATTATGGAGTTACAAAATAGGTGTATGTCAATTGAAAATGAAAATGAAAAAGTTAAAATCAAAACTGAAATTATCGAAAAAATAAGAATAATTGAATTAGAAATAAATTCAAACTTTGAAAAAGAAAAAATTCCTGAGATTAAAAATCTAAGTGTCAAACTTTCTTATTTAGAAAAAATAAAAAAAAATTTAAACTAAAATGAACTTAATAAATATTGATGAGCCAAATAAAAAATCTTTAACCTCTAAATGTTTAGGCATTGATTTTGGAACAACAAATTCTGTTTGCTCTATAAAAATTGGGGAAAAAGTCATTTTTATAGAGGATTCAAAAAAAATGAACTTAATACCTTCCATAGTTTGTTTCGATAAAACTGTAAAGGTTGGAAATGATATAGATCTTGAAAAAAATCTACAGAGCTCAATCTTTTCCATTAAAAGGTATTTTACAGACAACCCTGATGGTCAAATTGTTATTAATTCAAAAAGTGATTGTTTATCCCCTGTAGATATTGCTAAAGAAATTTTTTCCTATTTAAAAAAAATCAGTAATAATTTTTTAAATGAGGAAGTAAATGACTGTATTATAACTGTTCCAGCTTATTATGATGAAAGGGCTAGGTCAGGTATAATGAGGTCAGCATTAATGTCTGGTTTTAATGTAAGAAGGTTGATTAATGAACCAACTGCCGCTGCTTTTGCCTATGGTTTAGATAAAAAAAAAAGAGGAAAATTTTTAGTTTATGACTTAGGAGGGGGTACGTTTGACATATCACTATTAAATTTAAAGGACAATCTTTTTAAAGTAATTGGAACGAGTGGTGACGCAAAATTAGGAGGGGATGATTTAGACCAATTATTACTTGATTATATTTTGAATACCTATTTTGACCCAATTAAGAATGATCTTTCTCATAGTGAAATATTATCATTGAAAAGAGCCAGCAAATCTATTAAAGAAAATTTACAATCAGTTAATAATATTGTTGCTGAGGTTACGATTAAGAACAAAAAAACAAATATTGAAATCAGTATGAATGTTATTGAAAAAATCTTTAACGAAATAATAACAAAAACCATTAAAATTACTGATCAGCTTATAAAAGATTGTAATGTAAAAGTTGATGAAATAGACGGGTTTATTTTAGTTGGTGGTTCAACCAGACTTGCTCTAATTCCAAAAAAAATTAAAGAATATTTTAAAAAGGATATTTACAGTGAAATGGATCCAGATCGAGTAGTCTCATATGGTGCAGCACTTCACGGTTTTGACTTATTGAACGGTTCAAATAATCTGTTACTTGATGTCACTCCACTTTCATTAGGCATTGAAACAATGGGTGGCCTTATGGAAAAAATAATACCAAGAAATTCAAATATACCTGTAGTTAAGGAACAAACTTTTACTACAAACGAAAATGGGCAAACTTCAATTAAAATAAGTATTATTCAAGGCGAAAGAGAAACATCTAGCAAAAATACTTTGCTTGGAGAATTTATCTTATCGGATATTGAACCTAAACCAGCAGGTATACCAAGAATAAAAGTTAGATTTTCTTTGGACGTTGATGGGATTTTGTATGTTTCAGCAATAGATGAATCGTCTGGTAATGAGAAGAACATAGTTATTAAAACTAATAAAGATTTAAATATTTCAGAAATGAAAAAACTTGTAGAGTCGAGTATTAAAAATGCTAAAGAGGACATGGATACTAGATTGCTAATTGAATCTAAAATAAAAGCAAGCAGATTAATTAATGAAATTGAAAATGTTAAAGATCAAATAGAAACTCTGTGCACAAAAAAAGATATAGAAAATATAAATAAAACTTCTAATATGCTTAAGAAGGAAATGAAGACTAATAATAAAGAACGCATTGAGACTTTAACAGATAACTTGAATGAGCAAACAAAGAATTTTGCACAAAGATTAATTGATAAAAATTTTGAAAACTTTGTTGGAAAAGATTTGGACATATTGGAGTAGATTTTATGACTAAAATAGTTTTTATTGAAGCAGATGGAAAAGAAAAAGAGATTGATGCACAGAACGGGTTATCTCTTTTAGAAGTAGCACATAATAATGGAATTTCATTAGAAGGGGCATGTGAAGGATCTCTTGCATGTTCAACATGCCATATAATTTTGGAAAAAAATATTTTCGAAAAACTACCTGAACCTTCAGAAGAAGAAGAGGACATGCTTGATCTGGCTTGGGGACTTACTCATACATCAAGATTAGGATGTCAAATTATAATTGACGATTCTCTTGAGGGTATGCGAGTAAAGGTTCCTTCAGGAACTAGAAATATGAGTATAGACTAATGACGTTAAAATGGTCCGATGTTACAGATATAGCCATTCTTCTGGAGGAAAAATACCCTAATGAAGATAACGTGAATCTCAGATTTACAGATTTACACAGATGGGTTGTGAATTTGAATGAATTTGTTGATAACCCTGATGCCTCTAACGAGAAAATTCTTGAGGCAATCCAAATGGCATGGATAGATGAGAGAGATTAATGCGATTAGATTTTAAAGAGATAAAAAAACTAAATAACCTTCCTCAGTTTGGCTCTCGAGTAGTTGTGGCTATGTCAGGAGGGGTTGATTCATCAGTAACCGCAGCATTATTACACCATGCAGGATATGAGGTCTTAGGTGTAACAATGAAGCTCTATGAAAGCAAAAAAAGTGGAACAAAAACATGTTGTGCCGGTGTTGATATTGCTGACGCAAGAGCAACTTGTAAAAAGTTAGGAATAAAGCATTATATCTTAAATTTTGAGAATAATTTTAAAGAATCAGTAATTGATGACTTTATTGAAAGTTACATAAATGGTCAAACTCCAATTCCATGTATAAAGTGTAATCAAACTGTTAAGTTTACTGATTTGATTGAATTTTGTAAGAATTTAAACTCAAAAATTCTAGTTACTGGTCATTATGTAAAAAGGGTTGAATCACAGGATGGTATTCATCTCTATCAAGCAAATGATAATCTTAAAGATCAAAGTTATTTTTTATTTGCAACCACTCAAAAACAACTTAAGTTCTTGAGATTTCCACTTGGTCATTTTACAAAAAAAGAAATAAGAGAAATAGCAGAATTTTATAACCTGGATGTAGCATCAAAACCAGATAGTCAAGATATATGCTTTATTCCTGATGGAAATTATAGAGATTTTATAAAGAAAAATATTAATGGTTCATCAAAAACTGGTAATATTGAGACTGAAGATGGCAAAGTTTTAGGAACTCATAACGGAATTTACGATTTTACAGTTGGTCAAAGGAAAGGAATCGGGGTAGGGGGTATTAGTGGAACAATAAACCATAAACCTTATTATGTTTTAGATATTGATACAAATAGCAACAAGGTAATTATTGGTCCAAAGGAAAATTTAAAAAAATATTATGTTTATCTCAGGGATTTAAATTTTTTTTCAAAAAATGTTCCTTCTCAAAAATTTAATGCATTCGTAAAAGTTAGATCAAGAAGAAATCTAATATCAGCGAAAGTTAAAGTCTCAAGTGTTTCAAAAAAAACAGGAATAGTGCAATTATTAGAACCAGAATTTGGAATTGCCCCTGGTCAAGCATGCGTTTTTTATAATAATTTTAAAAAAGTAATAGGCGGAGGTTGGATAACTGCTGGTGAAAAAAAAATTTAAGTAAGTCGTATAAGTAAAAAAAAAATTTACAAAATGTTGTAATTAAATTATTTACTTAATTATAAAAAGATTAAATTTGACTGATTTGTTTTTTTCACTATCATTCAAAAAAATTTGCATTTTAGGCGGAGTAGCTCAGGTGGTTAGAGCAGCGGAATCATAATCCGCGTGTCGGGGGTTCAAGTCCCTCCTCCGCTACCATAAAACCCAAAGAGAGTAGGGGTTTCCGAAGTTCTCACAACAATAAGACAGTCAAATAAAAAGTTTGACACAGTTTGACACACAAATGTGTCAAACCAAGTGTTTTACTACCTATCAAAAATCGGTGTAAAGTAACCCTAGGTTTCTGGGTTCTTTATAATCAAAAAAAATGAGTTTCTTTAATTTATATTTTGATTATGATTTTTCGTTTTTTCTGATTATTATAAATTATGAAGAAACTATTATTAATCTTATTTTTATGCACCATATCATTCGAAGCAAAATCTAATTGGAAACAAGTTTTTCAAAATTACTATATAAATGTTGATTCTATTAGACCTGTCGGTAAATATGTGACTTGGAAAGGTTTATTTAATAATGCAGAAATGCCTGACTCTAATGCAAAGTCATCAAGCATGCTAATAATGGGGCAATGTGATGACCTAATAATAAAATTTGTACAAAGAGAAGACTATGCCCAACCCTTAGGTAAAGGTGAAATTATACTTACAAAAGAAATAAATACTAAATGGGAAAAACTTAGTAAAAATGATCAAGGTTTGTCTTACGATCAACTTGAATATGTATGCAATAAAATTAGAAATGCTGAGTTAGACTTCAATTGGCAAAAAGTAAATCAAAAAGACAATATAAAAGCGTTCGTTGACCTTAAATATATGGATAAATTCAAAGAAAGTTTTTTTTATTATATACTTTTCGACGGAGAAATACTTGGTTATGAAAAAGTATGTCTTTCCGATGAAAAATTCATTTCATCTGTTGCATATATGGAAGCAAATTGTAAAAAAAATTATCTTAAAATGCATGCACATAATGGATTTTCTGAAAAAATGGGAAAAGGAAAAAGATTATGTGAATTACCTAATATGAAAGAAAGTATTTTTTCAGAAGATTTGCTCTATAAATCTCTTTGTAAACAAGAAAACGAGTAAGTAAAATTGAAAAATATTCATTTCAAATTTTTTAAATATATTTTAAGTAGACCATATCCATTTAACCATTGGTTGACATTATTAATCACATACTCAAAATTATGGACATATTCGTTTGTTTATTCTCTAATTTTTGGTTTAATTTTCCAGATATCATTCATTGATTATCTAAAGTTTTATTTTGTTATCAATTTTTTCTTTATGATTTTTATTATTTTTCGTTCTTATAAACTAAAAGATTTGTTTCTACTGATTTATGATACAATTGGACAATTATTCAGAATGACTATTGGAAGACTATTTGGGTTAAGACTAATAGATTATAATTACAAACAAATTATTCATAGAAATTATTCGGGAAAGAATATTTTAGATTTTGATGAAGAAAGGTCTAGAATATTTGAGAAAAAGTATGAAGAAATAGATTTTTTAGTCCTAAATGATTACATCTCAGTTGAAGAGGGGAATAAAAGAACAGACGAATTGTTAAAAGAGGAGTATAGGTGTGGTTTTCTAAAAACACTAGGTGGTCATTATGAAACCGTAAGTGTTAATTAACAATGAAAGAATTTTTTGAAAGATTTATGATAATTACACATTATCTTTTTTGGATAGTAGGATTTATTTTGGTTATGGCATTTTACGATGCTGATCCTGAGGCAGGTTTTCTTTTTCCTTTTATAATCGGTGCTATTTTCTCATCTCTTCCCGCATTACTGTGGTATTTATTTTTTGGTAAACCTCGATGGTTCCCTTGGGATAAGTGAAAATAAATTCGCGGATTCTAGGCAATCTATTTAATGAAAGTTTGACACACAAAGTTTGACACATTTTCTGAAACCCTTTATAACTAGGGGATAGAATGAGAATAATTCGGAATCATGATCCGCGTGTCGGGGGTTCAAGTCCCTCCTTCGCTACCATAAAATTTATTATCTCTATAAAAATTATTGTTGGATAAAAAAAATTTAAAATGAATGCTACATCATTACGATAATTAGCGAAATGAGAGTTCCTATTATAATAAATCTGAATATCATTATTGATACCTCTTAAAATAATTAAGCTGAAATTTTTTAATAATTTTCATATTCAAATTTTAATTATATTTACCGTAGTCTTAAATGATCAATATTTCAATATATATATATTATGAAAACGTAATTGCATTAAAAACTTTTTTTAAATAGAAAAAATATTATAATAAAAAAAAAAACTTAAAAATTTCAATTTGTTTTTCTTAAGTTTTAAGCAAGGATTTATGCAAAAAAAAAGTATTTATACAATAAGCTTTCTTCTAACACTTTTTTATTGTTTTTTTTTACAAGCATCTATTTTGCAAAATTTTTTTGAGTCTCCATTTACAGAATTCTGCTCTGATAATCATGAAGATAACGAAAATAATAATAACATAGATAATTTATGTAGTTATAATTGTTGTTTAGGGAAATCTGATGATTTATCCTTTGAAAAAGATTTTTCTCTTAATTTTCTCAAAATCTCAATCCCTTCTATTTCTTTTTTTAAAGAGTATAACTTTAACCTTTTTATTGAACCAAAAAATAATTCGCCTCCAAAGATTTAATTAGTTTAACAATTTTTTAAATCCAATTAATTCTAGGAGTATGAAATGTTTTTACTTATTTTCTTTTTTTTAACCTTTTCGTTTGAAAAAAATCTTAATGCTGACGAAATTCAATTTGCAGATAGTCATGGGCCAATTACAGTCATGGGCGATCATCTTCACAAAAAAAATGAATTAATGTTTTCACTACGTTTTAGTAAGATGAATATGGATGGCATGTTAAGTGGTAATAATGTTATTTCAGCAAATTCAGTGATGTCCGCTCCAAATGGAGCCTCTGATGGATCAGGCACTTACATGAATTCGCCAATTTCAATGAAGATGAATATGTTTATGTTTGGGGCAATGTATGCTCCAACAGATAATTTAACTTTAATGGCTATGTCTAGTTTCAATCAAAAAGAAATGATTTCTCAGAGAATGAGAATGAGGGGTGGGTCAAGATTTAATGTAAATTCCTCTGGAGTAGGGGATACTAGAATCTCAGCTCTACTGAGATTTATTGAAAATGAATTCGTTAAAATACATTTTGCTTTTGGACTTAGTCTTCCAACAGGAGGTATTGATGAAAGGGATACAACTCCAGCTTCATTAAATTCTCGGTTGGGTTACAAGATGCAAAATGGTTCTGGAACTTTTGACCCATTTTTTGTTATTAACAATATTAGTGATTTTGGAAAAGTAAAGATAGGAGAACAATTTCAAATAAAAAGACCAATTTCTGGTGATAATTCTAATGGATATCGATATGGTACTTCGATAGATACATCTATCTGGTTGTCATATAGATGGAAAAAAAATTTTAGTACATCGTTAAAAATAAATTTTGACTATTTAGGTAAAATAGATGGAGAGGACGATCAGATGAATAAAAGAATGAGCCCAGTAATGGATTCAAAAAATATTGGTCATCAAAAACTTAACCTTAGTTTTGGTTTTAACTATGTTAATGCTTTTGATTACTTGAAAAATAATAGGTTAGCTTTTGAATTAATACTTCCGCTACACCAGAGAGTTAGGGGTATGCAAATGGCTAACGAATATAAAATTATGATTGGTTGGCAAAATAGTTTTAAAGGATTTTAGAAGTATATATTTCATATTTCCTTTGATTTCTATGACTTGTTAAACATACATTTTTTTTGTAAAATTAAATGATGTTTTTGTTAAAAAAAATGAAAAAGTTTGTTTTTTTATGCCTTTTGTGTTTTTTGATTCCCTGTTCGTCAATTGCTCTTAACTTGTTTGAGATTTTTATGATTAAGACTGGGGTGGCTTTTGTTTATCACCAATATAATGACAAATCTTTAAATTATGAAAGTGAGCTTTCAAAAAAAAACAAGATTTTGTCAAATTTTAATAATAATAGGATTTTAACAATAAAATCAGAAAAGTTTAGCAATCTTCCTCTTCAGCAACAGTTACTAATAATAGAAGAATTAAATCTTCAAAAATAATAATTTTTTATAAAATTTATTTCTTCTATGTCGTTATAATTTAATATAGAAAGGTTAATGGTATGAGATTCTTTGTTTTTTTATTAATATTTCTTTTTTTATCTCACAAAAGTGTGCAAGCAAACGCATTTACAGAAATTTTTGGGAGTGAAGGTGCTGCAGGTATAAATAATCCAAAGATAAGAAGCTTAAGTTATGTTTTTCAATATCTAACATTGAGTGGCTCCATTGGGTATGTTGGTAAACAACTTTTTGATTCAGGTTTCCTTTCTCCATTAAGTTTAAACCCTGATTCGATAAGTAGCTTATCTCCTCTAGGTTATAAAGATTACTTTAAAATTAATAACCACAACGCTAACATCTTGGCTGTAAAAGCTAGTGTAGATGAAATCAACTTAGCTAATAATTTAAAAAACCAACTAACAAGAAATAAATTTTCATTCAAATCAATAGAATTTAGGAATAATACAAACTTTTCTAAAAGTTTATATAACTTTGAGGAAAGAGACCAACTAATTGAGAGATACATCAATGATTAGAAAGATTTTTTTCATCACATGCTTAGGAGTTTTTTTTTCTAGCTGTACACTTTCAGATTTTAACAGAGATAATTTTGTTAAAACCTCCTCATCCGCAGCTGGGGGGTATATTGGTTATCATCTATCGGATGGAGATTTATTTTCAACTTCGATAGGTTCTACAGTAGGCCTAATTTTTGGATCCTATTTAGCAGATTTTATTGGCCAAGACGATTATTTTTTTTATAAACAAGAGACACTAAAAACTTTAGAAATAAATGATAACAATGAATCTTTAGTCACAGGTTATTGGAAAAACCCTAAAAGTGGAAATACTGGAGTTATTGAAATAAAGGGTTATTTTGGAAAGCCAAACTGTAGACTAATTGAACATGTTTACATTAATCAAAACAATATTGCTCAAAACTCCTATGATACAGCTTGTAGAGCAGAGAGTGGGCAATGGGCAATGATAAAATAATTTAAGTTTATTTTTTTTGCAAAATTCATTATATCATATACCTATGATAATAATATCTCCTGCAAAAAATTTGAATATTAATGTTGAATCTTTTATTTATAAGGATTTCACAAATCCAGTATTCTTAAAAAAAACAAAAAAACTTTTAGGACTTTTAAAAAAATTAAATCAAATAGAAATCAAAGACTTAATGAATATTAGTGATAATTTGGCCGAGCTAAATTATGGGAGACTAAAAGTTCATTCAACTGAAAAAGCAATTTTAAAACCAGCAGCTTTTTTATTCTCTGGTGATACATTTAATGGTTTAGAAATAAGAACTTTTGACAGTGAATCATTAAATTTAGCTCAGAGTAAACTTAGGATTTTATCAGGTTTATATGGACTTTTAAAACCATTAGACCAAATAAGCCCCTATAGATTAGAAATGGGTACTAGTATCAAATTTATTTTGGGAGAAGAGCTTTCAAATTTTTGGAAAAATGACATAACGAAGCTCATTAATGAAGATTTATATAAAAATAAAGATAAATATTTATTTAATCTTGCTTCAAATGAGTACTTTGAATCTATTGACATAAAAAAAATTAAGTCCAGGGTTATCAACTTTGATTTTAAAAAAATAAAAAATAATAACTTAAGTGGTATAGGTATGATGATAAAAAGGTGCAGAGGTAGTATGGCAAAGTTTTTAATTACCAAAAAAGTTAATAACCTTGACGGAATAAAGAGATTTTCAGAATTTGGATTTAATTTTTACTCTTATGATGAATCGTTGAGTAAATTTACTTTTGTAAAAAATGACAAATAATGTTGTAGTTCAGATTCCTTGTTTAAACGAAGAATCAACGATTGGTGACGTAGTTAGAGGTTTTAAAAAAAAACTTCCTAAAGCAAAAGTTATTGTTTACGACAACAATTCAACAGATAATTCTGTAAAACTAGCAAAAAAATATGGTGCAGAAGTTTTTCTTGTCAGCAAACAAGGTAAGGGTAATGTTGTACGAAGAATGTTTGAGGAAAATATAAATGCTAATTTTTTTATTATGATTGATGCTGATAATACATACGATATAGCTAATATAAAAGATATCTTAAAAAAAATGCAGGACGAAAACTTTGATATGATGGTCGCAAAAAGAATTCATAGTGATTCCTCTGCTTACAGATCTGGTCATGTTTTTGGAAATTATTTTTTTTCGAAATTCGTTAATTTAATTTTTGGTAACGATATAACTGATATATTTTCTGGTTTTAGAATTTTCTCAAAAAGATTTATTAAAACTTTTCCACAAAATTCTGCGGAATTTGAGATTGAAGCTGAATTAACTATTCATGCACTAGAACAAAAAAATAGAATTGGTGAATTTGAATGTATTTATAAAGCTAGGCCCTCTGGTTCTTTAAGCAAGCTTAATACTTATAAAGATGGTTTAAAAATACTAAAATTAATATTAGTTTTAATCAAAGATGAAAAACCTTTACTTTTTTTTTCAACTTTTAGTTTTTTATTTTTTTTCTTATCCCTTTTAATAGGTATACCAATTATTCATGAATTTTATTTAACCGGCTTAGTTAACAGATTACCTTCAGCAGTTTTGTCAGGGTTATTAATGATTGTATCTATTTTATTTTTCTTTGGTGGTTTAATTTTAGATGTAATTAAAAAAATAAGGTATGAAAATAAAAGAATAAGTTTTTTACTCTACAAAGACTAGGTTACTTTATTGGAATTGAGATTTTTTTAACTTTTTTACTTTTATTTTTCTTAATATTTTCATTGATTATATTTTTTTTATTTTCATTTATTAGCCAAACCATCTGCATTGCAAGTGAATGAACCCTTTTCGCGCTAGTTTCACCTGATAAAAACCTTGCAAATTGACGTTTACTTATTCCCAGCGCGAAAGAACCTGAATCTATGGTAAAATCATTTTTTTTCATCCATACTTTTATTTCATCAGGTGAGGGATTATCTATATCAAAAAAAAGCATCTATTTTCTTCCTAAATATGATTGCTTCACAAGCAAGTGAAATTTATTTTCATCTACATTTTTTTTATCAATTTTTGATATCAAAAATATAAATAAAAAAGACGTGGTCATAGAAAAAAGTCCTGGGTATTTATATGGGAATATTGCTTTTTCAAAATTAAATATTTCCACCCAAACAGTTGGACTCAATATAACTAAAATTATTGCTGTAAATAAACCAATCATTCCTCCGACAAAAGCTCCGTTTGTGGTTAACCCTTTCCAAGTTATAGTTAAAAAAAGTATAGGAAAATTTGTGCTTGCGGCTATTGCAAAAGCTAAACCAACTAAAAAAGCAACATTTTGTCCCTCAAAAATAATTCCTAGTATAATTGCAACTATTCCGATAAAAACAGAAGATACTTTAGAAACAATAATTTCTTTTTTTTCATTAGCTTTTCCTTTATTTAATACGTACACATAAAGGTCTCGTCCGATGGCTGATGCTCCAGCTAGTGTTAGTCCAGATACAACTGCCAATATTGTTGCAAAAGCTACTGCAGAAATAAAACCCAGAAAAATATCTCCACCCAAAACATGTGATAAATGAACTGCAGCCATATTATTAGATCCAATTAAATTATTACTATCATCAAGATATAGTGAATTATTTGTTAGAAAAATAATTGCTCCAAATCCTATAACAAATGTTAAGATATAAAAATAGCCAATTAATGTTGTCGCATAGAATGCAGAGACTCTGGCACTTCTTGCGTCTGGGACTGTAAAAAACCGCATAAGTATATGAGGAAGTCCAGCGGTTCCAAATATAAGAGCTAAACCTAATGAAATGGCTGATATAGGATCTGAGATTAATTTTCCGGGATACAATATAAGTTCTTGGCTTTGATGAATTTTTATTGCTTCATTTAACAGTTCATTTAGACTAAAAGAATAATTTTTTAAAACAAAGTAGGCAAGAATCGATGCTCCTACTATAAGTAAAAGAGCCTTAATTATTTGAACCCAAGTGGTTGCTATCATTCCTCCAAAACTGACATAGATAATCATTAATGTACCTACTATCCAAATTGCAAACGAATATGGTAAACCAAATAAAATTTGAATTAATGCTCCTGCACCAACCATTTGAGCAATTAGATAAAATAGAACCGTGACCAAGGTACCGCTGGCAGATAACACCCTTATTTTTGATTGCTCAAGTCTAATAGTTGTTACATCAGCAAATGTATATTTTCCAAGATTTTTTAGTTTTCCTGCAATTAAAAATAAAATAATTGGCCATCCAACTAGAAAGCCAATAGAGTAAATTAATCCATCAAAACCAGAAAAAAAAACTAAACCAGATATGCCTAAAAATGAAGCAGCCGACATGTAATCTCCTGCTATTGCTAATCCATTTTGAAAACCTGATATTTTTTCACCTGCCGCATAATAATTACTTTTGTCACTAGATTTTTTTGATGCGAAATATGTAATAATGAGTGTAATTAGAACAAAAATAGCAAATATTAAACCGGCGAAATTTGTACTTGCATTATCCAAAGCAAAAGCATGAGCAGGATTTAAAAAAATAACTAAGGCTAAAAAAAATAGATTAGTCATTAATTTCTCTTATCTTATCTAAATATAAATTTGAGATTAAAACATAAATTAGAGTCAAAAAAATTGAAAATATAATTATAAATAAACCAAAAGCAATGCCTATAGTAATAGAACTATTAAATAAATAAATATGAAATAATTGAGGACGAAAACCAATAATTAGTATGAAAGCTAAGTATAGAACTAAAACAATTGATGTGAGTATGTAACTGACTAAATTGTTCAAAAAAATAATTCTTTTTAAAGTATCCGATAATTTTGAACTGGTCATAAGGTTGTAAAAAAAAGCCAAACTTTAGTTTGGCTTTTTTATCATAAATTATAAGTTTACTGTTACTGCTTTAACTTCAGTATAATTTTTAAGTACTTCGTGCCCCATTTCTCTTCCCCATCCAGACTCTTTATATCCTCCAAAAGGTAGTGAAGCATCGAAAATATTATGACAGTTAACCCAAACAGTACCTGCTCTTATTTTTGCTGCTAGCTTATGTGCAGTACTTATATCCTTTGTCCAAACGCTTGCAGCAAGACCGAAAGAAGTATTATTTGCTTCTTCAGCAATCTTTTCTAAACTTTCGTCAGAAAAAGGTTGTGCACATACAACTGGCCCAAAAATTTCTTCCTTCACAAGTTTCATGTCAGCATTGGTTTTAGCAAAAACAGTTGGATGAACAAAATGTCCCCCTGAGGAATTATCATATTTTCCTCCTGCAACGACTTCTCCTCCTTCAGATTTTCCAGATTCAATGTAGCCCGAAACTTTCTGGAATTGTTCATCTGAAACAAGTGGCCCCATTTCTGTAGATGTATCCATTCCTGGACCAACTTTAATATTTTCTGCAATTTTTGCTATTCCTTCAGTTACTTTGTCAAAAATCTTTTCGTGTGCGAATAGTCTCGAACCCGCACAACAGCATTGACCATGATTAAAGAATATAGCTGAAGCTGCACCAGCTATAGCCGCGTCGACATCAGCATCTGGAAAAACTATTGTTGGTGATTTACCACCAAGTTCTAGAGAAACTTTCTTTAAGTTACCTGCAGCAGCTTTTGTGATTATTTTCCCAACTTCAGTAGATCCTGTGAATGCTACTTTATCTACCATAGGGTGTTCGGCTAAAGGTGCACCTGCTTCTTCACCAAATCCTGTTACCATATTTAAAACACCTTTAGGTAATAAACCAGAATCATGAATTATTTCCATTAACCTAAGTGCTGACAACGGAGTTTGTTCAGCAGGCTTCATAACAACTGTACAACCTGCGGTTAACGCTGGTGCAATCTTCCAGGCTGCCATTAAAAGCGGAAAATTCCATGGAATAATTTGTCCACAAACGCCTACAGGTTCTCTCAGTGTGTAACTATGATACTTAGCACCAGGTGTATATAAGCATGAGTACGGTATGGTGTTTCCTTCAATTTTTGTAGCCCAGCCTGCCATATACCTAAAAATATCAGAGGATAGAGGAACATCTGCTGCACCTGCAACGGCAACTGGTTTTCCATTATCCAAGGACTCTAGCTGGGCTAGTTCCTCACCATGTTTATCAATTAGGTCACCAATTTTCCAAATAATTTTCCCCTTTTCATTATTTGGCACATCAGTCCATGCACCGGAGTCAAATGCAACTCTGGCTGCTTTAACTGCTGCATCAATGTCTTTACTATTTCCAGCAGAGCATGTTGCAATTTTTTTCCCGGTGGCCGGATCCTCAACATCAAAGGATTTGCCAGAAGATGGGTCAACCCAATCTCCATTAATATATAGTTTTTTATCTTTACTTAAAAATTCACCAACATTATCGTTTACGGTGTAATTTAATATTGAAGCGTCCATAAATTTCCTCCTAAATAAAAGCTTTGTAAAATAATAGCAGTAGTTTTTTTAAAATCAAAATGTCATTAAAAAAAAAATAGTCTTAGCTTTGAAAGAAGTTAGTTTTAAAAAATTCTTATAATTTTGTCGGGTTTGGTATATCTCCGTATACTTCTTTAGGATCAAATACTTTTTCTTTTTCTATAAAAACTAGCTTATCACTAAATTTTGAATTGATCGATTTAAGCTCTCTGTAAAAACATGATTTGTAGCCCACATGGCAACTTGCCTTCAGCCCTTCAAGTTCAACAAAAATTATTATACAATCTTGGTCATCGTCAATTCTTATTTTTTTAATTTTTTGCTGAAGCCCACTTTTTTCACCTTTTTTCCAAATTGATTGCCTACTTCTTGACCAATAATGTGCATTTTTTGTTTCTATAGATAGCTTCAAAGCCTCTTTATTCATATATCCATGCATTAAGATCTCTTTCGAGCTAATATCCACAGTGATTGCAGGAATCAAGCCCTTTTCGTCAAACTTAGGTTGAAGTTTATCTCCTTCCTCAACTTCCTCTACAGAATTTCTATTACCGAATATAATATTCATCTATTAAGGATATAGCTTGTGAATCTCTGTTGAAGATCACTATCAGTTTTAAAATCTCCAATAAAGCAATTGGTTATTGTTGAAACGTTCGGTTTCATAACTCCTCTAGTCGTCATACATTGGTGAAATGCCTCAATGTAAACAGCGACTCCTTTTGGTTTAAGTGAACTGTTGATGCACTCTGAAATTTGTTGGGTCATTGTTTCTTGAGTTTGAAGTCTTCTTGCGAATATATCCACTGTTCTAGCTAGTTTTGATATACCGACAACTCTTTTTGTGGGAATGTAAGCTAAATGAACTTTACCTTGAATTGGAACCATGTGATGTTCACAATGCGAATTAAAGTTGACATCCTTTAACATTACCAGATCTTCGTAACCTTGCACATCTTCGAAGGTTTTTGAAAGGATTTCTTCAGGAGATTCTTCGTATCCAGAAAAGAACTCTTTGTAAGCGTTAATTACTCTTTTTGGAGTTTCTTTAAGCCCCTCTCTATTGGGGTTGTCACCGACCCATTTAATGAGTGTTTTTACAGCTTCCTCTGCTTCATCTCTGGTAACTTTCTTATCTAGAACATCTTTCAGTGTTTTTTTTGTAACTATAGAGTCCATAACGTCTTTATATAATATATGTATTATTTAACAAAATTTAAAGTTATATATTTAATACTATTTTAATATGAAAAGTGCAAAATGAAATTTAAAATCGTTAATGGAAAAGTTTTTGATCCGACACAAAGAATAAATGGTCAAAAAATGGATATATTTGTCGAAGATGGAAAAATAGTAAATCCACATAAATCTGATCTTTATAAATTTCGAACCTCTTATGATGTCAATGGAATGATTGTTATGGCAGGGGCTATTGATATACACTCACATATTGCTGGAGGAAACGTAAACAATGCAAGATTATTATCACCGGAAGTACATTCCAATTTTGTGAAAAAAAATTTAAATAGGAAAAAAAACCTTCCAGGTTTTAATTCACGTTGGACTGCTGAAGGAACAGGATATAGGTATGCAGAGATGGGTTTCACAACTGTTGTAGAACCTGCTATTCTTCCAATTAACTCATTTTTAACGCATTTGGAACTTGAAAAAATACCAATGATTGACAAAGCTGGTTTAGCTATTTTAGGTAATGATAGTTTTTTACTAGAAAGTATGCATAAAAAAAAAGGTCAAAATTTTTTGAATGATTACGTTGCTTATACAGTTAATTCAACTAAATGTTTAGGATTAAAAGTTATTAACGCTGGTGGTGCAGAATTTTTCAAAAAAGGTGGAGAAACATTTAACCTTGATGATGTTGTTCCAAGTTATGGAGTTTCATCTCGAGATATTTTAACATCTTTGAATAAAGCTAATGAAGAACTTAAAATTAAACATCCTCTTCATGTCCATTGTAACAACCTAGGCGTTCCCGGGAATATTAAAACTATACTTGAAACTATTAAAACAGCTGAAGGAAGAAGAATGCACTTAGCTCATGTTCAATTTTATGGATATGATAATAAAGGGAAAAAAGGTTTTTCATCTGGCTCTGTAGATCTTGCAGATGCAGTGAATAAAAATAAAAATATTACAGTTGATGTTGGTCAAGTTATGTTTAAACCAACATTGACAATTTCATCTGATGTATTGAGACAATTTGGAGCTAGAAATAACGCTAATCCAAAAAAATGGATTATAAATGAAGTAGAGGATGGAGGAGGGGGAATTATTCCCTATGAATATAAAAAAAAAAATTTTGTTAACTCGTTACAATGGCTTATTGGTCTAGAGATATTTTTATTAGTGAAAGATCCGTCGAAAGTCTTTTTTACAACCGACCATCCCAATGGTGCGCCTTTTACAAGTTATCCAGAATTATTTAGATTATTAATGGATTATGATTTCCGAATGCAACAGATAAGTCTTATAAATCAAGACTCAATAAAATTTTCTTTTCTAAAAGATATCAAAAGAACGTATTCACTTAATGATATTGCCATTATGACGAGATCATCTCCTGCCAATATTTTAGGACTAAAAGATAGAGGGTCACTCAAGCCTGGTTGCATTGCTGACATATCTATTTACGACCCGAATCAAAATATAGATGAAATGTTTCGAAGAGCAAAATATGTTTTTAAAAACGGAGATGAAGTTGTCAAAAATGGCAAAGTTTTAAAACATAAAAATACTCGTACAATTGCAGCAAACATTAAATTCGAAAAGTCAATTATCAAAAATGTAGAGAATTGGACCAATAGATTTTATTCTCTTGACAAGGAGGAGTTTAAAGTCGATGAGAATTATTTTAGAGAGGATAATTTTATGTTCTCTTAACTTTTTGGTTGTCAATTACTTTAAAAAAATAAGGAGTTATGTAAAGAGTTAATAAAACAGAAAAAATTATACCAGATATTAACACGATCCCTATTGTTAATCTTGATTCGTAACCAGCCCCAGAACCTATTATCAAAGGAAATACTCCCACGACTGTTGACAAACCAGTCATAATTATTGGTCTAAATCTTTTTTTACATGAACTGATTAAGGCATCATAAGACTTTTTACCCTTAGACTTAAGTTGCTTAGCAAACTCTACTATTAAAATTCCGTTTTTTGCTGCTATACCCATCAAAATAATAATTCCTATTTGACTGAATATGTTCAATGTATTTTCCAGATAATAAAGTGCCATCAATGGAGAAATTAAAGTCATTGGAACTGTTAAAATAATAATTAACGGGTATTTGAAACTTTCAAACTGTGCACATAAAACTAAATAAACAAATAAAAGTGAGACAACAAAAAGAAAATAAAATTGATTTGAAGACTTTTTATATTCTTTACTTTGTCCTTTATAATTAATTAAAAAATCACCTTCTAATTTACTTTCAGATATATTTTCTAAATACTTAATTGCCTCTCCTAAAGAGTAACCCTTTTGAAGACCTGCACTAAGGGTTATTGATCTCATTTTATTGTATCTATTTAATTCCTTTGCCTCGGTTACTTCTTTAAAATTGAGGATATTTTCAAGTCTCACAAAATTACCATTTTCAGTTTTAACCTCAAAAGATCCTAAGTCTTCAATATTTTCACGATTTTCTTTTTTTGCTTGAAGAATCACGTAGTATTCCTCACCATCCTCAATGAATGTATTAATTTTTCTTCCTGCAAGTAAAATTTCTAAGGTTCTACCAATTTCATAATTGGATATTTGAAGATCAGATGCTTTATCTTTATCAATTTGAATTTCTAATTGCGGTCTATTTTTTTTATAATCAATTCTTGTAAACAGAAAATTTTTATTATTTTCAATTTCTTTTAATATAATTTCCATATTTTTATTAATATTTGCATATGTATCACCAGATACTACAAACTGTAGTTGAGATCCTGATCGTCTCTGTCCTAAACCTCTTGGAGGGAAAATGATA
This sequence comes from uncultured Alphaproteobacteria bacterium, assembly GCA_902547955.1. Taxonomy (GTDB): domain Bacteria; phylum Pseudomonadota; class Alphaproteobacteria; order Methylaequorales; family Methylaequoraceae; genus MED-G10. The sequence continues at coordinate 65,761 of CACCPY010000007.1, read as the reverse complement.
ATTTTTGAGTCTGTAATGTCAGAAGATATTTTTTTTATCTCTTTAATTATTTCCCAAATGCTCCTTCTATCGTCCCAATGATTTAAAACTATGATTCCTATGCCGTCACTAAAATTTTCAGTTCCGGAAAAACTTCTTGGAACCCTTAGTAAAATTCTATTAGCCTCGTTATTTTCGTTAAATTTCATTAGTTTTTTCTCTAGTTTTAACATTTGATTAACAGTGTTTTCAAAAGTACTTCCTTCTGGTGACTCCATCAGCATAAAAAAAGCTCCTCTGTCTTCTCTTGGGGATAATTCTCTAGAAATTTTTTTTGAGAAGAAAAAAATTCCTAGTATTATTATTACAATTAAGAAAACAACTAAAGCATCCTTTTTCAAAAAAAATTCTAGTGAGCTAATATAAAACTTTTCAATTCTTTTATTGTCTTTTTTTCTTTCTGAAATAATTTTTGAACAAAGCATAGGAGTTAAAGTTAACGAAATTATTGTTGAAAAAAAAATAGCACCAATAATTGTTACAGCTAGTTCTTTAAATAGTTTTGCTGTATCACCTTCCAGAAAAACAATGGGAATAAAAATGCTAATTAGAACAACAGATGTCGATATGATTGCAAAAATTACCTCCTTAGAGCCAGATAATGCAGCTTGTAATCTGGATGACCCTGACTCAATTTTTTTATGAATATTTTCCAACATAACTATGGAATCATCAATCACTAATCCAGTGCATAAAACTAGTGCAAGCAATGTAATAAGATTAATTGTAAATCCAAAAATATTTAAAAAAATAAATGTCGACAAAATTGAAATTGGAACTGTTAAAAATGGAATTATCGTTGTTCTTATGTTTTTTAAAAAAATTAGAATAATTAAAGTAACCAATATTATTGCAAAGCATAAAGTAAAGATTACCTCCTTTAATGCTTCAGATACAAACAATGAGGTATCATAGCTTTGATAGATTTTTATATTTTTTGGTAAATTTTCTTTGATTTTTAAAAATTCACCTTTCACTCCATTAGTTACTTCAATTAGATTAGCTGAAGTTTGTTTTAAAATACCTAAACCGATCATTTCTTCAGCGTTTCCTCTAAATAACTGTCTTGTTTCTTCTGGACCAATTTCTATTTTTGCCACATCCCCTAACTTTACAAAGGAAAAGTTTTTTCCTTTTTTTATCACTAGATTCCTAAAGTCCTCTTCGGTTTTAAAACCACTTTCTAATTTAACAGTATAATCTCTAAATTTTGATTCCAATCTTCCTGCAGGTATCTCAACATTTTCCTCTAAAAGTTTTTTTTCAATATCAGTGACCGATACCTTGTATTGGGATAATAATAAAGGATCAAGCCAAACTCTGAGTGATTTTTTTTTCCCTCCTGATATTCTTACCTTGGCAACTCCTGGAATAACAGACAATCTGTCAATTAAGTATCTTTCAGCATAATCTGTTAACTCTAGTTGATTAATATCATCAGAGGTAAGATTGAGCCACATGATTGCGTTACTATCAGAATCAATTTTTGAAATTTCTGGAGGGGAAGAATCTTTTGGTAAATTTTCTAAAATTCTTGAAACAGAGTCCCTAACGTCATTCGCTGCTTCATCAATATTTTTATTTGCTATAAACTCAATAGTTACTTTGGACCTACCATCTCTACTTACAGAAGAGATAGATTCAATTCCATCAATTCCACTTATTTGTGCTTCAATTATTTCTGTGATTTTTGTTTCAATAATACTTGATGAAGCTCCAGGATAAATAGTATCAATTGTAATTTCGCTTCGTTCTATGTCGGGAAATTGTCTTAAAGGAAGTTCTTTTAAAGATAGATATCCTACCAATATTAAAAAACTTGCAAGAACAAAACAAAATACAGGTTTTTTTATAAAAAATTCTGAATAATTCATTTAATTTTTACGACAGAACCATCTCTTATTTTGTTTATTCCTTCATAAACTATCAAATCGTCTGCGTTGATTCCTTTTAAAATTTCTACCATGCCGTCAATTTTGATTCCAACTTCAATTTTTTTCTTTGAAATTTTATTTTCTGAACTGACTACGTAAACATAACTTAAATTATCTTGATTAAAAACTGAATTTTCTCTTAAAAGAATCGCCTTTCTTTTGTTAAATAGTAATTTTAGGGTCACCATCATCCCTGGTTTTATAATGCTTTTCTTGTTTTCAATTATACCTAATATTTTAAATGATCTTGTATTACTATCTATCAAAGGATCAATAACTGAAACATTACCATTAACATTTAGATTGTTAATTAAATTTGAGGTAATTATAAACTTTGTATTTTCTGTCACTTTAGTAGTAAAGTTTTCAGGAACAAATGCCTGGACTTTTAGCTTCTTTATATCATAAAGGTTTGTAATTATGTCTCCAGGTTTTATAAATGATCCTTCACTAAAATTTCTAACACTGGTGATACCATCAAATGGAGCTTTAATCTTTAAGTCATCAATTTTAGCCCTCATCTCGTCCATTTGAGCTGTTAATTTTTGTTTAACCATGAATCTATTATCTAATATTGATTGAGAAATATTCCCTTTAGAAATCAATTTTTCTGCTCTTTCATAATTTAAATTAGCTTCTTTGAGTTCTGCAGATATTTGTCTTAATTTTGCTTGTTCTTCTAAATCATTTAATTCAACAAGCAATTGATTTTTCTTTACGTATTTACCTTCTTTAAACAATATTTTTTTAATTTTCTCAGATACAACCGAGGTAATATCCACGCTTTCATTTGCAATTACCGAAGCAGGGAGCTCTAAAAAATCATCAATTTTTTTAATTTCTGGTTTCGCTGCATTAACAGTTATAACTTGTTGAGATTCTGTATCAAAAAAAAATAAAAAAAAAATAAAAAAAAAAACTATTTTCATGAATTTCTTAGTTCATTAATTGTTTTTTGATAATTTTTAGATTTAAAAATTGTTGATCCTGATACCAAGACATTAGCTCCTGCATCTATAAGAATTTTTGCATTTTGGGTATTTATACCTCCATCAACTTCAATATCTATAGCTCTATTTCCAATTAGTTCTTTTGTTTTCTTAATTTTCTCTATCTGGTCATTCATAAGTTTTTGTCCTCCAAACCCTGGTTCTACAGTCATTATCAGAATCAAATCGATATATTCCAAGTACTTAGAAAGAACGTTAACTGGTGTGGAAGGCTTTATTGAAATACCAACTTTTTTGTTATTGTTTTTTATGGTTTCAAAACATTGAAAAACATTTTCAGAGATTTCATGGTGAATTGTAATTATATCGGAACCTGCATCTATAAATGGAACTAAAAACTTTTCAACTGGATCAATCATTAGATGAACATCAAAAGTTTTTTTGGTATATCCTCTTAGTGATTTAACTACATCCGGTCCGATGGTGATATTAGGTACAAAATGACCGTCCATTACATCTATATGAATATATTCACAATTGCTTGAGTCAAGAGCCTTGATTTCATCTCCAAGAATAGAAAAATCTGCTGACAATATTGAGGGCGCAATTTTTATTTGTTCATCCATTATATTTTATTTTCATTTTCGGAATTATACTTTCCTGATGTAGCCTCCGAATTAAATTGACTTCTTTGGAATAATGCCTCCTGAGCTATTTGAATATTTTCATCTTTTCCAAACCACTTACTAAGTGATGGTTGTTGCAAAGCTCTACCATAAGAAAAACTTAAATTCCATGGAAGATCTTTAGATTTCTTATTCATTTCGTTAAGATGTTCAGTTGCAAGCTCATTACTTTGACCACCTGACAAAAAAACAATCCCAGGAACATCTTGAGGCACACATTTATGCAGACAATCCAGTGTAAGCTCAGCCACGGTTTCAATTGAGGCTTGATTTTTGTTTAGAGTTCCAGAGATTACCATATTTGGTTTTAATAATATTCCACCTAAAAAAACTTTGTGAAGCTCAAGTTGTTTAAATACATTTTTAAGCGTTTTGCATGTTACCTCATAACAATCTTCAATTGAATGCTCTCCGTCCATAATTACTTCAGGCTCAACTATTGGTACCATATCGCAATCTTGAACAATTTTTGCATATCTTGCTAAATTAAAAGAGTTGCTTTCAATACAATAATCACTTGGCATATTAGATTTATTATCGATTGTTATTATTGCTCTCCATTTTGTAAAACTTGCGCCCAAACTTTTATATTCCTCTAACCTTTTTCCTAAACCATCTAATCCTTCTGTTAACTTTTCCTGTGAATTTTTTTCAAGACGAATAGCACCTGTGTCAACTTTAATTCCAGGTATTATATCATTGTCTAACAAATATTTTGCTAAAGAGGTTTTTTCAGAATCCTCTTGTCGAATAGTTTCATCAAACAATATTACACCACTAATGAAGTTTTTTAAATTAGGAGTTTTGAATAATAACTCTCTATACGCTCTTCTCATTTCAAAGTTAGATTCAACATTTATAGAATCAAATCTTTTTTTTATTGTATTAGTGCTTTCATCAGCAGCTAAGATACCTTTTGGCTTTTCGCACAACTTTTTTGCAATTAAGTTTAGTTTATCAGTACTCATAATAACCCCCCTTATTCATTCAAGCTATCTAAACCAGGTAGACCATCTCCTCTGATAAACTCCAGAAATGCTCCCCCGCCTGTAGAAATGAATGAAAAATATTGAAAAGCGTTTACCTGTTTCAACAACGATATAGTATCACCTCCACCTGCTACAGAAAAGAAATTTTTATTTTTGTTATTTTTTACAGCTTTTACTACAAATCCAGTGCCTTCATCAAATGGTTTTTTTTCAAAATAACCAAGAGGACCATTCCATAAAAGTTTATCAGTTTTAATGATTTCATTGTAAAATTTAAGTCTTGTTTTTGGACCTATATCAAGAATATTATCTCCTTTGAGGACTTTATCTAACGGTTTAACTTCAATATCTTTAGAGGTTTTTGCTTCAGTAATTACATCTTCAGGTAGAAGAATCTTTTCTGAAAATCTTTCAATTAATTGTTTTGCCGTTTTAACCATTGACTTTTCGTATAAAGATGAGCCTATTTCAATATTTTTTGCTTTCAAAAAAGTGTTCGCCATTGCACCACCAAAAATAACTTTATTAAATTTATTTAAATAAAACTCAACTATTTTAAGTTTGGTAGAGATTTTTGAACCACCAAACACTGCTATTGTAGAAGAATTATTTGAGGTTATTAAATTTTTTAAATTTGAAATTTCATTTTCAAGGAGTATTCCTGGAAAAGATGGCAAAAACTTGGGAATACCTACTATTGACGAATGTGCTCTATGAGAGACCGAAAAGCATTCATTTATATATATATCACCTAAACCAGCAATTTTTTTTGAAAACCCTTCATCATTTTTTGTTTCTTCTTCATAAAACCTTATATTTTCCATTAAAATAATATCATTACTATTAAATAGTTTTTCAATTTTGTCTCTTTTTAAAGTTTTTAAACTATCATCACAAAAAAGAATTTTCTTTTTAAAGATTTTCTCAATGTCTTCTTTAATTATATCCAATGTAAACTCATGTTTATTTTCGGTTTTTGGTCTTCCAAAATGAGAAATAAGAATAATTTTTGCTCGATTTTTTAAAAGAAAATCTATTGTAGGTAAAATTTTTTCAACTCTAGTAAAATCCGAAATTTTTCCATCGAAATATGGTAAATTTAAATCTGCTCTAACAATAACTTTTTTGTTGAAAACAAAATTTGTTATGTCCGAAAATTTTTTTTTTAAAGTAATCACAGAAAATGTTTTTTAATTAATCCTACTATATTTTTAGTATTAAAACCAAAAAAATTAAAAAGATCTTCAGCTTTACCAGATTCTCCGAAGGTATCTATACTTACAATTAAGTCTTTTTTATTTAGATATTTATGCCAACTGTAACTAGATGCAGCTTCAATAACCAATCTTGGTTTATTTCCTAATATTTTATCTTTATATTTTTCAGATTGTTTTTCAAAAAGTTCAATTGATGGCATTGAAACTACGTTGGAATTCAAATTGAATTGTTCTTTTAAAATTTTTGAAACTTCTACAGCAATACTCACTTCTGATCCTGTAGCAATGATAGTTAACTTTGCTTCACTTGTAGATTTTAGAAAATATCCACCGTACATAACCCTATTACTGTCTATTTTATTTCTCAACAAAGGAAGGTTTTGACGTGAAAGAATTATCGCACTTGGTGAATTAAAAGTATTTATTGCAATTTCCCATGATTCAAAAGTTTCTATTGCGTCACATGGCCTGAATACTAAAAGATTAGGGATTGATCTCAAAGCTACTAAATGCTCTATAGGTTGGTGAGTTGGACCGTCTTCCCCAAGCCCAATGGAGTCGTGGGTTAAAACATAAATAACTTGTTTTTTCATCATAGCTGACAACCGTATTGCGTTTTTACAATAATCTGAAAAAACCAAGAAGGTTCCTCCGTATGGAATAAATCCTTTATGGACAGCTATACCATTCATTGCAGCTGCCATTAAATGTTCTCTAATGCCATAATGGATGTAATTAATATCCTTATTTTTAATAATTGAGTATTTTGTTTTCGTCAGGTTTGAACCAGTCAAATCTGCTGATCCACCAATAAAATTATTTATTTTTGTTGAGAGGAACTCTAAAGTATTTTGTGAAGACTTTCTTGTAGCTTCTGGTTTGTTTGTTTCAATAATTTTTTTTAAAAAATCTTGTGTTTTATTGTCTCTATTTATTTTTTTATTTTTAAACTGATTTTTTATTTTATTTGAAAAACTAGATTCTGATAACTTTTTTTCCCATGATGTTCTCTTTTTTTTTCCTTTAAGACCAACTTTCAACCATTTTTCTTTAATTATTTTTGGAACCTCAAAACTTTTATAATCCCAGTTTAAATTTTTTTTGGTAAGCTTTGCCTCATCACTTCCCAAGGGTGAGCCGTGAGATGTTTCTTTACCAGATTTGTTTGGAGATCCGTATCCTATTGTTGTTTTACATAAGACTAAGGTTGGTTTATTAGATTTGATTGCGTTTTTTATTCCATTTTCAATACTTTCATAAGAGTGCCCATCAATCTCTATGGTATTCCAATTAGATGCTATAAATCTTTTTTTTTGATCATCAGAGCATGTTAGATTTGTTGATCCATCAATTGAAATTTTATTGTCGTCAAAAAAAACAATTAAATTTTTGAGTTTCATATGCCCGGCAATAGAAATTGCCTCATGCGAAATACCCTCCATTAAACATCCGTCACCTGCAATAACGTAAGTTTTATGGTTAATCAAATTTCCGTATTTTTGGTTTAGAATTTTTTCAGCTATTGCCATACCAACTGCATTTGCAAGACCTTGACCTAACGGACCAGTGGTGGTTTCAATGCATTTCAACAAACCATATTCAGGATGACCGGCTGTTTTACTTCCTAGCTGTCTGAAACTTTTAATTTGTTTAATAGACGAATCTTTATAACCAACTAGATGTGAAATTGCGTATAAAAGCATTGAACCGTGTCCTGCTGATAGAATGAATCTATCTCTATCTATCCAATCTGGAGAAGATGGATCAAATTTCAAAAATTTTGTAAAAAGTACAGTTGCTACGTCAGCCATTCCTAATGGCATTCCAGGATGGCCAGATTTGGCTTTTTCAATAGCATCTATTGACAAGGCCCTTATTGCATTTGCCATTAAACTTAAATCTTTATTATTCATAATCTTCTAAAATAAAATTTCCAAATGATCTAGGTCCTCCGGAAACATTAATTTTTTTTACAAGTTTGTAACTTTCTAAATTTAATAGAATAATATTATCTTCAAACCAACAAGCTACAACAATTAAATTTTCATTGTAGCTGATATCTATTCCCTCTGGATATTCACAAATATCATCAAGAGTCTTGCTGACTTTTAATTTTTTTAAATCAATAATTGAAATGCTATTATCCCTTTGATTGGTAACAAAAATTAATTTCCTTTTATTTTCATAAGCAATTTGGTACGGCCATTCCCCAACATCTACATTAGTCAGAGCTTTAAAAGAGTTTTTATCTATTATCGTTACAGAATTAGATTGAACATTAGTAACAAATAAAAGATTTGTATCCTCATTAGAAAATACACCGTAAGGAGCTTTACCAACCTTTACATCTTTTATTTTTTTTAGGGATACAGTATCGATTATTGTGATAATATCTTCTCCTTTAATCGCAACAAAAAGCTTGTTAGAATTTGTTAAATACATGCCTGCGGGAGACTTACCAACATTAATTTTTGAAGTTATTTTATTTTTATTTATATCAAGAATTGAAATCTGATTTTCAAACCAATTGCTTATATAAAGCAGATTACTATCAGTATTAAACTGAAGACTCATTGGACTTTTTCCACCATTTAACAAAACGTGTTCTAAGTTTTTTAGATTAACCATCGAAATATTATTACTTCCAGGGTTTGAAGTGAAAAAAATTTTTTTTGATTTGTCAATGAAAATCCCTGCGGGCTTTTTACCTACAGTTATTTCAGATATTTTTTTTTTTTCTTTAAGATTAATGATATCGACAGTATCAGCCTCCTGATTAGTTATTATTGCTATATCTGATTTTGCTAAAACACAAAAAAATGAAAAAAATGTAAAGCAAAAACTAAGATGAAAACTAATTCTTCTCAGCAATTTCTTTAAGACCTTCAAGAGATTTTTTTATGAACTCCTGGACTTTTTTTTTGGAGTTTTCATCATTTAATTCTTCAGGTGGATCGTTACCCATAAAGCCTCTATAAAACCCTGCTTTATAATTTATAGTTGAAGTGTCGTCATCATTATTTTTTACAAAGACCTTTGCTGCATAACTGTTAACAGGTAACATCTTATTATCAGTTTCAATAATTCTCCATCCAATCATCATTTTATTTTCATCTAACTTTTCAAGTTTTTGTTTAACTTTACTTCCGTTTGAGAATTCAATAACTCTTTCAGATCCTACAGAATTTTTTGAGGCTGAGCACTCAGTAATTTCACTATTCCATTTAAAATCTTTAAAATTTTTAACGATACTCCAAACTTTACTAGATTCGGCATTAATTTGGATCTTCTCTGACACCTTTTGTCTAGAAGGACCATGAGCGGATAGCGTAGTTGAAAAAAGGAAAAGTAAAGTTAAGATAAAAGAAAATTTGTATTTATTCATTTAATACCTCTATTTGATTATTCTATATTTATTTTTATCCTCTAGTACAGATAATGCAACCAACATTTCTGATTGTTCATCTTTTATATCTACAATAACAGCATGAATATTACCAGATATAGTCTTCAATCGAATAATTTTATACCTTTTGGGTTCATAATTTCCTTCAGAAATTCTTTCTATAATTCTATCAACAGTTAGATCCATCACACTTTAGTACTAAAAAGTTTATTTTTTTCCAACAAAAAAAAAAAAATTTGATATTTTTTATTAGGATGAAAAAATTTTTTGATATTACGCTTTCTTTTCCTAAAACAATAATAGCCCTTTTTTTATCAATTAGTCTTATTTCAATGTATTTAATTTTTAATTATTTACAGGTTGATACCTCAACAGATTCTTTAATAAATAAAAATCTAAAATTTAAAATAGACCAAGAAAATTTAAAAAAAGATTTTAAGATTTTAGAAAATAACATTCTCATTAAAATTTCAGGAAATAAAAGTGAAGTTAATAAAGCAGCAAAATTAATTCTTGAAGATTTGAAAAGTAGGAATGAATTAATGTTTTTTTATTCTCCATCAATGGATGAGATTTTTAAGAAAAATTTTTTTGTATTTCTAAATGAGAATCAAAAGAAAGAATTGGTAAACAAGCTTTATGAAAATCAACCCTTTATCTCTGAAATAAGCAGTAAACCAAGATTACAAGGATTTAATAATTTATTATCATTAATTTTAAAGAAAGAACAACTTACAGAAAATGATGTATCAAACCTTCGAGTAATATTCAAGAACTTAAAAGTTTCAACTTTAAATAACGAATTTTTAGATTGGTCTAATGTTCTTAATAAAGATGATAATGACATATTTATAATAACCGGGTTAAAAAAAGAAAAGATTACAAATTTCAGCTTTTCAATTTTTTATAATTTTCTGAATGATTTATCTGAAAAATACTCAAATGTAAGTATTGATTATACCGGTGGACTTGTAATTGATTATGAAGAAATATCATCAGTAGCAAACGGTGCCTCAAATGCAGGCATATTGAGTCTCATTTTTGTTTCAATAATTCTGTGGATCGCATTTAGAAATATAAAAGCAATTTTTTATCTAACTATTTCAATACTTATTGGTTTGATAATTACATTAGGTCTAACAACTGTTTTAGTTGGACAGCTTAATTTAATTTCAGTCGCGTTTGCAGTTTTATTTATTGGTCTATCTGTAGATTATGGAATTCAAATTTATTCAAGGATTTTGGAAGATAGGGAAAAGTCTGACAAAAAAATTTCTAAAAATATACAAAAAATTTCAAATACTCTTTTAATTGCATCTATTCCATCAATGGTAGGTTTTATTTCCTTTATCCCAACTAATTATACTGGGCTTTCAGAGCTTGGCGTAATTTCATTTATTGGTTTGATTGTTGGTTTGCTGACAAACTTATTTTTTTTTTCTTCACTTTTAATAGTTTTTAAACATAACTTCCAGATCAACTCTGTAAAAGGCAAAACTGTATACAGTAAATTGTTAACTTTTGTTGATAAAAGAAAGTATTTAATTTATTTCCCTTTAGTTTTCATTTTTATTTTTAATTCAATTTATTACAACAAAATAAATTTTGATTCTGATGCTTTGAATCTCAAAGATGATAACTTGCAATCTGTGGTTCTTGCGAAACAATTGATAGAAAAAAACCCTACTTCAGATTACATAATTTCTGTTGTCCTTGATAAGAAAGATTTTGATAAAATAGATAATTATGAAAAACTTTTAAAAACAAAAACAGTGAAATCAATTTTTTCTTATAAAGACTTGGTTGATAGTTATAATGATGATGAGCTTGATTATTTTAAGTTCCTTATCTCGTCACAACTAGATGTAACTTTTTTTTCAGAACCTCAAGAACTTAAAAGATTTAAAAATCTCCTAAAAAAAGTATCAAAAATAGATGATCAAAACTTATCTGAAAATTCGAGACTCATATTAGAGTTTTTTGAGAAAAATATAATTTCAGAGAATGATTATAAACAGATTCAAAAAAAATATTTTATCAAATTTGATGAATTAACTAAAGTATTAAGAAATCTCGGAGAAACCGATGATGATTTTATTCAAAATCTTCCTTTTTTTTATAAAGAAAGATATTTATCAAATAGCGGAAAATATAGAATTGAGGTTTTTCCGTTAAAAAACTTGAGTGAAAAGGAAAACTTATCAAAATTTGTCGAGGATGTTCAGGAAATTTTTCCCGATGCAACTGGGATGCCAGTAGTTCAACTTTTGGCGGGAAATGTTGTTATTAATTCATTTATTTTTGCAATGATAATATCTTTACTATTCTTAACCTTTTTTATTTTTTTTATTTTCAAAAGAGTTAAATTTGTTTTAGTTACAATTTCTTGCTTATTTATTGGAGGCTTGCTAACTATTTTTTTTATGATTGTTCTCAGAATAGATTTTAACTTCGCAAATATGATTTCTTTACCGTTATTGTTTAGTTTAGGAGTCTCTTACCCTGTATATTTTCTTAGAAGATATATTGAACTTAATAGTGTTCAATCTGTTGTTAATAGCAAAACCCCTTCAGCAATATTTTTAAGTGCTATGACCACAATATCTTCTTTTAGTACACTGGCAGTTTCTAGTCATCAAGGTACATCCTCTATGGGCATTTTACTTTTTGTTAGCTTATCTACGACTATAATATCTTCAATGTTTTTTTTGCCATTGATAATATCAACATTGAAAATTTCTTCTAAATAACTCTCCAGTTTCCATTTTCATCTCTGCATGCAGTTGATTCTTCCTCAATTATTTTTTTATCTTTGGATATAATTTTTTTGAAGTCCCTGCATGTTTTTTCATCTAATTCATATTTATTAAGAGGGATAATCTCTGCTTTCGTTTCTTTATTCTTATTACTTTGCCATTCTTCAACCTCTAAGTCTTTGTTACCTTCAAGTGAATTTGATATGGTTTCATTAAAATCCTTTTTTTCATCATCATCTAAAATTTCAGCTATTTTTCCTCCAATTAAAAAACCTACCGCTCCTCCAAAAATCGTTGAAAGATCTCTGGCAACTCCTGATCCAAATTTAGAACCTAGGTAAGCTCCTGTTGCAGACCCTAGGATTTGTCCAAAGAGTTTGTTATCTTCTTTATTTGCACAAGAAAATATGAAAAAACACAAAATTAGAGAAAATATTTTATAATTATTCATATAAAAAATATAAAATTGCAGTGATAAAATTACAACTTTTCTTTTTTATCAAAGCCTCTGAAAGATTTAAATCTAGGAAATCTCAAACTCCAGTTTTCTCCGTCCTGACTCTTGCTAATTGAATCAGCTCTTATTTCAATAATTTGGCCGATTAATTTATCTTTATCTTCCCAGAATTCTTTTCTTTGTAAATCTGTAAAACCAGATCCAACATTTGTTTTAAAGTTCTTATCTTCATCTATTCCCTCTGCAATTATAGCTCCCAGTTTTCCTTTATTTCTCCCAGTACCTTCCTCATAATCTTTTACTTCGAGAGAAATTTCTATAAATGGTTTAGACTTTAACCATGTTGTTGATCTTTTACACTCGTAAAACGATTCTGGATCTTTAATCATAATTCCCTCATAACCATTGATAATTGAATTTTTATTAAAATTTTTAAATTCGATTTCGCCTTTTTCTGTATCAAGATCAACATTTACCGAATCAATAATATTAATGACGTGACTTTGAACAAAGAATCTTTCATGTATTTTTTTCAATTCCTCAATTCTTGAGAAGTATGATTTTTCATATATACCTTTTTTGAAATATTCCAAAGGTAAAAGGTCGAATAAAAATAATTTTGCGTCTTTATTTTGAGATGACTTTTTTCTGTGAATTTGTTTCATAAGAGTTTGAAAATCGTCGCTCACAATTTCCCCATCTAAAACCAATGCCTCCTTAATTGATGAAATATTAAAGGTTTTACTAATTTCATCTTTAATATGATTGAAATTGTTAAGCTCCTTTCCATTTCTACTGAACATATCAATTTTTCCAGTTGGATATATAACTGTGACAGCTCTCACACCATCAAGTTTAACTTCAAGACTTTTCTTTCCATTAAGTTTTTTCTTATGAAGTTCACAGTCTTGAGCTAATTGACAAGAGAAAACAGGGATTATGAACTGCTCGTAATTATTCTTTTTAGCTACATTATTGACAGTCCTCTCAGATAATCCACACCTCATATCTTTTTGTAGAATTCTCCTGTAAAAAAAATTCCATTCATCTTTATAAGATTTATCCTTTAAAATTATAATTTGATCTCTTGCCGCATGTCCTGTAAGTTCTCTTTTTATAAGTTTTTCACATATCTTTGAAAATTCTATCCAATCCAATCCCTGTCCATTTTTTTCAGCAACTGGTAATTGTTTTACACCAAATGTTAAAAGTTTATTGTATGCAAAAGATAATCCTTTAAAAAAAATATCATTTCCTTTTTTCATCTGTTCAAGAATTATGCTTTCTTTAAACAATCTTGAGTTTGATGATTCAATTAACTTAATAATTTCTGAGTTATCCATTAATCTTATCTTTTATACTAAAATAATAATTACAATACTTACAATAATTACTATTTTCTGGAACTTTTTCACTATTTAAAAGCTCGAATATTTTCATAACAGTTGATTCTATCCATGAAGCATCAAGAATTTTTTCAAAAATATTTAGTTTAAACGAAAAATTTTTGTCATTATTCATTGCATTAATGAAAACTATTATTCCAGTTTTAGACATTTCAACAGAATTTTTCTCTAAAAGATAAGAATAAAAAGATAGTTGTCTCCAATAACCACTCCAAATTTGTTCGTATGATAACCTATTTTGTTTTGTTGTACTTTTAATAATTAAACAATAATTTTTTTTTGTAGTGTTATTTGTCCAAACATCATCAATTGATCCATTCAGTAAAAAATTTGTCTGTTTATGATGATACCTTATACCCTTAAAAGGATTTCTCCACTCATGTAAGTTTTTATTACTGGCTGGGATGTAATTTACATTATTTTCTAGCACTTGAGGATGAATTTTTTTTTTAACTCTGCATAAATCTAGTTCAGATTTAAGTTTTTCTACAACTTTTGTATTTAATACCAAAGGAGTTCCATGTGGTCTTTTAATTCCAAATTTTTGATCTAAGAAAAAACATCTCTTACAATCGAAATACAAGTCAATTTTAGTTCTATTAATTTTAAAGGGATGAGAAGAATTTTTAATATATGTTTTTTTTTTCCACATATTTTTTTAAACTAACAAATTTTTAACCAAAATAATATTTATTATAAATATTATAAAAATATTTACTTAGATTAATTAAACGAAAATCAAATATTTAAGTAATAAAAAAAATAAAATTGACATTTTTTTTTTTTTTGAAATTATCAAATTATGATCAGAATCTTTTTGCTCTTTTTTATTTTTCCAAAAATTATTTTTTCTGCAGAGTTAAATCTAATTTGTACAAATAACTATATTGATGTACGAAGTCTTGATGTTAAGGACGTTTTTTTAATAATTGATTATAAAACAAAAAGGATTGAGCTTGGAGGACTAAATTTTTTTGCTGATAATTTTAAAGTAACTGATTCAAATATTTCCTGGCATGCTTCTGATATAGATATTTATCCAGAATCAAAAGGAAATGTCTCTGGAATAATTGGAAGATATAGTGGTCAGTTAGTGTTAAATTTTCAGAAAAATTCAGAGGATAAGATTAGTTCATTGACTTTTAATTGTAAAAAATTTGAGACAAAACAAAAGAAATTTTAGTTATAGAATATTTTATTTTTGTTTACATATTTTTCTATGTTCGAGTAGAAATGTTTTATCATCATTTCCTCTTCAATATCCTTTTTTATAAAGTTGGTGAAATTAAAGGAATCCTCAGGTCTAATTTTTATTATTTTTTTTAAAAAAACTTCAGGCATTCTAAATTTCCCAATAGTAACAGAATGAATTAAGGAACAGTCAAGCTTAGAAAATATTCTTTCAAGAAAAATTAAGTATTCATTCTTATTTTTTTTTGAAATAAATATAGGATCAAATCTTAAACCAATATTCCAACCTTTTTCTTGAATTTTTTTTAGTGCATTTAATCTTTTTTCAAAGTTTGGCGTTTTTTCCTCAAATTTTTCAATTACACTTTGAGGATTTATACTGTAAGCAATGATAATATTTTTGGAAGGTTTGAATTTAAAAAGTGGTTTAATATTTACACTTTTTGTTCTTATTTCAAGAAACGCATTTTGGTATCTACTAAAGAAATCTACAAAGTTTGTTACAAAATTTGTTAAATAATCTAATGCAAGACTGTCGCAATCATATCCAGAAAAGAAACATATCCTATTGTTTGTATTTGTGTTTATTATCTTTGCAATTTCTTTGAAATAATCTTCATAATTTACAAATACTAGATAGTTTGCAGAGTTAAACATACCTTGTAAAAAACAATAACTGCAATCGTACACACAATTTAACATATGAGAAAAATAAAAATTTTTTTCGAACCCAATTGTATAATCCTCTGGTGTTTTAAATATTAATTTTTTTCTTTTTTTTGCCAAAATTATGTTTGGATTCATCTTTTGAATTCTAAAATTTTGGTTTTTTGGATTAAATACTTCTGTATATTTGTCGCATAATATTATTTTTCCATAATTGATCTTGTCTAGTATATTTTTTGTGTAAAAGGATTTTAAAATTTCTCTTTCAATATAAACGTTGTTAAATTTCATATTCCTAATTTTTTCTTTATATTTTGAATGTTTGTATGAATATCTTTTTTATTATCTAAAAAATTTATTTTTAAATTTGATGTGTGATAAAAATACATTGATAACCATCGACTAAATTCCTTTTCTTCAGAAAAAGTTAGTCTATAGTCAATTAATATATTTCTGATTGTGTTTTCTATTTTTTTTTTTTTTTCAAAATAATTAGTCCAGGTTGAGTATAATTTTTTTATAAAAGTGTCGATATCTTCAATTTTATTTAAGACCATACTTTTGACTTCATCTTTATTAAAAAAATTTATTTTTTTTTTTTCATTGTCTGAAATAATTTTAATTGAATGAATAAATTCTTTAGATGAATATTTTTCACATCCAAAAAAGAAACCACTCGCCTCCATATCTGACAAATTGTTTGTGTAATTAAAGTTGGGTTTATTATAAGTTATACAAGAATTTTGGTTAATTTTACAATTATCTAAAATGAATGGATATCTTTTTTTTTTAGTTTCATTATCTATAACTTTATCTACTAAAAAAATGCTTCCTATTTTTTCTTTTTTATGCCCAGCAACTCCAAAATTAATCCATATATTATTTTTTTGTTTTTCAAATTCGTAAAATGTCTGGACTATACTCATTGCAGCATTAATCTTCCCAATACCACAAATTGTTAAAGAAATCAGATCATTGTAATAAAGTGAAAAATTGGAAGTTTTTTTTTTTTTTAAAGAATAGTAATCTATAAAGGCTTTTGCCTCAGACATACTTGCTATTATAAAGTGTATCACTTTTATTTAACGAATTTAAGTGTCATTCTATCACTTTCGCCAATTTCTAAATATTTTTTTTTATCTTTTTCGCCCATTACTAATCTTGGTGGCAACGTCCAAACTCCACTTTTATAGTCTTTAGTGTCTTTGGAATTAGCATTGATATTGGATTTTTCTACAAACTGGAACCCAATTTCTTCAATAAAATCAATTAAAAATGATTCTTTAACATAACCATTATTAAAGTTTTTTTCCATATCTTCATTTCCCTTATGTTGAACTATACCCAAAATTGCACCTTTTTTCATTGAATCGTAAATTGATTTATAAACATTTTTAGCTGTATTAGAACCTAACCAATTATGCGTATTTCTAAAGGTTAAAACTAAATCAAAGTTTTTTTCATTTTTTTCTAGTATGTTATTTTCAAGAAATAATATAGTGTTAATATTACCAAAGTTATTAATGTTTTCTGAAAAATATTTTTTAAATTTTTTCTGTCCTTTTTTTACTGCATCTACGGGGGGAAATTTGTATTCAGTTACAAAGTAGTTATCAGTATTTCTCATGTAATGTGAGATTATTTCAGAGTAATATCCACCTCCGGGAGAAATTTCTAGCACTTTTTTATTTTTTTCAATCTCAAAGAAACTTAGAGTTTCAATTGGGTTTCTATACTTATCTCTAGCTACATTTTTTTTACTCCTACTCAAATTTTCAACAGAATTTTTTAGTTCTTGATCAAACTTATGAGATTCAGATTCAACTGAACTAAAAAGAAAAAATATTATTATATAAATAGCTTTTTTCATTTACATTACACTATCGATCATATCATCAATTGAAAACTCTTTATCAATTGCTTTATTTAAAAGACCAAGCTCTGTTTCATTGTAAATGTCCCAACCGGCAGGAGCAGTTTTTGTTAATCCTGATCTACAAGAAAAAGAGAAAACTTTAAAATCTTTTAATGCAAGTTCACAATTGTAACTTTTTTCTGAATCTCCGTCGTAAGGATTCTTTTTAAAAAAACTATCCATTTTTTTTTTCATGTCTTGAACTATTGAGTAAGTAAAATGATTTAAAAGCAAAAATGGATCTTTTGTTTTTACTTCTCCTAAAAACTGAATTACGGCTGTTGCTCCATTTTCGATTTCCTCTACTGTAAGATCTTTATAATGTTTGCTAAAAAAACTCTCAAATTTTTTTGTTGAAACAAATATCGCTATATCTCTAACTATATAATCATAAACAGTCACTGAAATTATTATTTTGTATAACCATAGAGGACAAAATTTATTAGGGTCAGACATTTTTTTTTTTCATAAAATTTTGTGAATATGATTTTTTTAAAATTTTTCTTTTTGTTGGAACTATTATTTCAAATAATATATTCCTCTTTAACGCAAATTTTTTTGCTTCATCCAAAGTTTTGAAAAAAAGCTTAATTCTTTTCTCTGGATTTGAGCTTCCGTTCCAACAAAATTTGCTACTAATATATGAATCATTCATTTCGCAATTAGATAAACACCACTTATTAGTATTTTTTAGCCCAGATTGCATTGATGATTTTGCCGGTTTAAATATTAAAAATTTGTCATTGTGCTTCATAAATATCCATAGCCTTTTCAAGATCTTTTTTTAAATCACTTACATCTTCTAATCCTACATGAATTCTAAACCAATATTTATTATTTGTCGTTAATTTTTTTGTTGGTTTTAAATTGTTTAATGGCAAAATCAAACTCTCATATCCACCCCAACTAAATCCAATTTTAAAAATTTTTAAATTATCGATAAATTTTTCTACTAAACCTTTTTTAATTATTGAAAAAGTTATCAACCCATTACTTAAAGAGTAATATTTCTTCCATAATTCATAATTTTTATTCCCTTTGTCAGGTAAATAATTTATGTTACTAACTATCTTTTTAGATTTTAAAAAATTAAAAATTTCGGATGCGTTTTTACTATGATTCTCAATTCTTACTTTTAGAGTTCTTAAGCCATTAAACGCAGAATAACAACTCTCAGATGAAACAAAGTCACCGTATCTTACTGTCGTTTTTTTAATTGATTCATACATCAATTTAGATTTAGTTGTTACTATTCCAAGAAAATTATCTGAATGACCTGATATATATTTTGTTGCTGATTCAATAACAATGTCAAATCCAAAAATTAAAGGATTACATCCTAGAAACGTTGACCAAGTATTATCGATAATGCTAATTATCTTGTTCTTTTTTGCTAAACTACTAATTTTTTTTAAATCCGAAACTTCAAAATTTAAAGATCCTGGAGATTCAACATAAATTAATTTTGTATTCTCTTTAATTAGATTTTCTAAATTTTTACAGTTATTAGAAAAATATGTTACTTTTACTCCAAACTTTGATAACTCGCTTTGTGCGAAATTAAAAACCGGTTCATAACAATTTTCAGTAATTAATACTTCATCATTTTTCTTTAAAAAAGTTTTAAGTGTAAGAGTAATTGCGGAGAGTCCAGAGCTAGTCAAAACTGTGAATTTAGATTTATATAGAGTTGATATAATTTTTGCTAAATTACTTGTAGTTTTTGTGTTAATTCTTCCATAATACGGTAAATCAAACCTACTTTTTTTAGCATTCAAAAATGTATTGTAATTATTAAAAATCAGAGTGGAGTTTTTATAAACAGGTATGTTTATAGAGCCAAAGTTTTTTTCAGGAGAAGACCCAGTGTGGATTATCTTAGTTGCTATTTTTTTCCCCATTCAGCCCATGAACCGTCGTATAAATTGTAATTATTAAATCCAAGAATATCCAAAGCTAAAATAATATTGCATGCAGTAATACCAGAACCGCAAGTACAAACAATATTTTTTTTCTTATCCAAATTCATACTTTTTTTAAATATTTTTATAAGATTATTTTTTCTTAAAAATTTACCATTTTTTGATAGGGAAGTATAAGGTATATTTATACTACCAGGAATATTTCCAGAATATAAGTTTGGTCTTTTTTCTTTTTCAAGTCCCAAGAAACGTTTTTCAGACCTTGCATCTATGATAAGTAGATTATCCTTTCTCAAATTTTTTGAAATAAACTTTTTGTCTTTAATTAATTCTTTTTTTTCAATAATTTTGTTTTTTTTTTTTTCAGGTTGTTTTATCAATTTAGTAACTGGATAGTTATTATTTAGCCATCCTTGAAATCCTTGTTCTAATATTTTGACATTTTTAAACCCAAAGTACCTCAACATAAACCAAACTCTTGCAGATGAAAAAAAACCTGATTGATCATAGATAACAATTAAATTTTTTGAAGATATGCCATTTTTATTTAGATATTTTTCAAATTGATTTTTTTTTGGAATCATATGTGGTAATTCTATTTGTTGATTAGAATTTTTTTCAATATCAAAAAAAATTGCATTTGGAATATGAGATTTTTTAAAGTCCTTTAGACCTTTCTGACTTTCATTAAGAATCCATCTTGAATCTAAAATCTTAAGGTTATTGTTATTTAAAATTTTTTTTAACTCTTTCGGGCTTATTAGTTGTTTAGTCATAGCCATGATGGGATTGGTAACTTGTTTTTTGAAAGAAATTTTTTGTTAAAAATCTTACTTTCATATTTGGTGCCATAATCACACAAAATTGTAACTATATTTTTATTTTTTCCCAGTTTTTTACCTAGTTTTATAGCACCAACTATATTTATTCCAGAGGATCCTCCCAGTATAAGACCTTCTTTAATAATCATTTCAAAAACCATTTTTAAAGCTTCAGTGTCTGAAATTTGAAAACTTTCATCAACTTTTGTATGTTCTAAATTTTTTGTAATTCTTCCTTGTCCTATGCCTTCCGTAATTGAATTACCTTCAGATTTAAGGACTCCTTTTTTATAAAAATTATGGATTGCAGAGCCAAAAGGATCTGCCAAACCAATTTTTACATTTTTATTTTTTTCTCTTAAGAACTCACTTGTACCAGCTAAGGTTCCGCCTGTACCAACAGAACATATAAATGCATCTACTTTTCCTGACAATTGACTCCAGATTTCAGGACCAGTTGTAAGATAATGTGCTTTTTTATTTGATAAATTATCAAATTGATTTGCCCATAAAACACCATTTTTGTTTTTTATTTTTTTTGCAAGTGTTTCAGAGTATCTTACGTAATTTTTGGGATTTTTATATGGAACCGCTTCGACTAAATGAAGTTTAGCACTGCATATTTTTAGCATTTTTTTTTTTTCTTCACTTTGTGTTTTTGGCATTACAATTTCAGATTTCATTCCTAGGGCATTCCCAACCAAACATAAGCCAATTCCAGTATTCCCAGCAGTTCCTTCCACAATTGTTGCCCCTTCTGATATTAATTTTTTGTCTAATGCGTCTTTAACAATTTGTAAGGCTGGACGGTCTTTTACAGAGCCACCTGGATTTAGAAACTCACACTTACCATAGATATTGCACCCAGAAATTTGCGATGCAATTTTAAGCTTTATTAAAGGTGTGTTACCTATACAATCATTAAAACTTTTTTTAAATTTGCTATGGTTCATAATATTGTTATTAAAGTGTTTTAATTTTTAAATTGCAAAACCTTTATCAGATAATGATATATATTAATTTATTATTTATTAAAGAAATTAAATAAAATAAGATTTTAAGTTGTGAATAGTTTTGTAGTTAAAGTTTCAAATCTTGTAAAAACATTTGATACAAAAAAGATAATTAAGAATATATCATTTAATGTTAATGAAAATTCTGTTACTGGAGTTTTGGGAAAAAATGGAGCAGGGAAGACTACATTGTTAGGTATGTTGATGGGCCTTATATCTCCATCATCAGGTAACATTGAGATTTTGGGTAAGAACCTTTTTTTTAAAAAAAATGAAATTCTTAAAGAGATAAATTTTCAAAGCCCATATATTGATTTACCAAAAAAAATGACTGTAGAGCAAAATTTATTCTTTTATTCACGTTTATATGGAATAAAAAAATTTAAAGACATAATTAATGATTTAGTTAAAAAGCTGAAAATGACCGATTTAATGAAAAAAAATTACGGATCTCTCTCAGCTGGACAAAAAACTAAAGTAAATTTATGTAAAGCTTTGATCAATAATCCAAAATTACTTTTACTGGATGAACCAACAGCATCTTTAGACCCTGAAACCTCAATATTTATCAGGGAGTTTTTATTGGATTATCAAAAAAAAAATAAATCCTCTATTCTAATTACTTCACATAATCTAGAAGAAATTCAATCCATATGTTCAAAAATAATTCTTCTAAAGTTGGGAAAAATAGCATCTAACGGAAATTTAAATGAATTACTCAAAATCAATAATTATTCATCATTGAAAGATTTTTTTTTAGGTCAAGGTTAATGTTTGGAAGAATTTTAGCTCTTATAATAAGATATAAAACAATATCTTTCGGATCGTTTCCAAGGTTGTTGAGTATATTTTATTGGCCATCAGTTCAAATACTTTTTTGGGGTTTTTTTAGTAATTTTTTGATAGAAAATAACACAACACCTTACATCGGAGTCTTAAGCATAATTTTATCTGCGGTAGTTCTTTGGGATGTTTTATTTAGGGGACAACTTGGTTTAACTATGTCTTTTCTAGAAGAGATATGGTCAAGAAACTTAACTAATTTGTTCATTACCCCTCTGAGAGAATATGAATTAGTTTTTAGTTTAATAATTATTAGTATGCTTAGAACACTAATAGGTCTGACACCAGCTATTTTTGTGGCAAATTTTTTTTTTGATTTTCACTTATTTGAATTAGGTTTTTATTTAATTTTCTTTTTTTTTAATTTAATAGCTATCGGATGGTCAATTGGATTTGTTGTTTCAGGTTTGGTTTTAAGATATGGACACTCTTTTGAAGAGTTAGCTTGGGCAATAATTTTTATACTTTTACCCTTTTCTTGCGTGTACTATCCGCTTGATTCCCTTCCATTTATTATGCAAAAAATTGCACAGATTTTTCCTCCAGTTTATGTTTTTGAGTCAATGAGAAAGATTTTAATTGACAATCAAGTTGAATTTCAACAGCTATACAGAATTATAATTTTAAACTTTACTTATCTTTTGTTGTCAGTTCTATTTTTTTTAAAAATGATAAGTTCCTCTAGAAAAAAAGGATTATTAATTAATCAAGGAGAATGACTCAAACTACTTTGTATCTTATTCTTTCGTCATTAAAATCGTTGTAAAAGTATTGGCACGACTGTTTTATTAGGTTCAGATAATTATTATTTCCAAAAAAGAGTTTTAATTTAAGAAGATTCATTTTATTAAATATAGATTTTTTCTTAAGTCTTCTTGCCCATTTTTCTGTTCTACCAAGTGCTTTTTTACAAGCTAAAATTTTAATATGATTTGGAATTTTTTCATTTTCCACGAAAAAATAATACAATGCGGCATTAAAATCATGAATAAGTTGGGTTTGCATACCCATCATAATTCTATTAGGATCTTCGGACGGACCACAGGAAGTTACATTATCTATAAAACTAAAGCTTCCATATTTTGAAAGACCAAGAACAAGTGAAAAATCTTCAATAAACAATTTTAAGTTACAACCACCTGATTTTTTTATTGTTTTGTGACAATAAAGATTTGGTGCAGTACCTGAATAACTTGAAAGAATAGTTTTTTTTAGAGGATTTTCAATTATTTTAAGGTTGAGAGGTATTTGATTTTTGAATTTAATTTTATTTAAATCTTTTAATAACTTATATCTGCTAAAAACTGCAACGGTTTTATTTTTAGTTATAACTTCCAATAATATTTTTGTACAAAATTCAGACATAACATCGTCACCACCCAAGAGCTTAATATAATCTCCCGTGGAGGAATCTATAGCTTTTTGAGTTGCACTAGCTGGACCTTTATTAGTCTGACTAATAATTTTTGTATTTTTCCATTTTTTTGTTATGGATTTAAGACATTCCAAAGAATTATCCTGCGATCCGTCATTAACAAAAACATATTCTTTTTTAAATTCTCCTTTTTGATTTTTTAAAGCATTTAATACATTTGGTAAGTACTTTTCTTTATTAAAAATTGGACAAACAAAACTTACCTTTACCATTAGTTCTCCTAAAAAATTGATTTAACATTTCGATGGCTCCGGCGACAGGACTCGAACCTGTGACCCAGCGATTAACAGTCGCTTGCTCTACCAACTGAGCTACGCCGGATGAATAATGGTTATAATAGTTTAATTTTTTTATTTGTAAAAACATTTATTTTTTGGAGGTGCGGACCGGATTCGAACCGGTGTACTCGGCTTTGCAGGCCGGTGCGTAGCCTCTCCGCCACCGCACCATAAATTTTCTCTACTATTGTAATAAATATTAATACTAAATATATTATAGCAATAATTAACATTAACTAAAAAAAATGCACGATAAATTTTTTCAAATGGCTAGACAAAACATGGTAAAAAACCAAATCTTACCAAATAACGTAAATAATAAAGATTTAATTGAATCTTTTTCAACGGTGCAAAAAGAAATTTTTGTTCCCAATGATTCACATGATTTGACTTATACTGACTCTGAAATAAAAATTTCTGAAAATAGAAACTTAATGAAAACTTTCATAATCGCAAAAATGTTTGATAGATGCAATTTTGGCCAAGATGACAAAGTTTTGGTTGTTGGATGCTTAACAGGTTATTCAATAGCTATTTTATCAAAAATGGTTAATTATGTTGTTGGGATAGATAATGATAAAAAGATAGTAGATATAGCATCTAAAAACATAGATAAATTAAATATATTAAATTGTTCAATTTTTTTTAAAAAAGATTTATCTCAAGGATTAAGCAGAAATGCCCCTTATGACAAAATATTTATTGAAGGAACTATTAAGTCAATACCTGACTCATTTATTAAACAACTGAAAGACAACGGGGAGATTTTTGTAACTCTAAAAAATCAAGAATATGTTGGAGATTTTGTAAGGGCACTTAAGATAGAATCAAACATATCAATTGAAAAATTCTTTACTACCAGTGTTAAAGATAAAGTAGAACTCATAATTTAAATTTTTGTTATGAGGAGATTAATTTTAAGCATTTTTTTATTTTTTTTTTTCGCTTGTGGTAACACAGTTGCAGAGATCTTTTTAAGCGAAGATCTTTCGAAATCCCTTTCTAATCTCTATTCTTTTCACCCTAAAATAAAATATGAAAGAGAAATACTAAAATCTAAGGACGAACTTTTACCAAGAGCCTTTTCTGAGTTTAGACCAGAGATAAAAGGGTATTATCAAAAAGGTAAGATTGATACAAATTCAGAAGGATTTAATATTACTTCAGACGGCATAAGGACTGAAACAAACAAAGGAGTTGTTGTTTCTCAAAGTATTTTTGATGGAGGAAGTAGTTTAAGCCAAATAAAAGTAGCTAAAAATGAAATTTTTTCACAAAGAAGCTCTTTGAAAAATGTCGAGCAGGAGGTTTTTTTAGATGCTATAAAATTGTATGCTGATTTAGCTACAGAAAACTCAAATATTAAGGTAAAAGAAAAAAATGTTGAGGTATTAAAAAGGCAGTTAGAGCTTACCAAAGAGCAATTTGAAATTGGTGAGGTTACATTGACTGATGTTTCTATTTCTGAAGCTAGATATTCTCTTTCGGAATCTGAATTGTTAGAAACTTTTAATATAATTGACTCAATTAATGCAAAATATTTGTCAATTTTCGGAAGTAAACCTGATAATCCAGAAATTATAATACCTACAGATTATGGAAAATTTGAAATTCAAAAATTAAAATCAATTGGAAAAAAAAATAATCCTAGAATAGAGTCTATTACTTTTTTAATTAGATCAATAGAAAACGAAATAAATTCACTAAAGAGAAAAAGGTTACCCTCACTAAAACTGGAAGCTGAAGCAAAAATTAATCAAGGATACTTTAGAACTGACAGTGAAAGAGAGGTTTTGTCAGCATTTGCCAAAGTAGATATCCCACTTTATCAATCTGGCCTAGCCTCCTCAAAAATTCGAGAATCGAAAAAGAAATTATTTGCACAAAAAGAGTTATTAAGATTAGAAAATGAAAACTTAGTTGCTAATCTTATTAGCTCTCATTCATCTTATAATTACTCACTATCACGTATAGAAGCATACAAAAAACAAATTCAGTCAAATAAAATTTATTTAGATGGTTTAAAACAAGAATTTCAACTTGGTGAGAGAACAACACTTGACGTTTTAGACGGTGAACAGGAACTTTTACAATCAGAGCTAGATTTAATTAAAGCTTACAAAGACTTTTTTATATCATACTATGAAATATTATTTTACATTGGAAAACTAAATGCAAAAGACTTAAAGCTAAATGTTGACTTATTTGATTACGAAAAAAACTATAACAAAGTTAAAGGAAAATGGCTGGATATAATTGAATGAATAAACAGTTAGAAAAAAGATTTTCATTCAAAGAAGTTGAAAATAAATTTATCTACGAATGGAATAAAAATAAAATTTTCGAATTTAAAAGCTCTAAAAATTCTAATACCTTTTGCATAATGATGCCACCACCAAATGTTACAGGAAGTTTGCATATGGGACATGCTCTTACTTTCACTCTTCAAGATATTTTAATACGTTTTAATAAAAAACTAGGAAAAGATGTTCTGTGGCAACCGGGTACAGATCACGCTGGTATTGCGACTGAAATAGTTGTAGAAAAGCAGATAGTAGAAAAAAACGGAGTTTCAAAAAAACAGATCGGAAGAGAGAAATTTTTAAAAAAGATTTGGGAATGGAAAAAGATTTCTGGAAACAAAATAGTTGATCAGTTAAGAAGGCTTGGTACATCCGTTGATTGGTCAATAAGTAGGTTTACGATGGATGAAGGTTTAAGTCTTTCTGTAAAAAAAGTTTTTATAGAATTATTTAATAAAGGATTAATTTATCAAGACAAAAGATTAGTAAACTGGGACACAGTTTTAGAAACTGCAGTATCAGATCTGGAGGTAAATCAAAAAGAGATTGAAGGAATATTATGGTTTATAAAATATAAAATATATGAAGATGACGAGTTTATTACAGTTGCAACGACTAGGCCCGAAACTATGTTTGGAGATGCAGCGATTGCCGTACATCCTCAAAATAAAAAACTTAATAAATATATAGGTAAAAAAGCAAATATACCATTTTCTAAAAAATTAATTCCTATTATTGCAGATAAATATGCTGATCCAAAAAAAGGTTCTGGTGCAGTAAAAATTACCCCCGCACACGACTTTAATGACTTTTTAATTGGAAAAAAACACAATTTGGATTTTATAAATATTTTTAATAAGAACGCTAAGTTAAATGAAAATGTACCCAAAAAGTTTTTTGGTATGGACAGATATAAGGCTAGGGATTTAATATTAAAAAATCTGAAAAAGTTAGATCTTTTAGAAAAGCAAACGAAGAATAAGATGGTTCTGCCCATTGGTGAAAGAAGTGGATCAGTTATTGAACCATTTATGACTAAGCAATGGTTTGTTGATTCTAAAAAACTATGTGAGGATGTAAAAAAAATTATAAAAAAAGATGAATTAAAATTTTTTCCATCTTCATGGATGAATACCTTTAAATACTGGATTGAAAATATTGAACCCTGGTGTATTTCAAGACAAATTTGGTGGGGACATAGAATTCCAGTTTGGTATTCAGATAAAAACACAAAAATTGCTGCAGAAAATTTTGACGAAGCTAAAAAAATACTAAAAAAAAAGAAACCTAATGAAAAAATTTCCCATCAAGATAATGATGTATTAGATACTTGGTTTTCATCAGCATTGTGGCCTTTTTCAACTTTGGGTTGGCCAAATAAAAATAGTCTTCTAAAGAAATATTATCCAACTAATGTTTTAGTAACCGGTTTTGATATTATTTTTTTTTGGGTAGCAAGAATGGTTATGATGGGCCTTTTTTTTATGAAGAAAATTCCATTTCAAAACATCTATATACATCCACTTGTAAAAGATGAAAATGGAGAGAAAATGTCAAAATCTAAGGGAAATGTCATTAATCCATTGGAACTAATTGAACTTTATGGAGCAGATTCTTTAAGATATACTTTAGTAAATCTCTCAACTCAAGGAAGAGACATAAAATTATCTAATAAACTTGTAGAGAATAGTAGAAACTTTATCACAAAACTTTGGAATGTCGCAAGATTCTCTCAGTTTAATAAATTTTCTTTTAACAAGAATTATAACTTTGAAAAAAATAAACTTCCAATCAATGATTGGATATTAAAGAGATATGATGAAACACAAAAAAATGTTATTAAACATCTTAATAATTTCAAGTTTAATTTACTTGTTCAAGAACTTTATCATTTTATTTGGAATGATTTTTGTGATGTTTACATAGAATTGTCAAAAATTTATTTAAAAGATAAAAAAAACTTTGATGAAATTTCAAATAATTTTAGTTATATATTTAAACTTGTGCTAAATCTAATAAATCCCGTTATCCCATTTGTTTCCGAAAAAATATCTAAAGATTTAAATTATGTAAAATCAAGCTTATTTTCTGAAAAATTTGTCATAAAAAATGAGAAAAAAGTTTTAAAAAAAGGTTCTAATGAATTTAATAAAATTATCGAATTAATTAGAGATTTAAGATCTCAGTTAAGCAATGTAAAAAATATTGATTTTGAACTGGTTATGTTTAGCAATAATAGAGTGCAGTGGATTGATGATAATGAAAGCTTAATCAAATTATTTTTCAATATAAATCAACTTAGTTATTCAACTAAAAAAAACTGTGATTTTGATTTTATTTCTTCAGGTTTTAAGTTTGCTATACTGTATGAAAATAAAGAAAAAAATAATATTAATGAAATAGAAAAAAAAATTAAATTTTATGAGAATGAAGTCAAGTTTTTTGAAAAAAAATTAAAAAACCAAAGCTTCTTAGATAAAGCTCCGCTTAAGATTGTGAATGAAAATAAAGCTAAGCTCAAAGAAGCTTTAAAAAACCTTGATCTTCTTAAAAAATAAAATGTATAAAATTAAGTTCCATGACGTCACACTTATTTCAAACAAAAAAAAAGTTCAAAAGAACAATATTATTTTCTTTTTTTATGGAATCGGCTGCCGAAGTGATGACTTTATATTCCTTTTCAAATCTATAGTAAAAACAAAATATCAGTTGTTAATAGCTGAACTTCCAGGTCATAATTATAACTTTAAACAAACAAACTATGGTCTTGAACAGTTCACTAAAAATATTTTTCTGTTTATAAAAAAAAAGAATATGAAAAACATTATTTTTTTTACTCATTCAGTAGGTGGGATAATACCAATTTTACTTGCAAAAAAATATTTAAAAAAAAAACTATTTAAAAAGTTTATTAATTACGAAGGTAATTTAACTTATTACGATACCTTAACGGTCACAAAAAAAACTAGTCTTTATAAAAAAAATGAGTTTAAAGAAAAGTTTAAAAAACTTATTAATTTATGCGAATTATCTGAGGATAAAGCTTTAAGTAAATGGTCTCAATCTTTAAAAAAAACATCGTCAGATGCTTTTTATGAAATTTCTTGTGACGCTGTATCACTTTCTAAATCCGATGAACTATTAAAATTTTTTAGATCTTTTTTTTCAAAAAAAATATATTTATTTGGATCTAAATCTAAGTTATTTTTTTCTGAATTTTTATTTGGTTCAATTAGATATAAGATATATGATTGTGGACATTTTAGTTTTTATGAAAACTCTCAAAGGTTTGGAGTTTTCTTTAATAAACTTTTAACCGAAAGGAAGTTTTGAGATGATTGATAAATCTCGTTTGCCAAGTAGACACGTAACACTAGGAGCTAAAAGTTCACCTCATAGATCATATTATTATGCAATGGGTCTCTCAGAAAAAGAAATAAATCAACCTTTTGTTGGCGTTGCTACCTGTTGG
Organism: uncultured Alphaproteobacteria bacterium; assembly: GCA_902547955.1. Taxonomy (GTDB): domain Bacteria; phylum Pseudomonadota; class Alphaproteobacteria; order Methylaequorales; family Methylaequoraceae; genus MED-G10. The sequence continues at coordinate 36,062 of CACCPY010000007.1, read as the reverse complement.
AATGAATCCGCACCATGTAACATATCTCTTTCTAGACAAGCTCAAGCATCCAAAAAGGGTATAAAAGATAGTAAAGGTACTCCAAGAGAATTCACAACTATTACAGTTACAGATGGGATTGCGATGGGGCATGAGGGAATGAAATCGTCACTTGTTTCAAGAGAAATAATAGCTGATTCTGTCGAAGTTGCAATGAGAGGACATTGTTATGACGGGTTAGTGGGAATCGCGGGATGTGATAAATCCTTACCTGGCTTGATGATGGCAATGCTAAGGTTAAACGTTCCTTCAGTTTTTTTATATGGTGGCTCTATACTTCCAGGAAAATATAAAAATAAAGATGTTACTGTTCAGGACGTATTTGAAGCAGTTGGTGAATATGATGCAAAAAAAATTTCAGAAAAAGAGCTTTGCGCTTTAGAGAAAGTCGCTTGTCCATCTGCTGGGTCTTGTGGTGGCCAGTTTACTGCTAACACGATGGCATGTGTCGCTGAAGCAATTGGCCTGGCTATTCCTGGCTCTTCATCTACTCCAGCTCCATATGAATCAAGGGATGTGTATGCATATGATTCAGGTGTTTCTGTAATGAAATTAATAGACAAACAAATTAAACCAAGAGAAATAGTAAGTAGAAAATCTTTGGTAAATGCCGCTAGAGTCGTCGCATGTAGCGGTGGTTCAACCAATGCAGCACTGCACTTACCTGCATTAGCTAATGAAATAGGCATTAAATTTGATTTAATGGATGTTGCAAAAATATTTAAAGAAACTCCTTATATTGTTGATCTCAAACCAGGAGGTAAATATTTAGCTAAAGACCTTTATGAGATAGGAGGAGTACCAATAATAATGAAGGCGCTTCTTGATGGTGGATATTTTTATGAAGATTGTTTAACTGTAAATGGGAAAACAATTAAAGAAAATTTAGAGAATATTATCGTAGATTACGGTTCCCAAAAAATTGTTTTTCCAATTAATAAGCCAATCTCGCCTACTGGAGGTGTTGTCGGTTTAAAAGGTAATTTAGCCCCAGACGGTGCAATAGTAAAAGTTGCAGGAATGAAGTCCCAATTTTTTAAAGGTAAAGCAAGATGTTTTGATTGTGAGGAAGATGCATTTAAAGCGGTTAGTGAAAAAAAATATAAGGAAGGAGATGTTTTAGTTATTAGGTATGAGGGCCCAAAAGGTGGTCCTGGAATGAGAGAGATGCTTGCTACCACAGCAGCAATATATGGACAGGGCATGGGAGAGAAAGTGGCATTGATAACCGATGGTAGATTCTCTGGAGCTACGAGAGGTTTTTGTGTTGGCCACGTCAGTCCTGAGGCTGCAGTATTAGGACCTATTGCTTTGGTTGAAGACGGCGACGAAATAATTTTAGACGGAAAAAAAGGAATTATAGAATTATTGATTTCTAATGATGAATTAAATGTTAGAAAAAAAAAATTAGAAATTAAAGAAAATGATTTTACTTCAGGAGCATTGTGGAAATTTGCACAAAGTGTTGGTTCAGCACGTTTTGGAGCGGTTACACATCCTGGCGCAAGAAAGGAAAAAAAAATATATTCTGATATTTAGTCAAATTTCTAAGTTAATCATAACTGGAATATGATCTGAAGGTTTTTCTAAATCTCTGAACTCCTTTTTAAAAGATATGTTACTAGTATTTTGTAAAACAAGCGGTGAAACCAAAAAATGGTCAATCAAAAGTCCGTAATTTCTTTCCCAACAAGCTTTTTGATAATCCCAATATGAGTAGTTTTCTCCTGGTTTGTCAAAAATTCTTACGACATTACACATACCTTTTGACAAAATTTTTCTAAATAATTTTCTTGTTTCAATTTTTCCAAGTGCGTCTAAATTCCAATTTTCAAAATCCTTTACATCGTTTTTATGTTCCAAAACATTAAAATCTCCTGCAACAATTATATCTTGGTAATTCGATATATATAGCTCAACCATTTTTGACAATTCAGCAAGCCACTGCAACTTAAATGCATATTTTTCGGTGATTTCTGTTGGATTGCCATTTGGAACGTAAACATTAAAAATTGAAAGTTTACCAAGACTTATACCACAAATTCTTGCTTCTTTATTCATAATTTTTGAACTAATTTCAATTTTTTTAAAATTTATTTTTTTTTTCACTAATGTGGCTACGCCATGTCTGCCTTTTTGTCCTGTAACAATTGAGTTGTATTCAGAACTTTCAAAAAATTCAGAAAATTGATTGTTCTCGCATTTAATTTCTTGCAGAAGGATGATGTCAGGGCTGTAACTTTGAATTAGAAAGTCAAGAGCATTAACTCTAACTCTTACAGAGTTAATATTCCATGAACAAATTTTCATATTGTATTACAAAGAGAATGAAGTTCCACACCCGCAAGTTGATGTTGCATTTGGGTTAGTGATTTTGAAATATGAACCGATAATGTCTTCAACAAAATCTAGTTTAGATCCTTCAATAAAGCCTAAGGATGTTTCATCGATCAAGACCTTAACTTTTTTAAAATCTAGAACCTTATCGTCATCTTTAATTATGTGGTCGAAGCCAAAGTTATAGGAAAAACCTTGACACCCCCCACCGTTAACTGAAATTCGAAAATATTTGTTTTCGTTTTTTTTGCTACAAACGCTTTCGATTCTTTTTAAAGCTTTATCTGAAACATCAAACATTATGCTATTTTATAATTTTATGTTAATTATATATTATATTATGACGGATTATTCAATCTTTTCATCTGATTTTAAAAATTCAAAAGGTAGAATGTTTTTAGAACAAGAAGACGTCAATCGCTCCTGTTTTATGAGAGATAGAGATAGAATAATACATAGTTCAGCGTTTAGGAGACTAAAATATAAAACTCAAGTCTTTGTAAATAATGAGGAAGATTATTATAGAACAAGGTTATCTCATAGCCTAGAGGTGTCACAGTTGGCAAGGTCAATATCGAAAGTTTTTAAGGTAAATGATGATTTGGCAGAGTCTATTTCATTATCTCATGATTTAGGTCACACACCATTTGGACATGCTGGGGAGGAAGTATTGAATAAAAAAATGCAGAAATATGGAGGTTTTGACCACAATTTTCAGGCATTAAAAATATTAATATCACTCGAAAAAAAAGTATTTAAAATTTGATGGACTAAATTTAACCTTTGAAACATTAGATGGAATTTTAAAACACAATGGTCCTGTAAAAAAAAAAATACCAGATTTTATAAAAAACTTTTTAACTTTTTTTGATGGTAATTTGAAAACATATGGGTCTTTTGAGTCACAAATAGCTGCAATCTGTGATGATATAGCATATAATAACAATGACATCGATGATGGATTATATGCTAATTTTTTTGATATTGAAGAGTTGGAACAACTGAATATTGTTCAGAAAGCTTTAAAGAGCATCAAAATAATAAAAAATGATGTAACTAGATTAAAGTATGAGCTTGTTAGAAAACTGATAAAATTAATGCTAGATGATTTAATTACAAATACGAAGTCTAATTTAAAAAAATTTAATGTATCATCAGCAGATGATATCATTTTTCTTGGTGAAAGTTTAGTTTGTTTCAGTGCAAGTATGGCTAATGATGAGTTAGCTTTAAAAGATTTTTTGAAAAAAAGAATGTATATGCATCCAAAAATTAGAACAATGACAATTAAGGCAAAGAGAATTGTTTCTGATCTTTATGATTTGTATAACAAAGAACCAGATTTACTTCCTAAGCAATGGATAAACTTTAAAAATGATGAGCAAAAAAATGTTATAGTTTCTGATTATATATCTGGTATGACTGATAAATACGCAATTAATATTCACAAAAAATTTTTCGATCTTTACAATTTTTAAATGCTATATCAAGACTCTTTAAAAAAAAAATTATATTCAATTTTAGAAAAGATAACTTCTCAGCAAAAAGTTGAGTTGTCTACTTTAAATAATATAGATTTTTCCATCGATAACTCTCAAAAAGAAGAATTTGGTGATTTATCAACAAATATAGCGATGATTGGATGTAAATTTTTAAAAATTTCTCCGATAGAATTAGCCGAAAAAATCGTAATTGACCTTAAACATGAAAACCAAATCAAAAAAGTTGAAGTTGTTAGACCAGGTTTTATTAATATTTTTTTTTATAATTCTTTTTGGCATAACCAATTATATAAGTATTTAAACATTAAAAGAAATTTTAATTACAATATAGAGCCTAAAAAAATATGCCTTGAATATGTATCTGCTAACCCAACTGGATTAATGCACATTGGTCATGCAAGGGGTGCAGTTTTAGGTGATACTTTGTCATCAATTTTAAAAGAAGTTGGTCATGATGTAACAGACGAATACTATATAAATGATGCTGGAGAGCAAATAAATAAACTTTTAGATACTATAAACTTTTACTTAAAAAATAAATGTAATTTTGATGGAAAAATCCCTGATTCTCTTTATCCCGGCGACTATCTTAAAGGAATAGCAAAGCTTTTTTTAGATCAAAGTTTAAAACAAAATAATTTAAATGAACAGGTTATAAAAAAGATTTTGAGTGACATCAAACATGATTTAAAAACATTGAAAGTTAATCATAAAAATTTCATTTCAGAAAAAAAGTTATCTTCCATGCAAAGAGTAAACAATTTAAAAAAAAAATTGATCAATATGAGAATTGCGTATTATGGTTTTCAAGAGAAACCAAAAAATATTCAAGATGAAAAATGGGAAAAGAAAGAACAATTTCTTTTTTGTTCAAAAAAATTTGGTGATGATTCTGATAGAGCTTTAATTAAACCAAATGGAAATTTAACATATTTCATGTCTGATATTATTTATCATCAAAACAAAGTGGAAAGAAATTTTGATGTCTTAATAAATATCTGGGGAGTAGATCATTTTGGATATGTCAAAAGACTTAAAAATGCCATTAAGGCAATTAATAAAAAAAAAATTAATATCCAAATAAAATTAACAGCATTGGTAAATTTGTTAAAAAACAATTCAAAAATGAAGATGTCTAAAAGAGCAGGAAATTATATTACCATGCGAGAAGTATTAAAAGAGGTTGGAACAGACGCAATAAGATTTACTATGATATCAAGAAATGCAGATAAAAAAATCGATTTTGATTTAGATGTATTTTTGCACAAAAATAAAGATAATCCTGTTTTTTACATACAGTATGCTCATGCGAGATGTTCATCTATTGTTAAGATTGCAAAAGAAAAATTTGGGGATGAATTTGTGACTAATTTAAGAAATATTAATAATTTGAATGAATTAAAAATATATGAAGAAAAACAAATAATTAAACAGGTATGTAGTTTTTACAATGTAATCAAAAGTTCTGCTCAAAACTTTGAACCTCATAGAATATCAAACTTTCTATTCGAATTAGCAAAAACTTTTCATAATTACTGGGCACTTGGAAATATTGATGAGTCAAAAAGAATTATAATTGGAGATGATTTAATGGTTTCTAAATCAAGAATTCATTTGATAGTGGCTGTTAAATCAGTAATAAAAAAAGGCTTAGACCTTCTCAAAATTGACTGTCCAGAAAGTATGTGATGAAAAGCTTAAGTGTAAAAGTTTCGTTAATAATAATTAGTTACACTACACTAATTGCATTGATAGTCTTATCATATATCTCAATTGTTCCTAATGATGAGGTGATAATATTAGAAAATAAATCTCCTTTAGTGAAAAAAATTGAAAACAAACTTGGGTCTAAAAATGAAACCGTTTACAAAATTTTAGAAAAACCAAAAAAAATTGAAGATATAATTGAAAATGAAATAGCTGATTTAAAAAACGTCAAAAATATAACAGGAGATTTAAAAAAAAATTACCGACTTCAACTGGCATCATTCAAAAATGAAAATAAGAGTAAAAAAATATCAAAAAATTTTCTTAAAAATAATTTTTTTAAAGATAATAAAATTAATTTAGATATAAAAAAAATAAAGCTTAAAAATGGTCAAGTATATTTTAGAGTTATTTCTTCAAACTTTTTTTCTTTGGCAAAAGCTAACTCTCATTGCGAAACTTTAAAAAAAATTAAAATTAATTGTATCGTAATTAAAGAAAAATAAATGATAAATCCAGATGGAATAATTCTTTCAATTTCAGGTCAAAGTTTAACCAAAGAAGAAAAATCTTTTTTTAAAGAAACCAATCCTTTAGGCTTTGTTCTATTCAAAAGAAATTTTAAAGATGTTATTCAATTAAGGGATTTAATAAATCAGTTAAAAAATATTACACTTAACATCAATCCTCTGATCTTTGTTGACCAAGAAGGTGGAAGAGTGCAAAGATTTAACAATAATGAATTCACTAAATTTCCTCCTCAAAGTATTTTTGGAATAATATTTAAAGAAAGTAAAAGTAAAGCAAAAAGATTGAGTTACTTTACATCTTACCTTGTAGGTTGGGAATTAAAAAAAATTGGTATAGATGTTAACTTTTCGCCGGTTTGTGATTTGTTATTTAGACATGCTCATGAAATAATAGGTGATAGATCTTTCAGTGATGACCCAGAAATTGTTGATTGTCTGGTAAAAAATTATTGTAAAGGATTAAGAGATTCCGGTATTATCCCGGTACTAAAGCATTATCCAGGTCATGGAAGGTCAAAAACAGATACTCATGAAAATATTTCTAAAGTTGATACACAATTAAATATTTTAAAAAAAACTGATTTGATACCTTTCACCTCTTTGAAAACTGAATCGCTAGTTATGTTAGCACATATTTTTTATACGAAGATTGACAATAAAATTGCTACCTATTCAAAAAAAATTAACAGTTTATTAAGGAGTTACCATAAATTTAATGGCTTAATTTTGACTGATGACATTGCGATGAAAGGATTGCAAGGCAAATTAGAGCAGATAGTAATTAATTCATACAACGCTGGTTGTGATGTTATATTACATTGTAATGGTAAAATAAATGAAATGAAAAAAATATATCCATTAGTATTACCAATAAGAAAAAAATATTATCAAAACTTTTACAATGATATAATAAGTTTAGAACAGAAGAATTATGATATAGAAAACATAAAAGAAGAACTTTTAAAAGAAGATGTTATTAAATTATGAAATTAAATTTAAATATAAGTGGTTTTGAAGGTCCATTAGATCTTTTATTAGAACTTTCTAAAAAACAAAAAGTTGATATTAAAAAAATATCTATACTTGAACTTGCAAATCAATATTTAGACTTTATTGATAAAAATTTATATCAAATTAAACTTTCTGCAGATTATCTTGTGATGGCTTCTTTATTGGCATACTTGAAATCTAAATTATTACTACCTCAGGATGATAATGATGACTCTGAAAATATTGAGGAGGACTTAACCAATCGGTTAATTCATTATGATGCAATAAAAAAACTTGCAAAGAAAATTTTTGATTTACCACAAGACGGGAAAGATTTTCATTCAATTAATATACGTAATGAATTTACAATAAGTAGTAAAATCGTACCTAAAACAACATTACACGATTTAATATTAAAATATTCTGAGCTAAATAATAAAAAAAAATCTATAAAGGTACTTTCAGAGGAATCAAACCTCTATTCAATAGAAGATGGATTGAAATGGTTAGAAAAATTATTTGAAAATAAAAGTAAAAATTGGTCCTCTCTATTCAATTTTTTACCTAAAATTGTTAAGAAAGATGAAAAGTATAAGTCTGCGGTTATATCGTTGTTATTAGCATCATTAAATAAAGTATCTCAAGGTCAAATAATTATTAATCAGAATGAACATTTTGATAACATCATGGTTAGGTTGAAAAATGGATAGTAAAACTGCCAAAAAATACGTTGAATCATTAATCTTTTCTTCGTTAGAACCTCTAGGTAAGAATGATATAAAAAAAATGTTGGCGGAGTATGGAAGTTTTGATTTAGAAAAAATTTTAGATGAACTTTTTTTAGATTACAAGGATAGAGGAATTATTTTAGCAAATGTCGAAGAAAGATTTTTTTTTAAAACATCAGACTATTTAAAAGATTATCTAACAATACAGACAAAAAAAATAAAAAATCTTTCAAGTGCAGCTGTAGAAACACTAGCTATAATTTCTTATCATCAACCTGTTACTAGAGCTGAAATTGAAAAAATTAGAGGTAAACCAGTTTTTAGAGGAACACTTGATTCACTTTTAGAATTGAAATGGATAAAACCACATGGTAGAAGAGAAACACCTGGAAGACCAGTCACTTGGGTAACTGATTATGAGTTTTTAAAACACTTTGGATTAAGTTCCATCAAGGATCTTCCAAAAGTAGATGAATTAGAATCGATTATCCTGTAATATTAATTTGGAGACAAAATTTATGTTTGGACTTGGACATTGGGAAATAATTCTTATTTTAGTTATTGTCCTTATTATTTTTGGTGCTGGAAAACTTCCAAAGGTAGCTGGAGAGTTAGCAAAAGGAATCAAATCTTTTAAAGATGGATTAAAAGAAAATAAAAAAAATAATGATGAAAAGAAATAATGTTCAATATTGGTATTATTGAACTATTAATAGTGATTTTTTTTATTGCTCTTTTTGTAAAACCAGAAGAGATTCCTAAAATTTCAAAAAATCTTGGTCTACTATATAGAAAAATTTCAAGGTATTACTATAATTTTAAATTTGAATTAGATGAAATGAATGATTTTGATCAATCAAATGACTTCGATACAAAACAAAAATTTTTAAAAAAAAAAACAAAAACAAAGAAAAAATAATTTATTTAGATGAAATATTTAGATCATTTAAGAGAGTTGAGAAATAGAATTTTAATTAGCTTTTTATTTCTTTTTTTAAGCTTTTTATTTTTTTTTTTTAATGTCAAATATCTAGGCGATATTTTAACTAAACCATTATTCTCGATATTGGTAGATTCACCAAATCAAAGAATGATTTTTACTTCTTTACCAGAAGTATTCGTGTCAAATCTCAAAATTTCTTTATTTGCATCTTTTTTAGTCTCCACACCTGTACTTATAATTCAACTAATTTTGTTTATTTCTCCCGCTTTGTATAAAAATGAAAAAAAATTTTTTATTCCATTGGTAATTTTATCACCTTTTTTTTTTTTAGCAGGATTATTATTTGCTTACTATTTTTTGATACCTGTCATCTGGAATTTTTTTATTTCTTATGAAAATTTACTTGATAATTCTTTTCCTGTGGAACTTGAATCTAAATATTCAGAATATGTAAGGCTGATAATGTTCCTACTTTTTGCTAGTGGATTATCTTTTGAGTTTCCTGTTTTAATTATTTTGCTGACAAAAATTGGTATTTTTAATCATGAATTTCTTTCAAAAAATAGAAAATTTTTTTTTATCGGAATTTTAATTTTTTCCGCACTTTTTACTCCTCCAGATGTTATTTCCCAGATAGGGATTGCTATTCCCCTCGTAATCTTTTATGAATTTTCAATACTATTTATTAAATTTTTTATAGATAAGAAAAATGCATGATATAAAATTTATTAAAGAAAATAAGACTGATTTTGAGGAATCTATGAAAAAAAGAAATCTTAAAATTGATGCATCAAAGTTAATTGACATTCATAATTCTTATCTAGATTTTCTTAACAAAGTCCAAAAATTTCAAGAAAACAAAAACCTTCTGTCAAAAAAGATTTCAAAGAACAGTGATCTTTCAAGTGATGAAATTAACCAAATTTCTAAGGAGGTAAAAAATCTTAAAATTGAGCTTGAGAATTGCAAAAATGAATCCGAAAAAAAAAAAAAAGAACTGGATGAACAGTTAATGCAACTTCCCAATTTAATAGATGTTAAAACTCCGTATGGGACAACTGAAAATGACAACAAAATTATAAGACAAGTTGGTGAAAAGCCAATTTTTAATTTTAAGCCCAAACATCATCTTGAGATTGCTGAGAATTTAAACTTAATTGATTATAAAAAAGCTATTAAAATATCAGGCAGTAGGTTTTCAATACTAAAGTCAGAATTATCTTTGCTTCACAGAGCTATTATGAACTTTATGTTAGATAATAATACTAAATTTTTTCAATATTTGGAGTGCTCTGTACCAGAAATGGTTAAAGATGATTGTCTATATGGTACTGGTCAGTTACCTAAATTTGGAGAAGACTTATTCAAGACAAACTTTAATAATTTATGGTTGATTCCTACAGCTGAGGTTCCACTTACAAATTTTCACAGAGAAGATATAATAGACTCAAAAGATTTGCCTTTAAGGTATACTACTTTTACAAATTGTTTTAGAGCCGAAGCAGGTGCTGCTGGAAAAGATACTAAGGGACTCATGAGGGAACATCAATTTGGAAAAGTCGAACTTGTTTCTATTGTCCATCCAGATGATTCATATCAAGAACTAGATAGAATGATAAAATGTGTAGAGAAAATTTTATCAGAATTAGAATTACCATATAAAATTGTAGAACTTTGTACAGCAGACTTAGGTTTTTCTTCATCTTATACAGTTGATTTTGAGGTTTGGATGCCTGGACAAGATAAGTATAGAGAAGTGTCGAGCTGCTCCAATTGTAAAGATTTTCAATCAAGAAGAATGAAAACAAGAGTAAAAGATTATAATAACGGAAAAATTTTCTTCCCGCACACATTAAATGGATCATCTTTGGCGGTCGGAAGAATCTTAATTGCAATAATTGAAAATTATCAGAGTGAAGAAGGATTTATCAATATTCCTAAGGTTCTTCATAAATATATGAATGGTGTTGTCCAAATAAAGAATTAATGTTTGAAAATTTAAAAAAGAATAAAAAATTCAACCTGTTAATGGAACTTAAAAAAAATGGAATTTACGATAAATCAGTCCTAAATGTAATTGAGGTTGTCGATCGCAGTTTATTTGTTGATGAAAACCTAAAACAAAAATCTAACTTAAATATCGCCTTACCAATTGATTGTGGGCAAACCATTTCTCAGCCATTGGTAGTTGCCCATATGACACAATCTCTGAATTTAAACAAAAAGTTAAGAGTTTTAGAAATTGGAACAGGAAGTGGGTATCAATCTTACATATTATCAAAGTTGTCGAGATTTGTTTATACAGTTGAAAGATATAGTAGCTTAAAAAAAAAAGCTGAAAACCTTCTAAAAGGTTTAGGTGCAAATAATATCTTTTTTAAACATGCAGATGGCGGACTAGGCTGGAGTGAACAAGCTCCTTTTGACAGGATAATTGTGACTGCAAATGCACCTGAAATTCCAAATATTTTAGTTGAACAACTTATTAATGAAGGGATAATGATAATCCCTGTTGGCGATGACTACAATCAACAAATCTTAAAAAAAGTTATAAAAAAGGAAAATAAAATTTTAGTTGAAAATCTTATGCAAGTAAGATTCGTTCCCCTTATTGAAGGGAAATTGCATAAATGAAGAGATTTCCACTAATTTGCTTATTGTTTGCACTATTTGGATGTGAGTCAATTTTTTTTGAAGAATATAAAATTATAAACCCTAAAATTTATAAAAAAGATTTGCAATATTATAAAGTAATTAAAGGAGATAACTTATACTCTATTTCAAAAAAGTTTAATATACCAATTCAAAAAATAATTAAGTCTAATAAAATTACATCGCCATTTAAAATTTTCCCAAATCAAAAAATTTTTTTACCCCGTAACAAAGTTTATACAGTAAAAAAGGGAGATACTTTATATTCTATTTCTAGAAAATTCAAAACGGATTTATTTTCTTTATCAGTCTTAAATAAGCTTAATAACGTAAATCAGATAAAAGTTAATCAAAAAATTTTGATTCCCGAAAATATTTTAAAACCCAAAAAAATAAAACAAAAAGAAAAACCTTTTCAGAAAACAGAAAATAAAAAAATTATTAAAAAAAAACTACTCACTAACAAAGTAGACTCGGATTTTATCTGGCCAGTTAAAGGTAAAATTTTGAATAGGTTTGGAAGTGAGACTCCAGGTTTTTTTAATGATGGAATAAATATAAGTTCTAATCTTGGCACATCTGTAAAAGCTTCGCTTGACGGAGAAATAGTCTATAGCGGAAATGAAATTCCTGGTTACGGTAATTTGATATTAATCAAGCACTCTAAAAATTGGATAACTGCTTATGCTCATTTAGAAAAAATTGTAAAAAAGAAAGGTAATTATGTAAAAAAAGGTGAAACTATCGGTTTAGTCGGAAAAACTGGAAATGTAAGTGAAGTACAACTTCATTTTGAAATTAGAAAGGGAAAAGAAGCAGTCAATCCACTTAAATATCTTTCATAGCAACTATTTAATTTCATCAGCATAGTTGTTAACAAATTGAAGTGCAGTGCGACCTGAATAACTTCCTTTACTGATAGACCATTCCATAGCTTTTTTAATTAAATTTTTGTTCTCGTTTTTTTTGAATATTTTTAGATAATATTTAACTGTTTTTATATATTTTTCTTTATTATTATCATAAAAACCAACCCATAATGCAAATCTGTCTGATAGGGAAATAAGATGAGACTTCATTTCTTTTTTCAAAAGTTCGTTTTCATTTTTCAAAAAATCTTGGTTATCTGAAATGTGCCTTAGATTAGATGTTACATAAAATCTTATATTTTGTGAGTTACTTAATAAACTTCCTTCTACAAAGCTTTTTAAAGTATTAAAATATGGATTATTATTCTTTATTAAAACATCATCAATAAAAATTATAAATTTTTCATCTATCTTTGAGAGAAAGTAAATTATTTCTGTTAGAAGTTCTAAACTATGATTCGGAATTTCAATCAAATTAATTTTACTATTTTCCTTGAGTTCTAAATTAGTTTTCTTTACTACTGACCTGACTAAAGTGGATTTTCCCATACCACTTGCTCCCCACAGTAAAACATTATTAGAACTTTCATTTTGAATAAAATTTTTTGTGTTATTTAAAATTAATTCTTTCTGTCTATCAACAAATAAAATATCATCAAAGTTTACTTTCAATTTGAACTCTACTGGCACAACTTCTTTATTGTAAGGTAGAAGAATGAAGTAATTGTTTTTTTTAAAGTTTTTTTTATCTATACAAAAATTCATTATATACTTGAGAGTTTTTTCTAGTTTCTTATTTTAAACTTGTTATTATTTTAGCTTTTATATAATGATTTTAAGTATTAATATATAAATTAATTTTTCAAGAGGTTTTATGATCAATTTTGCCTACGCACAGACTTCAGCACAACAACCCTCAATGTTCGCGTCTTTTATACCTTTGATTTTAATTTTTTTAATTTTCTATTTTTTATTAATTAGACCTCAACAAAAAAAGCAAAAGGAACATAGATTGCTTTTGGATGCAATAAAAAGAGGTGATGAAATTCTCACAAGCGGAGGAATTGTTGGGAAGGTAACAAAAGCAGATGCTGAAAGACTTCACGTTGATATTGCTAACAACGTTAATGTTATTGTGTATAGATCAACTGTAGCCGACGTTTTAAATAAAAAATAGTAGTATTATGTTAGAAATCTCTAAATGGAAGTTTTTTATTGTTCTATCGGTCTGTATTTTAGGAATATATTTCCTTGTTCCAAATTTTTACAACAAAACGGAGGTAACCGGACTTCCAGATTATATCTCAAAAAAACAAGTTAATCTTGGTCTTGACCTACAAGGGGGGTCACATTTATTGTTAGAAGTTGATACTAGGGCAGTGCTTAAGGAAAGATCTGAATACTTGGTGGATGAGCTGAGATCAATTCTTAGAAAAAATAAAATTAAATATACAAATTTGGGTTCTAAAGTAAAAGGTGCAATTGTCACAATTACCGATCAGAACAAATTACAAGAGGCACTAATTATTGTAAGAAAAGGTGTTGAAAATGGAATAATTGTAAATTCAGATAAAAACAAGTTAACTTTGTCTTTTTCTGATCAATATATAATTGATACTAACAATCAAACCGTTGAGCAATCTATTGAAGTAGTTAGAAAACGAGTTGATGAATCAGGAACAAAAGAGCCGACAATACAAAAACAAGGCGAGGATAGAATAATTGTTCAATTGCCGGGAATTAAGGATCCAGAGAGAGTAAAATCTCTTATAGGGAGAACTGCAAAGCTCAACTTTCATCTCTTAGATCCAACAACGGTTGAATTAGCGGAGCAAAGAGGAAAATTACCTCCTGGAACCTTCAAAGTGCAGAATGCAGATCCAACAGCTTATGAAAAACAATTTGTAGTAAAAAAAAGAGTGCTACTTACTGGTGATAGACTAGTTAATGCTGCCGCAACAGTAGATGCTCAGTCAGGTAAATATGTTGTAGCTTTTGAATTTGATAGAAAAGGTGCTAAAAAATTTGCTAAAGTTACAACTGAAAATACTTATCAAAGATTGGCAATATTGTTAGACGATAAGGTTATTAGTGCCCCACAAATACGTGAACCTATTACTGGTGGTTCAGGAAATATTAGCGGTAATTTTTCTCCGGAAACAGCCAATGATCTAGCAGTTTTGCTCAGAGCTGGTTCACTACCTGCACCTATAAAAGTATTAGAGGAAAGGACCGTTGGTCCAAGTCTTGGAGAAGACTCAATAAAAGCCGGAAAAAAAGCATTAAAAATTGGTTTTGTTTTGGTAATTATTTTCATGATGATTAGATATAGATTATTTGGAATGATCGCGGATCTGGCAATTATTTTAAACATCGTACTTCTTGTTTCTCTTTTAAGTTTAATAGAGGCCACTTTAACAATGCCTGGTATTGCAGGTATTGTTCTAACCATTGGTATGGCAGTCGATGCGAATGTCCTAGTTTTTGAGAGAATAAAGGAAGAATTGAAATCAGGTCGGTCAATAATGAATTCAATAGATTTAGGTTATAAGTTTGCTGTAAAAACCATTTTAGATGCTAATTTTACAACCTTAATTGCAGCACTTCTGCTATTTAATTATGGCTCTGGTCCCATTAAAGGTTTTGCGGTGACATTAAGTATTGGAATTGTAACATCAATGTTTACTGCACTAGTTTTAACAAAGTTACTTGTAA
The DNA here is from genome assembly GCA_902547955.1 of uncultured Alphaproteobacteria bacterium. Classification (GTDB taxonomy): domain Bacteria; phylum Pseudomonadota; class Alphaproteobacteria; order Methylaequorales; family Methylaequoraceae; genus MED-G10. The sequence goes on along the minus strand of CACCPY010000007.1, from coordinate 21,050 downwards.
CAATTTGGATAGTAAAATTTAAACCAAATAAAATCTTCTTGTAGGTTATTAATGTACTTTAATTTTAATTTTTACAAATATAGAAAAATTGCTTTCGTTTTTTCTTTTTTATTGATGATTCTATCAATTTTTTTATTTTTTAAAAAAAACCTTAATTTAGGAATAGATTTTAAAGGCGGTGTAATGGTTGAAGCTAAATTTCTCTCAGAACCAAGCTTATTAGAATTAAGAAATAATGTCTCTAGTTTCATAGATGGTAATATTGAGATACAAGAATTTGGTGAACCAACAACGGTCTTGTTCAGAATTGAAAAAAATTCAGACGAAGAAAACGAACAGAAAATGATTGTAGCTAAGCTTAAAGATTCTTTACCGGAAAATGTCGACTATAGAAGAGTAGAATTTGTTGGGCCAAAAGTTGGTAAAGAGCTCCAAATAATGGGCTTAAAGGCCATTTTATATTCTCTGATAGCTATGTTCATTTACATATGGTTTAGGTTTTCTGGTTGGCAGTTTGGACTAGGTGCTGTATTCGCATTATTTCATGATGTTTTTTCTACGCTTGGCTTCTTCGCTCTTACACAGATTGAATTTAATTTAGCTTCAATAGCTGCTATCCTGACAATAGCGGGATACTCAATCAATGATACAGTTGTTGTATTTGACAGGATAAGAGAAAACCTTGTGAAAACTGAAATTCCATTTTCAGAATTGTTAAATAAATCAATAAATCAAACTTTATCAAGAACGATTATGACATCTTTAACAACACTTTTAGCTTTGTTAGCTTTGTTTATATTCGGTGGTGAGGTAATTAAAGGGTTTGTGAGTGCTATGATGTGGGGAGTGCTAGTGGGGACCTATTCATCAATTTTTATAGCATCCCCACTTATTATTCTTTTTGGTTTTGTTAGAGAAAAAAAATCCTAAATTTTAATAAAGGTTTTGAGCACCAACCATACAATAAAGCATTGGTATCGAAAGTAATGTATTAGTTCTTGAAAATAACATTGCTTTTTTTGCTGCCGAGGCCTTTTCACCCGCATCTACGCTTACAATACCAAGTGCTTTTTTTTGATTAGGCCAAATAATAACCCAAACATTAAAAGCCATAATCAATCCTAACCACATGCCAACACCAATCATAAAATATTTAGCATCATAGGTATTTAGTAACATTGCATCATGTAGATAACCGTTTAGGTAAGCTAAAATAAGTCCTGTAATTAGTGTTGCTAATGCTGCCCATCTAAACCAGAATAAAGCTTTGGGGGCTATAAATTTCGAGACTGCCGGCTTCTGATCATCAGGAATATTTGGCATACTTGGAATTTGAACAAAATTGAAATACCAAAGCAAGCCTATCCACATTACACCTGCGAGAACATGTAACCACCTAAACAGAAATGTAAAAAATGTGTAATCAAAATAAAATTCTGTAATTCCAGAGATTAAAAAGATAATTAAAGTTAACAAAATAAAACCGCTGATGACAGTTTTTGAAAGTGACGATAGTATATTAGACATGATTACTCCATATGATTGTTTATTAATATTTATAATTTCATGTTGATGTGAATTCAAGAAATCTTTTTTATGTAAGAAATTTACAAGCAAAATTTTATTTTAAAAAAAATGAAATAGTAAGGAGTTTATTTTTTTTAGAAAACTACTTATTTAGTTTACCTAAGCAAACTGAGGAGATATTAGTTATTAAATTTAGAGTAAAATGGATTTATGATCAAATCAAAGTTGATAACTTTACTAATGAATTAACAACAAATTTCATTGTATTTAAAGATTCAATCTTAAAAGAAAAAATTTTAACTTTTATTGACTATTTTTCTCAGACTTTAGAAGAAAAAAAAATAGAAAATATTTTTAAAACTTTTAAAAAATTAAATAAAGAGTTTAATTCTATTATAAGTTTCAGTGGAAGTGACTTTCTGTCGTCAGTTTATTTTCAATTTTTTCAATATATGTACAAAGAAGATTTTAAAAATAGAAATGAGTTACAAGATTTTTTTTCAAACTCTCGTTTAAAAATAAATGATCATTTTGAGGAAGTTTTTATTAAAATTTTTTTAAAGTTTTTTTTAAAAAAAAAAAAAAAAAAAATTAGTAAGACTATCTATTTATTTTATTTATTGATATGTCTTTTTAATAAAAATGAAAACAACTCTCCATAGATTCTTATTCATAATTATTCTAAATATACTTCTTTACTCAACATTAACCTTGTACATAAACTTTAGTTATTTGATAGTTAACTTATTTATTATTTTCTTATTTTATAAGATTCACATCTACAAAAAAAATAATTAATAAGAAACTTGATGAATTAAAAAAGATAATAGTCATCAATGTATCAGATATAAACTCTCTCCCAGCCTCAGAACACCCAATTATAAAGGCAGCAAAAAAGGATTTAAAAACTAAACCCCTCTTATGTATTCAGTTAAACATTGTGCAGTATCGTTATTCACATCAGTTAATAACTTCTGTACTTCTCCTTCAAAAAGAACGAATCCGCCTTTTTCTCCTCCCTCTGGACCTAAATCAATTACCCAGTCTGATGACTTTATTACGTCTAAATTATGCTCTATAACAATAACAGTGTTCTTTTTTTCAACAAATTTGTGAAGTATTTCTAATAATTTCTTAACATCATGAGGATGTAGACCAGTTGTAGGCTCATCAAGGATATAAAGTGTTTTACCAGTGGCTCTTTTTGATAATTCTTTGGCTAGTTTTATTCTTTGCGCCTCTCCCCCAGAGAGAGTTGTAGCAGATTGCCCAATTTTAATGTATTCTAAACCAACTTTTTTCAATGTTTCAAGTTTAGAAGATATTGATGGGATAGCTTTAAAGAAGCTTAAACCTTCTTCAACAGTCATGTTCAGTACATCTGAAATATTTTTATTTTTAAACTTTATTTCTAATGTTTCTCTATTAAATCTTTCTCCTTTACACAAATCACATTTAACAAAAACATCTGCAAGAAAATGCATTTCTATTCTAATTACACCGTCTCCCTGACAATTTTCACATCTTCCCCCTTTAACATTAAAAGAAAATCTTCCTGGTTTATAACCTCTTGATTTTGCCTCTGGTAAATTTGAGTACCATTCTCTGATAAATGTAAAACAGCCAGTGTAAGTTGCAGGATTTGATCGAGGTGTTCTTCCAATTGGACTTTGATCTATTTGAATAATTTTATCTATGTATTCAGCACCTGAGAGTGATACGAACGATAATGATTTTTCGTTAGAATTATTTTTTATTTTTGAAAGACCTTTGTATAAAGTTTCAATGATTAAAGATGATTTGCCACCTCCTGACACACCGGTAACACTAATAAACTTATTTAAAGGAAATTTAATCTTTATATCCTTCAAATTATTTCCTTTAGCCCCCTTAAGTTCAATGAAGTTATTACTATTTCTTGAATTTTGTTTTTCAACTTTTATGTTTAGGTCTTTTGATAAATATTGACCTGTGATACTTTTTTTATTTTTTTTTATCACTGATGGTTTCCCTGTGGCAACCACGTTTCCACCATTTATCCCAGCTCCAACTCCTATGTCTATGACATAATCGGATTCTAAAATAGTTTCTTCATCATGTTCAACAACAATTACAGAGTTTCCCAAATCTCTTAATTTTTTTAAAGTTTTTATTAACTTCTTATTATCTCTTTGATGAAGGCCAATGGAAGGTTCATCTAACACGTATAACACTCCAGTTAACCCTGATCCAATCTGAGATGCTAGCCTTATTCTTTGACTTTCTCCACCAGAAAGGGTAGCTGAACTTCTAGAAAGTTGTAAGTAATTAAGCCCTACATTATTTAAGAAAGAAAGTCGATCTATAATTTCTTTTAAAATATTTGAGGCAATTTCTTTTTGATAACTTGATAGTTTATGATCTAATTTTTGAAACCATTTAAGTGCTTTTTCTATAGATAATTGCGAAACATAGTTAATATCACACTTGTCAATTTTTATAGATAAAGCCTCTTTTTTTAATCTTGAACCTTCGCATTCCTCGCAAGTAAATTTTGTTAAATATTTTCCTAATTCTTCTCTTTGCCATAAATCAGATCTTTTAAGTTTGTTTTCTAAAAAACCTATCACACCGTTAAACAATTTATTGTAACTCCAACCTGTGTATGTGTTGAAAAAGTTTATCATTTGATTGTTTCCGTATAAAATTTTCTTTTTATCCTCTTCGTCAATTTTTTTCCATGGGGTATTCGGGTTCACACGGCAATGTTTAGCAATTTCTAATGTAAACTCTTTATAAAATTGGTTATTTTTATTCAGTGGTAAAATCACACCATCCCTCATTGATTGATCTTCGTTACCAATAACTAAATCTGGATCAAATTTTTCATTGTAACCTAGCCCATCACAACTGTCACATGCTCCATTTGGACTATTAAAAGAGAACAATCTTGGTTCTATTTCCTCGATTGTAAAACCTGAAATTGGGCAAGCAAATTTTGAAGAAAATATATGATTCTTTTTATTCTTTATATCATAAAAATAAATCAAACCATCTGATAGGTTTAAAGCAGTTTCTATTGATTGGGTAATTCGTTTTTTATATTTTTCATCAATTAATACTCGGTCCACAACAACTTCAATATTATGTTTAATATTTTTTTTTAGTTCTGGAATATTTTCAGAGGTAACAATCTCACCATCAATCCTGAATCTCACAAACCCTTTTTTAACTAAATTAAGTAATTCTTTTTTAAATTCACCCTTCCTGTTTTTGACAATTGGTGAAAGGAGTAAATAATTTGATTTTTTATCCATTTTAAAAAAATCATCAACAATTTCTCCAACACTCATTGATTTAATTTCTTTGCCTGTTTCTGGAGAATAAGGAATTCCAATTCTAGCAAATAAAACTCTGAAATAGTCATATATTTCTGTAACAGTTCCAACTGTAGACCTAGGATTTTTAGAAGTAGTTTTTTGATCGATAGAGATTGAAGGGGAAAGGCCTTCGATCAAGTCAACATCAGGCTTTTCCATCATATTTAAAAATTGCCTTGCATATGAAGAAAGACTCTCAACGTATCTTCTTTGACCTTCCGCATAAATTGTATCAAATGCAAGAGATGATTTTCCGGAACCTGATAATCCTGTAATTACAACAAATTTATTTTTGGGGATTTGGAGACTAATATTTTTGAGGTTGTGTTGCCTAGCCCTTGTGATTTTAATAAAATCAGTCGTAATTTTTTTATTCATTTTTGTTTATTCAATGGTGTAATTTAGTTAAACTATGATATTATTTAATACTTATTTATCTAATTAAAATGGCAGGTTCAATAAACAAAGTAATATTGTTAGGAAGATTAGGTGCAGACCCTGAAATTAGGGTATCACAGGATGGGAAAAAAATTGCAAGATTTTCGTTAGCTACCAGTGAGAGTTGGAAAGACAAGAATACTAGCGAAAAAAAAGAAAAGACTGAATGGCATAAAGTTGTAATCTTTTCTGCTGGTTTAGCAGAAATTGTCGAAAAATATATTAAGAAGGGTTCATTGATTTATATTGAAGGACAGATTAATACTAGGAAATATACTGATCAGTCAGGTTTAGAAAAGTATATAACTGAAATAGTTCTACAAGGATACAATTGCCAATTAACAATGGTTGATAATAGAGGTGAAAATTTTGACGGAAATAATATTTCCTCTCCAAGTCTAGAGAATTCATTTGAATCAAAAAAAACAGAAGATAATATCCAAGGTGTTGATATTGATGATGAAGTTCCTTTTTAAAGTAAATAATAAATGATAGACGATTCAAACCCAGAAGATTTAAATAATTTAAAAAAGCTTGAGCACATAGATATTGAAAAAGAGATGCAAAGTTCTTTTTTAGACTATGCAATGAGTGTAATTGTTTCTAGAGCATTGCCTGATGTATGTGATGGACTTAAGCCAGTTCATAGAAGAATTATTTATGCAATGAATGAGGCGGGATACGTATCAAGTAAACCGTCTAGAAAGTCTGCAAGGATTGTAGGTGATGTGATGGGTAAGTATCATCCGCATGGAGATTCAGCTATCTATGATGCTATGGTCAGACTGGCTCAAGACTTTAGTATGCGTGTTCCATTGGTTGAAGGTCAAGGAAACTTTGGTTCGATGGATGGGGATTCTGCAGCTGCAATGAGGTACACTGAGGCTAGGTTATCAAATATATCTTCATATCTGATTAACGATATCAATAACGAAACAGTGTCATTTAAGGAAAATTATGACGGTTCAACTCTTGAGCCAGAGTTATTACCTGCTGAATTTCCAAATTTATTGATAAATGGTTCGGAGGGCATAGCAGTAGGTATGGCTACAAAGATACCTCCCCATTGCCCATCAGAGGTAATTAATGCCTGCTGTAAATACGTTGAAAACCCTGATATCAGTTCAGATGAGCTAATTCAATATGTCAAAGGACCTGATTTTCCAACTGGAGGTATAATTGTAGGAAATAGCGGAATTAAAAGTGCATATTTAACTGGAAAGGGTTCCATTCTTATTAGGGGAAAAACATCAATAGAAAATACTAAAAAAAATAGAGAGAGTATTATTGTTTCCGAAATTCCTTTTGCCATAAAAAAATCTCAATTGATTGAAAACATAGCTAGAGTAGCAAGAGATAAAATTATTGATGGTATATCTGAACTCAGAGATGAGTCTAATAGAGAAGGGGTTAGAATTGTAATTGAGTTAAAAAGAGATGTTCAATCTGAAGTGATTTTAAATCAACTATATAAATTTACCTCACTTCAAACTTCATTTGGTATTAATATGCTTGCACTAAACAAAGGCGTTCCAGAGTTATTGAATCTAAAAAGATCAATACAGCTTTTTATAGATTTCAGAAAAGATGTTATTTTTAAAAGGACAAAATTTCATTTAAGGAAAACAAGAGAAAAAGCTCATATCCTTTTAGGTTTATCGATTGCACTGGAAAACATTGATAAGGTGATTGATATTATTAAATCGTCTAACGATACAAATGATGCAAGAGAAAAGTTAATTGCATTTAAATGGAAAATACCAGCTGATAAGTTTTTGTTGGATTTTATTAAATCGGATAATAATGAATTGATATCCGAGAATCATTTTAAATTAAGTGATTCTCAAGCAAAATCAATTTTAGAAATAAAACTGAGTCGTTTAACTAATCTTGAAAGAGTAAAACTAATTGATGATTTAAAAGAATGTGTTTCACTTATTGCAGACTATTTAGACATTCTTTCCTCTAAAGTTAGACTTAATAATGAGTTAACAAAAGAGCTTACTGAAATTAATGAAAAATTTTTATCACCTAGAAGAACAGAAATTTCTGAAAGTGAAGAAATTATTGATGATGAATCACTTATTACCTCGGAAGAAGTAGTGGTTACTTTCACAAATACTGGATATATTAAAAGGGTTCCTTTAAACTCTTACAGATCTCAAAGAAGGGGTGGTAAAGGTAGAGCGGGAATGACTACAAAAGAAGAGGACTACGTTAACAAAGTTTTCGTAGTTAACACATTAACACCTTTACTTTTTTTCTCATCTTTAGGAATAGTTTATAAACTTAAAACATATAAAATTCCAACAGGTAGCCCTACGTCAAAAGGAAAGGCTTTAGTCAATATTTTGCCGTTGAGATCTGGTGAAAAAATTACTGCAACTATGCCTTATGATCAATCAGATGACAAAAACAACATCATTTTTGCAACCTCGACAGGAAATATAAGAAGAAATAGACTCACTGATTTTCATAATATCAATGCTAATGGAAAGATTGCCATGAAACTTAAAGAAGGTGATGAGTTAGTGAACGTAATAATTTGTTCGGAAAAAGATAATATTTTTATGTCTACTAAACTAGGAAAATGTATAAGGTTTGGTTGTAAGGATTTAAGAATTTTTTCTGGTCGTTCATCGGTTGGTGTCAGAGGAGTAAGATTGGCAAAAAATGATTCCGTTATTTCCTTGGCAATCTTAAATGGCATTGACTTTGATGTAGAGGAAAGAAATGAATATTTAAGAGTGAGTTCTCTAGTCCGAAAAAATGAAAAATATGATATGAGTCTTTTAAGTGAAGAAAAGTTTAATATTTTGAAAGAAAATGAGGAATTTATTCTGAGCGTAACTGACAAAGGTTTTGGAAAAAGAAGTTCTGCCTTTGAATACAGAAAAACTAATCGTGGTGGTGTTGGAATCGCAAACATGCAATTAGGTGAAAGGAACGGAAGTCAGGTTGTAGCATCATTTCCGATTACTGATAATGATCAATTAATGCTAGTAACTGATAAAGGGAAATTGATCAGATGCCCAGTAAATGATATAAGAATAGCGGGAAGACAGACTCAAGGAGTTACACTTTTCAATGTATCTGACGAAGAAAAAGTTGTTTCTGTAGCTAAATTAGAAGAAAATGAATAATCGGACTAGCTCGATAATAACTGGCATATACCCAGGAACATTTGATCCAGTAACTTTTGGACATTTAGATATTATCACAAGAGCAACTCATATAGTAAATAAGTTAGTGGTTAGTGTTGCAGAAAATACACATAAAAAACCTTTCTTTTCTATCGAAGAAAGAATAATTATGGTTAAGGAGTCATTAAAAAAAGTGAGTCCAAATGAATGTGTCATCGAGGTTGTTGGTTTCGATAATCTTTTGGTTGATCACGCAAAAAAATCAGGGGCAAAAGTAATAATTCGAGGATTAAGAGCAGTTGCAGATTTTGAGTATGAATTTCAAATGGCTGGAATGAATTCTAAGTTAGAACCATCAATTGAAACAATTTTTTTGATGGCATCTGAGAATCTTCAACTTACATCAGCTAGATTTGTAAAGGAGGTTGCATTTTATGATGGAGAGATAAAAAATTTTGTACCTGATAATGTAATAGAAATGTTTAAAAAGAAAATGGAAGGAAAAAAAGAATGAATTTTTTAAAAAGATTAATATCAATTTTCGCTGGTTTTTTTATTTTTAGTTCTGCTTCATCTCAAGAAAAACCAAAAATACATATGCTTCTAGATAAAGGTTTGGTTGTTATTGAAACCTATCCAGAAAAAGCTCCTAAAACTGTAAAAAGAATTGTTGAGCTTAGCAATAAAGGATTCTATGATGGATTAACATTTCATAGGGTTATCACAGGTTTTATGGCTCAAGGAGGTGACCCTAATGGAAATGGTACAGGCGGTAGTGGTAAAAACATAGTCGCGGAATTTAATGATATTAAACATGAGAGAGGTATTGTTTCCATGGCAAGGAGCAACGAAATTAACTCAGCTGATAGTCAATTTTTTATCTGTTATGATTCACATCCATTTTTGGATGGACAATACACTGCTTGGGGTAAAGTTATTCAGGGGATGAATCTAATTGATAGAATTCCTGCAGGTAAAGGTCAAAATGGTCAAGTTTTAAGCAACCCTACCAAAATCATAACAATGAGAGTAAAGTAATTTTTTAATTTTTAGTTGTTTATTATTTATAATTTCATTATATCCTAATTAATAAATGAGTATGCGCCCGTAGCTCAGTTGGTAGAGCACTCCCCTTTTAAGGGAGTTGTCATGAGTTCGAGCCTCATCGGGCGTGCCATAATTTGTTATTCGGGTGTATGTTAGCTAAACTCAAGAACTATTTATTTACAGGAATACTTGTAACAGCACCTGTTGTAATTACATTTTGGATAGTTATTTCTCTTGTAAGAATATTTGATAGACTAATCACTCCCTTACTACCTTTGTACCTAAATCCAAATACTTATTTACCAAGGGATGTACCTGGATTAGGTCTTATAGTTTTGGTCATCTTTTTAGTCTTTATTGGATTCATAGCTGCGAATTTTTTTGGATCATATATTTTAAAAAAAACAGACTTTATCTTAAATAAAATTCCACTGGTGAAAGTATTCTATAATACCATTAAACAAATTCTTGAGACGATACTTCAGAGTAACTCAAATGCTTTCAGAGAAGCAGTTTTAATGGAGTATCCTAGAAAAGGGGTTTGGGTCATAGGATTTACAACAGGTCAAGTCAAAGGAGTTATTAAAAATAAGATTAAAACTCAAATGGTAAACGTATTTGTACCAACAACTCCGAATCCTACATCTGGATTTTTACTATTAGTTCCTAAAAGTCAGTTAAAATATCTAAATACAAATATTGACGAAACTGTAAAAACAATTGTTTCTGCGGGGATAATACCTTTAAATTCTAAGGTGAAAAAAAATTAGTAAAATCAATCTTTCTATAAAATATATTTATTAGTAAATCACACACTTTTAAGTTTTTTTTGACTAATATTTCTTCACAGTTAATTTTTGTTTTTTCAAGAAAATCAAGGTCTTTATAGGGTGTGAAAAATCTCCATTTAGGTAAACCAGACTGATTTGTCCCAAAAAAATCTCCAGAACCCCTTAAAAATAAATCTTTTTCAGCAATTTCAAAACCATCATTTGAATTTTTTAAAATTACTAATCTTTTTTTTGAGTTTTCTGATAAATTCTGATTATGAATTAAGATACAATGACTTTGCAAGTTCCCTCTTGCAACCCTTCCTCTCAATTGGTGAAGTTGTGATAATCCAAATCTGTTTGCATTCTCGATTATCATCAGGGTTGCTGAAGGAATATTTACCCCAACCTCGATTACAGTTGTCGAAACCAGAATCATTTTTTTCTTTTCAAGAAAGGAATTCATATTAAAATCAATATCCTCCTTGTTCATTCTTCCATGAATAATAGTTACCTTATTTTTAAATATTTTGGAAAGATATTTAAATCTAGAAATTGCTGTCTCATTTTCATCATCGTTTTCCTCTTCGCCTATAATTGGTAATACCCAAAAAACCTGCTCATTATTTTTAATTTTTCTTCTTATCCCTTCTATAAGATCTTTTATTTTGGAAGAACTAATAATAGATGTTAAAACTGCTTTTCGATTTTTTGGTTTTGTTTTGATAGTTGAAACGTCTATTTCACCATATAAGGCAAAAGACAGACTTCTTGGAATTGGTGTTGCAGACATTATCAAAGTATGACAATTAATTGATTTTTGAATCAAATTTATTCTTTGTCTGACACCAAACTTATGTTGTTCATCTATTACGACCAAACCTAAATTTTTAAACTTTATTGATTCGTTATATACCGAATGAGTACCTATAAGTAGTTGGATTTTGTTTGAAATTAAACCGTTATAAATTTCATTTTTATTTTTTGTTTTGCTGGTAAGAATTTGAATTGTGACGTTGAGTTTAGATAAATAGGTCTGAAAATATTTTAAATGCTGTTTAGCTAAAACCTCTGTCGGCACCATTATTACGCATTGAAAACCAGCTTTAATAAAATCTGAAATAGTTAACAATGAAATAATAGTTTTTCCAGAGCCTACATCTCCCTGGATTAATCTGTACATTCTACAATTACTCGAAATATCCTTTTTTATATCTTCAAAAGCTGACAATTGATCATTTGTAAGTTTAAATTCCAAATCTTTGATTATAGACTCAGAATTTATAAAATTAGTAATTAAGAATTTATTGGTTTCCTTTTTTTTTTTTTTTAATTTTTGGAATACTAAAAAATTTGCTAGTAATTCGTCGAAGGCTAGTCTTTTTCTTAATAGTTCAATTTCATTTTTTGAAATATTTTTATTTGGATTGTGAATCAGTAATAATGATTTTTTAAAAGAGTACCAATCATTGTTCATAAATTTCTTCGATATCCATTCCTCTGGAAAATTAAATTTCTGAAGAATTTCTAAGTTAAATAAAATTAATTCTCTGAATTTTTTTATATTTATCTTTTTTCTTGATAGGTTATATTTGGGTTCAATGTCCTCGAATTTCTTTAAATTATTTTTACTGTAAATATTTATTGGATGAATAAATTGAAAGGAATTTGAAAAAAACTGAAGTTTACCTGTTATCCTATAAACTTTATTAATTTCTAATTTTGAAATATAAAAAGATTTAAACTTTCCGAAAAAAAGAATTTTTAGAATTTGTTTAGACAGTGTTTTCGTTATTATAGTTAAAGGAGACTTTGTATTATAACTTTTTACATGCTCTAATACTTCTAGGTCTAAAGTGATTATTTTACCAACTTCTTTTAATTCAAAACTTTCTTTATAATTATTGTGTATGTATGTTAGAGGGTTGTGAATTAAAGTGTCAATTACTCTATTTCCGAAATGTATACAAACATTCGTAATAAATACTGAGTTTTTTTTATTAATTTCTGTGAAAATATTTTTTTTTTTAAAATTATTCATTAAATATTATAATGATTTATTGTTTAATAATTATTAACACTAAATATGAATAATCTCTTTAAAAAAAAAATTTTACATAGATCAAAATATAGAGGTATTAAGGAGTTAGATATTATTTTTGAAAGATTTATAAATAATTTTTCAAATCAGTTTACTGATGATGATTATAATGAACTTGAACAAATATTAGATATTCCAGATTCCGAGCTTTTTGATATAATATTAAAAAAAAAATCACCCCCAGCTAATTTAAAAAATTCAATTTTAGATAAAATTTTAAAATTTTGTAACGGAGATAATAATTGAATTTTGATGATATTTTTGAAGAGAAGAAAAAAATTTGTTTATCATTTTCCTCTACTTCAATCTTTTTAAGTCTAGTAAGTCATAATAAACAAAAAAATTTAATTTATTTCTCCGATAACTATGAACATTTATTTAATCTAAAAAACGAAATTAAGTTAATTGATCCAAAAATTAAAGTTGTAATAGTACCTGAATTTGACTGTACTTTTTTTTCAAATGTTTCACCAACTAAAGAGATTTTATCTAGAAGAGTAGAGGTATTTTATGAACTTATTTTCTCGAAGAATAAAAAGATAATTTTTTTGATAAGCATTCCCTCAATTCTACAAAAAGTTATTCCTCTAAATGAGATCTTAAAAAAAAAACTTATTATTTCTGATCAAGATAAATATACCTATGAGAAAATTTTAGAATTTTTGAACACTAATATGTATGAAAAAGTAGAGTTTGTAAGAAATAAGGGAGAGTTTGCAGTAAGAGGAGACATTATGGATATTTTTTCTCCTAATGAAAAAAGACCAGTAAGAATTTGTTTTAATTTTGAAGAAATTGAATCTTTAAATTTTTTTAATGTTGAAGAGCAAAAATCTGAAGAAAAAACTGATAAGTATTGTCTCTTCATAGCTAGCGAAATTATATTTAATGATTCAACCATAAGAAATTTCAGGCAAGTTTTTAGAAAGATAAAAATTAGTAATAAAGAAGACTTTTATAAATCTATCTCAAATAAAATATTTCTACCTGGATCAGAGCAATTTTATCCTATTTTATTTAGCAATTTTGATTCTATAATTGATTATTTTAGTGATGAATTAATTTTTATTCAAAGTAATTTTTTTACAAATTATTCTGATACATATAATAAATTTATTAATGAGTTTAATGAAGTAAATAGTTCAATAATAAAAGAATCTACCTTCCTACAATCAAAAGAGGAATTATTTGAATCACTAAAGAAAAAAAAGATTGTAGTTCTTTATAATTATTTTATTCAAGATAATGAATATTTTAGATTTTCAGAAGATGAACTTTTTTTAAGAAATAAAACAAAAAACTTAGATTTTATTTCACGAATTATATCACAAAAAAAAAAAATTATTTTTTGCACTCAAAGTAAAATTAATAAAAAAAAGATTATTAGTTTTTTAAGGAGCAAACATGTTGAATTTACCGAATCAAAAAATTTTAGTCTTGAAATTTTGGAAAATAACAAAACTAACTTTCACATTAGTAATCTTTCTGTGAAATCAAGTTTTTCATTGGTATTTGAAAACCATGATATAATTTTTTTATCAGATTTAGATTTTTTTAACAAAATAACAAAAAGAGTTACTCAAAAAAGGAAGGGTGAAGATAATTTAATAAGTGAATTCAGTCAATTATCATTTGGTGATTTAATTGTGCATATGGATCATGGTATTGGTAGATTTAATGGTATAAGAAATAGTAATGTTAATGGCTATAGCCAAGATTTTATTGAACTAATTTATTATAACAATGATAAACTTTTAATCCCAATAGAAAATTTAGAGTTGATTTCTAGGTACGGTTCGAATGAAAAAAAAATTCAACTGGACAAGTTAGGCCTTCAAAATTGGCAAAATAGAAAAGCACTTATTAAAAATAAAATAAAGGATATTGCACATGAACTTGTTAAAACAGCTGCTAAGAGAAAGTTAATTAAAGCTGATAAAATTTTTTATAACAATCTTGAATATGAAAAGTTTTCATCTTATTTTGAGTTTACTGAAACGTCAGATCAAATTAAGGCAATTGAACAAATTGAATGTGACCTCATATCAGGTAGTCCAATGGATAGGCTTGTATGTGGTGATGTAGGCTTTGGAAAAACCGAAATTGCTATGAGAGCAGCATTTATAGCCATCTCTGCAGGTTATCAAGTAGCAATGATTTGTCCAAAAGTTCTCTTGGTTAATCAGCATTATGAAACTTTTAGAAAAAGATTTGATAATTTTAATTATAATATATTTAAAATTTCTCGACTAGAAACTTATGGAAAAAGAAAAGAAATAAAAGAAAATATAAAATCGGGTTTTATTGATATTATCATTGGCTCACACTCGCTACTTTCAGATGAAATAATATTTAAAAAGTTAGGTTTGATTATTGTGGATGAGGAGCAGAGTTTTGGGGTGCAGCAAAAAGAAAAATTAAAGAAAATTAAACCAAATACTCATATTTTAACACTTACCGCAACCCCAATCCCAAGGACTCTTCAATCCTCTTTTTTAAAGATAAGACAAATATCCCTCATTAAAACCCCTCCAGTAAACAGAATTAATATAAAAACATTTCTCATGATTTATGATGATCAAATTTTAAAAAAAATTGTTGAAAATGAGATAAAGAGAAATGGACAGATATATTATGTAACTCCAAAAATTAGTGATCAGATATCAATAAAGAAAAGAATTTTGAAAACAATGCCAGATTTAAAATTTGCAATAATTAATGGTAAATTAAATCCTAAAGATATTGAAAATATTTATAATGACTTCTTTGATAAAAAAATTGATTTATTAGTTTCAACTGCAATGATTGAATCAGGTCTTGATAATTCAAATGTAAATACAATTATTATTGATAAACCCTACTTATTTGGGTTGGCGCAGTTATATCAATTAAGAGGGAGAGTTGGAAGATCATCAGTTCAAGCATTTGCATATTTGATGTTAGAAAAAAATTTGAAATTAAATGATGAAAGATTAAAAAGATTAAAAATCATTTCTCAGATAAATAAACTTGGCTCAGGTTTTTCAATAGCTGCTCAAGATTTAGATATGAGGGGAGGTGGAAATATAGTTGGTGCGGAGCAATCAGGACACATAAAAGAAGTGGGAATAGAACTTTATTATAAAATGTTAAATGAGACTATAAATGAAATAAAGAATCAAAATATCGAACAAAATGAATGGTCTCCACAAATAAAACTTGGATTTTCGTTTAATATACCTGAGGGTTATATTAAAAATATTGATACAAGAATGAACATTTACAGAAAAATATCTAACATTACAGAAAATTCAAGTTTGTTAGAGATTGTTGAAAATCTTAAGGATAGATATGGTAAATTACCACAATCATTTGAAAATTTATTTAAAATTATAGAAATAAAAATTTTATCAAAGAAAAATTGTATTAAAAAAATTGACGAGTGTTATGAAGGTTATGTTTTAGAGTTTAAAGAAGATGAAATCAATTATATTGATAAGTTAATTGAATTAGCCAGATCTGACCAAAAAAAAATAAAATTATTACCAAAGTCAAAAATGATGTATGTTACAGTTGTAAAAAAAAAATTAGAAAAAATTTCCGAGTTAAAAAAATTTTTGAAGTTACTTTTGAGTTTAAAAGATGAAAAATAAAACTGCCACGAATTCAATGAAATTTAATAAATTTAGCTCTATAGCCCTGTTAGATGGACTTGATACTTTTCTTAATCTATCAATTGTAACTTACTTATCTATTTTTTTTTTCAAAGAATTTGATAATAGAGTTTCGATACTTTTATCAACATTCGTTGTATTGTTAAGTTTTTTTTCAAGAAACAGTTTACTATGTTTAATTGAAAAAGTTTTTACGAAGTCAAAACGAGCTGATTTTAATTTATATTTAATGCTTACAGTTTGTTATTTTTTCCCCCTTTTTTTAACTGATAATTTAAATATACTTTCAATTCTAGTTTTTATGTTTTCAAGGTTTGTAGTGGGAAACTTGTTTTTTCTAGCAAAGAAAAACTATCTATTAGGCGATCAATTTAAAGAAGAAAATAACTTTTTTATTAAATACTTAATTTTATTTATTTTGGGAATGTTAATAGGTTCAATATTATTCGTTTTTTTGAATGATATTTTTTCAAACAGTCAAATGAATAGTTGGGCTTGGAAATGTTTTTATTTATTTTTGTTAATTGTATCTCTTTGTTTTAGTTTTTTATTTAAATATAAAATTATGATATCTAACAATAATGATTCACAAACTTCTGATGAATCATTAATAAGTTTAAAAAAAAAAAATAATTTCTTTTTTAAAAACCTTTCTTCAATTATTCCTTTTTATCTTCTTTTAGTTTTTTCTTGTCAAAACTGGCTTCCTAGATTTTCTAACCCGGAAAATATGCAACTTCTTGACTATGGCATAATAAATATTTTTTTAATTCTTTTATTAACTGTGTTTACGTTTCCTTTATTCAATTTAATTGGTAACAGAAAAGTAAGTAATTTTTTTGGTATACTTGTTATTGTTGTATCGTTAATCGCTTTTGCATTTGAATATACTTCTAGTTATAGTATTGATTTTTTAAAATTTTATTTATCCATAATTGCTAGTTTTTTAATTAGCTTAAATGTTTTAAACTTAAAATTGAAAAACCCAAGCTTTGCAAAAGTACATTTAAACTACCTGAGTTTTATTTTCGTTACTTTAGCAATTTTGCTACCTTTAACTTTTTATTTTTTTATTAACTTTTCAATAAGTTATAATATAATATATTTAATAATAAGCTTCCTTTTTTTGGTAAGTTTTTTAGCAGGTAGATATGACGAAAGATAAAATAAAAGCGTCACATATTTTAGTAATGCACAATGAATCAAGAGATTCGAGATCAGATATTACCAAGGAGAAAGCAAAAAAAAGTATAGACCAAATCTATAAAAGTGTCTTAGATGGAAAAACAACTTTCGGTGATGCAGCCGTTAAACATTCTGACTGCTCCTCCTCTGAACATGGAGGTGATTTAGGTGAATTTGGAAGAGGAATGATGGTAAAATCATTTGAGGACGTAGCATTTTCCTTAGACATAAACGAGGTCAGCGAACCATTTGAGTCTGAATTTGGTTACCACATCGTCAAAAGGGAAGAATAAATTCAAGCCATCTGATTCATAGTTTCGCTTAAATTATTGTATTACTTAAGATTATTAAAGTGCCTAGAAAATTGTTTTTTATTGGGGAGAAAATAAATATTTTTTTTTTAAAAGTTGATACGTAGTCGCGTAAATATTTATAAAGCTCCCCATAATAAAATCATATTTTTTTTTTAAAAGTTTTCAAGAAGAATTCAAACTATTTAAATAAAATTTTTGCTATTAAAATTGATATAGATAAGATTAACGTAATTGTATTTGCTATGATAAGTGAATAATTGATTATCAAAAGACCGTAAATTAACCAAAGAAGCACTCCAGTAGTAAAGATAAGGAACATCCAAATAGATATATCTTTAGTGCTTTTTGTGCGCCATACCTTAATTACCTGAGGTAAAAAAGCTATTGTGGTAAAAAAACCGGCTATATAACCTAAGTTCTCCACCAAAAATTCTTGCATTATTAGTTTATGAATTAATCTCTTGAGGTTTTATTATTAAGTGGGTTATTCCACTTTCAAATTAACTGCAGACGTTTTTCCTTTATTATTAGATTTTTCAAAAGAAATATCTTGACCTTCAGATAATTGGCTAAGACCCGCTTTTTCAACAGCACTTCTGTGAACAAATACATCTTTTGAACCGTCTTCTGGTGTTATGAAACCATAACCCTTTTGAATATTGAACCATTTAACTTTACCTTTAAACATAAAACTCCTTACCAAACATATGTTTTACTATAGTTGCAATCTGTATATTATTTGGATGGATAAAAAGTTAAAAAACAGTTTATTAATGTCTAAACACTATACAAATAATCTAATGATATAATTATAAAAAAAAAAATCAATTACAATATTTTTGAGCATTAATTGTATCTGAACAATTTTAATAAATCAGGATGTATTATTAAATCAAAAAAATGTATTAAACTTTTTTAATTTCAACTAAATTATCAGAAAATGTTGGTGCGTTACCCATATCAGCAAGATTCCCAGAGCTAATACTATTAACAGTACCATTGTTATGTTGTCTCCAATAACCGAGTGTCGATACAATAATACCTTCGCTGACATCATCAGTTATATCTGCAACACCTTCATAAGAACCTCTATCATTAAAAACAATTACCTTGTCGCCACTTTTTATCATCCTTTTTGATGCATCTGTTTCATTAATTAAAACGAATTGTTTACCCTGTACCCTTAATTTATCTTCCATGTTTGCATAACAAGAATTGAGAAAAGCATGACTTTTGGGAGAAATGATATTTAAAGGATATTTTTTGGCTAAATCAGGGTTAGTAGAATGAGATTCATAGGGTGGAACATAATCAGGTAAAGGAGGTAAATCTTGTCCGGGTTGATAATCTTCATACATTTGTCTGAAAGGTCCAGCAACAAAGTTTTTAGCATCTTTTAGAATAAACTCACATTTACCAGACTCAGTAGCAAAATTGCCCTCTTTATGGGGAGCTCTGGTATCCTTGCATCCAACATTTAATCTAGCGAAACCATTTTCTTTTAGATAGTCAAGTGATATTCCTTCACAAGCTGGTGAGTTCCAATCCACATAGTTTTCCAAGCATTCTTCATCAGACCATTTAAATTGCTCGTCTTCAAAACCCATTTTTTCTGCTAATCTTCTAAATATTTCGTTATTTGGTAGAGCTTCACCGGGTGGGTCCACACATTTTTCATTATATGTTAAATATAAATGTCCCCAAGATAAAATCATATCTTGTTGCTCCGCACCCATTGCAGCAGGAAGTAAAATATCTGCGTAGGAAGCTGTATCAGAAATAAAATGCTCCGCTGAAACTAAAAACAGATCTTCTCTTTCCAAGCCTTTTATAATTTTCTCAGTTTCAGTTGCTTGTGTTACTGGGTTCGCGTTCCAACACATCATTGATTTTATTGGCTTATCTTTGTCAATGTTTTCAGATAACAAAGTTCTACCCAACTGAAGAGCGTTTACAACTCTGGTACCTTTAGGAATTAAATCTGGTCTACAAATAACGTCAAATTTGTAAGGATGTTCCCAAACAGGAAATTGTGTAATACCTCCCCCCACATATTTCCAGGCACCAGTCAAAGCAGGAATACAAGTTACAGCCCTGATTGTCTGGCCACCTCCATGATGACGCTCTAAGGCAACTCCAATTCTTATACCGACTGGTTGATTCATTGCAATTTCTGTAGACAGTCTTTTTATATCTTCTACATTGATTCCTGTTATTGAAGATGCCCATTCTGCATTTTTATCTTTAACATGATCTTTAAGTTCATCATATCCGTTGGTATAATTTTTTACATAATCTTTATCTACTAAGTCATTGTAAATTATATGATTTATAATTGACATAGCAAGTGCACCATCTGTTCCAGGTTTCGGAGAAATGTGCCAATCAGCTTGTTTTGCAGTTCGTGATTTATAAGAATCAATGACAACTACTTTTGCTCCCTTTTTTTTGGCATCTTGAACAATTGCCCAGTGGTGCAAATTTGTACTTACACTATTACATGCCCAAATAACGATATACTTACTATGTATATAACTTTCCGGATCTAAGCCAGCTGTCGGTCCTATAGTTGAAAGCCATGCAGTACAAGAACCTTCTCCACAAAATGTTCTTTCGCAAACTGTTGCTCCCATTCTGTTAAAGAATGCATCAGCTCCATTTAAACCATGAACCAACCCTTGATTTCCGAGATAACTGTAGGGTAAAATTGATTCGGCTCCGAATTCCTCTATTATATTTTTCCATTTTTCAGAAATCGTGTCTAAAGCTTCATTCCAGCTTATTCTTTGAAATGCTTTTTCTCCTTTTTTTCCTATTCTTTTGTGCGGGTATAAAAGTCTATCGGGATGATAATGCCTTTCTTCATAATTTTTTACTTTTACGCATAAGCCACCTCTTGTCATTGGGTGGTCAGGATTACCCTTAACGCTAAGAAGTTTATTATCTTTTACCTCATAAAGCATTGCACAGGTGTCTGGGCAATCATGAGGACACCCTCCAAAAAGCTTTCTTTTAGATACATCATCCATAACAAATTTAACTTACAACAGATAAATTATTACATTATTAATGATAAAAGGCAAAAAAATTTTTTTCCCTTTCATTTCTTTATTTATATAATCTGAAGTTATGTATGAATTTGCAGCACAAATAACAATTTTTATTCATTTTTTATTTATTGTTTACATTGTTTTGGGTTCAATTTTGTGTTTTTTTAAAACAAAATTAATAATTTTTCACCTTTTTTCTGTAGCTTGGGGTGTATACATTGAATTATCCAGTAATGTATGCCCACTTACATACTTGGAAAATTGGTTTCTTCAAAAAGCAGGCTTAAGAGCTTACACTGAAGGTTTTATATCAAAATATATCTTTAATATAGTCTATCCCATTGGTTTAACTGAGCAAATTCAACTATATTTAGCTTTGGGTCTGATATTTATAAATATTATACTTTATTTATTTCTTTATTTTTTAAAAAAACGTTGATTAACATAAGATGAATATTGTAAT
>CACCPY010000006.1 GCA_902547955.1 uncultured Alphaproteobacteria bacterium | reverse complement strand
CCATATCCATACCAGCTTTTATTGCATGATATAAAAAACATGAATGCATTGCCTCTCTTACTTGATTATTACCCCTAAAAGCCAAAGTATACGGGATTGAAGGTATTTAAAGAAATTCCCATAAAAAAAATATGTGATTTTATTGATTGGAAACCTTTTTTTCAGTCATGGGAATTATATGGAAACTTTCCTCAAATATTTAACGATGAGAAAGTTGGGAAAGCCGCAAAAGATCTATATCACGATGCATTAAATATGCTTGAAGATATGGTTAAGAAAAAATTGGTTAAACCATCCGCAGTAGTTGGTTTTTGGCCTGCCAACTCTGAGTTAGACGATATTGTTGTATATGAAAATGATTCTAGAAAAAGGATCTTGAATAAATTTTATAATCTTAGACAACAAGTAAGTAGAAAAAATTCTGATAGAGCTAATTTTTGTCTGTCAGACTTCATAGCTCCCTCTACTTCAAAAATTAAAGATTATATTGGGGGATTTTTAGTTACCGCAGGTTCAGAGATTGAAAATATGTCTTTTGAATTTGAGCGCAAAAAGGACGACTATAACTCTATTTTGGTTAAATCTTTAGGAGACAGAATAGCTGAAGCATTAGCTGAAATGATGCATAAAAAAGTAAGAACAGATTTATGGGGTTACTCCAAGGATGAAGATTTAACTAATGAGCAACTTATTAGAGAAGATTATAAAGGAATTAGACCTGCTCCGGGTTATCCAGCTTGTCCTGATCACACTCAAAAAGAAACTCTTTTTAAACTTTTGGACATAAACAATAATTTAAAAGTAAAATTGACAGAATCTTATGCAATGAGTCCATCTAGTTCTGTTTCAGGGCTTTATTTTTCAAATCCAAAAGCTTCTTATTTTGGAGTTGGAAAAATCAATAGAGATCAGGTGATAGATTATGCAGCAAGAAGAGGAATAAGTCTTGAAGAAGCTGAAAAATGGTTAGCCCCCAACTTAAGTTATTCCCCAAAGAAAGCAGCATAATGTGTTTGAAAATAATGAAAAAATAAAACTGCCTGACTTAGACTTTTTGTCGACTCTAAACTCTCAACAAAAAAATGCTGTTTTGAATACTGAGGGACCCCTTCTAGTTTTGTCTGGAGCTGGGACTGGAAAAACTAAGGTTTTAACCACCCGACTAGCTAATATAATTTATACACGAAAAGGTAGTATTAAAGATATTTTATGCGTTACATTTACAAACAAGGCAGCGTTTGAGATGAAAATGAGAGTTGAAAAAATTCTAAAAATGCCAGTTGAGGGAATGTTCATAGGAACTTTTCACTCAATTGGAGCAAAATTTCTGAGAAGACACGCAAGTCTAATTAACTTAAAGAATGATTTTACGATACTTGATTCCGAGGATCAATTAAGACTTTTGAAACAAGTAATCAACTCATTAGATCTAGATACTAAATTGCATCTACCAAAAAGTTATCTTTACATGATAGATCAACTTAAAAACCAAGGCTTGTCCCATTCTGAGATTTCAAATCATGAATTTGAACATAAAACGAGTGGCAAGCTAAGCACAGTATATAGCATGTATCAAGATCGTTTAAAAAATTTTAATTCTGTAGATTTTGGGGATTTGATAATGCTTCCATTAGAAATTTTAAAAAAGGAGAAAGACTTACTTTTTAATTACCAAAAAAAGTTTAAATATATTCTCGTTGATGAATATCAAGATACAAACGCTTCGCAGTATATGTTACTAAGATTATTGTCAGGAAAAAAAAAAAATATCTGTTGTGTAGGAGACGAGGATCAATCTATCTATGGATGGAGAGGAGCTCAATTAAAAAATATTTTGAATTTTGAAAATGATTTTAATGGAGCCAAGATAATTAGACTTGAGCAAAACTATAGATCATCAGGTAATATTCTCAATGCAGCATCAAGCTTAATTTCAGAAAATAAGGAAAGAATAGGTAAAAAGCTTTGGACTTCAGATCCTTCGGGTGAGACTGTTGATGTTGTAAATTTAGAAAATGATGAGATGGAGGCAGTTTTTGTAGCAGATCAGATAAAAAAATTAGTTGAAAAAGGAATCAACTTATCAAAAGTTGCAATTCTTACAAGGGCAAGTTTTCAATTTAAAGATATTGAGGATAGATTTATTAGAGAAAATTTGAAATATAAAGTTGTTGGAGGTTTAAGGTTTTATGAGAGGTCGGAAATAAAAGATGCATTGGCGTTTTTTAGACTACTGATTAATAGTCAGGATAATTTAGCTTTTGAAAGGATTATCAATATTCCAAAAAGGGGAATTGGAGCAGTTTTTATAAAAAATTTATATAAATTTTCTACTGAAAAAAAAATGTCACTTTACGAATCATTAAAATTATTTGTGAACAGCGGCAAGATTCAAAAGTCTGTAGAAAAAAATATAAATAATTTTTTAGTAATTTTTAAAAGGCATAAAGAAATGTTGGGGTCAGAAAATCATTCCGATGTAGCTGGCTCATTGTTAGATGATATCGGCTACACAGAGATGTTACAAAATGAAAAAACAATTGAATCGGAAGGAAGGTTAGAAAATTTAAAAAAACTTGTAGTTGATATCAAAAATAGAAGAAGTTTAGACGAATTTTTAGAAGAGGTCAGCTTGTTGACAGAAAATGTTAATCAAAAAGATATACAAGATAAAACATCCTTAATGACGCTTCACAGTGCAAAAGGCCTTGAGTTTGATTATGTATTTTTGCCGGGATGGGAAGAGGGCATTTTCCCTAATCAGAGAAATATTGATGAATATGGTAACAAAGGATTAGAAGAGGAGAGAAGGTTAGCATACGTTGGAATTACCAGAGCACGAAAAAAACTTTTCATTTCATTTGTTAATTTTAGAAAACAATATAACTATAATTTATATAGATCGATTCCATCAAGATTTGTTTCCGAGTTACCTAAAAAAAGTTGTAACTTAATATTTGAAAAGAATACCTTAAAGTCAGATAGGAAAGCTTTTAAAATTTTGTCAAATAATAATTTTTCCATTGGTGATTTTGTTTTACACAGTGAATTTGGTAAAGGAAAAATACTAGGTATCAATGGGAAAAAACTGCAAATTAAGTTTGAAAGTAATTCTGGTATTGTAAATATTTTTTCGGATTTTGTAACGAAAAGTAATGTTTCATAAAATAACTTTTTCTATAAGTGAAAAAAAATTAAAAAAAAAAAAAATTTTAGATTTTTTCGAAAATATAGTTTTTGAAAAAAAAAATAAATATTGGCAAGTTCAAATAATTACTTCAAATTATTCAAGAGATTTAAAATTTCTAAATTTAATTTTTAGAATTAAAAAGCATCAATGCATTGAAATTTCAAAAAAAAATTGGGTCTTATCAACATTTCAAAAGGACAGGCCTGTAAAAACAAATTTTTTTACAATTTCTCAAAATCAATTAAAGATTATTTCGACAAAAAATTTTCTTAAGATACCTGCGAGTACTGCTTTCGGAACGGGTAAACATTTTTCAACCCTTCTAATAATCAAAAATATTGAGTGGTTATCCAAAAAAAAAAAACTTTTTAGTTTTTTGGACCTTGGCACAGGAACAGGAATTCTTGCTTTTGTATTAGTAAAAATTTACAAAAAAAAAATAATTGCCACTGATATTGATATTGAATCTGAAAAGTGTGTTAATTTGAATAAAAGAACAAACTCAATCAATAATGTTTTTTTTGTAAAGTGTCGTGACTTTCATACATCTTATTTAAATAGAAAAAAATTCGATTTGATTGTTTCTAATTTACTTTTATCTCCTTTGAAGAAGAATATCGTAAATTTTTGTCGTTATTTAAAGAGCGGTGGATTTGTAATAGTTTCTGGTATTTTAAAATCACAAGTCAATGACATGATAAGCCATTATGGTAAATTTAATTTAAAATTAGTAAAATATAATTATATTAATGACTGGGTATCAATTATTTTTAAAAAGTTATGAAAAAATTAAGTAAAATTCAAGCGTTAGAGGATATTGTTGAGAAAAGAGGAGCTGATTATTACCTTATCTCAACTACCGATGATTTTTTAAATGAGTATGTTCCAGAATATAATATGAGGTTAAGATGGCTAACTAATTTTTCTGGATCTAATGGCATCGCATTGATATCAAAAAAAAAAAAATTTTTTTTTACTGATGGTAGATACACATTGCAGGCAGAAAAAGAGCTTCCAAAAATATTTGAAGTTCAAGATTTGAGTAAAATTAGCGTATCAAATTTTATCTTAAAAAATTTAAAGAGAAAAAAAATTATTGTTGATACAAAAATTTTTTCTAGAAGCTTTATGATAGAATTAATTAATTCTTCTAAAATAGCTGAAGCTCGAATTATTTATGAAAAAAAAAATTCAATAGACCTGATCTGGAATGACAAACCAAAAAGTAAAAGTGAACCATTTTTTTTTTTAGAAAATAAAGTTTCAGGATGTTCAAGTAATATTAAAATCAAAAAAATAAAAAAAACGATAGATAACAATACACTTATAATTTCTTCTCCTGAATCTGTTTGTTGGCTTTTGAATATTAGAGGGTACGATTTACCAAATACACCTTTGGTACTATCAAGACTAATAATTAGTAATCATGTTATTACGCTTTACATAGACTTACAAAAAGTTCCAAAATCTTTCAAATTTGTAAATAAAATAATTATCAAGGATATCAATTCGTTTTATAACGATATTTCGAAATATACCAATGAGGATGTGTTTATTGAAAAACAAGTTTCTTACTATATTTATAAAACACTATGTAAAAAAAATAGAGTTAAAGTTATAAATGATATTTGCAAAGATTTAAAATCAATAAAAAATACAACTGAAATAAAGAATTCTAAACAAGCCCATCTAAATGATGGAATAGCTTTAGTAAAATTCTTTTATTGGTTAGAAAAGAGCCTTGGTCAAAACATTTCTGAATATGAAGCATCAAAAAAACTAGAGCTTTTTAGAAGCGAAAATAAAGATTTTTTTTCATTGAGTTTTCCAACAATATCAGCCACTGGTGCCAACGGATCAATTATTCATTACAATCCTCAATCAAAAAGCTCAATTTTAAAAAAATCCCAATTATATTTATGTGACTCAGGAGCACAATATATTGGTGGTACTACTGACATAACCCGAACTATATATTTAGGAAAAAAGCCTGCTTCTCAAAAAATAAAAGATATATATACGTTGGTTCTTCTTGGACATTTAAATATAAGTATCCTTAAATTCCCGAAAGGCACCAAGGGTTACCAAATTGATTCAATTGCAAGGTTCGAACTTTGGAAAAAAGGATTTGATTACAATCACGGTACAGGACATGGGGTTGGCAGTTTTCTTGGGGTTCACGAGGGACCACAATCTATTTCTAAATCTCCTGTAAATGTATCTCTTAAACCAGGAATGATTATTTCTAATGAACCAGGATATTATAAGGATAAAAGTTTTGGAATCAGAATTGAAAATTTGGTATTGGTTAAACAGTCTCCATTAAAAAATTTTTATGATTTTGAAACTTTGTCTCTTTTTCCCTACGAACAAAATCTTATAAATAAATCTTTACTAAGTTTGAATCAGATTAATTGGATAAATAATTATCATCAATCAGTTTACAAAAAACTTTCACCATTATTAGAAAATAATCATAAAACATGGTTATTAAAAAAAACCAAAAAAATACTTACTAATGATTGAACAATTTTCTTGCTGCATTTACAGCCTCTAACGTTATCTCTTTACCTGACAACATTCTTGCAATCTCTTTTAATTTTTCCTCATTGTTTAGCTTTTTAAGTTTTATGATTGATTTGTCACTTTCTGTGTTTTTTTCAACAATAAAGTGATCGTTTCCGAATGCAGCAACTTGAGGTGAATGAGTGACCACAATAACCTGCTTTGATTCCCCAAGTTTTTTTAATCTTTCTCCAACAGCACTTGAAACCGCACCTCCGATTCCGCTGTCAACTTCATCGAAAACCATAGTAGTTTTATTTTTTTTTTGAGCGATAACTTTTATCGCCAATGCAATTCTACAAAGTTCCCCGCCAGAAGAAATGTTTTTTATTGCCCCCATTTCTGAGTTAGGATTTGTTTTTATTTTAAATGTGACCTTGTCAATTCCATTTTGACTTGGGTTAGTATCTTCAAAAAAACTTTTAAATTTTGCATTTTCAAGCTTCAGTGAAGGAAATTCTTGATTTATAAATTTATCTAATTTAATGGCACTATTTTTTCTCATTTCTGAAAGTTTTTTTGCTCCGTTTTCAAATTTTTGAACGTTTTCTAAATAAACTTTTTCATATTCATTTGTTATTTTTTCTAATTCCAAAGTAGAATCGGCTACTTTAATTAATTTATTTTTGAACTCTAACAAATTTGACTCTTCTATTTTATGTTTTCTACTTATTCTTCTATAGCTTTCAATTCTTTCTTCTATTTTATCTAAAGATGACACATCAAATTCCTCATTCATCAATGACGAGAAATAATTTGCTAACTCCTGAATATCAATATAAATAGAATTTAACTCTTCTATTTTTTTTAAAGAATTTTCATCTAATAAATTTTTAATCTTATCCAGTTCACTAATATTCTTTAATAATAATTTATCAATGCCACCAGGTGTTTCTGAGTAAAAATTATCTATTACACTTTGTAAACATTCAGAAATTTTTGCGGAATTCTTTAAAACAACTCTTTTTTTAACTAAGTCATTAAATTCATTTTCAAGAGGACTTAAACTTTCTATCTCTTTTAAATCATATTCTACTTGTTCTCTTTCATTTTTTACAATGCTTAATTCTTCCTTTTTGCTTTCAAATTTTTTTTTGGATTCCAATAAAGATTGCCAAAATTGCCCAATCATAATCTTAGAATCTAAGTAATCACCAAACTCATCTAAGGTGTCAATATGTGTGTTTGAATCAAGTAGACCTTGTTCGGAAAATTGACTATGAATCTCAACTAAATTACTCGAAATTTTTTTTAGAATATTCAAAGAAATTAGATTATCGTTAATAAACGATTTACTTTTTCCACTGTCAGTAATAATTCTTTTTATTAGAATCTCATCATCACAATCTATGCCAAGTTCCTGAAGTTCATGTTTAAGAAACTTAAAATTTGATATATCGATAATAGCACTTACACTTGAAGTTTTTCCTTTTTCTGGTTTAAATGAAGCTTTAATTCTTTCACCTGAAATTAAACTCAATGAATCTAAAATCATTGATTTACCAGCTCCTGTTTCACCAGTAAGAACACATAGTCCATTGTTAAGCTCTATATCAATTTCATCTATTAGAAGTAAATTTTTAATTGATAGGTGTTTTATCATTCTAAATTAGATCAAAATCCTCAGGTTTCAAAGACTTAAGATCGAGTTGTTTTTTTTTGAATTTTTTTAAGTTTTTGTTTATTTTTTTTTCTTTGATAATCTCCTCAGATTCTTTTGCCCATTGACTTCTTGGAAAATTGTATTCTAAAATTTTATAAAAATAGTACGATTGTTTAACTAACCCTAAAGAAACATAACACTCGATTAATCTAAAAATAGATTCAGGAATATGAGAGGATTTTTTATAATTTTTTAAAACATTTTTGTATCTTTTTATACTTGCTAAAAAATAGCCTTGAGACTGATAAAACTTTGCAATTTTTACCTCAGAAGCTGCTAAATGATTACCTAGTGTTTTAAGATGAGTTAATGATTTTTTTGCGTAGATAGAATTCGGATGTTTATTAATTAATTCTGTGAACTCTTCAACTGCTCTGTTGGATAACTTTTGATCTAGATTAACATCTGGCATCCTTTCAAAGTACGAATATGCTTTCAGATACATTGCATAAGGTATAGATTGATGCGTTGGGTTTAATTCTATAAACTTGCTCAAAGTTAGAATTGCTTCTTCATACTCATTAGCTTTGTAATGAGCAAAGCCTGCCATTAGTTGTCCTTTTGTTGCCCATTTAGAATAAGGATGTTGAATTTCTAATTCTGTAAATTGTTCAACAGCTTCAGTAAACTCTCTCTTTTTTAGAAAACTCATTCCCGATTTATATAACTCTATATCGCTTGAGAAGGTGCTAGTTGTCTTCTTATCATTCGAAGAACAACTTAAAACCACCAACAACACCGCTAGCCTGATCAAATAAGAGAACATGTTGAGTATTATTAATCTGATTTCTTATTTAATAAAGAATTTTTTTAATTTTAGTTAGAGGAGACTAACTCCCAATTCTCTTTAGAGCTAAAGATTTCTTTAATAAGTTTAAAATTTAATTCGTGACCACTGTGGGAGGTGAAAAATGAACCAATTATTTTATACCCTGCTAATGATATGTCGCCGATAAAATCCAACACTTTATGTCTAACAAATTCATCTGAAAATCTAAGTCCGTCTTTATTTAAAACTTTGGTTTCATCCAAAACAATTGCATTATCTAAGCTCCCCCCTAAAATTAAGCCTTTTTTTTTGAGTTCATTTACATCTTTTAGAAAACCAAAAGTTCTTGCCGAACAAATCTGAGTTTCGTAGATCTCAGGTGTTTGTATTATAGCGATAGATTGTTTTCCAATACATTTATGCTGATATTCAACGCTACAAGTAATTAACGTTTGATCAAAAGGACTAACTCTTGCAATTTTCTCATTGTCTCGTACTTCAACTATATTTTTTATTTTTATAAAATTTTTGAAATGGTTTTGAGGTTGAACTCCGTTTTTTTTTAAAAGATCAACAAACACCAGTGATGAACCATCACATACAGGAACTTCATTACTGTCAAGATCAATGTATACGTTATCAATTTCAAGTCCATGCAATGCTGATAAAATATGCTCTACAGTAGATATGTTGTGAACACCTGTGTTGTCAGAGAGTAGAGTGCATAGTTGAGTTGATTTAACATTACTGTAATGTGCTTTGATTTTTATTTTTTTTTGCTTTTTAATAATTCTAAAAATAACACCAGTATTAACGGGTGCAGGGTGCAGTGTCATTGATACCTTGTTACCGGTATGCAATCCAACACCTTTAAAAGAAATAGGGTTAGAAAGAGTCTTTTGCTTTTCCGCAATTGAAAGCCGTGGAATTTTTTGGTCTATAAAAATAGATTTTTCTTCACTTCGCTTTAAAACATGCATAATTAATAATATAAATAAGCGAAATTCGTTCAATTCACAAAAAATTACACTATGTTACATTTCACTACACGTAACTTTCTTCAATCCATTTATCTAATCTCTCAATAAAAATAGATAATTTATTATCATTTTTTGACTTAAAAATATCAAAATATTCTTGGTTTTTAATTAAATTAATCATACCAAGAAGAGTGCTAAATTCCGGCTTACAATAAAAATAACTTGAACTATTTTCTATTTGTCCAATTCTGGTTTTTCTATTTAGAATATTTTCGCACAAAACTTTTAAGCCATAAATTTTACTAGCTCCTCCTGTGAGAACAACAGATTTTATTCCAACTCTTGTATTTATTTCATCAAATACATTGTCTCTGATAATTTCTAATATCTCATCATATCTAGGCCTTATGATTCCATATAAAAGATTCATACTAATTATTTTTTTTTTTTTTGAATCAAGATCAATTTCAATTTTTTCATTAAAGGGCGGGTTCAAAGTTCCATGAATAATCTTTACACGTTCAGAAGAATCATGTGTAATTTGAAGGCCTTGAGAAAGATCAGAAGTTACGTCATCACCTGCAATTTGAAGATTTTTAACAAAAACAATTTTTTTATTTATATAAGCGACAATTTTACTAGTTCTTGCACCAATATCAATATTTAAAACTCCATCTTTTTTTTCTTGATCTGATAGAAATGCCAAAGATGAGGCAATACCAGAATCAAAATAACTTTTAACGTGTAATTTATTTTTTTCAAAATTAAGATTTAAATTTTTAACAACATTTTTATCTACAAATAGATTAAAACAATTGATACCTAAGTTTTCACAATATTTGTTTAGTGGTTCGTCAGTTACATTTTTATTATCAATAATAAAATTAAGAGGATAAGAATGTAAAAGATTTTTTCCACTAATTTTTGATTCAAAAACACACTTTTTAAAAATTTTTCTTACATCTTTTTTTGAAATACCAAGCTTTCCTGCCTTTATTTGAGTTTTATTTTTTTTGCTAACAACTCTTGGATCTGTAATATTACAATAAATTGCGTACTTTTCATTTTTTTTGGAAATTTTTTGAAAAATTTTCTTTATATTGTTTGAAAGAAAGTTAGGTTTACTCTCATCTAAGTTATTTTTTTGATATTCCATATCGAAAATAATTGGTTTATTATTAACAATTTTGAAAGATATGGCACCAATCTTTTGTGAACCAATATCAAAAATAATTATTTTTCTTTGATTTTTCAGGAAGTTAAACATTTATTTTCTTTGTTTAGGTAAACCCTTTCCAGAATACGCATGTCAAAATATTTAAAATTGTTGTAAACTTTAGAATCCTTAATTTTTTTGTAAACACTTATAAGTTTATCAATTTTTTCTAATGGAAGATAGAGACATGAATTATCCCTTAAAAATATCTTCCATCCAATATTTTCAGAAAAATAAACTTTTAAAATGTTATTCTTTAGTTGAATATCTGCACTCAGAATTTTATTAAACTTTCTAAGTGCTTCTTTATCATGCTTTCCTTCTAGTAAAATTAAATTTTTAAATTCTCTTTTTTTAAAATCTAAAATTTCTCCTTCTTCATTTAAATATTTTATTTTATTTGAATACTTCCAAATCATGAATGGTTTATCTTCCGTAATAAAAATGTTTAAAATACCATTACTTTCCATTTTAAAAGAGAAATTATTTATTCCTCTTATTTTTTTTAAATCATCAGAAAGTTTAGTTGAATTAAAATTCCAGAAACTTTGATCTTCTTTTAATTTTATTTTTCTCAAAATTAGGTCTTCATCTATATTATCTAGATTATGAATAACAATTTTGTGTACTTTTTTTTCTAATTTCCCAAGAATTTCATCTAAATTAAAAAAATTTTTGTAAATAAAAAAAAGTAATAGAAAAAAAAATGAAACAGCTAAATATTTTCGCATATTGAATTTTCAATAAGAATTTTACATAGTTCATTAAAGTTTATTCCATTATTCTTTGCCATTTCCGGTAGCAATGAATTTTGTGTTAGACCTGGTTGTGTATTAACTTCTAATAAAAAAACTTCATCTTTCTGTTCCTCATATCTAAAATCAAGCCTACTAATACAGTTGCAACCAGTACCTTTATGTACATCAATAGAAATTTTAAGTAATTTTTCTTTTATATGTGATGGTATCTGTGGATTGATTATATGATCAGCGATTTGAATATATTTATTTTTATAGTCATAAAGTTCAGAATCAAAAACTATTTCCATTATTCCACAAACCTTATTATCAAGAATACCAACTGTAATTTCTCTCCCATTAATGAAATTTTCATAAATATAACTTTTTTTATTATATTTGTTTTCTTTTAAAAATAAATCTAACTCATTTGCATTATTAACTTTAACTAACCCATTACTTGACCCCCCCGCTAACAGGCTTAATTATTAAAGGAAAATTTGTTTTTTTTTTTTTTATCTGGTCTAAATTTACTGAAACTGGAGTGTTGACTCCAAGAGAATTAAAAATTTTTTTTGAAACTTCTTTATTCATCAAAATTGATGATGTTAACACTCCTGAGTGAGTATACCTAATTTTTAAATAATTTAAAATTGATTGAATTTGTCCATCTTCACCAAAAAATCCATGAAGGCAATTAAATACAATGTCAGGTTTATTTTTTAATAAACTTTCAATTAATTTTTGGCAGTTATCCGTTACATTTATTAAAGTAACGTCATAATCTTTTTTTAATTCTTTAAATACTTCTCTTGATGTAAGATTAGATATTTCTTTTTCGTCAGAAATTCCACCACTTAATATAACAATTTTTTTATATTTTTTTAAACTTACCAATTCTTAAAAGTTCCCAATCTAAATTCACATTATATTTTTTTTTAATATTTTCTTTTATCTCCTCACCAAGCATCTCAAGATCAAGTGATCTAGCATGATTGTTATTTATAAGAAAATTTGCATGTTTCTCTGAAACAGATGCATCACCTATACTTTTTCCTCTATAATTAATTTTATCAATTAGTTTCCATGCAGATTGATTAGGTGGATTTTTAAAAGTGCTACCACCGGTTCTAAAATTAATGGGCTGAGTAGATGACCTGGTTTTCGAAATTTTTGTTATGTTTTTTAAAATTTTATTTTTACAAAGATTTTTTACTTTGAAAGTTGCACTTGTAACAATAGATCTACTATCAATTGATGATTTCCTGTATGAAAATTTAATTTCCTCCTTTTTAAAATAATTTACTTTGCCACTTCTACTAATCACATTACAGCTGATTAAATTGTCACTAATTGTTTTCCCATAACATCCTGCATTCATCATAATGTTACCTCCTAAGGTTCCAGGTATACCTCTTAAAAATTCAAAACCTGTAATTAAATTATCCTCACAAAATTTAGAAATAGTCGAATCTTTTACTGCACCTCCAATTGTTAAAAAGTTTTTACTTTTATCATAATTTATTTTTTTTAAGTTTCCCTTTAACTTTATAGTTAATCCGTCAAATCCACCATCTCTGACTATTATATTTGATCCAGCACCTAAAACGAAAATTGGTATAGAATAAGGTAACAGCTTAAGAAGTTTTTGAAGATTAATTTCTGAGTCGATTTCAATATAAAAAGTTGAATTACCACCTGTCCCAAACCACGTTTTTTTTCCAAGTTTATAATTAAACTTTAAACTCTTTAAATCATTTAAAAAACTAGTCATTTGATAACACCTAAATATTTACAAAATTTTTCAGCAATTATTGTACTCCTTCCTGCACCCAAAAAGATAATATTATCTTCGGGAGTGATTTTTTTTTCTAAATTTTCAAAAAATTTTTTTTCGTTCGTTACCAAATAGACATATTTTCTTTTAAACTTTTTCTCCAAAAGCTTATAAAATGATTGACTATTTATTCTACTTTTGAGTTTTTCTCCGGCACTATAGACTGGTAAAACAAATATTGAATTTGATTCACTCAAACTTTTAATGAAGTCTGGAAGAAAAGATGTAAGTCTAGAAAATCTATGTGGCTCAATAATTGTAATAATATTTTTTTTGGAAATAAGTTTTAATGACTCCAAGGTTGCCTTGATTTCACTTGGATGATGTGCATAGTCATCTATTATTAGATTACCATTCTTATTAGATAAAATACTAAATCTTCTTTTAACACCCTGAAACTGACTTATCGATTTTTTTATCTTTGTATAAGAAATATTTAAACTTCTAGATAGGCTAATTGCGGCTAAACAATTTTGAACATTATGTTTACCAACTAAGGGTAAAATAAAATTCTTAATAATTTTTTTTTTCTTTAAATTTTCAATTAGGTCAAATGAGGTAAAAAAATTATTTTGTTTAATAAATATTTTTAAGTTTGTTGCTGAAAAGTTTGCTGAAGTACTTAGACCGTATGATATGATTTTCTGAGATGATAACTTTTGTTTAATATCGACTATATTCTTGTCGTCAATACATAAAAAAAGTAAACCATAAAAAGGTATATTTTTAGCATATTTAATAAATGCTTTTTTAAGATGATTTAAGTCAGAGTAATAATCTGTATGTTCTAGATCTATATTGTTGATGATCCCCATGGTTGATGGAAGAAAAACAAAAGATCCGTCAGATTCGTCAGCTTCAGCTACTAACCACTGTCCCTTACCAAGTTTTGCATTAAGATCAAGACCGTTAATTATTCCTCCATTTATAATTGTTGGATCGTGATTGGATCTTTCTAAAATTGAAGCGATGAGTGATGTTGTTGTTGTTTTACCGTGAGATCCTGAAACAGTAATTGAAGATTTCAGCTTCATAACATCTGCTAACATCATTGCTCTTGAATAAATTGGAATTTTATTTTTTTTTGCGAATTTTAGCTCAATGTTATTTTTTTTTATTGCAGACGAGTGAACAACTATGTCAATATTTTTTAAATTACTCTCAGAATGACCAAGGTGTACTGTTATTTTTTTTTTTTTTAGTTTCTTTATGATATAATTTTCTGATAAATCACTCCCCGACACTTTGAATCCCTTATCGGAGAGTATGGAGGCTAGAGCACTCATTCCAATTCCCCCAATACCGATAAAATGTATTTTTTTTTTAATATCAAACATGGGATTCTTTGATAATATCATTGATAACTTTATTTAAGGATACTTTTTTTTTAAAACTGGTTTTATGTTTATTTTTTTTTAATTTTTTTATTTCAATAAGTAATTTTTTGCTTATTTCAGAATAATTAATGTTTCTTTCATCAAAAATCTCACAGTTATTTATTTTTTTGTGTTCCATGGCATTTAGAAATTGATGGTTATCTAATGAATTAGGAAGGGGGAATAAAAAAGCACTTTTTTTACAATATTCAATTTCAGCTAATGTAGATGAGCCACATCGAGCAAAAATAATGTCTGAATTATAAATTTGATTTTGAATATCATCAAAAAAATTCTTCAAAACAAAATCAATTTTCATTTTTTTATATTTCATACTTAAATTATCTTTGTCTTCAATTCTTGTTTGCTGAATAATAATTATTCTGCTTTTAACTTTTGGAGGAAGGTGTGAGAGGATATTAGGAACAATTTTTGAAAATATTTTGGCACCTTGACTTCCTCCGCAAATTAAAATTCTTTTTTTAATATTTACAATTTTTTTTTTTTTGAAATACCTAATGGGAATTCCAGTTAAGATTGATTCCCTCTTAGCAAATTTAGTTTGTGAGAAACTAATTGCTGTTTTATAACTTAAATTTGATAATATTCTATTTGTTCTTCCCATTAAAGCATTTTGCTCATGAATTAGTATTTTTACATTTAACAATTTACCAGCTATCACTGTAGGAATTGAAGTGTAACCCCCAAAACCTACGATTAATGAGGGTTTAAATTTCAAAATTAAATATATAGATTCAAATAAACCTTTCATGATTTTGAAAAAAAAAATAGGAACCATGTAGATTTTTTTTTCTAATTTTGAAGAGGATACTACGAAATAATTATAATTATATTTTTTTAAATTTCCTTCCACTCTTTTATCAATTACAAATATATATTTATTTTTTTTATCTTTTTGAGCAACAGCCAATGCTGGAAAAAAATGTCCTCCAGTTCCACCCGTTACAAGAAAAATAGTATTATTGTTTTTTTGCATTATTTATCAAAGTTAATATAAAGCCAATAATTAATGAACTAGATATTATAGAAGAGCCACCGTAAGAGATAAAAGGTAAGGTCATGCCTTTCGTGGGTAATAAATTTAAACTTGAGGAAATATTAATTATAGTCTGAAAAATTAAAATATTTCCTAAACCCGTTAGTGAGTTGAGAATAAAAAGATTATTTGTTATTTGGGATATTATAAATATCCTTACATAAATAATTATATAGAAAGCTAAAATTAAAAAAGCTGTTATGAATCCAAATTCCTCTCCAATGAGAGCATAAATAAAATCAGAATGTGCATCTGGTAAGTTTTTAGAGACCATTCCATTACCTATACCTTGTCCAAAAAGTCCTCCATTAGAAAAAGATTCAAGGGATTTGTTAATTTGATAGTTATCACCAATATTTGAAAACAAGAAGTTGTCAATTCTAAATTTCACATGATCGAGAAATATATAGCTCAGTATAAACGATAATAAAAATAAACAAATTATTGGGAAAATTATTTTTTTTTCTAGACTTGAGTTTAATATTTGTATTATCCACACGGAAAAAAATAATATAAACATCCCAAAATCTGGCTGACTCAAAAGA
Source organism: uncultured Alphaproteobacteria bacterium (assembly GCA_902547955.1). Lineage (GTDB taxonomy): Bacteria > Pseudomonadota > Alphaproteobacteria > Methylaequorales > Methylaequoraceae > MED-G10. Next base: position 94,055 of record CACCPY010000006.1, on the reverse strand, counting down.
ATTAAAGAAATTAAACCAAATAAACTGATATTTAAAATAAAGGAAAAATCTTTTTTGCTATTATACCTTCCAAGAAGTAAGGAGCTTAAAATTATAAATGTTGGCTTAAGAATCTCTGTTGGTTGAAAAGAAAAGTTAAATAGTTTTACCCACCTACTTGCACCTTTTGTTTCAGGAAAAAAAAATATAGTTGATATCGATAATAAGATAGAAAATACGAAAAATATAATTGAAAAAATTATTAAATTTTTAATAGATAACTTCGAACATACAATAATTATTACAAGACCAAGCAAACAAAATATAATATGTTTTTTTATTAGAAGATCATATTTTTCATCGATTCTCATAGATATGCTAAAAATTCCAAAAATACCAATAATTATTAAGAAAACTATTGGCAAAAATATAAAAAGATCAAAATTATTACTTTTAATAAGAGATGAAAATTTAATCATTTTTAAGTATTTTCTTTAAGTATTTTTTAAAACATCTTCCTCTTTGTTCAAAATTTTTAAATTGATCAAAAGATGAGCATGCTGGTGAAAAAAGAATATTTATTTCTGCTTTTTCTCTAAAACCCTCCTTCAAGGCATTCTCTAAAGCTGATTCTAAGCATTTATATTTTTTGGAATCGACATTTTTATTTTTTAAAAATTCATTAAATTCTGGACCCGCCTCTCCAAAAGTGAATGCTTTTAAAATTTTATTTAGGTTATTCTGAATTCCGTTGATTCCATCTTTTTTTTTTCTACCACCTAAAATCCAATAAATATTTTGAAATGATTTAATAGCATTTTTTGCTGCATTTATGTTAGTAGATTTACTATCATTAAATACACAGATATTTTTGACTCTAATTACCAATTCAAGTCTATGTTCAAGATTCTTCAATCTATAAATTGACTTTAAAAAAGATAAATTATTTTTTTTTAACAAAAAGTAACTTGCGTATGTAGCTAATAAATTTTGATAATTATGATGAGCTTTTGTAAACAATAATTTGTGTTTCTCTATTAATATTTTTGTTTTGTTCAAATTATTTACTATAACAAGCATGTTTTCTTTTTCTTCAAGAAAAATTCCATCAATTAACTTTCTTTTAATACTTATTTTTATTAATTTTGATTTATATTTTTTATTAAAGTTTTTTGCTAATTCATTTGAATTTTTGTCATCAATACAAATTATGGCAAAACAATTTTTATCTTGGTTTTCAAATATTTTAAATTTTGATTTAAGGTACTCATTCCATCCCCCGTGCCATTCAATATGATCTTTTGATAAATTTAGCAAAATAGAAATACCAAACTTAAGGTTTATGATTTTATCTAATTGAAATGAAGATACTTCAGCTAGTAAAATATCTGTTTTTTGTAAATTGCTAACTATATCACCAAATGGGATACCTATGTTTCCAAAAGTTATACATTTACTTTTTGAAAACATTAAACTCTTTTCAATAAATTTTGTCGTTGTTGATTTTCCATTTGTGCCTGTGACACCAATGAGAAAGTTTTTGATCTGTAAAATTTTTAAAAATTCTAAATCAGTGGTGATCTTAACTTTCTTTTTCAAAGCCTCTGATACAACCAAATGAGGAGTTTTCAATCTATGATTAATCCCAGGACTTAAAACTAAATAATCTAAGGAATTAAAATTTAGACTTTCAACTGACTTCAAATTCAGACCTGCTTTAACTCCTTTTTTTCTAATTAATAAATTATCATCCCAGCAAAATAAATTATTAACTTTATTCTTCAAAAAGTTGGCTAAAGACATCCCAGAGATCCCCAGGCCAAAGATAAAAATATTTTTGTTGTTAATTTTTTCGATCTTCATCTTAATTTTAAACTTGCTAATCCTATTAATGCAAGAATAATAGCAATTATCCAAAATCTAATTACTATAGTCGATTCTGACCAACCTTTTTGTTCAAAATGATGGTGAATGGGTGCCATTTTAAAAATTCTTTTTCCTGTTAATTTAAATGATATAACCTGTGCAAAAACTGATAATGCCTCTAAAACAAAAATTCCACCTATAATTGTCAAAATTAGTTCATGTTTTGTTGCCACAGCTATTGCTCCGATTGTTCCTCCCATGGATAAGGAGCCAGTATCACCCATAAAAACCATTGCTGGTGGAGCATTAAACCATAAGAATCCCAAGCCAGCACCGATCAGTGATGCACAAATAATTACAAGCTCTCCTGTGTCACTCACATATGGAATTTTTAAATAATCTGAATATATTTGATTTCCAGCAAAGTAGGCAAAGAAAGCGAAAGACAATGCTGATATCATAATTGGACCTATGGCTAAGCCATCAAGTCCATCAGTTAAATTAACAGAATTGGCACAACCAACAATTACAAACGAAGCAAATAGGTAATAGAAAAAACCTAAGTCAACATACAGTCCTTTAGTGAATGGAATAAACACTATATTTACTATGTTAGCGTTTATGATTTTATTTAGATAAAAAATAAAAATAAAGGCAACTAAAAATTCAATTAATAATCTTACTAAACTATTCACTCCCTCTGGAGAGTAACTTCTTAGTTTTTTATAGTCGTCATATGCACCTAATAGTCCAAAAAAAATTGTTATACTGAAAACTAGCCATACCAATTTGCTACTAATATCAGACCAAAGAATAATTGAAATAAATATTGAAATTAGTATTAACATTCCCCCCATTGTTGGGGTACCAACTTTATTTAGAAGATGGCTTTTTGGTCCATCTTTTCTAATTGGTTGACCTTTTTTTTGAATTTTTTTCAATGTTCTAATTAACTTAGGACCAAAAAGAATTGAAATTAAAAATGCAGTAAAAAGTGCACCTCCAGCACGAAAAGTAATATAGTTAAATAAATTAAGAAAACTAAAATCTTTAACTAAGGGAGTAAAAAAATAATGAAACATTAGTTTTCCTTACATAAGGCCCTGTAGATAAGAGACAATTTTATTGAGTTGGATCCTTTAATCATTACCACATCGTTATGTTTGATTTCTTTTATTAGTTTATTGTATACATAAATAACTTTTTTAAAATGAAAAGTCTTGATATTTTTTGGAAGATTTTTTGAAATTATTTCAGAAATTTCGCCAACTGTTATTACGATTCTGGGTTGAGCTTGAATAACAATTGGAATAATTTTTTTGTGATATTCATAAGAAAACTCTCCTAGCTCAAGCATATCTCCTATAACTAAAATTTTTTGATTAGATTCGAATTTTTTTTGATTTAAGTTTTCTATTGCAGATATTAACGCTGTAGGACTAGAGTTATAGGATTCATCAATTAAAATAATATTTTTTGATCCTTTTTTAATTTTTACAATTTCTCCTCTACCAGAAAGAGGTTTTAATTTTTCAAGATGTTGACAAAATTTTTTTAAATTTAATCTTAAAATCTTCAGTATTATTAAAATTATTGAAATATTTATTTCCCAATTTTTAAACTTTATCTTTTTTTTCAAATTTATTCTTTGTTTTGAAAGAATAAAAGAGACTTTCTTGTCTTCATAGCTCACAAACTTTGAATCACATTTTTCATTTTCTCCAAAAGTAAAAATTTTTTTTGTTTTTTTTTGAGCTTTTCTTTTTATCAAATTTATATACTTTGAATCTCCTGGTATTATGGCTATTGATTTTTTATTGAAGTATTGAAAAATATCTGACTTTTCTCTTGCTATCTCTATATTAGTACCAAAGTTACCAATGTGTGCATTTCCAATATTAGTAATAATTGCAATATGAGGTTTGGCGATTTCAGCTAACTTTTTAATTTCTCCATAACTATTCATACCTAACTCTAAAATACAAATTTCAGTTTTATAAGGAATGTTAATTAATGAAAGGGGCATCCCAATATGATTATTAAAGTTTCCTGGATTAGAATATACGGCAAATTCTTTTTTTAAAATTTTTGAAAGCCATTCCTTCAATGTAGTTTTTCCACTACTACCTGTAATACAAATGACCTTAATTTTTTTGTTTTTTTTTATAACGTATTTAGCAAGTTTAGTTAGCGAGTTTTGCGTATTATGAACTTCAATTAAATGGATTTTTTTATTTGTTACTAAATGTTTTTTATTTTTTTCGACTAAACTAAATTTAACACCTTTACTAGCAGCGTGGTCAATAAAATTGTGTCCATCATAGTTTTTTCCTTTAATAGGAATAAATAAACTTTTGTAATCAAGGTTCCTGCTGTCTATAGAGACATTCCCAAACTTGAAATTATATTTACAGGACTCTTTAATTCCTAAAGCTTGATTAATTTCCTTTAAGTCCCACATAATCTTTACTACTAATTATTTTTTTTACCATTAACTTATCACTAAAAAAATACTTCTTATTTCCAATAAGTTGATAATTCTCGTGACCCTTACCCGCTATCAATAGATAGTCCATTTTTTTAAGTAAATTTATTGCGAATATTATCGCTTTTTTTCTATCAGCAATTTCCATAACTTTTTTTTTTTCGATGTAACTTAGGTTTTTCATCATATCTTTCCTAATTTGAGAAGGATTTTCCATTCTAGGATTATCATCGGTGATTATAACTTGGTCAGAAAACTTCAATGCTTCTTTAGTCATTAATGGCCTTTTTGTTTTGTCTCTATCACCCCCGCATCCGATTATTGTGAATAAGTTTCCTTCACAATTTTTTTTTAAATTTTTTAATACATTGTTTAATGCATCTGGTGTGTGGGCATAATCAATGAATATATTCCAATTTTTCTTTACTTTGTCCAATCTACCAGGAGGATTTTTTAAATTATTTAATAACTTAAATTTATTAATGTCCAAATTGTTTCCAAAAACAATTATTAATGAACAAATTTTATTATAAATCTCATATTCTGAGATTGCCTTTGTAAAAATTTTTCTTTTTTCATTTTTAAAATGAACATCATATTCAAATCCATTATCTTTTTTTTTTAGAGAAAAGAATTTTAGAAACTTTCCATTTTTTCCAAAATCAAGAATATTCAATTTTTTTTTTTTACAAATTTCAAAAAAAAAATTTGAGTATTTATCGTCAGTGTTCAGTACAGCTATACTGTTAGGTTTAATGTGTTGGACAAATAAAATCGACTTAGCTTTTTTGTAATTAAGAAAGTTTTTGTGATAATCAAGATGATCTCTTGAAAGATTGCTAAAAGCAACCTTGTCAAATTTTATTGGAAATAATCTATTTTGTTCTAACCCAATGCTTGATGCCTCAATTATTATTTTTTTACAATTTTTTTTGGAAATATGATTGAGTTGCTTATGAAGTGTAACAGCATCAGGTGTGGTAAGTTTTGAAATATCTATTTTTTTTTTTTTATATATCATACCTAATGTACCAATACTCGCTCCTTGAAACCTTAATTTTTCCCATATTTGTCTTACGTAATCACTTATACTTGTTTTTCCGTTTGTACCGGTAATCGCAACCTTTTCATTTATCGAATTTTTATAAATTATTGATGCTATTTCCGAAAATAATTTTCTTACATTTATGGTTCTTATAAAAACTACGTGTTTATTAGAAATATTTATTTTTGTACTTTTCGAAATTAAAACAGCTATTTTACTAAATTTAATTACATCGTTAAGATAATTTTCTCCATTATCATTAGTACCTTTTATAGCCGCATAGATAAAATTATTTTTAATAATTCTTGAATTAGCACTTACATCAATCACATTAAAGTCAAAAAAATTTTCAAAATGAAAATTCGTTTTACACTGTTCTAATATTTCACTTAATTTCATTTCAATAACTCTTTAAATAATTATTTTTATTTAATATTGGTGAAACCTTTCTGACAATTCTTGAAAAAGTTGGAGCCGCTGTATTTCCCCCAAAATTCTCCAAAAACTCCTCAGTATTTCTTCTGGGCTCGTCAAATAGCACAAATGCTATATATTTAGGTTTATTTATTGGGAAAGTTCCAATAAATGATGTTATAACTTTCTTCTCTGAATATTTTCCTTCCTCTAATTTACGCGATGTTCCTGTTTTACCCCCAACGTCCAAGCCATTAACTTTTGCTTTTTTACCTGTGCCATAATTAACAACTTTTTTGAGTAAGTTATTTACTTTAAAGGAGGTTGATTCGCTTAATATTTTTTTTTGGACTCGATCAGAGTTGAGAATGATTGTAGGTTCGATTTTGACTCCACCATTAACCAATGTTGAATATGCAGAAACTAAGCTGATTGGTGATATTGATATACCATATCCGTAGCTTATGAATTTAGAAGCAAGATGGTCCCAATCATCTGGTAATTTGTTGTTAACAGTACTTAAACCATGTAAATTTATTTTTTCATTTAGACCAAGTTTACTCAGAAAAATTTGTTGTTTCCTTATTCCAATTTCTTCTATTAACTGAACACTGCCAACATTTGAAGATTGTGTAAAAATTTCGTCAAAACTAAGCTCTTCTTGTAAGATATGCTTATCCTCAATTAATTTTTCTGACGTGATCTGATAGCCCTCATTAATTTTGAATTTTTTATTTTCTAGATTTAAATTATTTTCAAAAGCCAATGCTGCATTAAATATTTTTAATGTGGATCCCATTTCGTATCTTGCTTCAGTTGCTAAGTTATTTTCAGTAAACGCCTTAATATTAGTTGGGTGATTTGGGTCAAAATCTGGAAGGGAAACTAAAGATAATATGTCTCCATTATTTACATCAATTATTATTGTAACAGCTGAATTTGCATCATATTTTTTTAAACTATTTGATAATTCCTCATGAACAATTGACTGAACTCTTAAGTCAACACTTAGACTTAAATCATTTCCTTTCTCTAAAAAATCATTTAAATTTTTTTCAACTTTACTTGTTATATTTGACGATTTAAAACCTGTTAAATGTGAAAAAAGATTATGATGAATATAAATCCTTTTTACAGAATTATGAAATTGTATGGCTGGATCTCCAATTTTTCTTAATTGGTTGATTTCGTTTGGTGTTAAATGTTGTTTTATTCTAATGTAGTGCTTTTTATTGAATATTTTGTCAAAGAAAAAATTATTCTTTTCAGGAAATATTTCTCTAAGTTTTCTTTTCAAATCGTAATTATCAAGAACTTTTCTTGTATCTATGTAAAGATCTTTCGTTTTAATATTTGTGGCAATTATTTCTCCGTTTCTATCTAAAATTCTCCCTCTATCGATAAGTGCGGTGGCTTTGTTAAAGTTTTTTTTTGCGGCTTGACTAAAATATGTTTTGTAAAGGGAAATCATTATAAAAATAAGAAAAGTTGAAACTATTAAAAAAAAAAAGTTATTTATTTTTCTGGCTAATTTAATTTTCGTATTTTTTTGCTCTTCAAAAATTAAGTCACTATTATCTTTAAAATTGACTTTAACAGTCTTATCGCTAACAGTTGGAATTACATTTTCATAGAAAATTTTTTTTGATCTATCCATATCTAATCCTCAAGCTTTATAATATCTTTTTGTTCAATAGGACTTAATTCTAAGTTTTCTTTATTAATCTTTTTTAAGTTTTTTGGGCTTGTCAGATATGAATAATCAGTTTTCAACCTTTCAATTTCATCATCAATTTTGAATAGTTCCTTTTCAATTTTTTTAATTTGATTTAATTGATTACTAACAATAAATTTCGTTCCTAAGACTGCTGTAATTATTGCAAAAAGAAACAAAACTTTCATAATACTTCTGCAACCCTCATTTTAGCAGATTTTGATCTAGGATTTTTTTTTATTTCTTCTGATGAAGGAGTAATCGGTTTTTTTGTAATAATTTTTAAAAATCTAATATTTTCTTTAAAAAAATTTTTAACAATTCTGTCCTCCAATGAATGAAAAGCCACAATAATTATTCTTGAGTTTTTACTAAGAAAAGACAAACAATTACTTAAAAATTTTTCTAGTTCATTTAATTCATCATTTACAAAAATCCTCAACGCTTGAAACACCCTAGTTGACGGGTTTTTGTGATTATAAAAATTAATTTTTTTTATTATTCTTGAAAGCTCAAGTGTAGTTTGAATTTCTTTTTTCTTTCTTTCTAAAACGATTAACTTAGCAATTTTTCTGGAATTTTTTTCTTCACCATAATAGTAAAATATTTCACTTAATTGGCTTTCACTAAATTCATTAATTATTTCTTTTGCTGTAATTTCTTTTCTTTTATTATCCATTCTCATATCTAATGGACCATCTGTATTAAATGAAAAGCCACGTGAAGAGTTATCAATTTGTGGTGATGACAGACCTAGGTCAAGAGTTACTCCATTTATCTTATTGATATCAAATTGTTCCAAAATATCTTTTGCATTTGAAAATTTTTCAATCTTAAAAAAAAATCTTTTTGGATATTTTAATTTTAACTCTCTGGCAAAATTTTTTGAGATAGAATCTCGATCTGTTGCAATAACTTTTGAATTTAAACTCAATATTTTCTTTGAATATCCTCCTTGTCCAAATGTTCCATCAAAATAAATTTTGTTACTTTGTGGTTTGAGATACGAAATTACTTCATCCACCAATACTGGGAGATGTTTTGAATCACTAGACATTATTAGTTGGCTTGTCTTCTTAAAAAAGCAGGTATTTGTAACAAGTCATCATCTAGTTCAGTTTTACTTTTTTTTACTTCAAGTTCTGAAATATTGTCATCAATTTGTTTTGATTCTGAAATCGTAACATCATCGTTTGAAGAGTTTTCTGCTTGAAATTTGTCTTGACCCATGTTGGTGCTTTTATTTAGATTTTCTTCAATAACCTCTTTCATTTGATTTTTAAATTCCATTTCATCGGCTTGCTCTCCGTTCTTAACCTCATGAATTGAATTTTTATTTTCAGTTTTTTCCTTTAAACCAAAAATCTTAGAGAAAAGAGAACGTTTTTTATGAATTTTTATTGCTTTGTTTCCCTGATTTTGGCTTCCACTAGTTTGTTTTTTAATTGATGTTTCTTGAAGGTCGACAAAAAAACTCTCTTGTTTATCATTATTTGATTCTTCACCACTGAATGAGTCTGATTTCTCAGTAAAGTTATGTTCTATTTCTACCTGTTGAAATTTACTGTTATTTTCGTTTTGCAAAATATTTTTGTAGTAATTTTCGTTATCAATTCCTGTAGAAATCACTGAAATTTTAAATTTACCCTTTAAATCATCATCTTTTTGCACTCCCCAAATAATATTTGCATTTTCATCAGATTCTTCACGAACTCTATTAATAGCCATGTCTATGTCATGTAAACTCGTATCTTCACCACAGGTTAAGTTTATTAGAACACCTTTGGCTCCTTTCATCGAATTATTTTCTAAAAGTGGATTTGATATAGCTGCTTCTGTTGCCTCAGTTACCCTGTTATCACCCTCGGCAATACCTGTCCCTAGGTGTACCTTACCAGTTTCACTCATAACAGCTTTTACATCTGCAAAATCATGGTTCATTACTCCGGTATTTACCATAACATCTATTATGCTTTTAACACCATCAATTAATACATTGTCAGCAAATTGCAATGAATCGGTAAAGGAAGTTTCAGGTTTAGCTAAGTGAAATATATTCTGATTCGGAATGACAATAAGATTATCAACGTATTTTTGTAATTCTGCAATTCCCTCATCAGCTCTTTTAATTTTTCTTTTACCCTCCATTTCGAATGGTTTTGTTACAACACCAACTGTCAAGATACCAAGCTCTTTTGCTATTCTTGCAACAACTGGAGATGCTCCTGTTCCGGTGCCTCCACCCATACCAGCGGTTAGAAAAACCATGTGAGATCCCTCAATGTACTCTTCTATTTCACCAGCAACCTCATCTGCTGCTTTTTTTCCCATATTTGGGTCAGCACCTGCTCCTAAGCCCATTGTACAAGAGGGCCCTAACTGAAGAGTTTTTTCAACTTTTGAGTTTTTTAATTGTTGACTATCTGTATTTACATTTAAAAACTCTACGCCTTCAACACCGGATTCCTTCATACTATTTATAATATTCCCTCCTGCTCCTCCAACTCCTATTACAAGAATTCGAGGGGAAAGATTGTTAACTTGAGATGGCATTTGAAGATGAAGTGTCATTTTTTCTCCTATTACATTCCTTTTGGTATTGGTTTTAACCTAGGGTTTATATTGTTAGAAATAGCTTTTTTGATCATACTTTTTTTCTTGTTTTCATAATGATTAGGATTCCACATTTTGAATGTTGGACCCAAACCAACAAATAAAACATTATTTTCAATTTGAGCATGATTAATAAGTTTTTTAGGTAGAATAATTCTTCCCTCTTTATCAAAAGGTAATTGTTCTGCTTCCCCAAAATATAAAGATATTAGATCAAATTCCTCCCTAGAATATTCATTTTCACTATCTAGACTGTTGGAGATTTTTTCCATTCTTTCAATACCGCAAGCATCTATTGAATTGTCATTATATGAAGGAAATGCAACAACTCCCTTGAAAGATTGATTCTTTAAAGAATTTCTAAAAGTTGATGGTACTGATACTCTGCATTTGGAATCCATCTTATTTAAAACAGTTGATAAAAATAAAGCCATAAATCTACCATATGGGATAATATGGGATAATATGGTATATTATTCCACTTTTCAAGAAAAAAAAAAAAAACTAGATGGTCTGTAAGCCGGATTCTGTTCCTCAGTTTATTAAGGATGTGGTTATTAATCTTGAATAATTGTTACCAATTACTTCTAGCGTCCTACCATGCTTAGTGCAGAGCAACACTTGTCTGAAGACAAAGCTTATCTTGGACTTGCTCCCAAAGGGGTTTACATTACCATTTTTGTTACCAAAAATGTGGTGGGCTTTTACCCCACCTTTTCACCCTTACCAAATAAAACATTGGCGGTTTATTTTCTGTTGCACTTTCCCTGGGGTCTCCCCCGCCGGATGTTATCCGGCTTTGGTGCTCCGATGAGTCCGGACTTTCCTCCTTAAAAAGGCAACCACACAACCATCTAGTATTGACATTTAAAGAATTTTTCCAGGTTTAGTCAATCTTTTTTAAATTAAGAATGTCTTGTGATTTAAACAGACTTGATAGAGTGGGAGGACAACCAGTTAAACTAGGTAAATGATGCCTATGAAAGGAGTCTATAACTTTCTTATTGTTGATTTTGTTAGAAAAGTAACCGTAACCAATTTTTTTTAAATTTTTTAAAAACTTCAAATATTCATTTTTATTTAATTTTGTATTATCCTTTTTAGTTTTTACCCATATACCAAGTGAAAATTTGTCAAGCTCCTCCCATGGAAAAAATTTACCTGGATCAATTTTTCTTAATGGTGCAATGTCACTGTGACCAAGGATCCTATTATTTTTTATGTTATATTTTTTTTTTAAAAAAATTATTAAATCAATCAACGATTTTATTTGCTTTTTCGCATACGTAGAATCAGATTTTTCACCTGGATACACTATTTCTATTCCAATTGAGTGACTATTTAAGTCTTTAAAATTTTTCCATTTTGACTCACCGGCATGCCAAGCCCTATTTTCTAAATCTACTAGATTAAAAATTTTTCCATTTATATCTAAAATAAAATGACAGCTTACTTTTCTTTCTTGATCGGTAAGAAGAGAGATTGCTTCTTCTAATGTTTTGGTTTCTGTATAATGTAAAATTATAAAAGAAATTTTTTTTTTTCTTTTATCAAAATTTAACGATCTGTATTTATCAGATATATTTAGTTGACATATCATTATATACTGTTTTTATATGTTTATTTTAAATATTATGAAACACTATTTTATACTCACACTTTTATTTTTAATATCCAAAACTGTTTTTTCAGAAGTTTTTTTTTCAGCTAAAGAACTTAGTAATATTTACATGCAACCATCCATTGAATCACCAATAATTTACCCAATTGAGTTTGGTAAAAAATTAATATTAAAAAAGAATCAAGATGAATGGGCAAATGTGTTAGATGAAAAAACTGGGTTAGTAGGATGGATACAAAAAGAAGTATTGTCTAAGGAAAAACCCAAAAATTCTGGAAAAAGTAAAGATTACGAATCTTCGTTTATCATTTTTGAAGAAAGAGTTATGGAAATGAGTAAGTCTATTAAAGAAGCAATCTCCATAGAGACTTTTATAAGTGTGGAACACCTTGGTGGAGCAGCTGCTGCTATAACTGCCGATAATGAATGGTTTAAGGGAAGAAGACATGCGAATCAAGCATTTCAGGTTTATGATTTATGGAAGAATCAAAACCAATCACCTTCTTTTTTATCCTTTAGAAACGAGAGTGGCGAGGAACAATTTATTATACTATCTGGTCCTCACAGACCTAGATATCTTAAGTCAACTAAATAGTGTTTAAACTTATCAGAATCACTATTGTTCTAATTTTTTCTTTAATCATAATTGCTTTTATTGTCCCATTTTTTGTTGATAAACAAAAATTTGTAAAATTGGCTAAAGAAAAAATTAATTCTGAACTCAAAGCTAACATATCCTTTGATGAAGATGTCAATCTAACTTTATTGCCATTCCCTACATTAAAAATTAATTCGTTAAAATACTTTGATAAAAAGTTAGATTTACAAATTAAGGAAATAAAAATTTCTATTACTTGGTCTTCAATTTTTGACTTAAAACCAGAAGTGACTAATATGGAATTATTATCTCCAAGTCTGAAAGTTCGTAAAGGTCTGAACTCGGCTCAAAATGAAAAATTTAAAATTTTTGTTAATAATGAAAAAGAATATTTTTATGATAAATTAAAAAAATTGAGCGATAAATTTGAAATTATAAGAATTAAACAAGGGTTAGTAAAATTTGAAAAGGCACCAAATCTAGGTTTTGATAATTTTAATGCTATTGTCAAAGGTAAAGAGAGATTGAGCATTAATGGTAACCTAGCTTTAAAAAAATTAAATTCTGAAGTTATTTTCGATGGTTTTCAGGTCAAAGACAATCAGTTTAATCTGATTATGCAAAAAAAAATTAATGGAAAAAATAAGTTAGATTTTATAGGCCAGGTCAATTTTATTAAAAACGATTTTCTTTTAAATGGAGAGATAAAGAGTGATTTTCTGAATTTAGATGAACTTTTATCAATTAATAAGCAATTGGTCAGTTTCAAAAGTAGTGACCCTATTCACATAGGTAAGAAAAAAAAAACAAAAAAAGTTAATTTTAGAATAAAAAAACTTTTAGTTTCAAATGTTTTGTTAGAAAATACAGAATTCTCAGTAATATATCAGCACCCTAATTTTGAAATTCAAAGCATAGTAGCAAGTTTTGAAGGTGCAAAAATTACTGGTATGAGCCTTGTTAATCTGAGTAATAATAAAGTAAAAGGGAATTTAAATTTAAAAAACTTCCATGTAAAGGAAAGTTATTTTGGAAAAACAAAATATGATCTTTTAGACGGGCAAGTTAATTGTAATCTTGTTTTTGATTATCTCATTGGTAAAAATCAGAATAATCTAAAAACCGTTGTTTCAAATGGGAACTGTAAAACTGGAAGGATTAAATTAAAAGGTTTGGATATAGATAAAGTTGTCAATGATGTTGATAATATAAAAGATTTTGCATCCCTGATAAACGTAATTAACCCAAGGGTCTTAAAGGGTAGTTCAGTACTTCAATTTATAGAGTTTAACTTTTTTGTTGAAAATGGAAAATTAAAAATTAAAAAAGGTAAAGCTTTTCACAATAATGTTGAATTGAATTCTTTTGGCAGTTTTAACCTATTAAACAATGATATAAATTTAAAAAATAAAGCTTACTTTAAGACTTCTAAATTTAAAAAACTTCCACCTCTTGGTATAAATATTTCGGGAAAAATTGATGATTATAGTGTTAAATATAACTTTGAGGATTTAAAACAAGAGTTATTTAACAAAAGCGTTAAAAAAATTCTGGATGAGAGCAAATCAATAATTATTGATCCAAATGAAATAAAAAAAATGTTTGATAATAAAAGTTTTAATCCCAATTCGATATTGGATTTATTTGAAAATTAATTTTTGATTAAACCATTTTTTTTGGGTCAACTAAATTATCAAACTCTTTTTCACTTAAATGTCCAAGTTTTATTGTTGCTTCCCTAAGAGTAATTTTTTCTTTGAATGCCTTTTTTGCTATTTCTGCTGATTTTTCGTAACCAATTTTGGGATTCAGTGCTGTAATCAACATCAAAGAGTTTTTTAGATTTTTTTCTATTTGATTTTTATTTGCGATAACTTTATCCAAACACTTAATACGAAATGATTTAATTGCGTCTGAGATTAGATTTATGGATCTTAATGAGTTAAAAATGATTAAGGTTTTATTTGCATTCAATTGAAAATGCCCTTGGGTACCTGCGAAAAAATTTGAGGCATACAAACCTTGTAAATGTATACAAACCTGTGCCATGGCTTCACATTGTGTGGGATTAACCTTACCTGGCATAATCGAAGAACCAGGTTCGTTTGATGGTAAAATTAATTCTCCTATGCCACACCTAGGACCCGAAGCAAGCATTCTTATATCATTCGCAATTTTATAACAGGCTATAACAAGAGAATTAATACTACTATTTAAAAAAATAATTGGTTCATGACTGGAAAGTGATTCAAATTTATTTTTTGACTCTTTAAACGGTAAATTAGTAATTAGTTGTATTGCTTTTACAAATCCTTTTACAAACTTTGGCGATGAATTTAAACCTGTTCCCACAGCTGTTCCACCTTGGGCGAGAGAATATAATTCCTCTTTGGAATTTTTAATTCTCTTTAAACAATTTTCTATTTGTTTGGCAAATCCACTAAACTCTTGCTCCAATGTAATAGGTGTAGCATCTTGTAAATGAGTTCTTCCGATTTTCACAATTTTTTTAAATTCTCTTTCTTTTTTTTTAATCGATTTAATGAATTTTGAAACCTCAGGTTCTAGGATTTCATTTATCACTTTTACCAATGAAATATGCATCGCAGTTGGAAACGAGTCATTAGAGGATTGTCCTAAGTTGCAGTGATCATTCGGATGTATGGGATCATACAAACCTAAACTTTTCCCTAGATTTTTATTTGCTTTATTTGCTATCACCTCATTTAAATTCATGTTTGTTTGGGTTCCAGAGCCAGTTTGCCATACCGATAGAGGAAATTGATCATCAAGTTTTCCCGAGATGATTTCGTCACAAACTTTAATAATTTGCTTTCCTAATCTTGAATTTAAATTTCCTAATGCAATGTTGCTGATTGCAGCTGCTTTTTTTTGAATTGCAAACGAATAAATTAATTCTTTCGGCATTTTATCATTTCCTATATTGAAATTTTCTAGGCTTCTTTGTGTTTGCGCACCCCAAAATTTTTCTTTTGGAACTTTAACCTTTCCTAAAGTATCTTTTTCAATTCTAAAGTTACTCATTTTTTTTTCTAAAATCGTCTAGTGTTACAATTTTTTCCTCTTGGTTTTTAATTTTTTTATTCCTTTTCTTTTTATTATTAATTTTTTGTTTTTCATTTTTAAGTTCTAATTGAATACTAAATTTAACAAATGGATCATAAAATTTAGTAATGGATCTAAAAGGTACTTCTAATGCTTCCTTTTTTTTATTGAATGACAGTGTGACTGAAAAAAAATCCTTATTTACATCCAGATCCCAGTATTGATTTTGAAGAACAATTGTCATTTCGTTTGGATACTCTTTAAGAAGATTTCTGGATATTTTTACATTTTTATCTTTAGTTTTAAAACTAATGTAAAAACAATGATTAGATGAGATTTTTGATTCTGACAAATCTTTTAAAATATCTTTAATAACACCCAGTATAGCGCCATTAATTCTCTGCCCATAATCAATATAAATTTTTTCCATAAAGTTGTAAGTATTATAATAACAAAATTAATTGCACTTTAAAACATTATACAAAGTTAAATATAACTTTTACTAAAGAAAAAATGACAATAGATATCAACAACAGGTATCCTAAAAGTCTAAAGATCTCCTGCATGCACCGTTTTACAATTGGTTCATAATAAATTTATGAGTAAAAAAACCACAAATAAGAAATAAAATACCTAAAAAATAAGTAGTGAAAAAATTTAGTCTAAAATATTCAGCGAAAAAAAAGGGGATGAAGAAGGTTAGGGAGGCTGGAACTCCAACTAGAATACTTTTTGAAAATAAAATTGTTTTCTCCATATCTTTATGCTCTAGATATGAAAAAAAGATTGAGATAAGACTCATGAGTGGTAAGGCTATAATAAACCCTGCGAGTATTGGTTTTTTGATTGAGAGCCAGCTTGCGAAAGCAATAATAATACCAGAAAAGATTACTTTTAAAGCAAATGAGAGCATTTAATGGTTTAGCCAAAAAAGTTTTTTATTTTTGAAATTGGACTTCTCAAAGGCTCATACACTCTATCAATAAAATCTATATGACTACACAACTTTTTTTCAAGTTTATTAACTGATTTTTGTAGTCGATCAATTTTTTCTTCTAGTTTTTTAAAGTCGTCTGAAGAATATTCATTTTTCATAACATTAATGTAGTGTTTGGCGGAAAAATAGTAAATACTTTTTTTATAATCTTGGCAGTTTTAATATATATTTTTTTGAAAATTTTTCTGGAAATTCTTTCGGTTCATTTTTTTTTGAAAACATTAAAAATACAGATACACAAATTACAATCAGAATATTTATGTAGACAAATAATTTTATTAAAAGCGGAAACATATAGGTAGTAAAACGTCTATTTTTTTAAATTGTTTAATTTTATTCCCATTCTAGTTCAGTAAATGCTTTCGTTGTGTTACTCATATGATATTCATCGTAAAGAAGCCACCCCTGTTTATTTTCCTGGCTAATATTTTTTAATACGTAATCAAGAGATTTATTATTTTCGTGAAAAAATCTAACCTCAGATATTAATTCATCTAAATAATCAATCATTGGAGAAATAGCCTCGATTTTTGATATTACTGGTCCATGTCCAGGAACTATTTTGTTAATATCCAGTTTTTGAATCTCACTTAAATTCTTACGCCAGCCTAAAATACTAGCCCTGATAGATGGAATTCTGTCAACAAATATATTTTCTGACCAAAATATTTTTGAGTTTTCATCATATATAGATAGATCATTATCGGTATGCCCACTTGACCAAGCTCTAATCATTAAATTTCTATCTCCAAGGTTAATTTTGAGTGTTTGATTTTTTTTAACAAATTTATTAGCTAAAATGAGGTTTGTTGTCTTGAGGGATTCATCTTTAGTTAAATTAAATTGAAGAGCTTTGTAGAAGTCAAAATTGTTAATTAAAGATCTATTTAAATTTTCATGTCCAATAATTACTGGATTATCTGCAATTAATGCCTCTGTACCCAAAAAGTGATCAGGATGTGAGTGTGTAATAATTATATGAGAGATTGGTAGTTTAGAAATTTTTTTTATTTTTTTGAGCATTGCTTTTCCAATTTTTACTGAAGCCCCAGCATCAATTACTGCAATAGATTTTGTGCCAATTATAAATCCAATATTTGCTATATCCCCAATATTTTCTGAATTTGAATCCTCCTGTGTTCCAAAATGTACATACATCCCTTTTTCAACTTCCGTAAAGTCAAATGACCAGCATTTTGAAATTGTCATAATCATAATTGAAAATAAAAATAGAATATTTTTCATAAATTTAATTTTAACAGAGTCTCAGAGAATATTTAATCAATATTATCTAATGATAACACTAGTTTAAAAATTTGATGTGAAAACTTACCTAAATATATTTTGTGAAATTTGACAAAGCTTTAAATATTTTCATGTCTTTATTAACCCTATCGAATACAAGACAAAAAATAAAGTTGCGGCAAATGGCAATTTACTTATTAATAATGATAATTATTATCATTCTACTTGACTAAACATTGATAATGATAATTACTATCATTATAAAATAAATAAGTTAAAAAAAAGAATTCTATACACAATGAAAAAATTAAATAAAAGTTCAGTAATGACTGAAAGTTTGGTACCTAAATATACCCGTCAATCGCCATGGTTAGCTTTTGGAATCTGCCTCATTTTATGCGGCAACTCTATTTCTCAGGATTTAGCTTACAACGCCCCTGATGTAAATATTTATGAGTCACCAGAGCAGGATTTTGAATTACCTGGTTCTGGTGACTACATACCTGGAGAACAAATTCAAAAATACAACTTCCAGAATATAAATGACATACTTAGAAACTCAACAGGTGTTTATTCTCGTGAGGAAGGAGGTTATGGACTTTTTCCTAACATAAGTTTGAGAGGTGCAAGTTCACTTAGATCTGCAGCAGTCACAATGATGGAAGATGGAATTAATATTGCCCCTGCACCATATTCTGCACCGGACGCTTATTATTCTCCTTTAGCAGCAAAGATGCATGCAATTGAGATACTAAAAGGTAGTAGTCAATTTAGATATGGACCGCATACAACTGGTGGTGTAATAAATTATCAAACTACTCCAACAGATTTTGGTGAAAAATATTTTGGAAGTGTTTCTTATGGATCCCATGATGATAAAACAACACATGCATATGCAAACTATGGAATATCAGGAAGATTTGGTGCACTTGCCGTTTTAGGAGAAATATATTTCAGAGAAAATGATGGATTTAGAGATTTTAACGGTCCAGTAGATCCTGATGGTGCAGGCCCCCAAGCACACTACGGAAGCGATGATGCCGGGGGAGTTCATCAATTTGCTCCGATGGCTAAGATTTTATGGCAATTGCCAACTGACATGAAGATTACTCTTGAATTAAAGGGAGCTTTAAATCAACTTGATTATTACGAAGGCTATGCCGGATTAACAACTGCGGATTTTAATGCTGACCCTTATCAAAGGTATGTCGCGAGTCAGTTAGACAACATGAATTCAGAAGCTCAGACTTATTATGGTAAACTTCATACAGAATTTAACAAACAAGTTAAAAATACACTAACGCTTTACTACAATGATTTTACTAGAGACTGGTATAAACTTGATAAGGTAAATGGTGCCAGTATGAATCAAATTGTATCAAAAGCGTACGCAGGCTTAAATGGAACAGGTAACTTAAACATTTATAAAGGTTTGGCAGCTGGTAATATTAAATATAAATCAAACGATAGAGCTTATTATGCTTATGGATTAATGAATCAGTCTGATTTTGATTTTAATACAAATATATTTAACAGAGATATAAAGCATGATCTAAAAGTTGGCTTTAAATTTCATTATGATAAAATTAACCGTGACCAATATGTTCACGAGTTCACTCAAGCAACATCAGGTGTGCTTACTGGAGTTGGAACAACATTTAATGCCGACAGAAACCAAATTACAAAAGGTGCAGCAGTTTATTTTGAAGAAAATGCAACTATTAATAACTTTGTAGTTTCATTCGGTTCACGCTTTGAGTATATAAAACAGACATATAGAAGTGGTGCTACCACTTCTGATTCTGAGAAAACCTACGCTTTTGTTCCTGGTGGGGGACTAACATACAACCATGACGACAATTGGCAATGGTTCGGAGCTGTATACAAAGGTTTTAGCATGCCTTCGCCAAGTGCATCTAGAGATGATGGAACACCAATTAACCCAGAAAAAAGTCTTGCTAAAGAAATTGGTGTAAGATATAGCGATGATAACCTGGTGGTTTCAGCAATAGGTTTCCACACTAATTTTAAAGACGTAATAGTTTTGGATAACTCTAACACTGGAGCTGATGCTGACAACGCTGGTAAAGTTGTATCCAAAGGTTTAGAGTTAATGACTGCATATTCACCTGAAAATTTCCTTCCTTTTCCCGGTGATGCAACCTTTTATGCCAATTATACTTTTACAAATGCAAATTTAGATGGTGACTCGACATCAACCGATACAGAATCAATTTTTGCTTATGGGCTTGATGGAGCAAATGTTCCTTACATCCCTGAGCACGTTCTGTCTTTTGGTGTTGACTATGAATTAAACAAGTTTGATTTTGGAATTAACGTAACATATCACTCTGAGTCTTATGGAACAGCTGCTGAGACAGAAACTGAAATTTCAGGAACAACTCCTGATGCTAGGGCGGGTAGAATTGACTCTGCTGCTTTGGTTAATTTAAGAGCAGGGTATCAAGTTAATGACAGTTACAAGTTTGTCGTAGGTGTCAATAATGCTTCAGATCTTGAATATATTTCATCAAGACATCCAGCAGGTGCTAGGTCAGGAAAGCCTCTTACTGCATGGATAAAAGCTGTAGCAACATTTAACTGAAATAATAATTGAAGTAGAATTGTGGTAGTAATTTTTTTTAAGATTACTACCAAGGTTTAACATTAGGGACTTAATGAAAAAACTGAGCGATTATTTTTATTTTAATTCTAAAAAACAAACTGATTCTTCTGAAAACTTTTACAATATTATGGTAGAAATCATTGATGATGTTGTTAAAAAAAGGAAAGTTCTTCATGACAGATACAATCTATTGTTTGAAAGATTGTGGGTTGCAGAAAAGGATTTAAATGAGAGGAAATTTGTTGCAAGAAGACTTTTATCACGTTTGTTAAGAGAATCAGACCTGATTTTTGCTAGGGCTCAGAATCTCGCTGTTAGGCTTTGTCCAAAATGCCAGGAGGTAAGCATGGCGTTTCCAAATGAAAAAGATAAATTGCATTAAATAATTTATCACTTGCTAGTTATCATCACTCTGGATTAGGGTGTAATGAAGGAATGAAAAAAATCCAGAGTGACTTATTCAGTATTTGGTACAGAATCTCTTTATTTCAACATTTTTGTTAATATATCTATAAGTAAGGCAGATATATGAATCACAATAATATTATTTATATTCTTTTTTTTTTTAGTTTATTTTTATTTTTCAAAGTTAACTCTGAAGACTTTATAATTTTACAATCCACAACGTCTGCAAGAGATTCAGGTTTTTATGACTTCATTCTTCCAAAATTTGGTAAAAAATCAGGAGTTGAAGTAAGAGTCATCGCAGTTGGGACTGGTCAGGCAATTAAAAACTCTCGAAGATGTGATGCTGATGTTCTCATTGCTCATCATAAAGAGTCAGAGGAAAAGTTAGTACTTGATGGATATGGTCTTTACAGAAAAGAATTTATGTATAATGATTTTGTACTTGTTGGACCCAAATCAGATCCTGCAGAAGTTCAACAAGTAAATTCAATTCTAAAATCATTGAAACTTATAAAAAAAAAGAAAAACCTTTTTGTATCGAGAGGTGACGACAGTGGAACTCATAAAAAAGAACACTCATTGTGGAAAATGACAGGTCAGGTACCTAACCCAAAGGATAGTAAATGGTTTTTCTCCGTTGGTCAGGGCATGGGGGGTGCATTAAATGTTGCTGTTAATAAAGATGCATATATTTTGTCGGATAGGTCGACTTGGGAGAGCTTTAAAAACAAAAAAAAACACACTATTGTTGTTGAGAATGAGCCATTATTGCTAAATTATTATGGGGTTATCCCAATTAACCCAAAAAAATGCCCCGATGTTAAAATCCAAAAGGTTGACAAATTTATAGAGTGGTTGACTTCAGAAGAAACAAAATTGTTAATATCTGAATTTAAAGTTAATAATAAGCAGCTTTTTTTTCCCATAAAATAGAGCTGGCCATGATTAATTATCACAGCCAGATATCCACCAATGTATATATTTATAAAAGTTGAATTTTTTCAACAATTAATCACTACATTCTAAATAAAAATTGTCATAATATTTTTTAGATATTATATTTATAACAACAGCTTTATTAACAATTAACTAAAGGAGGTGATCTGATGTCTAGTATTAATGATTTGATTCAGCTTAATAAATTTAACTTTTTATCAGAGCAACCTTTGATGAAAAGGTAACTTTTAGTATTTAAGCTGATAAGCTTTAGTACGGAAGGGGAGGAAACTCCCCTTTTTTTTTAAATGCATTTTTTGCATGTTCCAGTAATCTCAAGGTTCCATTTTTTTGGTACAAACGAAGCTTTTTCAGTATTTTGTCTCAAAAGCTCGGGAACTTCCAATGAGTGGGATTCTATAACATCACCGCAATCATCGCAAATCATAAAATGCGAACCTTCATGAAAATGTTCTGCACTGCATGCTGCGTAAGAATTTAAACTTTCAATTCTATGAATAAAATTATGCTTAAGCCAAAAATCAATTGCTCTGTAAGCAGTCGGTGGTTTAGGATTTGCAATTTTCTCTGCAAGTTTTTCTAAAATTTCGTAAGCTTTGATAGGTTTTTTGCTAGCACCGATAATCTTTAGAACTTCTAATCTAGGTAAAGAGAGCCTGTGCTTATTCTCTTCGCAAAATTTTATGGCCTTTTTTTCTAATAGTGTATTCATAATCAAAAAATTTGACAAATATATAACTGTTATAATATAACATATTATATGTAATTTTATAACAATATTTGTTTCTTATTATAATATATAATTGAAAGGAAAAAAATGTTTAATTCTAGAGTAAATGTATCTATTTTTTTTGTTTTTATATTTGGAATTTTTTGCTTTAGGGTAACTCATTCTGTTGAATCAATATTCACAACGCCCGACGTTTTTATCACTTCAAAAATTAAACCAACCAAAGATTATGAATCAGACAGAGGTAATATTTTACATGATTCCCATGAACTAGAAAAAAGTAGACAATACTCTATTGGACAAATGCTTAAAGATCTTCCTGGAATCGCCTCGCAGGGTTTAGGTAACGCCTCACGTCCAGTTATTAGGGGTCTTGGAAACTCAAGAGTCAAAATTCTACAAAACAGTTCTTCACTTGCAGATGTATCTGAATTTGGTGAAGATCACATTGTTGGTTACGATCCAATTCTAATTGATAAAATTGAGGTCATAAAAGGTCCAGGAACTTTGTTGTATGGAAATAATGGGTTTGCTGGAGTAGTGAACATCATTAACCCTTTGATCGCAGTTGATAAACCACTAGCTGATGAAAATTATGAACTAGGTTTTGGATATAAAACATCTGGAGGGGAGCTGGGTACCGCTTTAAAATTAAGTAAATCTGTAAATAATTTTACAGTTAGAGGTTCCGGTAGTTTACTTAGTGCGGGACCTTACGATTTAGCAAACGTTTCAACTAAGCAGGCGAACTCATCTAAATTTATGTCATCTGGTGGTGTTGGAATCACATACAATGATGGTGAAAATTTTTTAGGAGTTTCTTTGGACAAACTTGAGGCTATTTATCAAAACCCTGGTGCTGAGGGCGAAGAAAACATGACCTCGCTAAATCCTACAAGAAACACAATAAGTTTTAATTCATCACTAGCATTAAATTACATGGTGTTTGAAAAGTTTAACTTAGAAGGATCCGTTTCAGAATATAATCATGCAGAAAGAACAGGTGACGGTAACAATCATAATATTACATTTTTTAATGATTTATACGAATTAAAAACATCATTAAATCATAAATCTTTATTTAATCAAAATTTAGAAGGTTTAATAGGTTTTCACTTTCAAAACAAGAATCAAGGGGCAACTGGCGAAGAAGAAGGTCATTTGACACCTACTAAAACAAACAGTTTTGCATTCTTTGTTCTGGAAAAACTAAAATTTGATTTGTTTGATCTAGATCTTGGTGGTCGAGTTGAATCTGTAAATTTAAAAACAACAACATACGATAGAGGTTTTTTTCCAGTTGCCTTTTCTTCTACTGTTAAAAGAGAAATTATTCCAAACAATAATGTATTTTTTGGTTTTGATTTTACACAAAGAGCACCAAATGCTGTAGAATTGTTTGCAGATGGACCTCATCATGCTTTAGAAAACATTGAAACAGGAAATGCAAATTTAGATAAAGAAAGTTCGTATAACATATCACTCGGATATAACTACGATAAAGATCTTAATAAGTTAAAAATTGAAGCTTATTATAACTATATTAACGACTTTATTGCTGCGGATAGAAACGGTAATACTCAAGATGTTGAGGGAGAAGATTTTAATGTGGTTATTCACGATCAATATAATGCTTTGTTTACTGGTGTAGAATTAAGCGGTCAGTACGGCATAACAAAAATTAATGATTTAGATTTTCTTGCTAACTTCGTGGGTGAATTTTTAAAAGGTTACAGAACATCGAACGATAAGGCCATAACTAGAATTCCTCAATCAAAAGTAAATGTAGGTCTACAGTTATTAAATGAGGAATGGGACACAAATTTGAAATATTACCATTATTTCGATAAGGAGTTTACGGGCCCTTTTTACACCAGAACAGGAGGTCACTCAAGGTTGGATTTTGACCTTACAAAAGATTTTTCTTATTCAGGTTTGTCTGGTCATGCAATGTTTAATGTGAGTAATTTATTAGACACAGTTGGTCGTGATCATCTTGAGGCTAAGAAGGGTCAAGTTCAATTACCAGGAAGAAGTTTTAATTTTTTATTAAGATTTTATTACTAGAATATTAACAAACATTAGAAGATTAAATTCACAATTAATCCATTTAACCTTTTGATTTTATTAAACTTTTAAAGAATTTCTTTAAATTATTTGTTTACTTTCTGATTTCAAAATATTAAAAATCAATAACAAATTATTTAAAAAATTAAGATGAAATTAGTAGCACCATTAAACTTGAATTTTCTTTTAAAATACTTTTTTTTAGCTTTTGTATTATGTTTTACTGATTGTCTTGCCAAAGGAGATTTAACCAG
Source organism: uncultured Alphaproteobacteria bacterium (assembly GCA_902547955.1). GTDB lineage: Bacteria > Pseudomonadota > Alphaproteobacteria > Methylaequorales > Methylaequoraceae > MED-G10. The sequence continues at coordinate 69,370 of CACCPY010000006.1, read as the reverse complement.
GCAAAAAGCTTTAGAGGTTGAAATTCTTTTTAAGGGAAAAGTTGGTGAAAGTCATTTTTACGACCCTTCAGTGCTTAAGTTTGAAACGGGTAAATTGTATAAATTGAAACTAATTAACACAAGTGACAGTAAACACTACTTTTCATCCCATGGGTTTACTAATTCAATATTTACAAGAAAAATTCAAATAGTTAAGAATAAAAAGAAAATTGCTGAAATAAAGGGAAAGATCAATGAAGTTGAGGTTTTTCCAGGAAATACAATTGAGTGGTGGTTTGTTCCAATAAAAACAGGAGAGTTTAACGATTTGTACTGTGGTATTAAAGATAAAAAAACCGGTGTTTCTCATTCTGAAATGGGTATGATGGGAACTATAATAATTGAGTAGTTTGGATTTAATTTATATTATTTTAAATCCTAAAAAAATGGTTTATAAGATAAAAAATGCTTAAATCTTTTGAAAAATTTATTGAAAGTTTAATGTTTGCATCCAGGTGGTTGTTAGCCCCATTTTATTTTGGTTTGATAATTTCACTTTTCTTTTTACTTATAGTTTTTATTAAAGAAATTATCCATTTTGTAACACATTTTAGTACTGACGAAACTGAGCTTATTCTATTTATTCTTACGCTAATAGATCTATCATTTGCGGGAAATTTATTAATTATTGTTATTTTTTCTGGGTATGAAAACTTTGTTTCTAAAATAAATATTAGTAATCATGAGGATAAACCAGAATGGATGGGAACTGTGGATTTTGGTGGTTTAAAGTTAAAATTGGTTTCTTCAATTGTTGCAATATCGGGAATCCACCTTTTAAAAATTTTTTTTGGATTAGAAAACTATACAAGAGAGCAAATTCTGCTTTTCATAGCAGTTCATTTTACTTTTGTACTCAGTGGAGTATTACTGGCATATATGGATTCTTTAACAGTAAAAAGTAAATTAAAGAACAAATAAAAACTTAGGGAATTATATGGATTTGTTAGGAATTACGGCATTATATATTCTTTTGTATGTTCCAATTTTGTGGATATGTACTTATCCTGTTTATTGGTTGAATAAAAAAACTAAATCCAAAGTAAATCCTTTTCTTATGAGTTTAGAACTTCAATTTCTCGGAAGTTCTTTGTCCTCTTTAATTCGTGTTTTACTTGGGGGTATTTATCTCATTTTCTTTGGTTTACTATATTCTATTGTATTTTTTTATACATTAATTGTGACAGGGAACTTTATCTTCTCGTGGTTTAATATTTGAAATAGATTCTACTTAATGTACGGATCATTTTTTATCGTGGTAATTTAAGAGTTTTTTCTGTGGTTATTTATCATTTGTTTTTTGTATTGTTGTCACAAAAATTTAATAATATCTTACTAATTTTCCCTAATGAATACCTTAATATACACTGTCAATTTTGGTCAGTATGACTCAATACCAATAGAAAACTTTTATTCAAACAAAATAAGATATATTTGTTTTTATAATGGTGAAATAAAAAAAAGAGGTAATTGGGAATACGTAAAGATAAATTCCAAAGAGACTGATTATAAAAGGTTGTCTAGGAATTACAAAATTAATTTTTTTAAGTATTTACCTGAACACAAAAATTCTATTTATATTGATTGTAATAGGGTTATTACTGAAAAATTAATAAATTATTCTTTAAAATTTTTCAAAAATTATTCATTTGGTGTTTTAAAACACTCAGTGAGAAAAACATTAGTAGACGAATTAATTGATTGGTATTTAATCTCGATTTGCAGTGAAGAGGAAATAATAAAGATAGGAGAATATTTAAAAAAAATAAAATATGATTTTGAAAAGCATTATTGCCCACATTGTTGTTTGCTTTTGAGAGAGAATAATAATAAAAATATAAATTTTTCAAAACTATGGTGGAAAAATTTTTTGAAATTTAATAAAAGAGATCAACTACCTTTTACCTTAAGTTCAATTGCCTTAAAATATTATCCATTTCTAATTGAAAAAGAAAAATTAATAATTACTAGGAAGCATTTGAAAACATACAAAAAAAAAATAAGAAGTTTAAAAAAATTAGAATATTTAATACACAAACTTAATGATTTATTTGGCAAAAAAATTGAATTTAATAGCAAAAATTTAGAATGGAGAGATTTTACAAGAAAACGGATTAATATTCATTCTTATTAATTTCATTTTGTAGGAATTTAATTATCTTTTTATAATAAAATGACTAGAATGAATTTTTTTTCCATTTTCATCAAAAAATAATACATCAAAAAATCTGTTAGAAAATTTAATCAAACCAAAATTATTTGTATTTATTGTATCAATAATTTGTTTGCTATCTTTTTCGTTATTATCTTTCCATGCCATATTTAACCCACTTGAGGTAATTTCAAAAAATTCCTTTTCTTTGAATTTTTCTTTGTATATTGAAGAAATATGACGATCACCAGATAAAAAATAAGTATTTTTATGATTTTTTATCAAATCGAATAATTTTTTTTTTTCTTCAGGAAAATTAGACCACTTTTCAAAACCGTGATCTTCTGGTATGACCTGAATGGATGATACTATAAATCTTACATCTGCATCTTTTTTTATAATATTTTCTACCCACGTCCATTGCTCATATCCTAAAAAGGTTTTTGATTTATTGACATCATGAGTGTATTTTTTTTTAAGGTTGACTTTATTTTTTTTTAATTTGGATCTATTAAATCTAGTATCAAGAAATATAAAGTGTATTTTATTATCATTTATGATTTCTTCATAATCGAAATAAATTCCCTGTCTTTTCCATCTTGGGTCTTTTTTCGGAATATCCCAAAAATTTAAAAATAATTCTTTTGATTCTTGTTTATGTACGAAGTCACTTCCACCATCGTTAATACCATAATCGTGATCATCCCATATTGCTAGAATGTTGTGTTTATTAAATTGAGCAAGATTAACTTTTGCTGTGTTATAAGCGCTTTTTAAATTTTTAGTATTATCTTTTACATCTCCATAAACATTGTCTCCCATAAAAATAATTTTATCTGCTTTCTTTTCCTGAATTGCGTTAAGGATTACTTGAGACTTTTTCTGATGCAAACAAGATCCAAAAATGAATGTTTTACCTAACGCTTCATTCGAAAATATTATGAGTAAAAAAAAAAAAATCTTCATTGAAACAACTTATTAATTTAAAATTAAACTTTTATTACAAATCTAACAAAATTACTAAAAAGATTTTGTAAAAACATTCAAGGAACAAACAAAAGTGTCTGTGGAGTGTCTGTAAAGTGTCTGTACTTTATTGCACTATTGTTTCCCTTATTTGTTGAAGAGTGAATCCTCTGAAACCCTTTGTGAGTCTTCCTAAAACAAACAAGGGGGAACAATTGCCCCCCCTTGCCGATTAGACTTCTGTGTCTCGGTGTTTAGTCTAAGACCCGTTATATCTGGGACTTTCTCAAAAAGTGTATTGCAAAGTGTATTGCAAATGAGTGTTTTTTCTGCACGACTTCTGCACGGACTAATTTTATAATTTCTATTTTTAATGAAAAAATCACTGCAGACTAAATTACAATGATTACAAATAATTTTTCAATAAAGGTCGTTAGAATTAGTTTAGATAAATCTATAATCGGAGGTAATAAAAGGTATAAACATAAAAAATATATACAGAGATATACTAATTACTATATATATAACGGGCGTCTAAAATTATTCCTTCCTTTTGCGACAGGTTTAGGCGCCTAACACTTTTAACTTCATAATTTTAATTACAAACGAAAAAATGTCTGTTCTCATTATTAACTATGACCATTGTTAATTGGAATTATAACACACATAAAGAATATAAATTTCAATAAATATTTAAGATTTATTAGTATTATGTTTTAACCTTTTTTGGAGATATACATGAAAAATTTCTACTTTTTATTTTTATCTTTGGCATTTTTAATCTCTTCTGAATCCACAAGAGCGGACGGACACGGAGAAAAAAAAGAAGTTGTAGAAGAAAAAACTGAAGAGACTTCTGAAGAAAAAGAAGAAGAGACAACTAAAGAAAAAAAAGAATAAAATAAATTATAATTGGTTCAAGCAAAACAACCTAATTTTTAATGCTTGAACCAATGTTTTAAAATTAAAATAAATATTTAAGTAAATAAGAACAAACAAAAGTGTATTACACTTAACTCGTTTTATTTAGTCTTATTTTCTGTTGAGTCAAACCTCTGAACCCCTTTGTAAGTCTACCTAAAACAAACAAGGGCGAACAATTGCCCGCCCTTGCCGATGAGACTTCTGTGTCTCGGTGTTTGGTCTAAGACCCTTTATATCTGGGACTTTCTCAAAAAGTGTATTGAAAAGTGTATTGAAAATGAGGTCATTTTCTGCACGACTTCTGCACAGACTCAAGACTTATTCTTACTTCTTTCTGATTTTTTAACAAATTTCCACCCATTTGCGATGAGAGCATTTTTTATCACTTCAATAGTTTCTTTCCTTGTTTTATTTCTAGGAATAGAGAAAAAAGATAATTTTTTCATTTATTATCTCCTTTTCTTTTTTTGTTAAAGTTAACTTTTGGATTAGAGATTATATATCTTCCTGTATAAATAGGATCACTTTCCTTTGCGTATCCTCTATAAATTACCTTTCCCATCATTTATCTCCTTTCTTTATTAGATTTCTTCCAAGTACTATTGAAACTTTTCCCATCTTAAGAGGTCTCAGAGGCATACCTTCGTAGTAAATAGTTTTTTTTATTATTTTCACCATTACTTATCCCCTTTCTTAATTAAATTTCTACCAAAAATAATTGTGTGTCCTGTAGGTATCATTTTGGGACCTTGTGAGGATTTTCTGACTAAAATTGAATATATTATTTTTCCCATTACGGTTCTCCTTTGTTAATTGTTATTAACCAAGAAAATTTGAATGTATGGAAACTTTTACTGTTTGAGACAGAACGATTAGGTCGTTACTATTCCAGAACGGTAGGTCGTTACTATACCCCAAATTAAATTGGAAGATATAAATTATCAATATAGTATTAATGTTAAATGAACAAATTTAAATATAAAAACTATTACTTAATATAGTTTGGTTTATTTATTTCTTTTAAGGTTTTGTCTAAGGAATTTTTTTAAGTGTGTGAAGTTGAAAAGAAATTAATTTCAGTTCGCTTGAATTTTTTTGAAAATTAGCAATTAAGTTTCTTTTAATGAAAAAACAAAATTTAAATGATCAATAAAAATTTTCGGAGGTCTCATTTTTTCAATATGATCATTTAAATTTGATATGACTTGTTTTAATGGTAAGTTCTGCTTCAGGGATATTAATCCTCGGGAGTAGGTTAAAATGTCAATTACAGTAAGATCAAACCCTTCCTTTAGTTGTTCAGAAATTATCGAATTTAGTGATGTTCTTCCGTGATATTGGGAAAAATCCCTACAAATAATTACTAATCTCGAAGCACTAGACGCTTTAACTTTTGATATTGCATGACCCACATCCATATTCGTGAAAGATTTATCCTTAACTTCTATACCAAATAAAAACTCCCCATGCAGATTTTTGATATCTATATCGCATATTTCGTTTTGTGAACTTCCGCTTTGATTAACATGATTAGATGAAATGACTGCATTCCAATCTGTACTTATTTTATTAATTTCCATAATTAACAGCACAGAAAAGACAAGTGATGTTCCTTCAAAAGGTCTTTTCAACAGTTCTGTGATTGTTTTTCTTACAAATTCAGAACTTATATTTTTATCAAAATCGCTTCCAACAAATTTTATTTTTTTTATTTTGGATGATTTTATGATGCAAAGTAAATGCTCCAAAAAAGAGATTGGGTTTTGATTAAAATCATCAGACTCAAAAATATCAATGATTAGAAAGAGTATTGCTTTATCATCTCCCTTCCTTACTGCATTACCTCTGTCAAGAGTCTTGAATCGTGCTGGTTTATTAAGAAAAGGTTCATTAGAACCACCTAATCTATTTTCCATAAATTTTCTTTCAAACGGCACAATAACATTATGACATAAAGTCCTTGCATCAAATGCACCATCTATTGATGCACCTGCCTGAAGCGCTAACGGATTCGCATCAGGATTAGTACATTTTGCTAATATTCCATTCAGCAAAATATATCTGAAAGTTTTATGATCATGTTTAAAGCAACAAGAAAGTTTTTCATAAATTACATCATCAAAATTCTGTGGAGCATCTTTTTCCCAGCATGATTTAAGAATATTTTCTGCTAAAATTTTATCTATTTGTACTTGCATAATATTGTTAATAATCTATTTCTAGAGGATATCGAGGACCTTAAATGAATGCCATTAAAAAATCTCTCTCTGCTTTGTCCTTATTTTCTGGTGCAGGTGGAATGGATTTAGGTTTCGAGAATGCTGGATTTCAAGTAGAGTGGTCAAACGACTTTGATCAAAAAGCATGTGAAACGTATGCAAAGAATTTCAAAAGTAGGAATTATTTTGGTCTTTTAGAAGATTACAGAAACTCATTAAGATCATATTCCGAAATAGATTGTATTTTTGGTGGTCCTCCTTGCCAGGGATTCTCTGTCGCTGGAAAGATGGATCTTAATGACCCCAGAAGTAAATTAGTATTAGAATTTATAAGTATAGTAAAGGAATTACGCCCAAAAAGTTTTGTCATGGAGAACGTACCGCCATTAGCGTCTTTATCAAAATTTAATACATTCAGGCGACAACTTATTGAAGAAGCAACCAATGTAGGTTATTCTGTTGATTTAAAAGTTCTCTCATCCGCACTCTTTGGAGTACCTCAAGAAAGAAAAAGAATGTTCTTTGTTGGTGTTTTGGGTAAGCATGAAATTAATTTGGTCGATCGGGCACAAAAATACACCAGAGTTCCTAAATCAACCTTCGATGCCATAAAAGATTTAGGAGTACAGGGAACTAATATTAATCCTAAAACTTGCAATGCAAAGATCACTCTTGCTGCCAATCCAATAATTCGAAAAAGTCCTTATGCGGGTATGCTGTTTAACGGATTAGGACGCCCGATTCATCCGAATCGACCATCTCCGACACTTCCGGCATCAATGGGAGGAAATAAAACACCCATAATAGACGAGAGACTATACTATGGAGATGGTGTTGATTGGGTTTATGACTACCATAAACATTTAATAAATGATGGTAAACCTTATGGTATGTACGAGACGCCAACATCGTTTAGAAGATTGACAATCAAGGAAGCAGCAAGACTCCATGGTTTTCCAGATGATTTTGAATTCAGTGGAGGAAAAGCAGCAGTTTACAGACAAATAGGCAATGCCGTCCCACCAGACTTAGCAAAAACAATTGGTTTTATTCTAAAAGAAATATTTTCTGGAGAAAAAATTTTAACTGACCAAATTTCTCTTGGTCTTTGATATTTGCTTTCACTTCTTTATCTAAAAATCGCCCATTCAAAAAATTTCTTCTTAAAAATTTAAGATATTAAGAAGTGCTTCATACATTGTAAATAGAAACTAAGGTAATAATTTTTGGAACAAATGATGAACAAACAAGAGTGTATTGAAAGTGTATTGAACTTATTGCACTATTGTTTCCCTTATTTTCTGTTGAGTGAAAACTCTGAAACCCTTTGTGAGTATCCCTAAAACAAACAAGGGCGAACAATCGCCCGCCCTTGCCGATGAGACTTCTGTTGCCCGGTATCTCACAACCGCGCTTACTTAAATAAATTAAGCAGCGAGTGCCATTTCATTATCATTGGCATTTATAAGTTTTTTAGTCCGATAACGTTGGTACCATTCCGGGCAAAATTTTTGATAATTCCCACGCACGTCGATCCTATTTCACCCCCATAAAACTTTGGTGGAGGTGCCGGGTACCGCCCCCGGGTCCGTCTCGGTTCACAAACCAAACGTTTATTGCCATAGCTGTAAAACAGCATCTAAATAATATAAAAAAAAAAAAAAAAATTAAACCTATAAATTTATTTGTTAACGATATAATTTAACATATTAAGATGAAAAAAAAATCGGATACTAAAGATCTAAAAAATATTTTAAATTCAGAATTTAAAACTAGAAGGGTAACTGCGAGTAAATTAGATAAAGTTTTATACAAACCATTCAAAGTTTTGGACCACGGATTTGTAAGGGTCGTTGACTACATGGGTGATGATTCATCTATTGTTCAGGCAGCTAGAGTTTCATATGGAAAAGGAACTAAAAAGTTAAATCAGGATAAAAATTTAATAAATTATTTATTGAGTCATAGGCATACAACTCCCTTTGAAATGAATGAAATAAAATTTCATATCAAACTTCCAATTTTTGTTGCACGTCAATGGATCAGACATCGAACAGCAAACGTTAATGAATATTCAGCAAGATATTCAATACTTGATAATGAATTTTACATTCCAAAAATTGATGATGTTAAACCCCAATCTCAATCAAACAACCAAGGAAGACATGGTGAAATAGAAAAAGATTTAAAAAAACACTACCTTTCTTTGATTAAAGAAAATGCTAAAATTAACTTTTCGTCATACAAACACTTGCTGAATGTTGACGAAGATGGGGAATTAATGGATGAAAAAAGAACAGGAATTGCCAGAGAGTTGGCAAGAATGGTATTACCATTGAGTTCTTACACACAATGGTACTGGAAAATTGATCTTCACAACTTAATGCATTTTTTAGCCCTGAGATTTGACGATCATGCTCAATATGAAATTCAAGTTTATGCCAAAGTAATGTTAGACCTTATGAAGAAGTGGGTTCCGTTAACTTATGATGCATTTATCAGGAATAGAGTAGATTCTTTAACATTATCCTCAGAGGCGATAGAATATCTAAAAATGAGGTTAAAAAACAAAAAAGACGTAAAGAACAATGTAAATAAAAGAGAGTTGGAGAACTTAAAAAAAATTTTTAATTTATAATTTAAGACTCAATTTTTACTTTTTTCTTTTCTATCCTTGAAAAAGAACTAATAAAGTTATCAGAAATTTTTTCAAAAATATTTTGGTAAATTTTTTCGTTTGTGAAACACGCAGGCTTACCTAAGTCACAAGAGCTTGAAATTTCTTCAAGTATTGGAACCTCTCCAAGAAAAGTATGATTTAGTTTTTTTGACTCATTTTTTACACCATCCTTACCAAAAATATAATTTTTATCTCCATCATTTTCAAAATAGCTCATGTTTTGAATCATGCCAACAACCTCAACATTTACTTTGTTAAACATGTTTATGGCTTTTCTTACATCTAACAGGCTAATTTCCTGAGGAGTTGAAACAATTACGGCACCTGCTATCGAAAAACTTTGACACAATGATAGTTGAATATCTCCAGTTCCCGGAGGAAGATCTATAAAGAGGTAATCGAGGTCACCCCATTCTACATCATTAATTAATTGTCTGATTGCATTAGAAGCCATTGCCCCCCTCCAGATTACTGAACCATCCTGAGGTATCATGTTACCAATTGACATGGATTTAAGACCAAACGAAACATAGGGTAATATTTTCTTGCTTTTTGATACCGCTGGTTTACCTTGAATTCCCAGCATTTTAGGGATAGAGGGTCCGTAAATATCTGCATCCAAAAGCCCTATATTGTAGTTTTTTTTCGACAAAGAAGTAGCTAAATTGACTGAAATCGTGGATTTACCAACTCCCCCTTTTCCGGAGGCAACAACTACAATATTTTTAATCATTAGTGAACCTTACAAAAAAAAAAAAATTATTCAATTATCTTAAATAATACTTTGCATACTGAAAACAATTCTTATATAAAATAACGTATTTCAGGTATAATATGTCTTGGTCTTCAAATAACGACGATAATAGCCCTTGGGGCAAAAGTTCCTCCAACAATAAAAGGAAACCATACAACGGTTCCGGCGGAGGAAACAACGATGATTTTTTTGACAATTTTCAGGAAAAACTGAAAGGTTTTTTTCCAAAGAAAAATAAACCAGCAAGTTTGTCCGCCATTATATTAATACTCTTAGGTATATGGGGTGCCAGTGGTTTTTACAGAGTTGGAACAGACGAACAAGGGGTTGTTACCAGATTTGGTGAATATGTTAGAACAACTGAACCAGGGTTGCATTATCATCTTCCTTTTCCAGTTGAAAAAGCTTTAAAACCTAAAGTTACTAGAGTTAATAGAATTGAAGTTGGCTTCAGAACATCTCAATCACAGTTTAATCAAAGTCCACAAGCAAGACAGGTGCCCGAAGAAGCACTGATGCTTACAGGTGATGAAAATATTGTAGAACTAAACTTTACAATATTCTGGATCATAAATGATGCAAAAGACTATTTATTTAATGTTAGAAATCCTGAGATTACAATTAAAAGTATTGGTGAAAGTGTTATGAGAGAAAAGATTGGTCAAACCCCAATTGGTCCTATACTTTCTGAAGGTAAATCCATAGTTGAAGAAGAAGTTAAAAACAAAGTTCAAAGCGTCCTTGATTATTACAAATCTGGTGTTTTAGTCACTCAGGTCCAACTTCAAAAGGCCGATCCACCTGAACTAGTCATCGATTCTTACAGGGACGTACAAAGAGCTAAAACAGATGAACAAAGGTTAAGAAACGAAGCAGAAGCTTACAGAAATGACATAATTCCAAAGGCACGTGGTGAAGCTGAAAGAAAAATTCAAGAAGCAGAAGCTTATAAACAGGAAGTTGTTGCAAAGGCACAAGGTGAAGCACAGAGGTTTATATCGGTTTATGATTCTTACAAAACTTCTAAGGACGTTACAAGGGAGCGAATATACCTTGAAACGTTAGAGAAAACACTAGGAAAGATCGATAAAATAATAGTTGATAAAAATGCAGGAAGCGGAATCGTTCCTTACTTACCATTGCCAGAACTTCAAAAAAAAAATAAAATAAACCAAACAATTACTAACGATGAATAAAACTGTTCTTATATTTTTTATAATAGCTTTATCTTTTCTTGGACTTAATTCGCTATTTACAATGGACGAAAGACAACAAGGTTTAGTTCTTCAATTCGGAGAACCAAAAAGAGTGATTCAAACATCTGGCTTACACTTTAAACTACCCCTCATTCAAAATGTTGTTAGGTATGATGTTAGGATCCTTGAATATGACCTTCCTATCGAAGAAGTTATTGCTGTAGATAAAAAAAGAATGCTAATCGACTCTTTCACTAGATTCAAAATAACGGACCCTCTTGAATTTTACAAAACTGTTGGAACGGAATCTAGCGTAAGAAATAGGTTAAACTCTAATGTGATTTCTTCTCTGAGAAGAGTAGTAGGTAGAGTAACGTTAGAGGAACTTTTATCGGAGGAAAGAAGCAATATTATGGAAGATATTAAAGTTGAAGTAAATAATGAAGCTTCTCGTTTTGGAATTGAAGTTGTCGATGTTAGAATCAGAAGGGCAGATCTTCCTGAAGCAAACAGCCAAGCTATCTATGAAAGGATGATTAGTGAAAGAGTAAGGGAAGCTAAAGAATTTAGAGCTAAAGGTTCTGAAATTGCTCAAAAGATCAGAGCAGAGGCTGACAAAGAAAGAACAGTCATTTTAGCTGAAGCAACAAAAAAAAGCGAAATATTAAGGGGTGAAGGTGAATCGCAGTCGGTAAATATTTACGCAAATGCATTTCAACAAGATCCTGAATTCTATTCTTTTTATAGATCTATGCAAGCTTATGGAAACGTTCTTGGTGAAGACGGTACAACTATGATTTTATCTCCTGACAGTGAGTTTCTAGAATTTTTTAATAATTCTAAAGGTGGAAGATAGCTTTTATTATGTTAAAGAAATTTATTACTTTCTCTCTTTTTACACTTTTTTTTCTCAATTTTACAATAGCTAAAAGCCATCCTTTATCAGATGATTTTGCAGATTTAGTTGCGAAGCTTTCACCGACTGTTGTGAACGTCTTTACTGTCCAAAAACCTAAACCTACTAACAATCAACCCCCTTTAGATAATATACCTCCGCAATTCAGAGATTTCTTTAAGAACTTTCCACCTGGTTTTCCTTTTGGACCTCAACAACAACCGTCACCTCAAGAAGAGGAAAGACCCCAAGCTTTAGGTTCAGGATTTGTTATTTCCGCGGATGGCTACATAGTTACTAATAACCATGTTATTGAGCAAGCTAATGAGATTAAAGTGAAATTTCAGGATGAAACCGAATTAGAAGCAAAGTTAATAGGAAAGGACAGGTTAACTGATCTCGCTCTGCTGAAAGTTGAATCAAAAAAGTCGCTAGATTTTGTAAAGCTTGCGGATTCTGATAAGGCTAGAGTTGGACATTCGGTAATAGCGATCGGTAACCCCTTTGGCTTAGGAGGAACAGTCACTAGTGGAATTATCTCAGCCTTTAATAGAGATATTAATGCTGGCCCTTACGATAGTTTCATACAGACTGATGCATCAATAAATAGAGGTAATTCAGGTGGTCCATTATTTAACCTCGAAGGAGAGGTTCTTGGAATTAACACTGCAATTTTTTCTCCAACAGGGGGTAGTGTAGGAATTGGTTTCTCAATTCCAGCAAATCTTGCAAAACCAATCATTGAACAATTAAAGAAATTTGGGAAAACTCAAAGAGGTTGGTTAGGTGTGAGGATCCAAGAAATCACACCTGATATTGCAAAAAGCCTAGGCTTAAAGAATGAGGATGGTGTTTTAATTTCGATGGTTAACCCTGGGGAGCCAGCTGAGAAGGGTGGTCTAAAGGCTGGAGACGTTATTCTCGAGTTTAATGGAAAGAAAATTAAAGACGTTAAGTCTCTCCAGAGAACAGTTGCAGATTCTGCGGTAGAAAGTAAAGCTAAAGTGAAGGTTTGGAGAAATAAAAAAATCAAAAGCTTTACGGTGAAACTTGGAGAGTTGGAAAAATTTAGTGAAGCAGCTGAACTCGATCCCAAAACTAATGAAGATGACGTAAAAACTAATGAAGTTGAATTGGATGATATAGGGCTAAGATTCGTTGGACTTACAAAGGATACCAGATCTCAGTATAATCTTCCAAAGAATTTAAAAGGGGTAGTGATTACTGCTGTAAAAAGAGATTCATTTGCTTCAAACGCTGGTTTAACCGTTGGCAGCGTGATATCACAAATATCTCAAATAAATGTTAAAAGTGCTGATGAAGCAAAAAAAATATTTGATGATGCTGCAAAGAAAGGAACAGAATCTGTTCTGCTTCAGGTGTATCAAAATGATTTTTCTAGGTTTTTAATTCTTAAAATCAAATAGAATTTTGTTTCCTCTCGCAATATTTATAGGTGGTCCAACAGCTTCAGGAAAAACCGAACTCGCCTTATCCGTACAATCGAAGCTGCCAAGTTTTATTGTTAACGCCGACAGTATGCAAGTTTATGACAAATTTAATATATTAACCAATAAGCCAAAAACAAAAGATATTAAAAATGGTAATTGTAAATTATTTGGTTTCATAAACTATCCTGATAAATGTAACGTTGGATTATGGAGAAATAAATCTATTGAATTGTTAAAAGATAAAAAAAAAATTCCTATTTTCGTTGGTGGAACTGGTCTCTATCTTGAGTCCTTAACTAAAAACATTTCTGAAATTCCTCAAATCCCTAAAAAAGTAAAATTCAAAGTAAATAAAATTATGGAAAGAAAGGGAAAACAATTTTTGTACGATAAACTTATTGAAATTGATAAAAACTATGCAAAAAAAATATCGTCAAACGATACTCAAAGAATTTTAAGAGCTATAGAGGTCAAGGTTGCAACAGGAAAAAGTTTTTCTGATTGGCACGGACAAGAAAAAAAAAACATATTTGAAAAAATTATATATGTTGTGGTGAGTATGGAAAGAGATCTTTTGTATGATAAAATAAATTCTAGGTGTAAAGAGATGCTAAAAAGAGGAGTTATTGATGAGGTAGAAGATTTTCTTGATGAACAATCAGATCGTTTTCATCCATTACATAAGGCAATTGGTCTTAACCCTATTTCATTATTTATCCTTGGAAAGATGAATAAAGATGAATGTATTTCGATTTTTATGCAAGATACAAGAAGATATGCTAAAAGGCAACTTACATGGTTTAACAATAGAGCTAGTTATGCTAAACATCTTGGATTTTTTGATGCAGAAAACTATATTTTAAACAGTGTTAAAATATAAAATTTATGGTTGGTTGAGTAATAATTTTTTTTAGTTTAATTTAATATAGTATGAAAAATTTAACTGGTGCAAAAATAGTTATCGAATCTTTGATTCAAGAAAATGTAAAAGTCATTTTTGGTTATCCTGGCGGAGCAGTTTTACCAATTTACGACGAACTATTTAAACAAAAAAAAATTAGACACATTTTAGTAAGACACGAACAGGCCGCTGTACACGCCGCAGAAGGTTACGCAAGATCGACTGGAAAAGTAGGTGTAGTTCTCGTAACTTCTGGGCCTGGAGCAACAAATACTGTTACAGGCCTTACAGATGCTATGATGGATTCTGTACCAGTTGTTTGTTTATCAGGTCAAGTTCCTACACACATGATTGGAAATGATGCCTTTCAAGAGGCAGATATAGTTGGAATTACTCGTCCTTGCACCAAGCACAATTATCTTGTTAAAGATGTAACTAAATTAGCTGGTGCAATTCATTCGGCTTTTTTTATTGCAAAAAATGGAAGACCAGGTCCTGTCCTTGTTGATATTCCAAAAGATATCCAGACCTTTAAGGCAATTTATAAAGGGAAAAGGTTAACTAAAAAGATTTCATATTATAAGCCTTCATTAGAACCAGCTGTCGATGATATAGATAAAATGACAAAATTTTTGTCAGATAGTAAAAAACCAATTTTTTATATCGGGGGTGGTGTCATAAACTCAGGTTCCAAAGCCTCAGTTGAATTATTCAAACTAATGAAAAAGACAGGTTTTCCTTGTACGCAAACCCTAATGGGTTTGGGAGCATTTCCGATGTCTGATAAGCAATTTTTAGGAATGTTGGGGATGCACGGCACTTACGAAGCTAACATGGCAATGTATAATTGTGATCTCATGATTTGCGTTGGAGCTAGGTTTGATGATAGAATAACTGGTAAAGTTTCTGGTTTTTCACCAAACTCAAAAAAAATTCATTTAGACATAGATGCTTCATCCTTTAACAAAAGTGTTAACGTTGACCTCACTGTAAAGGGAGACTTATTTAAAATTTTAAAACTTGTTAATGATAAAATTTCAAAAACAAATATTACTTTTAAAAATTCAAAATACACAAAATGGTGGAATCAAATCGATAAATGGCGTGCTAGAAATTGCCTAAAATACAAACAGTCTAAAAAATTAATCAAACCTCAATATGCCTTACAAAGACTTAATTCACTTACAAAAGATTTAAATCCATTTATAACTACAGAAGTTGGTCAACATCAAATGTGGGCAGCACAGTTTATTGAATTCAATAAGCCTAAACATTGGATGACTTCCGGTGGTTTAGGAACAATGGGATATGGACTTCCAGCAGCTCTAGGCGTGCAGATCGCACATCCAAAGGATTTAGTAATTGACGTTGCCGGCGAGGCGTCAATCTTGATGAATATACAAGAGATGTCGACAATCAAACAATATAGATTACCAGTAAAAGTTTTTATTTTAAATAATAATTATATGGGCATGGTTAGACAATGGCAGGAACTGTTGCACGGAAACAGACTTTCAGAGTCATACATGGAATCGTTACCTGATTTTGTAAAACTTGCTGAATCTTTCGGTGCCACAGGTTTAAGAGTAGAAAAGCCAGGCGATGTCGACGACGCTGTTAAAGAAATGATAAACATTAAAGGAGCAGTAATTTGTGATGTAGTAGTCGATCCTAACGAAAATTGTTTTCCTATGATTCCATCTGGTTCAACACATAACCAAATGCTACTTGGTCCTAATGATAAAGTTGAAGGAGAGATTTCGGAAGAGGGAATGGTTCTCGTGTAAATCAAATATGAATGAAAAAAATACAAAACATATTTTATCAATCATGGTTGATAATGAACCAGGTGTTTTAGCAAGAGTAGTAGGACTTTTTTCAGGAAGAGGATATAATATTGAGAGTTTATCAGTTTCAGAAGTTGATTCTCATAAGTTTTTATCGAGAGTTACAATTGTTACATCTGGAACAAAATTAATAGTAGATCAGATTAAGGCGCAATTAGGTAAATTAATTCCCGTTCACAATTTAGTTGATATTTCAGAGCTTGACAGTTTTATTGGGAAAGAATTGATTTTAGTGAAATTGAATGTAAAAAACAAAAAAAAACCTGATCTGAAAGAAAAACTAAAAAAATTTGGTGCCGTTATTTTACTTGAAAGTAATCATGAATTTATCGTTCAATATGCTGGAACGCCAGAAGAGATAACTAAACTTGTAAAATTACTGAAAAACACTAAGATTATTGAACAAACACGATCTGGCTTAGTTTCAATGGCAACTGGAACAGATTATATTAAAAAGTAAGGAAGGATTTTATGAAGGTTTTTTATGATAGTGATGCTGATTTGAATTTAGTTAAGGAAAAAAAAATATGTATTATTGGATATGGAAGTCAAGGTCATGCTCATGCTTTAAATTTAAGAGATAGTGGAGTAAAGGACATAACCATAGCTTTAAGAAAAAACTCAGCCTCCACAGAAAAAGCCAAAAGTGATGGATTCAATGTTATGGAAGTTGAACATGCAATTAAAGACGCAGATATTTGCATGATCCTTGTTCCAGATGAGCTGCAAGCGGATTTATACAACGATTTCTTAGCACAAAATCTTAAAGAAGGTTCTGCATTGTTATTCGCACATGGCTTAGCTATTCATTTTCAACTAATAAAACCAAGAAATGATCTTGATGTTTTTATGATAGCACCCAAGGGTCCTGGACATACTGTCAGGGGACAATATCAATCAGGGGCAGGTGTACCTTGTTTAATAGCAATTCATCAAGATGCCTCTGGAAGTGCACTCGACATAGGTATCTCTTATGCATCTGCCATAGGAGGAGGGCGTTCTGGAATAATTCAAACAACTTTTAAAGAAGAATGTGAAACAGATCTTTTTGGCGAACAAACGGTTTTATGTGGAGGACTAACTGCTTTAATTCAAGCCGGATTTGAAACGTTAGTGGAGGCTGGTTATTCACCAGAAATGGCTTATTTTGAATGTCTACACGAGGTGAAGCTTATTGTTGATTTAATATATGAAGGAGGAATCGCTAATATGAGGTACTCTATATCTAACACTGCAGAGTATGGAGATCTCACAAGAGGTCCAAGAATTATAAATAAGAATGTTAAAAAAGAAATGAAAAAAGTACTTGAGGAAATTCAAACTGGTAAATTTGTAAGAGATTGGATTTTAGAATGTAAATCTGGGCAATTAAATTTTAAAGCAGAAAAAAAAATACAAAATGAAAAACAGATAGAGCTAGTAGGAGAAAAACTTAGATCAATGATGCCTTGGATAACTTCAAATAAACTGGTAAATAAACAAAAAAACTAATATTATTAAATACATGGAAAAGATAAAAATATTTGATACTACATTGAGAGATGGAGAGCAATCTGCTGGGGCATCTATGTCAGTAGAAGATAAACTATTAATTGCAAATAAGCTTGACCAAATGAAAGTTGATATAATTGAAGCTGGTTTTCCATATGCATCTAAGGGAGATTATGATGCTGTAAGCGAAATTTCTGCAAATACTAAAAATTCTACTGTTTGTGGTTTGGCTAGAGCTAATTTCGATGACATTGATTGTGCAGGAAAATCACTCAAAAAAGCAAAAATGCCAAGAATTCATACATTTATTTCAACAAGTGATCTTCATATGAAATATAAATTAAAAATGCAAAAAGAGGAAGTTGTTCAAGCAATTAAAGATAGTATTAAAAGAGCAAAGAAATACACAAATGATATTGAGTGGTCACCTGAAGATGCGTCAAGAACGAACTTGAACTTTCTCTATAAAACAATTGAAACTGCTATTAGTTCAGGAGCTACGACAATAAATATTCCAGATACAGTTGGTTATGCAATACCTGAAGAGTTTGGAAAGTTGATAAAAAATATTAGAAAAAATGTTCCAAATATTGATAAAGCTACAATTTCAGTTCACTGTCATAACGATTTAGGTTTAGCCGTATCAAACTCACTAAGTGCAATTATTGCTGGTGCAAGACAGGTCGAATGCACAATTAATGGAATTGGGGAAAGAGCAGGAAATGCAGCCCTTGAGGAAATAGTGATGTGTTTAAAAACTAGAAAAGATTTGCTTCCATTTTTTTCAGGAGTAGATAATAAAAAAATTTCGAGTATTTCTCATCTTGTCTCTACTATCACTGGATTCAATGTGCAACCAAATAAAGCAATTGTTGGAAAAAATGCTTTTGCTCATGAATCTGGAATCCATCAAGACGGTATGCTAAAGCATAGTAATACTTACGAGATAATTACTCCAGAATCCGTAGGTTTATCTTCATCAGAATTGGTGTTAGGAAAGCATTCAGGAAGACATGCATTTAAAGTTAAATTGCAAAATTTAGGGTATAAATTTAAAGAAAATAAAATTAATGAACTCTTCTCAAAATTCAAAAATTTAGCAGATAAAAAAAAACAGGTATTTGACGAAGATTTGTTGGCGTTAGCCGATGAGGAACAGACGTTAAGAAATGATAATATGATTGAATTAATTGATATTTCAATCTCTTCTGGTTTAAAGAAAAAAGCTATTGCTCAAGTAAAGTTGAAATATTCCAAAAAAATGATTTCTGGGAAGTCGGAGGGATCTGGACCAATTGATGCAGTTTTCAAGGCTATAAAAAAAATAATTAATGTAAAAGCTAGCTTAGTTGTTTACCAAGTGAATGCAATAACAAAAGGGACTGACGCACAGGCAGAAGTTAGTGTGAGGCTAGAGGATGATGGTTTGAATGTTCTAGGCGTTGGTAATGACATCGACACAATGGTTGCCTCTGGAAAAGCTTATATAAATGGATTGAATAAGTTATTTCATAAAAAAGATAAAGCTGCAGATTCAAAGAAAGCACTTAACTCACAGGCTAAAAAAATTGATAAACACGTTATATAAAGGATTTGCATTTTTTTCTAAATGTAATACTTTTAGGAATTAAACTATGCGTAAATTTTTTTCTTTTTTGTCACAAGATATAGCTATTGATTTGGGTACAGCAAATACCTTAATCTATGTTAAAGGAAAAGGCATTGTCCTTAATGAGCCGTCAGTTGTGGCCTTATCCAACGAAAAAAAGGATCAAAAACCTAAAGTCTTGGCTGTGGGTCATGAGGCAAAAACGATGTTAGGTCGAACACCTGGAAATATCGCAGCGATAAGACCAATGAGAGATGGTGTAATTGCAGATTTTGATGTTGCAGAGGAAATGATTAAACATTTTATAAGAAAAGCACATAATAATAATAGTTTTTTTAGTCCTGTAATTGTTGTATGTGTTCCTTCAGGAGCTACGTCAGTTGAAAGAAGAGCAATTGAAGGATCAGCAGCAGCGGCAGGCGCAAGAAAAGTTTTTTTGGTCGACGAACCAATGGCTGCAGCCCTTGGTGCTGGTCTTCCTGTCACTGAGCCATCCGGTTCAATGGTTGTAGATATTGGTGGTGGAACAACAGAGGTTGCTTTATTAGCTTTAGGTGGGATAGTTCATGCTCATTCCGTTAGAGTAGGAGGAGATGCCATGGACACCGCAATAATAAACTACATTAGAAGATCACACAATTTATTGGTGGGGGAAAGTAGTGCCGAAAGAATAAAAAAAGCTATCGGTGTTGCATCTGCACCCAATTCAGGCGATGGAAAGGTTCTTCACATTAAGGGTAGGGATCTTTTGAAAGGTGTTCCAAAAGAAGTAGTAATTAACCAAAGACAAATTGCTGAGGCGCTTCAAGAACCAGTTCAGGCAATAATTGAAGCCGTTAAAAATACGCTAGAAAATTCAGATCCAGAGTTGGCTGCTGATATTGTTGATAAAGGTATAGTTTTAACAGGTGGAGGTTCATTACTTGGTGAATTAGATCAGGTTATCAGAGATTCAACCGGATTACCTGTGACAATTGCAGATGATCCTTTAAGTTGCGTTGTACAAGGAACAGGAAAATGTGCTGAAAATCTTCAACAACTGAAATCTGTGCTTTCAAGTAGCTACTAAAACTATGGCGTATAAATCATCCTTTTCTACTAGAGGATTTAAATCTGGACTACTAAACCCATATGGTGCAGAGATCTTAATTTGTGTCCTGATTTCAGTTTTTTTTTTAATAACTTCCTATAGTAAAAGTAATTTTTTTATTAATTTCAAATATTATGTAATCACATTTAGTAAACCAGGTTTAACATTAATCGCAAAGCCGTTTGAGATTACAAGAAATCTATTTATTTACATTAATGATTTTAAAGAGATAAGAAATTTAAACAAGTCGTTGGTTATGGAAAACGCAGAGTTATTAGAAAAGTTAAACAAAAACAATTTTCTTGAGTTTGAAAACACACGTCTAAAAAAATTATTAAATATTGACGAAACAAATTATTCAAAAAAACTAGTGGGAAGAATTTTAATTGATCCTTATAAAAATGACGATTTCTCTTTTGTAATAGATCTTGGAAAAAAAAATGGCTTAAAAATAAATGATATTGTTTTTAACGAGAAAGGAATGATTGGAAGAGTAATAGAGCTTGGTGACTTTTCATCAAAAGTAATTACACTTTATGATCAAGACTCTGTAATTCCTGTTTATTCATTGGAGACAAAAAAATCTTTTTTTGTCGAGGGATTAAATGATAAGCTAAAAATAAAACATATAGACAGTGCGTTTGACTTAGAACACGATGAAATTCTAATTACTACAAAAGCTGCGGGATATTTTAAAGAGGGAATTAAGGTTGGAAAAGTAAAAAAAACACTTAATGAAGTTTACGTTGAACCATTTGCAAATTTGTCAGATACGATTTATGTTTATGTATTAATTTTTGAATTTGATAAAATACTTAATCTATAGTCGTGTAGTACATGATCGCTAACTTTTTTGTAAGAATTTTTCCGTATATTTTTGTAATTTCATTTGTTTACTTGGAATTTTCTCCAGTTTACTTTTATGAAAATGAATTGGTGAAGCCTTTCATTTCATTTTTAATTATTTATTCGTGGATTTGTCACGATACAAATAGATTTAGACCTGTTTGGTTATTAGCTTTTGGATTATTTTATGATTTTTTAAAAGATGGAATAGTAGGAATCACTCCATTATTTTTTATTATACTATACCATTTACAACAAAAAAAATCGAACAGTCTTGTTTCATTTGATTTTAAAGAAACGTGGATAAAATTTATAATTTACCTGCTTATGTATTTTGTGATAATCTATCTTTGCAACTATTTTTTTGAAAACCACAGCTATAATTTTAAAAAAAATATTTTATGCCTAGTTTTAACAATTGTTCTTTTTCCATTATTTTTTTCACTAATTGAAAAATTAACAGTGAGGTTCGGAAAGTATGATAACTAGAGACTTAAGTTACACTCAAAAAGTTAGAAGGAGGTCTCTGATTTTAGGGGGTATAAAATCACTTTTTACAATTGTTGTGTGTGGAAAGTTGTATTACTTACAAATACTAAATAAATCAAAATACGGAAAGTTATCTGATTTAAATAGAACCAAGGTGAAAATTCTTTACCCTGAAAGAGGTGTTATTTTTGATAAGTTTGGTATTCCAATAGCTTCTAATAGATTAGACTATCAATTAACTATTTTTAAAGAAAAGAAAGAATTAATTAATAGATATATCTCAAAGTTGAAGAATATAATTTTTTTTTCTCAAAGAGATTATCAAGAATTAAAAAAAAACTTATCAATAAAAGATAGTTCTGACTTTGTCATTTTAAAAAAAAATTTGACATGGGATGAACTAGAAATTTTTGAGCTTGTTTCAAGTAAGTTCCCCTTTTTATTTATTACAAAAGAAAAAGTTAGAAGTTATGAGAATAAGTTTATTTATTCGCATGTTCTTGGTTACGTTGGATATAAAAATGATCTTAAAGAACAAAAATTAAATAATTTAAAGTTTGGAATTTCTGGACTCGAAAAAACATTTGATAAAAAACTGTTAGGAACAGATGGGTGGATAAAACTTGAGACAAATTCAAAAGGTAGAATAAAAAAAGAGCTTAATAAAAAGCTTGCAATTCCAGGTGAAAATGTAAAAACAAATTTAATTGCATCAATGCAAGAATTATCTCACAAACTTTTAAAAGGTATTAGCGGGGCAGTGGTTGTACTAGATTGTAAATCAGGAGGTGTAAATTGTATGGTATCTACACCTTCATTTGATAATGACGAATTTAGTAATGGTATTAGTAACGATAAATGGAATCAATTAGTAACGGATGAGTCAAACCCCTTGCTTAATAGAAGTATTTCTGGACTTTACTCTCCTGGTTCAACTTACAAGTTAATAACTGCTTTATTTGCAATTGAAAAAATGGGCTTTGATTATAGTAAAGAATTTTATTGTCCAGGACATGTGGAATTCGGAAATAGAAAATTTCATTGTTGGAAAAAAGAAGGTCATGAAAGTGTGAATCTAATTGATGCAATAAAAAAATCATGTGATTGTTATTTTTATAACCTTGCTAAAGAAATTAATATCGATGAACTTGCGAAATTCTCAAAAAAATTTTCCATTGGAGAATTGACAGGAATCGATATTCCTGATGAAAATTATGGTTTAATGCCAAACTCAGAATGGAAAATAAAAAATAGAAATGAAAAATGGCAAAAAGGAGAGACTCTTAACACTGTGATAGGACAGGGTTTTACATTGTCTACTCCACTGCAAATCACTCTTATGACAGCAAGAATTGCCTCAGGTAAAAAGTTAGAACCAAAAATCTTTAAAAGAAATAGATATTTTTTTGAAAACCTTGAAATATCAGAAAAAAATTTAAATTTTATCAGAAAATCTATGTATAAGGTTGTTAATGAATATCAAGGAACAGCTTATTCATCGAAATTAAATAACAAATTAAAAATGGCGGGAAAAACTGGAACTTCACAAGTTAGAAAAATAAGTAAAGAAGAAAGAGAAAGCGGTGTACTTAAAAATGAGGAATTAATTTATAAGCTTAGGGACCATTCGCTTTTTACAGGATATGCACCCTATGATAATCCTAAATACGCTATAACTGTTGTTGCTGAACATATGGGAAATGGTTCTAAAGTAGCTGCACCTATTGCAAAAAAAATCATGGATTTCGCTTTAAAAAAATATTCATAGTTTATGAGTGATTTAATTTTCAAAATTAAAAAACTTGATTGGTTTTATTTTTCCTTAATTTTTTTTCTGTCATTTGTTGGTTTTGTAATGATATATAGTGCTACTTCAGGTATGGAATACAACGTTCTTTTCTCGCACAGTATAAAAATTATCTTAGGATTATTTGTCATGCTAATCGTGGCAATAATAGATTTAGAGTTTTGGAAAAAAAATGCTTTTTATCTTTATTTTATTTTTATGGTTTTATTGATATGGGCATCTTTTTACGGACACATTGGGAAGGGATCTAGGAGATGGATTAATTTTTCAGGGTTTTATATTCAACCTTCAGAGTTTATGAAAATTTGCATTATTTTGACTTTAGCTAAATTTTTCGACGAAAAAAGAATAAAAGAAACAAGAGATTACTTTTTTCTAATTCTCCCAATTACTCTAGTTTTAATTCCTTTTGGTTTAATTGTTTCACAACCTGATTTAGGTACAGCTTCTATGATTCTCTTTATAAGTTTTATAATTTTTTTTATTTCAGCCTTGAGTTGGAAATTTTTTGCCTCAATTGGAATTGGATTTTTAATTATTGCACCATACTTATGGAATTCATTGAAAAATTATCAAAAACAAAGAATACTAACATTATTCAATCCAGAAAATGATCCTTTGGGTTCTGGATATCACATAATTCAATCACAAATAGCAATTGGCTCAGGTGGTACTTTCGGAAAGGGATGGATGAAAGGTACACAATCTCATTTAGATTTTCTACCAGAGAAGCATACGGATTTCATTTTTTCAATGTTAGGTGAGGAATTTGGTTTTTTCGGAACAATCTCTGTAATTGGTCTTATTGTGTTGATCACTTATCTTACCTATCAAATTGTAAACAATTCAAAGATCGATACTTTTCAAAGAATTCTTGGTTTTGGGATTATTTCTAATTTCTTTTTTGCGGCATTGATAAATATGTCAATGGTTATAGGGATTCTTCCTATAGTAGGGTTACCTCTCCCATTAGTTTCTTATGGTGGATCTTCGATGTTAACATACTTCATTGGATTTGGTTTGATTTTGTCTATAAAATTAGCGGTGGATAGGAAATATTAATCAATCCCTTTTTCTGTTAAAAAAATTGCTATTTTTTTTGTTTCTTTGAAATTATTCAAAAATATAATTAGAATGACCAAAAGAGGTACACTTAAAAACATTCCTACCAGGCCCCAAATTTTTCCCATTAAAGACAGAAAAATAATTAAGGCAATTGGACTTATGTTTAAAGTTTTACCCATTAGCTTTGTTTCTAAGAAATTTCCAATGAATATTTGTGAAATAAGTAATAAAATTAAAGTAAGTATTGGTGTAAAAAATTCCATAAATTGGATTGTAGCAAACAAAGAAGGTAGCATTACTGCTAGAAGTGATCCAATGTAAGGGATAAAATTAAGAAAAAAAGCAAAAATAGCAAACGTGATTGATAATTCGTTATTAAGAAAAAATAAAATTATGAATGTGAATAAAGCAGTTAAAAGGCTGGTAAAAGTTTTAATTCTAAAATAATTATAAATATCATTGTTAATTTTTGAGAATAGTTTTTTTTTATTTTCATTTTTCAAAACTAAATTTAACTTTACAATAAAAAATTTTTCTTCAATGACAATAAATATTAAATAAACAAGAACTAAAGTAAAATTACCTGTAAAACTTTTAATGAGATTTAACAAATTAGAAAAAAAACCTATTAAATTTATGTCTTTAAGTAAATTTTCGGAAAAAAATGCTTCAAGTATTGTATTCCTAGATATTAGCTCTAAAAAGAAATTAAGGTTTTTTTGATATTGATCAGAGTTTTCTATGATTGAAACTACATTTATTTTTAAAAGTTGGAACAAAAAATAGGCAAAGGTTAGGGACAATAAGAAAATAAAAAAAAATGAGAATGCTTCATTAATTACAAATAAATATTTTTTGGTAAAATCAATAAGATTTTTGGATATAGAATTTAGAATGATATAAAAAAAAAGTGCAAGGAACAAAGGTAAAAGGAAAAATTTTCCATAATACAAAATAAAAATTGATGAAAATGAGATTACTGCAAAGTTTAGTACTTTCACTTCGATTATCTTTTTTTATAATTTTCCAAAAGTTGAATCATTCTTGTTGTGCCAAATAGATCAGTATCTGTTTGTTCTTCTCTTATCATTTTTATTAAACCAACTTTTTTAGAATACCATTCTTCAGAGGTGATTTTTATACCTATGGAACCAATTTCACTATCTCCAATAAAATTTGTTTGTCCTTCACCTTTAATCATTATACAGTCATTAAAAATACCTGAAGGTGTTTTAACAGTTTCATTAAGAGACATAATTTTGTAGTTGATTTTGAAATTTGTTGTAGCTTTGTAATCGTAATAAGGGTAACGTCGAAGAATTAAAAATGTTTTACTGTCATTACTCCACATCTCATTTAGTTTTATTGATGACGGAAGAACAAGTCTATTGTCTTCAAAATTTATTTCTTTATTTTTAAGGTATCTAACACCTTTTCTAAAAATACCTTTATCAGTGATTTCATAAAAAAAAGTTGTACCGTCTTCTCTTAAAATTGGAAAAATTTTTTTTTCTTGATTTTGAATATTTATTTTTTTTTCTCCAATTGATGTATTGGTTTTTTTATATAAAATTTTGCTTTCTACTTCAGGTATAATTTCAACTGCGTATGTCCATGATTTAATTTTATCCAGAGGGAAGTAGTTAGAATTTTTTTCTGAACAAGAAATTAAAAGAAACAACAGGAAAAAAAATTTCATTATTTTTCTGGTAAAAGTTGATTGGGCATATCAAAAAAATTGAGCTTAGTACTTACGGCTGTGGCTTTCTCTTTTTTTAAAACAGAAGATACAATTCCTTTTTTATCTTCATCTAAATTTTCTCCCATTTGAGGTACACCATTTTTTAAGTTAACAAGAGATTTAGAAACTTTTTCATGTAATTCTTTGTTATATTTAATTGAAAATGATCTTGGCGTACCCAAGCCGGCTAAATCATTCATGTCTGTCACCCACAAGAAAATTGCACCCTCAGAATTTATTAATGCGTTAGGTTCATAAATTTGAGCAGCTACTAATCTAAATCTATCAGGCAGAGATTCGCTGGACGGCCAGCCTAATAAATTTTTAAACGATTTATATGTCAGTACGTAAAAAAGAGTCACCAGAATAATCATTGTTGCCTTTATGACCCAATGGAAGTTTGTTCTTAGATTGAAAATAACCAGTAAAAAACCAATTAGTACATAACAAATGATAATAAAGAAAATTTCTATGTTCATTTTATTCCTTTCATTTAATTTTCTGGAACTAATTTCTTAAACAAATTTCCAGTTACATTTACTCTACCGTCTTGAGATATATTAAATCTTGTAGCAGTTTTTTCTACACCTTTTTTTTCCAAATTAATTGTACCATAGTAAATAACCTCTAGCTGAGGGTTGACTTTTTCTACTTTTACATTTACGTCGACAGGTTGTTCTGTTTTTGTTGCATAATAATGAATATTAACAATATATTCCCCTGGAACAACAGCTCTCAGTGTTACAACTTCCTGATTTAGAGGGTTCTGCACTTCTTCACCATTTACTACAATTGTATCATTTAATAACCCCCTATCATCTCTATCAAGGTGAACAAAACCGTCTTCCTTTCCTCTAAACCAAACTAATCCTCCAGTTGGACTTTGAACATATGTATCAACATCATCAGGGTTATTATCTTTCCAACTAACTGTAATTATGTATTCTGCTTTAGGATTAATGACTCCAGTTTTTGGTATCGGATTCATGAAAATAATAGCGAGAAACATTAACAAGGTAAAAGATAACAAAATGTTAAATAACAAATCGGTAAAGGGATCGGCTCTTAATCTTCTTCCGGAATAAGACATTTTACAAACTACTATCGATGCTAACTTCAGAAATTTGATTTAAGACAGCGAAGAGTTCCTCGCAGCCACTTTCTAGGTTGTAATATTGGATTGCGATCAGAACTCCCGTAACAAGTGCAGATAGTGTGGTGTAAAGGGCAACTCCCATACCGCTTCCCATAGTTGTTAAAACGCCTTGGAGAAGTGTAACATCAAACGTTGTAATATCAGATAATGAACTAAGCATGATTATAAACCCTATTACAGTTCCAATTAGACCTAGTTTTAGCATTACATCCGAGCAAAACCATCCAAATTCATAGTAGCCAACAGTTTTTTTTAGATATGAATCAAGGATTTGCACGTGGGTCGAAACACCATTCTTTTTTAAACCAATTAAATCTTTAAAATAATCACATACTATTCCTTCAGAAACCTCTCCTTTGGATGTTAAGATTAAATTGTTTTGTATTATTTTAAGTTTAACGTTCTCTTGCAACAGACTTTTTTTTATTATGTGAGCCTTGTTAAGCTCATCTGACACCAAATAAGTGAAATATGCACAATGAAAGCTTACTAGCACAAAGAGTATAAGTATTACACTGGTTATATAACTTTTGTCCGATGACAAAATTTTAGTAACTAAACCTTGATCATAGGCCAAGAACAAAAAAAAGGTAATAAGACTTATCTGTGATAACCATTTTAAGAAGAGTTTATGTGCTTTTGTCATTTTAATACTGAATCAAAGATTCGATTGGAACTTGTATTTTCTTCCTTCCATTTAAAAAAGTGAGTTCTATAAGTGATAAAAAGCATGATGTATCACCACCTGCTTTTTTTATTAATTCAAGTGCAGCGTTTGCAGTTCCTCCTGTTGCTAAAAGGTCATCAACTAAAAGAAACTTTTTTCCTTTTGCTTCTATGTTAATTTCTAAGGTGTCCATGCCGTATTCAAGCTCATAATCGTAACTTATTGTCTTTCCAGGCAACTTACTTTTTTTTCTAACCATCACCAAACCTTTTCCCAGAGAGTAGGCCAAAGCACTGCCAAATAAAAATCCTCTCGCATCAATTGATGCAATAAGATCAAATTCATAATCTTTGACTTTATCAGCGAGCTTTTTAATTGACGATGAAAAAGCATCTTTGTTGAAAATTAAAGTTGAGATGTCGTAAAACAGAATACCTGGTTTAGGATAGTCAGGAACTTTGCTTATATTACTCTCAATTTCTTTAATTTCCATCAATAACGAAATTTATTTCAATGATTTAAGATAAGCAATTAGATCCGCAATTTGTTCAGGTTTTTTTAAACCCGCAAAAATCATTTTGCTTTTTTTAACATCTTTTCCAAAGTAAGCAGCTTTTTCTTTCTTCTTAGAGATCCAAGCAGCTAGTGCTTCATCATTCCACTCGATACCAGCACCCTTCAACCAGTCTGAATATTTATAACCCTCTTGAATAGCAGCCTTGGCTCCGTAGATACCCCAAAGGTTTGGACCTGTTTTGTGTTTTGCACCGCTAGCAGCGTTGTGGCATGCTGCACATTTTTTATATAATTTCTTACCCTTTTCGACATCGCCAGCTAATGCGCCAGAAAAATTTAATGCTGCGACCATGAAACTAAACATTAAAATCTTTTTAAACATATTTTTACTCCATTTTTTATTTACAACTACCTAAGAATATATATATATATTTGAAACACAACAACAAAAATCAATGAAAACAAACAATAAAGAATTCTATATTGTGGAGAAAGCATTTCAGATTGTTAAAAAAAAAGGCTGGGAAAAATTTTCTTTACAGGATTTGTCAAAAGAAAAAATTAAAGAAAGTGAAATAAATTCTTATTTTAAAAATAAAAATGAAATTATTGATAAATTTTCTTTCATGATTGATTCACTAGTAGAATCAAAAGTCAACTTAAACGATTTTAAAATTAGTTCCAAAAAAGATAATTTGTTTGAATTAATCATGTTAAGACTTGATGAAATGAGACCTTATAAAGATCCTTTAACAAAAATAGTGGATGCGGCAAAACAAAACCCATGTCTTTTAAGCAGAATTTCTAAAAACGTTATGAATTCTATGGATTTTTATTTAGAGTTAACCTCGTCTTATAATGAAACACCAATTGATTTTTTAAAAAAAAACACTCTTTTTTTTATATACTCATTTACTTTCAAAATTTGGCTTGAGGATGATTCAGATGACTTAGCCAGTACTATGGCAGAGCTTGACAGGTTATTATCAATTTCTGAAAATGCAGAAAAAAAGATTAAAAACTTCCTTCCAATTTAGTTTTTCTTAGAAGTTTATTTTGGTTTGTTTCAACTTTTTCTGCACTAAATTCGCTAATTAGTTCATTAAAAATTTTATACCAGTTAAGTTCTGCACCTAGATGTAAAAATACTGAACCTAGCCCTATTGCTGCTCTATCCATGAAAACAAATTCTCTTGGCGGTTTAACTCCACCAATTTTTTTTAATTCTTTATGTACTTTTGAAGCAGCCTCTGCGCCATACGCTGTTGAATTTGTTTCTTGCATTTTCATCACTTTGTCCTCAAGCAATGGAGAAAATAAAAACTTGGCCCAGATATTCAGAATATTTATTAGATCTCTATTTATATTTTCAAAACCCCAACTTTCGTATGCATGGACAGCTAAATCTTCATTTTTAGTCATAATTGAGTAATAAAGATCAATAACCCCTTTAACAAAAGTAGATTTAAAAAACCTAATACAACCAAAGTCTAAAAGATTTATCATTAGTTCATTGTTAGCAGAGTAATTTCCAAGATGTGGGTCACCATGAATTATGCCATATTTATAAAAAGGATAATACCAGGCTATAAACATATTTTTTGCCAAGGTCTTTCTCACTTCATGAGATTTACTTTTGAATTCCAATAGTTTTTTACCCTTAAGATAATTCATGCATAAAAGTCTCTCTGTTGAAATTTCTGAAAAGAAATTAGGAACAATGACATTTTTTGATTCTAAAAATATCTGTTTAAACAACATTATATGTTTTTGTTCTCTAATGTAATCGAGTTCTTCTCTTACACGAGATGATATTTCTTTTTGTATTTCAGATGTATCAATTGTTTTATCTATTCTTTTATATATTGAAAATAAAAGTTTTAGTTGACCAATATCTGCCTCTACAATTGATAGCATATCTGGATATTGCAGTTTACATACAATTTCTTTATTTTTATATTTTGCCCTGTGTACTTGACCAAGTGAAGCAGCAGCGTAGGGTTCTTTTTGAAAATCTTCGAAATTATCAATCCAATTGATGCCTAACTCTTTAGTCATCCTTCTTTTTACAAAATTCCAACCCATTGGTGGTGCACTAGATTGTAGTTTTGTGAGCTCAATGCCGTATTCTCTGGGAAGTAAGTCGGGCACAGTAGACAATAATTGGGCAATTTTCATAATAGGTCCTTTTAAATTACCTAAGACTCTAGTCAGCTCCTCTGCATTTTCTTGATTTTCTTTATTGAATAACTTTGTCCCTATAAAATTAAATGCAAGAGATCCTGCAGATGTACCTAGACTTGCATATCTCTTAACTCTTTTTGAAAATTTGTTTAATTCATCCACATTAATTAAATTAATGTAAATTATGAAAATTTAAATGAAAATTAAAAAAATTATAAAGATTATGGAAATAAAAAAATAATTTTTTGAAAAAAATTCCAATAATTTCACTTTAAAGTAATTATCTTTAGTTATAATTTTTGACCTAGTCATAAATAGATTTGTGCAAATCTTGTTCCAAATAAACTATTTTTTTCTGGATAGTAATGAATCGATTAGATTAATTATTTTAACTTTTCCCTCAGATTTTGGCAACAATCCAAGACTGTCTTTTGCCATCACTGAAAAATGTTTTGCTTTGTCCAAACAATCATTTTTGACATTATATTTTTTCATTTTCTCAATCACATGAGAAAAGTCATTTCTATTCAGCTTTTCTTTATTGACTAAATACTTCAGTAATTGTTTCTCTTTATCGTTACTTCTTTTGTACAAAAGAATTAAAGGTAGTGTCATTTTTCCTTCGTTAAAGTCGTTTCCTATTTCTTTTCCGAAAACTTTTTCTTCTGAAAAGTAATCTAGCGTATCGTCAATAATTTGAAAACATACACCTAGGTGTATGCCAAAGTCTTTTAATGAATTTTTTATATCTGTAGAAATTTCACTTATTTCGGAACTCAATTGACAAGCAGCAGAGAATAATTCTGCTGTTTTACATTTAATTATTTCTAAATATTCCGATTCACTTGTTTCAAGTTTTCTTACTGACATCAACTGTTTAACTTCTCCAAAAGATATTTTTTCTGAAGCTCTAGAAATAATTTCAATGCATTTAAGAGACCCATCTGAAATCAGAATTCTAAAGGCTTTACTAAGTAAAAAGTCACCAACAAGGATACTCGATTTGTTTCCCCAAAGAAAGTTTGCAGTTTTTTTCCCCCTTCTTTTTTTACTATTATCAACGACGTCGTCGTGAAGAAGTGTTGCAGTATGGATGTATTCTATAACTGATGCTAAGATAATGTGTCTACTACCAGAATAACCACAGAGTTTTGCAATTGCCAGAGTTAATAGAGGTCTTATCCTTTTGCCCCCAGAATTAATTATGTGATTTGATAACTCTGAAATAAGTGAAGAAGTGTTGGTTAGGTTATCTAAAACTAATTTGTTTACGGAGTTTAGGTCTTCTTGAAGCCAGTAAACAAAATCTTTAAAACCGTCTCCTTTAGAATTTTTGTTTATTTTAATTACAGTCATTTTTTACACTAGTCTATAAATTTTTATTTGGTATGTAATTTTATGATTAATATTAATATATTGTAAAAGTATTTATATGATTTAGTTATATTTAACATGTTAACATTTCAAGATATTATTACTAATCTTCAAAAGTATTGGACACAAAAAGGTTGTTTGCTACTGCAGCCCTACGATATGGAAATGGGAGCAGCAACTTTCAACCCCTTTATAGCATTAAAAACTTTAGGTGATAGACCATGGCAAACTTGTTTTGTTCAAGGTTGTAGGCGACCTAGTGATGGGAGATATGGTAAAAATCCTAACAGGCTTCAACATTATTACCAGTTCCAAGTTTTAATTAAGCCAAGCCCTTCAGATTCTCAAGAGTTATACTTGAAAAGCTTGGAAAGTGTTAATATCGATCCTAAAACAAATGACATAAAATTTATTGAGGATGATTGGGAGAGTCCAACTTTAGGTGCTGCAGGACTTGGATGGGAAGTTCAATGCAATGGAATGGAAATTAGTCAATTTACATATTTCCAACAAATTGGTGGCTATGAATGCAGACCCGTCAGTTTAGAATTAACTTATGGTTTAGAGAGATTAGCGATGTTTGTTCAAAATATTGATAACATATTTGAAATTATTTGGGATAACAATGGAACAAAGTATGGCGAAGTTTTTAAAAAAAATGAGGAAGATCAATCATATTATAATTTTATGTATGCCTCTGAAAAAGATTTATATCAAACATTTCAAAATTTAGAAATAAATGCCGAAATACTAGTTGAAAAAAAACTAGTTATACCAGCTTATGAATTGTGTATTAAAGCAAGTCATTGTTTTAATCTTTTGGATTCAAGAGGTGTTATTTCTGTAAACGAAAGACAAGCATATATTTTAAGAATACGTTCACTTGTTCAAAAATGTTGTCAAATTATGGTTGAAAAATCATGAATGAGTTTTTACTGGAAATATATGGAGAAGAGATTCCTAGTTCAGCTCAAGCTATAGCCAAAAATGATCTTAAAGATTTATTTGTAATTTTTCTGAAAAATGAAAAGATTAATTTTTCTTCAATTGAAACTTTTGCCACTGCCAGAAGAGTTACTGTTATTATTAAGGGTTTAAGAAATAAGGAAATTAAGTTAACAAAAGAAATTCGTGGTCCTAGCACTTCATCAGAGAAAAAAGCCGTTGAAGGTTTTCTTAAATCTCAGGGAATTAAAAATGAAAAACTTTTGTTAAAAAAAACAGTCAAAGGAAAAGAGTACTTTTTTTTTGAAAAAAAAATTCAGCAAAAAAGCTTGCCAGAACTCTTTAAGTCTGAAATGTTTTCAATTTTATCCTCAATTAAATGGAAAAAATCAATGAGGTGGTCGTCATTTAATGAAAAATGGTCGCGACCTATCAAAAGTATTTTGTGTATTCTAAATAAGAAAATAATTAATTTTGATTATGCAGGTGTTAGTTCTGGTAATTTTACTTATGGTAATTATTATTATTTTAAAAAAAAAATTAAATGTAATAATTTAAATAATTATAAAAAAGCACTTAGAAAAAATTTCGTTCTTCTCGACAAAAAAGAAAGAATAAAAAAAATTGAGGTCGAGCTCGAGAAATTTTGTGAAAAAAATAAATTAAAACTTAATTATAACCAGGAGCTAATGTCAAGGGTGTCTGATTCCGTTGAATGGCCAAATGTGTTTTTCGGATCGTTTAGTGAAAATTTTTTCGATTTACCTGATTTTTTGATAACAACAATATTATCGGAAAAGCAAGATAATTTTTCTTTCAAAAAAAAAAATGGAGAGTTAAGTAATTTTTTTAGTTTTGTATCAAATTTAGAAAAAAAAAAAAAAAGAAATTTAATTAATGGAAATCAAAATGTACTTAAAGCAAGATTTAAGGACGCAAAATTTTTTATAGAAGAAGATAACAAAGTTAAACTTTCAGAAAGATTAAAAAAATTATCTTCTATTGTTTTTTATAATGACTTAGGGACATTATTAGAAAGATCTGTAAGAATTCAAAAATTATGTTTAAAAATATCTCAGTTACTTAAACTAGATATTAGAGAAAATATTAATAATTTACTTTATTCTAATGTAGATTTGACTACAGAATTGGTAAGAGAATACCCTTCTTTACAGGGTCAAGTTGGTGGTTTTTATGCAAGACTTTTTGGTATAAATGAAAAATGTTGTAACGCTTTTTCTACACAGTATGAATTTTCAAAAAAAAATATTGAGGATGATCTGAGCTTTATATTGTCTTTGTCGCAAAAGGTAGATAGTTTATTTGGTTTTTTTGCTTCCGATAGAAAAGTATCAGGTTCGGGTGATCCTTTTGGAGTAAGAAGGATGGCTCTATCAATAATAAATATGCTAATTGAAAAAAAAAAAAGTCTAAGTTTCTCTTTTATTTTTGAAGTTCTAGTTGAAATTTACCAAAGTCAAAATATAGAAATTAAATTCAATAAATTAAAAGTTATTGAATTTTTAAATAAAAGGTTTGAAATACTATTAACAGAAAAAGGTTATGAAATAAATACAGTAAAAAGTTGTATTAAAAAAGAGGAGTTTGATCCATCTGACACATTTGCAAATATTGAAAGATTAAAGGAATTTTTAATTTCAACAGAGGGAAATGAATTCATTAAATCTTACAAAAGATTAGAATCAATAATAAACCAACAGGAAATTGATATAAAGATTGAAACAAAACTTTTTCAGAAAAATGAAGAGGAAATATTATATAAAGATATATTGTCCCTTAAAAAAGATTATCTAAAGAGTTCAGAAGTTTTGAATAAGCAATCTTTTTATGATTTATCAAAAAGTATAAATAATTTTTTAGATAATGTGATTGTTAATTCATCAGATGAAAAAATAAAATATAACAGGGTTTCTTTATTAAAAGACTGTGAAAAAATTATTAATAACTTTTTTAAGTTTTCAGAATTGTAAATAGATGAAAAATAGTTTTAAAAAAAAAATTTTTTTATCTAATCTGCTCGAGCAAGTTGAAATTAATAGAGAATCAAATGAAATTATTTCTCAACTTGACGAATTTCACTCTAAAGCTAAATCACATGTTATTGGTATTACAGGACCCCCTGGTGCAGGAAAATCATCGCTTGTAGATAAATTGATTGCTGAAATTAGAAAAAATAAAAAATCCGTAGGAGTTATTGCAATAGATCCTTCATCTAGTAAATCAGGTGGAGCTTTATTAGGTGATAGGACAAGATTTTTATTAGATCCAAAAGACGATGATATTTTTGTAAGGTCAATGGCTGCTAAAGATTTTTTAGGAGGACTATCAGAATTAACTTTTCCAACAATGACAGTTATGAGATCAATTTTTGATTTCGTAATAATTGAAACGGTAGGTGTTGGTCAATCAGAAACAAATGTGAAAGATGTTGTTGATTCTGTCATTCTTTGTGTTCAACCAGGAAGTGGAGATACTATTCAATTCATGAAGTCGGGCATCTTTGAAATTCCTGATATTATAGTTGTCACAAAATCAGATATTGAAAAAATTGCAAATCATACTCACTCAGAGTTAAATAGTAGTAAAAATTATTATAAATCAACTAACGATTGGGATATAGAAATAATTAAAACATCTGTTGTAAAAAATATTGGAATAGATCTTCTATTTAATGAAATAGAAAAAAGATGGATGTGGTTAAAAAAAAAAAAAAAAATTCACCATCAAAGAATCGGTCAAGATATTTCTTGGATTACAAAAACTATAATGAGGGAGTTCGGAACTAATGGTGTAAAAAAAATTGATGAATTTTTGAGTTACAAAGAAAAACCATTTGCATCACTCCAAAAATTAAAAAAAAAATTATAGTTTTACTTAGACCACCAAGGTAAAGAAATTTTTATGATTGAGTCTCCACAAATTAGTTCATCGCTTTGGGAAACATTATAGTTAGTATTGATGTAAGCTATTCCAAATTTTTTATTGTGACTAAATAGTTGACCTATTTCTGTATTTTTTGAGAAGATCTTTTCATTCAATGAGCTTTTAAAATTTATATCAACACCATACAGTTTTTTTTTTGTTATGTTCCTATATTTCATTCTTGCAGTAATTTCTTGACCCATATAGC
Organism: uncultured Alphaproteobacteria bacterium; assembly: GCA_902547955.1. GTDB lineage: Bacteria > Pseudomonadota > Alphaproteobacteria > Methylaequorales > Methylaequoraceae > MED-G10. The sequence continues at coordinate 33,215 of CACCPY010000006.1, read as the reverse complement.
ACCCTTTTTCCCAAGAGATTCCATTAAGTTGATCAAATCTCATTTCAAGTAAAAGTGATTTATTCTTCAAAGCATCAATATTAAAATCAGGTATACTTTTTTTTAATCTTAAATCATTAAATTCTTTTTCATTTAACAAGGTTAAATTTTTTATAAATTCAGGTGAATCTTTTTCCTTTACATATATTCTTGTAAGTTCACTTTTAAATCTTGGATCTTGAAAAAATAAAATTTTAGTTTTGAATGAAGAGGTTGATTTTTCTAAAATTGAATAATTTGCCAAATAAATTTTAAAGCTTGTTTCAACTTTAAATTTCACATCAGATCTTAATTTATATAAATTAAGTTTTTTTAAAATTTCCTCTGAATCATTCTTTGAACATTCAAGAAAAAAATATTCATTCCAAGTTGTAATAAAAAAATCATGAATAAATCTTCCTTGGGGAGTAAGAATTGAGGAATATATTGATTTTTTTTTTTTTAAAATTTCAATATCATTTGATATGATTCCCTGAATGAATTTATATTTATCATTTCCATCAATAATAATTAAAGTATTATTTTTAACATTAAATATACTATTCTCTAAAAACATTAACTTAATTTATTTCATTATTTTTTTTTAACAAGGGCCTTAAGATGAAAAAAATATTAATTATTTCCTCTAATAGATTAGGTGACTCGATACTTTCGTCAGGATTGAATAAATTTTTTAAAGATAAGGGGTATGATATTACTTTTGTATGTGGTCCTTTGCCTTTTGCTTTGTTTAGATTGTGTAATAATATTAATAAAGTTTTTTCTTTAGAAAAAAAAAAGTTCTCGATTCATTGGTTATATTTATGGATTAAAGTAGTTTTTAATTTTTGGGATTGTGTTATTGATTTAAGAGGAAGTTTAATCGGCTATTTTTTATTTACAAAAAAAAGACTTATTTACAAAAATCGAGTCACCGATAAATTACATAAAATTAAAAGTATTTCATCGTTGGTGAGTGAAAAGATTATTCCTCCTGATATAAGTTTAGAACATACAAAAAAAAAATTCAAAGATAATATTCTTTTGAGTAAAAAATATAAACAATTTATCTTAGTTGCTCCTTGTACAAACTGGATTGGAAAGACGTGGCCAATTGAAAGATTTATGGAATTAATAAAAAGGTTAGAAAAAGAAAAAATATTTTCAAAATCACTATTTGTAATTTTAGGTTCTGTTGATGAGCAAAAAAAAATGAAAAAATTATTAAAAAATAAAAGTATTAATTTATTAGATTTAGTCGGAAAAGTTGATTTAATAACAATGTATCATATTATGAAAAAAAGTAATCTATTTATTGGAAACGATTCGGGGTTAATGCACCTGGCAGCACTTGCAGAAGTTCCGACGGTTGGATTATTTGGTCCCAGTGATATAATAAAATACCGCCCCTTTGGTTTGAAAACATTGGCAATTAAAAGTCCAAAAAGTTACAAAGAACTTATGAGTTATGAGGGTTTTAACCCAAAAAAAGTAAGTTCATTAATGACTGATTTAAAAGTTGAACATGTTCTTAAAAAAATAGTTAAATTTTACAAAAATTTATAATGATTAATTTATCTGTTTTAATAATCGTACATAATGAAGAAAAACAATTAAAAGCATGTTTAGAGACAGTTAAATTTGCAGATGAAATAGTTGTTATACTTGATAAATGTTCAGATAAATCAAAATTAATTGCAAAAAAATATACTAACAAAATTTATGAAGGCTCCTGGGATATTGAAGGTAAAAGAAGAAATTATGGTATTAAAAAATGTAATGGTAAATGGATTTTTGAAATTGATGCGGATGAAAGAGTACCTAAAGACTTGAAAAAAGAAATTATTAACGTTGTAAAAAAAAGTAAAAATGATTGGCATTTAGTTGATGTAAAAAATTTTTTTGGAGAAAAAATAATTAGGTTTGGATGGGGTTGTTATATTGGTAAATCCTCTTATGTTGGCTTGTTTAGAAAAAAAAGTAAAGTTTGGGGAATGCAGAGAGTACACCCAAAAATTTTTTTAAAAGGTAAAAGAGGTAAAAAACTAGAAAAAAAACTAATCCATTTTTATTGTAAATCAATTTATGATTTATTTGAAAAATTAAATAGTTATTCAACAGCTAGAGCAAAAGATCTTCAAGACAATGATAATGATGAATCTTTTATAAGAAATTTTAGGAGAATTTTTTCTAGATTTTGGAAGTGCTACATATTGAGAAAAGGTTATAAAGAGAAAGAAATAGGTTTGGCCATAGCAATATCAGCTGGTCTGTACCCTATTTTATCCTATCTTAAATATAAAACTGAAACTGAGAATGACTAAAATATTATTCATTGATAACGGAATAGAATTTGATTCCGTCTTATTTAGGGAAAAAGCTCTTGGTGGTGCGGAGGTTGCTTTTGTTTCATTGGTAGAGGAATTAGCAAAACTAGATCTCGAGGTAATTGTTTATAATAATTGTAAAAATCAGGGCCGTGTTAAAAATGTAGAGTGGAGAAAGTTAAGTGAAAAAGTTTCAAAGGAAAAATTTGATGTTTTAGTTGTTAACAGAGGAGATAAATATTTAAATTTTAGAAAAGATTGTAGAAAGAGATTTTTTTGGATTCACAACCCATCTAAATATTTATTGAAATATAGATATTTGTCAAAAATATTCTTTAACAAATTTAATATTATTTTCTCTAGTGAGTATCACAAAAGTACTTATCCATTTTGGGCACCTTCTCTGAGCAGAATAGTTATTCCATATGGTATTGATAACGGTATAAAAAAAAAAAGAAAGAACAAAGCACCTAAATCTACTGCAATTTTTACATCTAATCCACTTAGAGATTTAGAATGGCTGATGAAAAATTGGCAACTTAAAATTTATCCAAATGTAAAAAATGCTCAATTGAATTTATTTACTGGAATATCGACCTATGGTGATTTTGGTAAAAAACATTCAAGTAAGATTGAAAAAATTTTGAATATTGCAGAATCTCTAAAGAATAAAGGAGTAAATTTTAATGAGCCAATTAAAAGAGAAGATCTATTTAAAAAACTAAATAAAGCAAGGATATTTTTATATAAAGGAACACATGATGAAACGTTCTGTATGGCTGCTGCAGAAGCACAAGCACTTGCAATACCAGCAGTTGTTTGTGATTTCGGAGCAATGAAGGAAAGGATTATTGACAATAAAACTGGTTATGTTTGTAAAAATACTGAGGATTTTAATTCAAAAGCAATAAAACTCTTGAATGATGATAAGATTTGGATGAGAATGCATAAAAATCTGTTGATAAATGATAATCATCTTAGGTGGTCTGAAATAGCTAAAAAATGGAAAAAAATAATAAACTAAAAATTTTAAATATTTTAGGCGGAGCCAAGCAAGGTGGTGCAGAGAAATTTTTTGAAAGATTATCATTAGCTATAGAGAAAAAGAAAAATATAAATTTAAAATTAATTATAAGAGAAAATGAGGAGAGATTTTCATTTCTTAAACAACAAATAAAATCAATTCATCAAATTAAAAACTTTTATTTTTTTAATCCACTTTGCCATAAAAAAATTGATGAAATTATTAAAAATTTTAAGCCGAATATTGTATTGTCTTGGATGAACAGAGCATCAAAAATTCTTCCAAAGTCAAAAGGTTGGATAAATATTGGAAGAATGGGAGGTTATTATAAAATTAAAAATTATGTGAATTGTGATTTTTTAATTACCAATACTAATGATTTGAAAAGTTTTGTGATCGAATCAGGTTGGGATTCTAAAAAAGTAGAGTGTATACCAAATTTTGTGACCAGTAATAATCAAACATTAAAAACCAGACTAACATCATCGAAAATTATTTTATGTTTGGCTAGGTTTCATAGAAATAAAGGAATTGATATTTTGTTAAAAGCAATGACTTATTTAGATGGCTATAATTTGAGAATAGTCGGAGAGGGCAAAGAAAAAGCTTATTATGATCAAATTGTAAAAAAACATGGCCTAGAAAAAAAAGTTTTTTTTTACAAATGGACAAATAATATATCTGAATTTTTAAACTTAGCTGATATTCTGGTTTGTCCCTCAAGACATGAACCATTTGGTAATGTTGTTGTTGATGGTTGGGCTCATAAAGTTCCGGTTATTGCTTCAGATACTGGAGGCCCCGGTGCTCTGATTAGACACAAAATAAATGGATTGAAATTTCAAAATGAAGATTTTTTTGATTTGATTGAAAAAATAAAATTTATTGATTCACAAAAAACATTGGTAAAAAAAATAGTTAATAATGGTTACAAAGAATATAAATCAAATTTCTCTGAAGATCTTATAATAAATAAATATATTAATTTTTTTGAAAAAATACAGAAAAAATGTGTGGAATAGCTGGTCTTTCATTAAAAGTAAATAATCCTTTAATTTTCAAAAGATTTTCAAAAATCATTAATTATCTTAATCATAGAGGACCTGATTCAAATGGTTTTTATAAAGATAAGAATATAAAACTGATCCATACTAGATTATCTATAGTTGATCTCAATGGGGGAGCTCAACCAATTGAAAATGATAACTTAGTTCTTGTCGCGAATGGTGAAATTTATAATGATTTAATTATTAGAAAACAAATTAAAAAATACAATTATAAAACAAAATCTGATTCAGAAAGTATTTTAGCAGTATATAAAGAATTTGGATTAGAGGGCTTTAAAAAATTAAGAGGTATGTTCTCTTTTGCAATCTATGATCAAAAAAAAAAAATTACGATTTTGGGTAGAGATTTATTCGGAATTAAACCACTTTATTTTTCGGTAATTGATGAGGGGATTGTTTTTAGTTCAGAAATATTGGCGATTAAAAAAGTAAATTTACAAAAATTGAATATTTCTGAAGATAAACTTCTGGAGTTTTTTCAGCTTCAATATTGTTCTGGTAAAAAAACAATTTTTAAAGAAATTCAAAGGGTAAGACCGGGTGAAGTAATTGTTTTAAAAGATGGAAAAATTAATGAAAGCATAATAGCTAAACTTCCTGCACAAAAAAAACAAAAAAAAGTATTGGATGATAATTTCATTTTTAAAAATTTAAAAGAGTGTGTTGAGACTCATTTGAGAAGCGATGTTCCATATTGTTTGTTTTATTCAGGTGGAATTGATTCAACATTAATTATGTACTTTATGCATATATTAAATTTAAATAAAAAAATTTGTGCATACAGTGTAAACTTTGAAAATAATGATAAAACTGCTTACGAATTAACAAAAAACCTTAAGAACCAATTTAATATTGAGTTAAATCAGATAAAATTTACCGAAGAGGATTTTTGGAACATACTTCCATTTGCAGCAAAAAAAATTGATGAACCTATTGCGGACTACGCCATCTTACCTACATTCAAAATGGCCAGTGAGGCATCTAAAAATTTTAAAGTGGCTTTAAGTGGGGAAGGGGGGGATGAACTTTTTGCTGGATATGGAAGATATAAATCTCTAAGAAGTCCATATAAAGGAGCATTTAGAAAACTTAGTTTTTTAAGTCAAAAAAATTGGGACCTTAACTTAAAATTGTCTATTGACGGTAAATCAGAATTTTCTCAACTTCAAACTTTTCAATATTTTGATTATGTTAACTGGCTCCCTAATAATTTACTTGTTAAACTTGATAGATGCTTAATGACTTTTGGTATGGAGGGCAGAACTCCCTTAATAGATAAGGAACTGTATTCGAAATTTTTCTACATAGATGACAAATTTAAGCAAAAAAAAGGGTATGGTAAATATTTGATAAGAAAGTTTTTAAATAATAAAATAAAAAATTATAATTCCTTTTCAAAAAAAAAAGGATTTACTTTGCCTATAGGTAGTTGGATACCAAAAAAATCTAAATATTTAGAAGAATTTTTACCTAAAATTGATGTTTTGAAAATTTTTTTTAATGAAGAAAATATCAAGTTTATCTGTAGAAGTTCTAGATATAACAGAAATATGATCAGACCTTTATGGCATATGATATTTATATCCAGTTGGTATTTATTAAATATTAAAAAAGTCAAAACAAAAGGTAATTTTTTTGATATTATTTCTTCATCAGTATAAATTTTATGAATGATAACTTTGACTTATTAATTAGCGGTGGATCAGTATATTTGCCGAATAATAAAATTGAAGAATCTGATATTGGAATTAAAGATAGCAAGATTCTAGCAATAGGTAATTTACAAAATAAGAAATATAAAACAAAAATAGATGCGAAAAACTTGTTAATTATGCCAGGAGCTATTGATTCTCAAGTTCATTTTAGAGAACCAGGGTTGACACATAAAGAAGATATTTTTTGTGGGACTAAGGGTGCTGTTTTGGGTGGAATAACAACTATTTTTGAAATGCCAAATACAAAACCATCAACAACCAACAAAGAAGCTTTAGATGAAAAATTAAAAATAGCCCATAAACATGCACATTGTAATTACAGTTTTTTTATGGGTGCTGCTAAGGAAAATATAGAGAAATTAGGCGAACTCGAACGTATTGAAGGGTGTTGTGGGGTAAAAATTTTTATGGGCTCATCTACTGGAGATTTACTTGTAGAAGATGATGAAAGTTTAAAGAAAATTTTGAGTAATATTAATAGACGTGTAGCTGTTCACAGCGAAGATGAATACAGACTGCGGGAAAGAATAAATATTCTAGAAAGTGACCATGTTAATGTTTCATTTCATCCAAAATGGAGAGATGTTGAAACAGCTTTAAACAGCACGAAAAGATTGTTAAAAATAGCAGGTGAACTTAATAAGAAGATACATGTTTTACATATTTCAACAAGAGATGAGATTGAGTTATTAAAATCTTACAAAAGCTTTGCGACTTGTGAAGCAACTCCTCAACACTTATTTTTTAAATCTCCAGAATGTTATGAAACCCTTGGAACCTTAACACAAATGAACCCTCCTATTAGAGATGAAAGTCATCAAGTTGGTATTTGGAAGGGTGTTACGGATAGAGTTATAGATGTAATTGGTTCAGATCATGCACCTCATACAATTGAAGAAAAAAAACAAAAATATCCAAAATCACCATCAGGTATGACGGGTGTTCAAACACTGCTACCAATAATGCTAAATTTTGTTAATGAAAAAAAAATTAGTATTCATGATTTAGTAAGGTTGGTTTGTGTTAATCCTTGTAAAATTTATAATATTTTAAATAAAGGGGAGATTAAAGTTCACAACGACGCAGATTTGACGATTGTGGATTTAAATAAAGAGTTCAATATTACAAATGAGTGGATAGCTAGTAAAAGTGGATGGACACCATACGATAATTTTAAAGTGAAAGGTTTTCCAATATTAACAATTGTTAACGGAGAGGTCGCAATGAGAGAAAACCAAATTGTGTCTGAACCCTTGGGTAAACAGGTAAAGTTTGCTATTTAGGAATTTTTCTACAAAAAATAACATTGATTATTTTTTTTGGACATTTGAATTTTTTTGAAATTAAATGTAAAGCAATTAATTCACAATCTTCTCTGTTTTCTGCTTGAATTAATTCTGTCGTTTTTCCAAAAAAATCAATTTCTGCTTCTACCTCATACCAATTCATTATTTTTCAAGTTTATTAATTAAAAGAGTTACAGTCGCATCTCCTGCAACATTAAGAGATGTTCTTAACATATCTAATAGTCTGTCAACACCCATTACAATTGCAATGCCTTCTAACGGGAGCCCAACTTGATTCAGTACCATTCCTAGCATTATCATTCCAACACCTGGGACTCCAGCTGTACCAATTGAAGCTAAGGCTGCAGTTAAAATGATTGTTAAAAAATCTGTAAAAATTAATTCAATACCATAAAAATTTGCGATGAATATAGTGGCCATCCCTTGCATAATTGCTGTCCCATCCATATTTATGGTTGCACCAAGAGGTACAGTAAAAGATGAAACTTTTTTTTTTACATTAAAACTTTTTTCTAAATTATTTAGTGTTATGGGTATGGTAGCACTGCTACTTGAAGTAGAGAAAGCAAATAATAAAGCTTGTTTTAATCCTGAAAAAAAATTTATTATGTTTACTTTTGCTATTAATTTTACTAACGGAAGATAAACTATAAAAAGATGAATCAATAAAACAATTACAACCCCAATAAAATATTTTAAAAGTTCTAAAATTGAATCGATTCCCTGGGATGAGAAAGTTTTTGCAATTAAACAAAAAATTCCCAGTGGGGCTATTTTCATTAAAACCTCAAGCATTTTTAAAACTAAATCATTTAATTTGAAAACTATATCTAAAAGAACTTTGTTTTGTTTAATGCTTGCCATGCATCCACCAAATAAAATTGCAAAAAAAATAATTTGTAACATATCTCCTTCAACCAAAGACTTAAATGGATTTTCCGGAATTATATTTAAAAAAACTGATCCAATTGATGGGGGTGAGTTGATATTTAAAATTTTTTCTTCTGAAACTACTGAAACTGCGCTTCCAGGATCGAGGATATTTCCTACTGATAAAGAAATTGTTATTGCTAAAATAGTAGTAAATATATATAGACTTAGAGTTTTTACACCAATTCTTCCTAAAGATGCAATGTTATTTAAGTTCGCAACACCACTTACCAACGAAAAGAAAACTATAGGGACAACAAGCATTTTTAGGACTTTCAAGAAGACACTACCACCAAAATCAAAAATATTAACAATACTAGACGATAAATTTTCATAAAAATTAGAAATATAGCCTGTTAAGATTCCAGCTATTATTCCAAAGAAAAAACCAAAAAATATGGATTTTGTTAAATTTTGTTGCATTATGGTGCCCTCTACTGGTTACGCTCCAGTGGCTGAGTCTTACCAAGACCCTGTTTTACTATTAAACTAAGAGGGCTTTGCATTAACTCTAAGGTTTATACTATTTAGTTAATGAATAATTTGTAACTAAACTTTTAATTTGTAAAGTATTTAAAAAAAAATTAAAAAAATCACACTAGTTTTTTTCAAGCAATTTTTAAAATCATTTCTAAAAACTCATTAGAAAATTTTTTTGAGTCAAAAAGAACGCAGTTTGAGTTATGATGTTTTAATTTCTTTTTAACAACATTAAGTTCTTTTTTATTACAAAAAAAGACTCCCTTATCAATATAATCCTCTTCATCATTTGCTATCCAGTTATCCATATTCAAGTTTTTATTTATACTTTCACCACATCTGAACATTAATGAATTATTTTTCATCGTTAGAGTTGGTATGTTCATAAAAGTAGATTCAAAACTAGTTGTCCCTCCATTATATGGGAATGTATCTAAATTGATATCAACTAAATTAAAAGAATTCAGGTAAACTTCTCTATTTTGAGGACTTATAAAAAAGACTCTTGATAGACTAATTTTATTTTTTTTTAAAAAATCTGTTATAATTTTTTTTTCGTAGGGGCCTATGCTGTTATTAACAAAGTAAATATTGCTTCTTTTTGTTCTTAATAAAATTTTTGACCAAACCTTCAATATCTTTTGATTGATCTTTTCTGGCCTTTGAAAGCACCCAAAATTAACATCCTCATTGTTATTCTGATTTTTTTTTAATCTTAAATCATCAAAAACAGACCGTGAATAAGTACACCAAATATCTCCAACTCTGTAAACTTTTTCTGAAAAATTTTTATCATCTATGAATGGTGTTGCAAAATGATCACCAACAATGTAGTCAATTTCCTTCATATGCGTTGAAGCAAGCCATCCTGCCCAAGATATTTGTGTTTTGACTGGTTTAAGTTTAAATATATTTAATTTATTTGTTCTTGTCATACCAGAGGTGTCGACAAGAATATCAATTTTTTTTTGGTAAATTAATTCAGCTAAAAAATCATCGTTAAGCTTATGACATCTTATCCAATTAGAATATTTCTCAATAAATTCTGAGGTTTCATCTTGATGATCTGTCGTACTAAAGACATTTATATCAATTTTTTTACTTAACTCAGGTAACATATCCTTCATAAAAAAACCAACTGGATGATTTCTAAAATCCTGACCTACAAATCCTAGCTTTAAAATTTTGTTAGATTTATTAAAACTAAATGAATAGGGGCCTTTTAAAAGCTTTAACTTACTATTGTAAAATTTGCATATGTCTTTATATTCTTTTGATTTACCCAAATATGTGTATCCCAATGCTAAAGGTATTATTTTACTGAGCAGCTTTGGACTTTTCTTAATAAGTTTTTTAATGTAAATCTCAGCTTGCTTAAAATTTTTTGTTAACAAATAAATTTTTGATAAATTTTCAAGCACAATTGAACTTTCATCGCCGAGTTCAATACACCTAATTAATAAGTTATAAGATTTTTTAAATTCTTTTTGATTAAGATATATAACGGATAAATTTACTAATGCGGGTACATAATTTTTCTTAATTTTGAGACATCTTTTAAATTTTTTTTTTGCCTCCTCTTTTCTTTTTGATTCAACAAAAATATTTCCAAGATTAAAAAATGATAGGTAGTTTGAAGGGTTTAATTTTATAGATAACTCAAATTGTTCTTTGGCTTTAAGATATTCTTTTTTTTTTTTGAAAGCTATTCCAAGGTTGAGGTGAATAGAATCATTAAAAAATTTTTTTTTTAACAAATTCTTAAAAATATCAATAGATTTTTCATATTCTTTGAGATTAATATATACCACACCTAATAAATGTAAAATCTCAAATGATGGTTTTAAATTTAGGCATTTTAATAAACTTTCTTTTGCTTGTTCATAATCCTCTTTTTCAATGTTTTTTTTTGCAAGAGAATAGTGTTCTTCAAACATGATGTTTATTTGCAATTTTTATGCTAAAAAGCAAAACACTTTGTTTATTCTATTAAATAGAACCTGGGATGTAGTTAAAGCTTTTAGGTGATACCTTGTCCCAATAAACATTTAACCTAGGGTCCAAGACAGTCTTTCTTCCCTTTTTTAGAAGTTCACCCTTTTCAGCTCTTGGATAAATTTGGTCAGCAAGTCTAATTTCACTTTCCGATAGTCTTCTAACAATATGTCTTCTGTTAAGATCCTTTGTATGTTTCACACCAACAGATTCTAGTAATTCTTTCAAAACAAATATTGTATTTTTATGAAAATTGAACGCTCTTTTAGACCTATCTTGGATATCTATGGCCCTGTATCTCATTGGATCCATTGTTGCAATACCTGTGGGGCACTCTCCCGTGTGACAAGATCGACACTGAATACATCCTATAGAAAACATAAAAGGTCTGGCCATATTTACCCAATCTGCACCTAACGCACATATGTGTGCTATGTCAAAAGCTGAAACAATCTTTCCTGAGGCTCCTATTTTTACCCTGTCTCTCAAATTCGCTCCAACTAAGGCATTATCAACGAATACAATTGCATCTTTTAATGGACATCCAATATGATCTGTAAATTCAGCTGGTGCTGCTCCGGTTCCACCTTCTGCACCATCAACTGTTATAAAATCAACGTACTTTTTAGTAGTTGTCATTGTTTTAATAATAGAAATAATCTCCCAAGGATGACCAACACAAAGTTTTATTCCAACGGGTTTTCCTCCTGATAATTTTCTAAGCTTATCAACAAACCTGAGTAATTCTTCTGGGTTACTAAACTCACTGTGTTTAGCAGGTGAAATACAATCTTGATTCATTGTAATTCCTCTAGTTTTTGCAATTTCTTGAGTAACTTTTGGTGCCAACAGCATACCACCATGACCCGGTTTAGCTCCTTGACTTAATTTAATTTCAATCATCTTAACTTGTTCTCTTTTAGCTTTTTGTTCAAAGGATCTTGGATTAAAGTTTCCTTTTTTATCTCTACATCCAAAATATCCTGTAGAAATTTGCCATATAGTATCACCTTGACCTTTTTCATGATATGGGGAAAGTGAACCCTCACCTGTGTTATGAGCAAAATCACCCATTTTTGCTGCTTTGTTTAAAGATGTGATGGCTGGAGGAGAAATAGCACCAAAAGAAGTTCCGGAAATATTTAAAACTGATATGTTGTATGAGCTTTTTCCAAGTCCGACTTTCGTTTTAAAATCTGAATTCTCAATGTGTGAAGGAGAGATCGAATGATTTAACCAAACAAAATCATTTTCATAAAATTTCTCAAGTGAACCAAAAGGTCTAACACCACCAATATTTTTTGATCTTTGATAAACCATACTTCTTTGATTTCTAGAATATGGTACTTCATCATCGTCTGATTCCCAGTAGTATTGCCTTAACTCTGGCCTTATACTCTCTAGAAAGAAACGAAATCTTCCTAGTAATGGAAAATTTGATAAAATGGATCTTTTTTTTTGAGCAAAATCTCTCACTGCTATGATAAAAAGCAATGAAATTGGTAAAAGGAAAATCAAAAAAATCAAGCTATAAAAGGAGGCGATAAAGAGCGATGCTGAAGCAACCCCAGTATAAACAAGAAGTGAATATCTTCCCCAAATTATCTCATTCATAAGGGAAACTATATCATTATGGATTAAAAAAAAAAGACCTAAATTATGCAGAAATTTTTTCCATTTTAATTAAAAGACCTGCAAACATTTAAATTTTTAAATAAATTTATTTTTTGGGGAATTTAACAATTTACAAAACAAAATTTTTAACATTACTTTAATATTAGCAATTAATTTAAATAAAAGTATATTGATCAATATAAGAAAAAATTAAAAAAATTCTAAAAATGGGTTTTCAGATTGGAGTGATTTTGATGGATGTTAAATATATTCAAAATAAATTAAGTGATTTTGCAAAGAAAAGAGATTGGGAAAAGTTTCATAATTTGAAGAATTTAGCAATTTCAATCAATATTGAATCGTCAGAATTATTAGAAATTTTTCAATGGGATGACAATCAAGAGGTTGATGAAAAGCTGAAAAAAAAACAATTTAAAGAAAGAATTTCAGAAGAAGTAGCCGATGTTTTGTTGTATTTGCTGAGATTTTCTCAAATAGCTAATCTAGACTTAGAGAAAATATGTTTAAAAAAAATAAAAAAAAATGCAAAAAAATATCCAATTAAACTTTCTAAAGGAAAATCAACAAAATATACTTCATTCAAAGAAAAAATTAATTAATGAAAAATTACAATAAAAAAAAACAAGTCAAGTTAGCAAAAGCCCTTAAACAAAATATAATTAGAAGAAAGGAAAAAAAAAATGGGAATAATGCCTGATTTTTGGATTAAAAAAATGGCAAACAGTCACAAAATGATTGATCCATTTGTAGAAAAACTTGTCAAAAAGAATGTTTTGTCGTATGGGTTGTCTTCATACGGTTACGATGCTCGTGTTTCAAAACAGTTTAAAATTTTTACTAATGTAAATTCAGCTACAGTGGATCCAAAAAAATTTTCAGAATCTAGTTTCGTTGATAGGGAAGTAGATTATTGTATAATTCCACCGAATAGTTTCGCGTTAGCAAAAACTGTTGAATACTTTAGAATACCAAAAGAAACATTAGTCATTTGCGTTGGTAAATCTACATATGCAAGATGCGGAATTATTGTAAATGTTACACCATTAGAGCCAGAATGGGAAGGTCATGTTACTTTAGAGTTTTCAAATACAACACCATTACCGGCAAAAATTTATGCAAATGAAGGTGCAGCTCAGTTTTTATTTCTTAAAGGTGATGAAACCTGCAAATTGTCTTATGCAGATAGAAAAGGAAAATACATGTTTCAAAAAGATGTAACTTTACCAAAACTTTAAAATGGATAAAATTCTAATTGAGGGTCAAAAAAAAATTGAAGGAAAAATAAAGATTAGCGGATCTAAGAATTCATCCCTACCCATATTGGCAGCATCATTATTATCAGATAGTCAAATAAAGATTAAAAATGTACCAAGGTTATCTGATGTTTTTTTAATGATAAAGATATTAGAATCGCTTAATTCAAAAGTAACTTTTAATAAAGATTTTTGTAAAATAAAAACATCTCGTCCAGATAATCTCTGTGTATCTTATGATTTAGTAAGAAAAATGAGAGCATCTTTTCTTATTCTAGGTCCTCTGTTGACAAGATATGGTAAAGCTGAAGTTTCGCTTCCTGGTGGTTGCGCTATCGGTACTAGACCAGTAGATCTTCATATAGAGGGCCTAAAAATGATGGGGGCAAATATCACAATTAAAGATGGTTACGTGAGAGCAAAAGTGATTGGAAAGCTTAAAGGAACTGAAATTAAATTTAAAAAAATTTCGGTGGGAGCAACGGAAAATATAATGATGGCAGCCACTTTAGCTGAGGGTGTTACATTAATAAAAAATGCTGCTAAAGAACCAGAAATTGTAGATTTGGCTAACTTTCTAATAAAGATGGGAGCTAAAATAATTGGGCATGGTACAAATAATATTAAAGTTACAGGAATCAAAAAACTTTTTGCATGTGAACATAAAATTATGCCAGATAGAATTGAAGCTGGAACATTCGCTTTATGTGTTATGGGCTGTTCTGGAAGTCTTATGTTAGAAAATATGAATAATGATGTTTGTGATCATTTAGTCAAAATTTTTTCACCGCTTAAATCTTTATATTTGAAAAAAAGAAAAAAAGGAGAGTGTTTACATGTAACAAAAGTTAATAAAAATCTTCAATCTGTAAAAATTACGACTAAGGAATACCCCGGTTTCCCAACTGACCTTCAAGCACAACTTACAGCATCATTATTGAAGTCAAATGGAAAGTTAGAACTTAAAGAAAATATTTTTGAAAATAGATTTATGCATATAAGTGAGTTAAAAAGGATGGGAGCTAATATAAAGTTAAAGGGCTCTAAATTGAAAATTATTGGAGTGGAAGAATTGTTAGGAGCAGAAGTTATGGCTACCGATTTAAGAGCCTCGTCATCTTTGATTATAGCAGGGTTAATGGCAAACGGTATCACGACCGTCAACAGAGTATACCATTTAGACAGAGGTTATGAAAATTTAGAAAAAAAATTAGAAAATTGTGGAGTTATTATTAGGAGAATAAGTTCATGAAAAAAATAATAATGGCTGTTCCAAAAGGAAGAATTTTAGATGAATTAAATCCCATTTTAAAAAGAATAGGAATACTTCCAGAAAAAGATTTTTATAGTCATGATTCTAGAAAGTTAATGTTTGAGACTAACTTTAAGTTTTTAAATATCATTAGAGTAAGATCATTTGACGTTGCAACTTTTGTTGCGTTAGGTGCTGCGCAAATCGGAATAGCTGGTGATGATGTCTTAAATGAATTTAATTATGAGGAGATATACAAGGTTTTAGATTTAAAAATAGGAAAGTGTAGATTGTCTATAGCAAAAAAAAAAAATTCAATCTCAGATTTCTCTGATAAAGAAGGACATATTTTAGTGGCAACAAAGTACAAAAATACGGTTACAAATTATTTTGCTAAAAAAGGCATAAGAGCTGAATGTATAAAGTTAAACGGAGCAATAGAGTTAGCTCCCAAACTTGGAATATGCTCAACAATTGTTGATCTCGTATCAACTGGCAAAACAATTAAAGAGAATAATTTAAAGGAAACTGATATCCTATTAAAAATAACATCAAAATTAATTATTAATAAAATTGCTTATAAGTTAATGAACGATAATATAACTTCAATATTAGATAAATTTAAAAAAATAATTAATGGCTAAATTTTTAATCGAAAATAACAAAAGGTTTTCAAAAGATTTTCAAAAACTCTTAGAGAAAAGAGATTCATATGATTCGGAAGTAGACTATATTGTAAATAAAATTCTTGAAGATGTAAAAAATAGATCTGATAAGGCTTTATTAGAATATACCAAAAAGTATGATAATAACCCTGTTAAATCATTTAAAGACTTAATCATAAAAAAAAGTGAAATTGATTCAGCCTTAAAAAAAATAGATAAGAAAGTAATTAGTTCATTAAAACATTCTATTAGACGTGTTACTTCTTATCACAAGAAACAACTTCCAAAAAATGATATCTACAAAGATAAACATGGAATTTTACTTGGAGGTATTTGGAACCCGATTGAATCTGTTTGTCTATACGTGCCTGGTGGAAAAGCAGCTTATCCCTCTTCTTTAATTATGAATGCAGTGCCTGCTATTGTTTCTGGCGTCAAAAGAATTGTGATGACAGTTCCTGCAATCAACGGAAAATTAAATGATCTCGTTTTAGCATGTGCTAAATTACTTGGTATTGAGGAAATTTACAAAATTGGAGGTGCTCAAGCAATTGCAGCTCTCGCATTTGGAACTAAAAAAATTGATAAAGTCGATAAGATCGTTGGACCTGGGAATGCTTTTGTAGCAACTGCAAAAAAAAAGGTATTTGGAAGTGTAGGTATTGATATGATTGCTGGACCCTCGGAAATACTGATTATTGCAGATGACAAAAATAACCCAAACCATATTGCAATTGATTTACTATCACAAGCCGAGCATGACGAGCTCGCGCAATCTATTTTAATTACTAACAATCACAATTTTGCCTTAGAGGTAAATAAAAGTGTAGATTTTTTTTTGGAAACAATTAATAGAAAAGAAATTGCAAAAAAAAGTTGGAAAAAATATGGTGCAATTATAATTTGTAAAGATTTAAAAAATTGCATAAATTATAGTAATTTGATTGCTCCGGAACATTTAGAAATTGCAGTCGAAAATCCAAAAAAATATTTGAAATATATTAAAAATGCCGGAGCAATTTTTCTAGGTAGATATACTCCAGAGGCTATTGGAGATTATATTGCAGGCCCTAATCATGTACTGCCGACAGATCGTACAGCAAAGTTTTCCTCTGGTCTTAATGTTCTTGATTTTTTCAAAAGAACATCAGTTGTTAGCTGTAATAAAAAAAATATTAATCTTGTAGGAAAAGATGCTGTTATTCTTGCTAATGAAGAGGGTTTACAAGCACACGCTTTATCAATAGAATGCAGGTTAAATAATAATTAGGTAACATGGCAAAAGAAGAATTAATGGAATTTAATGGGGTTGTTAAGGAATTACTTCCCAATGCAATGTTTAGAGTTCTGCTTGACAATGATCACGAAATCATTGCTCACACTGCTGGAAAAATGAGAAAATTTAGGATTAGAGTCTTAGCTGGTGATCGTGTAACAGTCGAAATGACGCCCTATGATCTTACAAAGGGCAGAATAACTTTTCGTCATAAATAAGCTTGAGTTTTTCTAAAAAAATATACTTAGCATCTACCTCACCCAGAAGAATGGAATTACTAAGACAATTTGGTTTTAAAAAAATTGAAATGGTAGACCCACAATATGATGAAACCAACATAAAAAAAAAAATTCCAATTAATAAATTAGTAGTTGAATTATCTTTTTTTAAAGCGAAATCAGTATCAAAAAAATTAAAAAAATTTAATGGTTTTATAATATCAGGTGATACAGAAGTTTTTAGGTGTAAAGAGATCTTTTCTAAAACTAATTCCAGAGCTCAGGTTAGAGAATATTTGTCTAAACTATCCGGCAGGAGACACTTTGTTTATGGAGGGATTACAGTGATATCACCCGATGGACAAATTTCAAAAAAATCAGTGAAAACAGAAGTTTTTTTTAACACCATACCTAACAATGAAATAAATAATGAGATGCTAGTTCAAGAAGGCATAGGAAAAGCTGGAGGTTATGCTATACAGGGACTTGCATCAAAATTTATTAAGAAAATAAAGGGCTCTTATACTAATGTAGTTGGACTTTCTTTAAGCGATTTGTATTTAATGTTAAAGGGTATGGGATTTAAAAATTGAAATTTCGTTCAACCTATTGTAAGACGTATAATTAAAACAAATGCCCAGGTAGCTCAGTTGGTAGAGCAAGCGACTGAAAATCGCTGTGTCGGTGGTTCAATTCCTCCCCTGGGCACCACTTTATGAATATAAAATTATTAATACTACCTACTATTCTTTCATTTTTATCATCATGTGAAATTGATTCCAGAGATTATTTCCCATTTTCAAATGGGGCTAAGTGGTTATATTCGATTAAAATAAACTCTTCATACACTGGAAAAGAATATGAAAAAAGACTGATGATTACAAATATAAACACTGAGAGAAAAAATAACATTATTCAAGTTTCGAAATTACATTCAGATGGAAGTTATTATACTTACGAAGTAAATAAAAAGAAAAACCAAATAATTAGATCATCAGTTATTTTAGCTTTTGGTGAGGGGATGGTTGAACCAGTAAAAAAAATTATATATCCCGACTCGCAATTTAATCAAAAACAATGGGTTATCAAGGAACAATTATTTCTTTTAAAAGGTTTTCAACCTCCACTTTTAAATGTTAAGCCAAGATCTCAGTTTGAGATGAGCTACAAAGTAAATAAACAATTAAACAATCTAAAACTTAATGGTAAAACTTATAAGTTTTGTTTAATGATTGAAGGAAATGGAAATACAACTTTTATTGGTGATACAAGATCAGGTCCAATTGATGTTGAAATAGTAAATTACGAATGGATCTGTGATGGAGTAGGTGTAGTAAAGCAAAAAAGAGTAGAAAAAACAAATGCATCTGCATTTGGTAATATGACCCTTGAAAAACATCTTTTGAGTTTTGAAAATTAAATATGTCATCGGTTTCCTTTGTTGTAACAGTCTATAATAAATCAAAATTTTTAATACCAGTTATAAATTCATTAAAAAGTCAAAAAGGTGAATTTCAAAAAGAATATATTTTTATTGACGATGGTTCTACAGACCAATCTTATAAAATTCTTGAAAAGGAAACCAAAGGTTTAAAAAACTGTAAAATTTTTAAACAAGTGAATAAAGGTTCTGCCAATGCAACCAATCAAGGAATTAGAATGGCAAAGATGAAATATATTAAATTTTTAGATGCAGACGATGTAATTCTTAGTAATTCTACAAAATTATTAATTGATATTTTGGAGAAAAATTCTGACTGTGTTCTAGTTTATGGTCTTCAAAGAAAAGTTGAAAATATTAAAAATGTAAATTTAAATGAAACAATTAACACCCGTGACGTTGAAATAATTAATAACCCAATTAAACTTGCAATGAGAAATTCAATGTTTAATCCCAGTCAATTTTTAGTGAAAACATGTATTTGTAAAAGTGTTGGAGGTTGTGATGAAAGAATAAAATTTAGTCAGGAATATTCTTTAACTCTCAAACTTGCAAAAGTTGGTTCATTCGTTCGTTTAAATTATCCAATTGCAATTTTACCATTCAGTGCCCCAGGGCAAATATCTGAGAAAAAAAATAACCAAATATTCAGGGTATCAAAAGCTTTAGAGTTGTTTATAAAAGAAAATAAAGATTTACCAACTAAAATTAAATTATACGCTCAAAGAAGGTTAACTGCAAGAGCATGGAGGTTTGCCAGAAATAATAAGATAAGAAGACTTTATCTAAAGTACTTTATTTTATATGTTATAGGTCTTCTGAGAATTAATATAAAAGTTTTAAAGATTTGTAGACAGGCAAATAAAATTTATGAACCATTTTTAGACTAAATAACCTTGCCAGGATTCATAATATTTTTTGGGTCAAAAATTTTTTTTATTTTTTTCATTCTTTTTATTTCCTCAGCACTTTTATATCTTTTTAATTCATCCTTTCTAAGTTGTCCAATACCATGTTCAGCACTTATTGAACCGTTAAATTTATTTACAAAAGAAAAAATAATTTCATTAACCTTTTTTTTAAAATTACTATAATTTTTTTTGTTAAGCTTATCATCAATACAAACATTAAAATGAAGGTTGTTGTCACCAAGGTGTCCGAAGTTAATTATAGATATATTCGGATTAAACTTTTTAAGAGCTTTGGAACTTTCAAATATAAAATTTTCGATATTATTTAAAGGTAAAGATACGTCATGCTGTATGACATTTTCCAACAATTTTTCAGCCAACGGTATCTCTTCTCTAATCTGCCAAAAATTTTTATTTTCATTCTCTGATTTAGCTACAATTAATTGCATGTTATCGATTTGTAATTTTTCAAATTTTGAGTAAATGAAATTGCTAAAATTTTCTATGTCAATGAAATTTGTTAATTCTACTAAACAGTAGTAATTTCCAGTAAATGGAAGCTTCATAGATCCGATTAACTTTTGAGCCAAGTTCATTGAAAATTCATTCATTAGCTCAAAAGCAGTAATAAATTCACCAAAACTACTAATAAATTTTTGGTATATGTTTAAAACATGATTAAAGCTTTTTAAGCAAATTATTATGACAACTCTATCATTAGTTTTTTTATGAATTTGAAAAGTTGCTGCTGTGATTATACCCAGTGTTCCTTCGGATCCTATTAATAATTGTTTAATATCAAATCCTGTATTATTTTTTTTTACTGTTTTTAAATCATCATAAAATTCTCCGTTTGGAAGTATAGCTTCGATTCCTAGAATGTTATTTCTGATAGAGCCAAATTTTATAACATTTAAACCACCCGCATTAGTGGCAATATTTCCTCCTATTTGACAACTTCCTTTTGAGCCAAGAGAGATAGGCATCTGAAGGTTATGAGGTTCCAGTCTATCATTTACGTTTTGTAATATACATCCACTCTCTACAGTTATTGTATTGCTAACGATATCTATTTCTCTAATATTATTTAACTTGCACAGATTTATGATTATCTCCCCTTTGTTAAATCTAGGAACTGATCCACCAACAAGGCCTGTATTACCGCCTTGTGGGACGATTGGAATATTTTTTTTAAAACAAAATTTTACTATTTTCTGGATTGAAGTTAATGATTTTGGGAAAAAAATTATTTCTGATGATCCTCTGTAATTGCCCCTCCAATCAACACAATGGTTATTTACAATACTTTTATCTAAGCTGTATTCAGTCTTTTTAAGTGTTTTTAGAAGAGAATTATATTTATTAGTCATTTAGCTTGTGCCCTCAGCAGTCTTTCGTTAATTGCTTTGCCAATGCCTATATTTGGTATCGGATAAATAGATATTTTTTTTTTTTATAATTTATCCAGTTTTCTTAAAAAATTAAACAAATTAAAAGCGGCTTCATTTAAATCTCCCTTTTTTGATAGATTAAGTGAAGGCTCGTGTTGAAAGTTATTTTTACCAAACCCAAGAAAAGCATCACCATTTTTGGGAAATTTTACATTTAATTTTATTGGTGTTCTAGGAGAGTAATGTTTAAAAAATTGGCCTGGAGAATTTGGGTTTTTAGTATTTTTGACTGACTCATAGATTTTCTTTTCAATAACTGTTTCTATCACTTCAGTATCAATTACCCCTGGTCTTCTCAAAATAATTTTATCGGAAGATAAATCAATTATAGTTGATTCTAAACCAAAATCAGATTGTCCTGAATCAATTATTAAGTCAATTTCTTTCTTAAATGATTCGAATACATGACTAGCTTTGGTTGAAGAAATATATCCACTTTTATTTGCACTAGGTGCAGCAATTGGCTTTCCAAATTTATTTAAAACTTTCAAAAAAACCTTCGATCTTGGCATTCTTACAGCAATTGTATTCAAACCTGAAACTGCAAAATCGAGAATATTTTTATTATTTTTTCTTGGTAAAATAATTGTTAATGGACCTGGCCAAAAGTGATTGATAATTTTTTCAGTTAAACCATTTATTTTACAAATTGATTTTAACATATTTATTGAGGAAATATGAATTATCAAAGGATTTACTAAGGGTCGATTTTTTATATTATATAATTTTTTAATAGAATGAATTGAACTTGGATCGCATGCCAAACCATAAACAGTTTCAGTTTTAAGTGATACTAATTTATTTGTTTTTAAAAATTTTACTGCTTTATTAATTGAATATACTGACTCTTTTAAAATATTACTCATTTTTCATAATATATGAAAAAATAGAAAAACTTTAAAGCCCTGAATTCAAGGCCTTAAAGTTTTGTGTAATAAATATTTCTAATAAATGCTTTTAAAATTTTTAAGATCTATTTTTGAACTATTTGACTGTAATATTTAATTAATGATTTTGGTGCATCTGGTTTACATTGATAAGAAGATTTTCCTTGAGCATCCTGAATTAATTTACATCCATATGATTGCAACTTTTTTTGAGCAGCTTGTTGTTTTGTGTTAGCCATAACATGACTAGTACTTATTAAGAAAAGTAACAATGATGTTAATAATGTAAAAATTTTCATATTTTCTCCTTTATTATTTAAGTTTAGAAATAAAGTAATTAAAAACTATATATTGATCAAATTTATTATAAAAATTATATTTATTGAATTAATGAATATTAGAACTCATTCTTTTTTTTTTATATAATTATCAAATGGACCCTAAGTTTCATAAGCTGATGTATCTGATAGCTTTTTTAGCTTTGCTCGTTGCTCTATTAACAATCTATCAAGTATTAAATGAAATAAATCTTTTTTTCACAGAAAGAATTAAAATTTAAAAGTAACTTTTTAGATCCATAATGTCTGAGATTTCTATATTAGCATTAACTGATGTATTCATTTTCCCATACCCATAGGTTACGAAGACAGAAACTATTCCTAGTTCATTTGCCGGTACGATATCATTCAAACTATCTCCTATAAATATTGTCTCGTTATATTGTACGTTAAGACTGTCAACACATTTATTAAGCATATCTGGGTGAGGTTTTAATTTCATGGAATTGTGAGATCCGACAATTAAATCAAAATACTTATTTAAACCCATATTTTGAATAATTTTTTCTGCTAGGTATTGTTTTTTATTGGTACATATGCAGACTTTTATATTCTTTCTTTTCAATAAAATAAGAATTTTCAAAACGTTTGGATATAGTTTTGTTTTTTTAGTACAGTTTATTTGATAATATTGAAGAAAAGTCTTTATTAATTTAGGGATTATTTTATTATCTAATTTTTCACCTAAAAAAGCATAACCTCTTCTTATCATGGCCTCTGCTCCTCCCCCAACAAGGTTCCCTATGACATCACCACTAATTGCTTTGAGATTATTTTTTTTTAAAACAAAATTTAATGAATCAAGAAGATCTGGGCCGCTATCAATCAAAGTTCCATCTAAATCAAATACAACACATTTAAAATTTTTATTCATTATTCAATTAATCTCTGTTAGAAAAGTTAGTATGATTTTTAATACTAGATCAAATTTTATATAATGTCATTTTCGATAATAATATTAGCAGCTGGAAAAGGCTCAAGGATGAATTCAAAAATTCCTAAAGTTTTTCATAAAGTTGGAAACCTTCCAATGATTTTTCATGTTCTCAATGTAAGTGCTTCACTAAAGCCCAAAATGATTTCAATGGTTGTTTCCAATGAACTTGAATCTCACAAAAAAATAATAAAAGATAGATACAATAATGTTAAATTTGCCACACAGACAAAACAACTTGGAACAGCAGATGCTGTTAAATGTGCATTGAGCGAAAAATCTTTTAAAAGCTCTGATATATCAATAATTTTATACGGTGATACTCCATTAATTTCACATATTTCTTTAAAAAAATCTCTTGAAAAGTTTAAAAAAATTAATTCTGATCTTTGCATTTTATCAATGACTCCACCAAACACTGACCATTCTTATGGTCGATTAATAACAAAAAAAGATTGTGTAGAAAAAATTATTGAAAAATCGGAACTAAAAAATAATCAGCAAGCAGATAATTTGTGTAACACAGGAATTATGCTTATAAAAACTAAATACTTGATTGAAAAATTAAAAAAAATAAAAAACGAAAATAAAAAAAAAGAATTTTTTCTGACAGATATTGCTGAGATTCTTAATAATGAAGGTTACAAAGTTTCACATTTAGAATTTCCATATTATGAGTTTTTGGGTGTAAATAATAAAAGTGATCTGGCTCTGGTAGAAAATCAATTTCAAAAAATTGTAAGAAAAAAGTTTTTAAAACAAGGTGTTACATTGATTGATCCGAATTCAGTCTTTTTTAGTAGTGATACAAAAATAGGAAAAGATGTAGTAATTCATCCAAATGTCCATTTTGGTGTTAATGTCCAAATTGGAGACGATGTTGAAATAAAAAGTTTTTGTCATTTGGAAAATACTATTGTTAAAAATCAAGCATCGATTGGTCCATTTGCCAGGCTAAGAGATAAAACAAAAATCGAAAAGGAGGTGAAAGTTGGAAATTTTGTTGAAATAAAAAAATCAAATTTAAAATCTAATGTTAAGGTTTCTCATCTTTCTTACATTGGTGACGCTGACATAGGAAAAAATACTAATATTGGAGCTGGCATGATTACTTGTAATTATGACGGGTTTAGGAAAAATAAAACATTTATTGGGGAAAATTGTTTTATTGGTTCTAATACATCTCTTATTGCTCCAATAAAAATTTCACAAAATTCTATTATTGGAGCCAGCACGGTTATCGACAAAAATATACCAAAAGGGACAACAGTCTATAGAAAATCAGAATTAATAAAAAAAAGTAATAAAAAGTAATGTGCGGAATTTTTGGAGTTTATTCTAATAGTCTTGTTGTAAAATCAATTTTAGACGGTCTATCAAAGTTAGAGTACAGGGGTTATGATTCTTCTGGAATTTCAATTTTAGATCAAAATAAAAAAATTCATACTCTAAGAGCAAAAGGTAAACTCGAAAAATTGAAAATTAAATTAAAAAACAGCTGTTTTGATGGTCAGATTGGAATCGGTCATACAAGATGGGCAACGCACGGAGTTCCTTCAACTACAAATGCACATCCTCATTCATCAAAAAATGTATCAATAGTTCACAACGGAATTATCGAGAATTATACACTGTTAAAAAAAAAACTTGTAAAACTTGGGTATCAATTTAACTCTGAAACTGATAGTGAGGTTATCGCACATCTTCTTGATTATGAGTTAAAAAAAGAAGAGCCTAATATTGCAATAAAAAAAATGCTAAGACAACTTGAAGGAGCATTTGCTATAGCAATCATTTTCAAAAACTTAAATTTACTGGCTGGGTCACGAAAAGGAAGTCCTTTAGCACTTGGTATTTCAGATAATTCTACATTTATTGGATCAGATTCTGTTGCTTTAGCACCGTTTACTAAAAAGATTATTTTTTTAGAAGAAGGAGACAGTGTTTTTATAAAAGCAAATTCATATCAAATTTTTAATGAAAACTTTAAAAAAGTTAAAAGAAAAATTACACTTTCAAGCCATTCAAGTAAAAATTTGGATAAAGGAAATTTCAATCATTTTATGCAAAAGGAAATATATGAACAACCTCATATAATAGGTGACTCGTTAAGCAGGTTTTTAGATCCAATAAATAAAAAAATTAATATTCCAGATTTAAAAATTAATTGGAAAAAAATAAAAAAAATCAATTTGATAGCTTGCGGTACTTCATATTATGCATGTCAGGTGGCAACTTATTGGATTGAGAAGTATGCAAAAATAAATGCAACTGCTTATCTTGCTTCTGAATATAGGTATAAGTCTTTCGTAGATAATCCTAAAGAAACGTTAGTAATTTTTATTTCACAATCTGGTGAAACAGCAGATACTTTAGCTGCTCTTAAGTTTGTAAAAAAAAATAAGTGTAAAGTTTTAAGTCTTGTTAATGTAATTGAAAGTAGCATAGCCAGAGAATCTGATTTTGTACTTTCAATTGCTGCAGGGCCTGAAATTGGTGTTGCATCTACAAAAGCCTTCTCAGCTCAGTTATGTGTCCTTGCTTCGTTGTGTCTAGTTATATCCAGACAGAGAAAGATTTTATCAAAATCACAGGAAATAATTTTGACTGAAAGTTTATTGGAACTCCCGTCAAGTATTCTTAATGTTTTAGATATGAGTGAAATAATTAAAGGCAAAACTAATAGTATTGTAAATGCTAAAAGTGCACTTTTTTTGGGAAGAGGCTCTTCATTTCCAATTGCTATGGAAGGTGCTCTTAAACTTAAAGAAATTTCATATATACATGCTGAAGGTTATGCATCTGGTGAAATGAAACATGGTCCAATTGCTCTTGTAGACGATAAAGTGCCAGTGATAATTATTTCGCCTAAGGATTTTTTATTTGAAAAGAATATTTCAAATATGCAAGAAATTATGGCTAGGGGTGGCAAAATATTATTAATAACAGATAAAAACGGTGAAAAGCACACCGACGATATTACTGTTAAGAAAATTGTACTCCCAAATGTGAATGAGTTTGTTCAACCTATTTTGTATTCAATCCCAGTTCAATTAATAGCATATTTTGTTGCTGTAAAAAAAGGTACGGATGTCGATCAGCCAAGAAATCTTGCTAAATCTGTTACTGTGGAATGAGTTTCAATTGTCTGTATAAAAATAAAAACATCACAAAACTTACTCTCAAAATTCACTATAGGATATCAAACATAAAACTTAACCCGTATCCATACTCTGAATACCAAAAAAAGTTAATCGATAAGATTATCTTCTTAAGAAAATGTGGTCATACTTATAAAATGATAAGTCAATATTTTAATCAGATTAATATACTGAGTTATAGAGGAAAAAGGTTTTCTCCAAGTTTAGTGTTTGAGTTAATAAAGAAACATAATAGACATTTAGAAAAGAATAAAAGTAAGTTAGGTGAAATAATAAGTAGTGAGTTGGTTTATGAGTAGTTTTACAAAAGTGATTTTAATAGATATTCTTATATTTGGATCATTATGGATTTTTGTATGAAAAAACTATTACTGATATTGATTTGTTTGTTTGTGTCTTTTGAAGTGAAGTCACAGTCACGACCAAATTTAAATGACATTTTTGAGTTAGAGGAAGAACGTAAAAGTCTATCAAAGTATTATCCTACTGAAAATATCCAAACACAAGAGTGTTTGAAGTATTTTGAAAAAGGTAAAACAATTAGTTCTTGGTCAAATAAGGTAGGTAGTCTTGGAAATAGAATTGATACAGTGTTTGTTTATAAGGGGAAGACTTATCTCATAATGGTGAATACAAGAAAAAAACAACCTGATTCAAAAAAAGAAGGTTTATCTTATATTGGTTGTTTGAAATTTGATATTAATAGGAAACAAAAAGATTAGGAATAATTTCAAATAATGAAAAAAATATTACTCATACTGATTTGTTTGTTAATTTATTCTCCTTCTCATAGTAAATGGGAAGAAGTCTTAACATCTGGTGAAGGTGATGTGACACATATTGGTATAGATAGAATTAAAGTTAAAGGAGAAAATGTATTCTATTGGGAATTACACAACATAAGTAAACCAAAGGATATGTTTAATACAAAATCTGTAATGAACTATATTCAAGGTCATTGTGATGAATTCAAATATAAACTTTTAGAAGATGTTCGTTGTGTAGAACCAATGGGTGAAGGTGGTTGTGTAAAAAATTCAATTCCAAACGAACTTAAACAATGGTCATATCCAATACCGAATTCAATCAGAGATATTACTTTAAATAAGGTATGTAAACTAAGATGAAAAAACTGTTACTTATACTGATTTGTTTGTTTGTGTCTGTTGAAGTGAAGTCAAAAGATAAAAAATCAATAACCAAACTTATTGATTATGAAAAGTGTATGAAAGAATTAGAAGATAATGATACCAAAATAGTAAACTCAACAATCAATAGGAAATCAGGTGACCTTCATTTGTATTTTTATAATGATGACAAAATGTATAAGTTACATTTGACAGGTAACGAGGGTACTTGTTTAGTTTATAAAAAATGAAAGGTAATTTAGGAAATCCTCTGAATTTTAGTTCAGAGGATTAATATGAAGTTATAATATGAAGTTTACAAATTAGAAAATTAATATGTAAATTTTATGACAGAAAAGTAATGACCTCTTTAAAGTTAAAAAATCCTCTGAATTTTAGTTCAGAGGATTTATAGGGGTAAAATTTATATTCGATAAAAAAATTGTTTAAATTTTATGACAGAAAAGTGATAACCTCTTTAAAATTAAGTAATCCTCTTGGGATTTATCCACCATGATGTTTCTTTTTTATTTTTTTTAGAACCTTAATAAAGAGTTTGGTTTAGGATCATATTTAGGATCATCAGTCCAATCCTTTACCTGTTCTTCTTCACATGAAGTAACTAAAACCATGAATAGTACAACAATAATTTTATTCATTGAAACCTTTATTAATAGTTATATTATAAAACTTTTGTGTATATTTTATTACAAATATTGATAAGAAGTGAGTAATGAAAATAGATGATCAACCTAGAAGTTTGACTAAAAAGATTACTGTGGAGTGATTTCGTTTTGTATGTATAGTTTTAGAGATTATACAAACATCACCCTCAAAGTTCACTGTAAGATATCAAACATAAGACTTAATTCTTATCCATACTCCCCGTATCAAAAAATGTTAGTTGATAAGATTATTTTTTTAGAGAATGTGGTCATACTTATAAGATGATTAGTCAATATTTTAATCAGATTAATCTACTAAGTTACAGAGGAAAAAAGTTTTCTTCATGTTTAGTATTTGAATTAATTAAGAAATATAATAAACACTTAGAAAGGAACAAAAGTAAGTTAGGGGAAATTATAAAGAGTAAGTTGATTTATGAGTGATTTTACAAAAGTAATTTTAATAGATATTCTTATATTTGGATCTTTGTGGATTTTTGTATGAATATTAATGAAGTTAAAACAAAATACAGTCAGTTAATAAAAGATATTAATTTTGATTGTTTGGATCTTGAACATAAAACTGAATTGTTACAAATGAAAAATGTGGGTATTTCTTAATAATTCTTTTTTATCAATTGTTGAAAATAGAAATAATAAAGATGAGTTATTAGTTCGTTCAAGAATTAAAGGTGATATAGAAAAAGTTTTTCCAGACTCAGATGTGTTTGAAATGGAAAGTTCAGATTATAAGTATCGTTCTTTTATAAAAAAGACTGACGTATCTAGTAAACTGAAGAAAATAGTTGAAGATATAAATTACGATAATTTTAAAAACTCAATTTCTCCTGATCAATCTGAGAGACATAATTCGTATTTAAATGTTTGGACTGAATTAAGAAAGTTACAAAAATGAAAAAACTATTACTGATGCTGATTTTTACCTTTTTCTTTAACCCCTCCTTTAGTATTGAGATAATAGAAAAATCAATCAAGTGTGAAACACAAGAAAAAACTATAAGGGGTTACCCGTTCTTCTTTTTTTTTGAAAATGAAACGATTGTGAAAAGTTTTTTTATATCTGAAGAAAATTTAGTTAAATTTCACAATCTTAATTATAAAGATATAGAACCAAATTTTATTGAAATAAGATATGTTGGAAAAATAGATAAGAGTAATCTAATTTTAATTCATACCAAAGGGGGAACGGAATACTCTTGTATTTTCTTACCAACAGAACAAGAAATATATAATGAGTTAAGGAATTTTATTAGTTTTTAACCCACTGATATTTGTGATAATGTTTAACGATTAACCTACAGAGTTGGTTAATTGGATGAAAGTGGAGTAGTTAGGAACGGATGAGATAAAAAAGATTTGATTTGATATTTTTACGTATAGACTAAAATGAAAAAACTTTTTTTAATTTTTCTATTTTTATTTTCTGAAATTAATTCAAAGGAAATAACTATTTCATGTTGGTGGGAGGAAAAAGTTTTTTTCAATAAAGATAAAATAATTACAAAAAAACAAAACCTTTCAGAAAATGAATTTTTCTACATAAATACTAAATTTAAATTTTTTGGTAATCCAAGAAATTATAGTTTTTTGAGTGATCCAAATAATGAGTTCAATAAAAATGACATATTTGAATTTAAAAACAACATATTTTTTATATTATCAGATTTGTCAGGTGGAACACGTACACACTATTTTACTTCAACTTTTAATTTGAAAAGTGGTAGAATTGTTGACGAGTTTGTTAATCTCAATCCTAACTACGGAAAAGTTCAATCAACAAAAAAATACGGAAGCTGTAAAGAAGTTTTATTTCAGAATTGTGAGGATGAACAAATTCTAATTTGTTCTGGAAATTATGAAAATTTAAATAAAATTACAAAAGAAAAAATAAAATACCAAAAAAAAAAACAATTTTTTTTGTGTAAACAAAAAAAAATCTTATCTGAAAAACCCTTCTCAAAACTTCAAAGGATCTTTCCTGATCGGTTTGAAGATAATAAGTATGAAGAGACTAAGCTTTTTTACAACGTAACATTACAAAATACTGAAGGTCACGATTTTCATTTAATAAAATTAAATAAAAAAAATCTAAAGATTAAAGAAAGCATTGATCTTTTTAGAATAAATACCACATTCTCTGGTGACTGCATTATTAAAAAATAAATTTCAATTTAAAGGGAAAAAAATGATGAAAGTAAATATCGGATTAATGGGTATATTAATAGTTATTATTTTGATGTTAGTTTCTATTTCAAATCTCAACTCAAAAAATCAATTACTATATGAGGAGTTAATAATAATTAAAAGTTTATTAGAGGATCTTGATAATGATATTCATGAAATAGAAGATAATTTGGATCTATATAAAACAGAAAAATAGATGCTATTAGAATATGTTAAGGGATAAAATTAAAGAGAAACTATTAATTTTAGTTTGCAGTTAATTTTTTACATTGAAATGGGTAGGTAAGGGTGCCTTTAGTATATTCTTTTTCTTTACTAAAACATGAGACTTTGTTTGGTCCATCAGCCCAATAAGAGTGTGGATTTAATGAATTGTAAAAATCTTTTATAAAATATTTACATCCCCAATTGTCTTTTTCTTCTTTTTGACAATATTTTTGTCCAATTTGTAAATGAAGATGCCTTACCCTCGCCATGCACATAAATTGAACTTTTTCGGGTAACCTGGCAATTATGTCACCTCTTTTTACATAATCATCTTCTTTTACATTGAATTTTCCAATATGGGCATAAAGAACAATTAGTTTTTTACCATCTAGAGATTCACCATGGTCAATCACCAATGTCGAACCCCAACAATCTTCAACAGTTGCCTCTAAAACTAAACCATCTGCAACAGCAATAATTGGTTCGTTTTTAGACCCAATAATATCTATACCTTGATGAATTTGATCTCTTGGACGAGTGTTAACTCCGCTCATCACACCAAAATCGGACAGAATAGGGTTAACCAAAAAACCCTTAGGACTTACATCTTTGGCATAAGTTTTACAATATTCTAAAACTCTTCTATATTCTCCTTTATAACCTGGGTGACGATCGTACCATTCCAATGAATTAAGACATAGAGTTTCTATATTTTTTGTAACTACTTTTGTTTGATTTTTCTGATTCTCAGAAAGTAAATTAAAAGGTATGGCAACAAAAAAAAAGTAAATGATAAAGAGAAGATTAATCCTGCTAATTCTTAACAAATGCATTTATTAAATATGATGATATTTTTTTTAAAATAAAGTGTTTTAATTAATAATTAATATTATTATTTCATTGGAATTATTAAAGGAGAATATTTTAATGTTAAATGTATATCTGTCAGGTGAAATACACACTAATTGGAGGGATGAAATTATTGCTCTCTGTAATAAAGAAAATCTAAATATTGTTTTTTCATCTCCTACCACAAATCATGAAAATTCCGATAACTGTGGTGTAGAAATATTGGGTAATGAAGAAAATAACTTTTGGAAAGATAACAAAGGTGCCAAGATAAATTCGATTAAAACAAAAAAATATATAAAAGATTCTGATGTGGTTATAGTTAAATTTGGAGATAAATATAAACAATGGAATGCAGCTTTTGACGCAGGATACGCTTCAGCCTTAAATAAATCGATTATCGTAATTCATAATGATGCAGATCAACACGCCTTAAAAGAAGTTGATGCTTCGGCCTCTGCTGTTGCTAAGGACCAGAACCAGGTAGTTAGAATATTGAAATATATTTTGAATGGATCTTTATAAACTTAAAAATATTTTTTATGCAATGCGTTTAGTGTCTCTTCTAATATTAATATCCTTTTTATTAGAGTTTCAATATTCAAGAGCTAATGAACCTTATGATAATGACTTAAATGGAAAAAATCTTATTTGTTTGTCAGAATCGGACAGCATAGATGACTATGGTGTAAAGTTTCTTGCTAATAAAAGAGTGATTTTATATTCGTTGGATAAATTTATTTATGAACTTTTTCAGTTTAAACGATCATATAAAACTGATAAAAGAAATATTAAAATTTATAAAGGCAATGAAATTGATTTTTTAATAAACAGAAAAAGTCTCAGGTTTGGCAATAAAAAATGTAAAATTACAAAACAAGATCCTATTTTTATTTTAAAAAATAGAATACAAAGCTTGAAAAAATTTAAGACTAAAAACAACTTACTATAATAGTATATTTTAGGTATTGTGATATGAAAACATTTATATCTTTAATTTTTTTAATATTTATTTTTCGTGGACATGATAACGTCTTATTTTCGAAGGAATATTTGTATCGTTTCCACTTAAGGACCTATACGGGGTACTTTTCCCACACCCCCTTTGATCAAATATTATGGATTTAAATATTTTAGGATCAAACAGAGAATGATGTTCATTTCTGCAATGACCCCCAGGTCCCCCATGACAAAAAATAACTGGTATACCTGATTTATTTCCACTAACCTCAACGTAAATTTTATTTCCCTCTCCCACTTCTATGTTATACATTTCAGGAAGATTTAAATGTTTAAATAATTTACTTTTCATTTTTTTATCACTATCTTATTAAACATGGAAAAGTTTGAAAATTTTAATGAATTGATTTTAGCATTAATGCTATGGATAACAAGTAATACAAATTATATCAATCCAAAACAAACACCAAGTGTTGAGTTTATTGAACAAAGCAAATTATCTGAGTTAGCTTGTGGTAACAGAGAATGCGAAATTTTGGCTTATACCCCTATTGAACCAAAATATAAAGTTTATCTTGCAGACAATTTAGATCCAATGAATGACATCTGTCATAGAGCGGTTTTGTTACATGAATTAATCCACGTGTTACAAGAAGATCAAAGTATTTTTACGGAGTATGATGAAAGAACAAAAAAACATCTTAGAGAAATGGATGCTCTCGTTAATCACAATATATATTTAAGTAGGTATGGAAAGAAAATATTGTACAGTAATGGTTTCGCAGCAAAATTCAAAACCAATGAAAAGAATAACTTGTATTGTTAATTCTTTAGACTTTCAGCCATTGCATCATAACCTACATAACCAAAATAAATCTGATCTTTAATAATAAATGCAGGTGTACCTCTGAGCTCAA